>JAGOLX010000063.1 GCA_017993835.1 Phycisphaerae bacterium
GCTGGCAGCGTGCATCCGGGAAGGCAAGCTCCACCTCTGGCGTGCCCCATCATGGGAGGAGATCGAAACCGCGGAGAACAGGCCGGAGACCAGGCCATCCAGCGCGTACTAGAGACTCTGGAGCCACGATCCGATTGTAGATCCGCACGTCGTCGGTCAGACCCTGCCAGAAGGTGCCGGGGGCAAGGGTGCTGCCACCACCGATGTACAGACCGTCAGTCGTACCCACTATGGCGGGCACCGCCTCCCTGCCCACCTCGACATCATCCACATAGAGAATCCGGTCCGCGCCATCCCGGACGACACCTACCCGGTGCCAGGACCCATCCGTGATGACAGTGGACGATATCAGTGGCCCCCCTCGGCTGCTCTTGAGCTCCGTCGCCAGTGTACCCAGGGTCGCCGCCATCAGCCTCCGTCGTAAAGAGTATGACGGGCTGCCCCTGAGAATCGGGATAGGAGCCCCCAATGACATAGATCCTGTTTCCCACCGAGCCCGCAAAGGGGACGAGCCGCTTTTGCTGCATGGGAGTCTTCGCCATCCATATGTCCGCAATCGGATCATACAGTTCATTCGCGGTGTGGACCCCCGTGGAGGAGAAGCCACCGCAGGCATAGATCTTGCTGTCCACGACGCACGTGCTCACTCCCGCGCGGGCAGTCGGCATGTCCGATTGGCGCGTCCAGGTATTCGTCGCAGGATCGTAGACTTCGACGTTTCCATAGGGAGGCGTTTGGTAGTTCTGAGCGCCTCCAATGGCATAGATCTTCCCGTCCACGCTGCAGGCAGATAAGTAGGCACGAGCGGTCGGCATATCGGCCCGCCGCACCCATGATTCTGTCACAGGATCATAGGCCATGAGAGTGGCAACCGCAGAACTCGACGCGCTCAGCGTCCCACCGACAAGGTAGATCATGCCATCTACAACAGCCACACCGCACAGCGCGATGGCATACGGCATATCGGCTTTTGGCATCCAGGTGTTGGTCTCAGGATCATACACATAGACGTTCTTCTGGGCCGCAGCATACGGATCAGGGCTGGTTCCTCCGAACACATAGATCTTGCCGTCAAGAGCACACGTTGCATGGCCACACCGGCCAGCGGGCAGATTGGCCATCTTGGTCCACGTGTCCGTAGCCGGATCGTACATCTCTACAGCGGCCGTCACAGAATAATGACTCGGGAACCCGCCGACGAGGTAGAGTCTCCCATCCAGGACACAACCCGACACAAAACCGCGTGCGGTGGGCATGTTGGCTTTGTACGTCCAGGTGTCTTCCGCCGCGTCTGCCCCCACAGACAGGCTCACAACACTGGTGAGCGCAACGCTGAGCACAAAGTACTGAAGCCGCTTCCTGTAGCACCTCCGTCCTCTTCTTCCACCTTGTGGCTCCGAACGGATCGGAGCGTCTTGCTACGGTTTCACCACCCGATCATAGATTCGCACATCGTCGATCAGGCCGGACCAGAAGGTCCCAGGCGCAAGCGTACTCCCGACGCCGATGTTCAGGCCACCGGTCGATCCTGTTAGAACGGACTGCGTATCCTGAGCGACCGCGATGCCATCGACGTACAGAGTCCGGTTCGAACCATCCCACGTGAAGCCCACGCGATGCCACGCGTCGTCCGTAATGACCGCATCAGAATACAAGGCCTTGCTGTTGCGACCACCGCTCTGTAGCTCGGTCATGAATGCCCCTGTCGCTGGGTCCGCCATCAGCCAGTTGACGCCTTCCTGTTGCGAGATCACCACCTCCCCCGGCGACCCGCCCTTGACCCACGCGAAGACGCTGAACGGACCGTCCGAGGGGTTCAGAACGGACTTAGTCGCGACAAAACTTGCCCCATCGAGTTCCAACGCACCGCCCACCGTGCCGTCGAGGGGATGCCATCCGGGGGTTCCCAGTACCACGCCGTCATGCGTTCCCGCACTGTCGGCGGCAATCACCCCATCGGTCTCATCCAGCTTCCAGTGGGCTACGAGCGTGGGGTCTTGCACTTCCTGCCCCCAGTAGCTCATCAGGACCTCCAAATCATGCTCATCCACGACGTCGTCACCGAAGGGTGGAGGAGCCAGGTCGACGGAAGGATCGTTCTGGCCCCAGGATTGAATCAGCCGCAGGAGATCTGCGATATCTACAATGCCGTCGCTGTTGAAGTCGGGCGATGGGACACCGAGGCCGGTATCGTATTCCTCGACGGTAGAAAGAGCTGTGGTTCCGCTGCTGCCAATACCCCCGATGGCAAGTATCTTTGCGTCTACCACACTCGCGGCAAGAGCTCGCCTCGCCGTAGGCATGGGGGACTTAGGCATCCAAGAGTCTGTCATGGGATCATACTGCTCAATACTCGCAAAGGGGGCCCCTGAAACCAGGCCACCTCCGATCGCGTATATCTTTCCGGCTACGGCGCCCGTGGCAAAACGGCACCTGGCGGTGGGCATGTCCATCTTCTGTGTCCAAGTGTCTGTCACCGGGTCGTATTCTTCCACCGTCTGCAAGACTGGACCTGTCTCGCTATAGATGCCTCCGATGACATAGATCTTGTCCTTAACGACTGCGCCGCAAGGATAGAATCTCGCTGTGGGCATGTCGGCTTTGATGGTCCAGGTGTCCGTTGTCGGATCGTACTGTTCCACCGTCGCAACCGTCCTGGTCCCATCCCAGCCACCGATGGCATAGATCTTGCCGTCGACGACGCAGGTCGACAAGGCCTGTCGTGGTGTAGGCATGTCGGCCCTTTGAGTCCATGTATCCGTGGAGGGATCGTATGAGTAAACGGTTCGGAGACCTGCACCGCGTAAACTTGTCGAACCTCCGATCAGATATATGATGCCGTCTACTGCGTTTGTCGAAGGGGCGTATCTGATCTCAGGCATGTTGCTTACTCTGGACCATGTGTCCGCGGCCGGATCATACTCTTCTACTACGGCGGTACCAGAGGTGGGACTCAAAGCGCCTCCAAAGGCGTAGATCTTGCCGCTTACGACGGCGGTGGACAAATAGCCCCTCGCAGTCGGCATGCTTGCGCGTGTTGTCCAAGTGTCATCGGTCGCAGAAGTACCCGCAACCGGTCCCAATACCCAGAGCGACATA
This sequence comes from Phycisphaerae bacterium, assembly GCA_017993835.1. Taxonomy (GTDB): domain Bacteria; phylum Planctomycetota; class Phycisphaerae; order Sedimentisphaerales; family Anaerobacaceae; genus PLanc-01. The sequence continues at coordinate 3,100 of JAGOLX010000063.1, forward strand.
ACGAGGATCGCCTTCTTCATTTTACCACCCTTTCAGAAGACACTGCGTCGTGCCCAAAACGGCGTTTCATCCAGCGTTTCGCTCATACATCCAGAAGAACTTGCCGTGGCTGCGCAGAATCCTGGTAAATTCGTCATTTTCTTTCCGCCGTTCCACGCATCTACCCCTCTGAACGAGAAAGCGTTTGCAGTCCCGTGCTTCCTCCTCTAGAATGAAGCGTAACGGATCATGTGATTCAGTCCCGGTAGCTCACGCAGGGGAGTCGCCTGATGCATTCCTCTGAACAGACCGACATGGGGGGGACGGGGCAGGCCTTCCTGACCACACACTGGTCCCTCATCGGCGATATCCAATCCACCGGCGACAGAAACCATGCCTTGATCGGGGTCCTCCTGGAGAAGTACTGGAAACCGGCATACTGCTTCCTGCGCAGCAAGGGCTACGAGAATGAAGAGGCCAAAGACCTGACACAAGGCTTCTTCTGCGAGATCGTACTGAACAAGAACCTCGTGCAGCGGGCCGACCAGGCCAAGGGACGATTCCGCACCTTTCTCTTGCACGCCCTGAACCAGTACGTCATCAACGAACGCCAGAGGGAATCGGCCCGGAAACGGGCCCCCAGGGACAAGCTCGTTTCGATCGACATGATCGGTACGGGGGACGTGCCGGATCGTGTTGCCCGGCTCGGTCCGGAGGAATCGTACAACTACGCCTGGCTGTCGGCTCTGCTGGATGAAGTCCTCCAGGAGGTGGAGGCTGCTTGCCTCCAGGACGGTTTGGAAACTCATTGGAAGGTCTTTCAGGAGAGAGTGATTCAGCCTATCCTCAGCGACACTCCCGCGCCTTCCCTGGCGGATCTACGCGCGCGATATGGGATCGAGGACGAAAAGAGAGCATCCAACATGACAATCACGGTCAAGAGGCGGTTTCAGACAGCGTTGAAGGAGCACATTCGCCGCACTGTGCTCACCGAAGATCAGATCGAAGGTGAACTGGGCGAATTGATGAAATTCTTCGGGCCGCGCGCGCAGCCTTCGCAATAGGTTCTGGATGTAAAGGCAGGTGCCAGAAGTCTGCGTGGACAGTTGGCGCAAGCCTATGGGATGACTTGACAGTTCTGGATGAAAGGTCCAGCTATGGCCAGCGGGTCAACCTTCGGATCAGACCCGGACCGTTTGAGGCGACTGTTGTCCGTTGGCGTGGAGACCCATACGTCGGCGGAGACCTCAGGGGCCGTAGACCCCCTCGATATCCTTCTGGAGAAACCTGGGGCGAGAATTGGCCGGTACGAGATTCTCAGCGTGCTGGGCGAAGGTGGCATGGGCATCGTCTATCTGGCTCGCCAGCACGAACCGATCAAGCGACAGGTCGCCCTGAAAGTGATCAAGCCGGGCATGGACTCCCGGCGGGTCATCGCCCGCTTCGAGGCTGAACAGCAGGCGCTGGCGATGATCGACCATCCCCATGTGGCCCGCGTCTACGATGGTGGCGTGACCGCTGCGGGCCGGCCGTACTTCGTCATGGAGTATGTCGCAGGAGTGCCGATCACCGAGTACTGCGACGAGCACAAGCTTTCGCTGGAGGAACGCCTTGCCTTGTTCCTGCGCGTCTGCGAGGCCGTCCAGCACGCCCATCAAAAGGGGATCATCCATCGCGATCTGAAACCCTCCAATATCCTTGTCGTAGCCTCCGACAAAGAAGCTATACCGAAAGTGATCGATTTCGGCGTGGCCCGCGCGCTGACCCGGTCGCTGGCCGAGCAGACCCTGACCAGCGAGCCAGGGCAGATCATCGGCACCCCGGAATATATGAGCCCCGAGCAGGCGAACCTCGGCAATCCGGATATCGACATCCGCAGCGACGTCTATTCGCTCGGCGTGGTCCTATACCGACTCCTCTGCGGCTCTCTGCCACACGAGACCCGGCCGTTCCGCGAGGGTGGGATTGAGACGATCCGCAAGGTGCTCATGGAACAAGATCCAAGGCCACCCAGCGCACGGCTGCGCGCCGACTCGGCCGACGGATTATCCCAGGTCGCGCGGTGCCGACATACGGATGTGCGGACTCTGTACCGAAAGCTCGCAGGCGATCTGGATTGGATCACTCTCAAGGCGATCGCGAAGGATAGGGCCCGCCGCTATGCTACGGCGGACGCCTTTGCACTGGACATTCGTAGGTATCTGCGTTGCGAGCCGGTTAGCGCCGCCCCGCCTGGCGTCATCTACAGGAGCCGCAAGTTCTTCCGTCGACATCGCGTAGTTGTCATGGCGACCTTGGCTGTGATCTTAACCATGGCGGGCGTCACGCTCGGCGTCGCCATGTACGGCCGGGCCAGGCAAGCCCAGTTCCACGCCCAGTCGATCGACCACAACCGGGTCCTTTCCGAGGCCCGGGTCCTGTTTGACAACCGACAATACGAGCCGGCAAGGCAGATACTGGAGACGATCATAGACAGCCGGCATGTGAATCGCGCTGCCCGACTGCTTCGCGCGAAGGCCATCCGGGAGTTGCAGGGCCCTGCGGCCGCCGTAGAAGAATTGAAGGGATTACTCGGGCCGGCGGATGAGATTACGGGCGAGGCGCACTTCCTTCTGGCCAAGACCTATGATGAGACGAAACCCACGGATGCGCAGCAGGCGACAGAATACAACCAGCAACGCGAATACCACCGCAGCGAAGCCGAGCGGCTCGTCCCAGCAATTGCACGCTACTATTTCCTGCGTAGGCAGGTTTCGCTTGCCAATCAGGAGAGACTCGACCTGCTGCGCCGCTCCCTCCAATTGGCTCCGGGCGAAATCTTCGGCGCACCCGCGAACGTCGGCCCCGCGGTCAACAGCCCTCACAGCGAGATCACCCCGTCGATCTCCGCCGACGGCCTGATTCTATGCTTTACCTCGGACCGGCCGGGCGGCCGGGGGGACTATGATATCTGGATGGCCGCACGTGCCTCATTGGAGGACGTCTGGTCCGAGCCGGTGAACCTCGGTCCGCCGGTGAACACGTCAGACTTCGAGGGCTTCCAGAGCATCTCCTCTGATGGCCTGGAACTTTACTTCAGCCGGGGCAGCACCGACCACGGTGACATCTACGTGGCCGTGCGTAGCTCGCCTGAAGACCAGTGGCAAGCGCCGGTCAGGCTCCCCGCCAGCATCAATTCTGAGACCGGACAGGACTGGGGCGCGGTCCCCTCCTTCGATGGCCTGACCCTCTGCTGGATCTCGACGCGTCCCGGGGGCCCCGGGGGAATGGACATCTGGTTTGTGCGTAGACCCGTGCCACGCGGCGAATGGTCGGGTTGCCCAGAGCCACTGCCTCCGCCCGTCAACAGTCCCGCCTTGGAGGGCCGCAAGTGCACATCGGCGGACGAGCGGATTCTATTCTTTCAACGGCCGGATGTCGGTGAATCGCTTTACGTGTCGATCCGCGAGTCAAAGACCGACCCCTGGTCGAGTCCGGTCGATCTTGGGCCCGTGCTCGCAGGTTCGAGGATGCCATACATCACCAGCCTGTCCGCTAACGGCGCCGAGTTATACTTCTGCGACCACCCATGGACGGAACCCCGCACCGGCGGCCAAGGCCGGGAAGACATCTGGTATCTGCCCCTCACTGCCTCCGCGCGCGCCGCCACGACTGTCGAAACCAGACTGAACGCGTCTTCCCAGCCATAAACCAATTCGAAGAGCCCCAAAGACTCCTCTACGGCTTCACCGCCCGGTCATAGATGCGGATGTCGTCGATCACGCCGGACCAGAAGCTGCCCGGAGCCATGTCCTCGCCGCAGCCGATATTTAGCCCCCCGGAACAGTTCGCTAGACTCGACTGCCCATCTTCGGCTGCGAGCACATCGTCTACATAGAGCCGGCGTTTGGAACCGTCCCATGTGAATGCCACCCGATGCCAGAGACCGTCCGTGATAAGGACACCCGAGATAAGCGGTGATGCTGCAATCCGCCCCGCAGGCGGCACCACCTCCGTTGCGAGCGTTCCGTCCAGGGCACCCGCCATCAACCAGTTGGCCCCGTCTTCTTGAGACACTATCGTCTGGCGTGGTACGCCGCCTTTGACCCAGGCAAGGACGCTGAACGGGCCATCGGCCGGACTCAGGACACTGTTGGCTGTGATCAGCGTCGCCCCATCAAACTGCATCGCTCCGCCGACCTTGCCACTGGCGGGCTGCCACGCCGGCGTGCCCATCACGGCGCCGTCGTTGTCTCCCACGGCGTCATATGCAATCAGGCCCTCGGTCTCATCCAGCGTCCAGTGGGCTATCAGCGTCGAATCGCTCACTTCCTGCCCCCAGGCACTCATCAGAACGTCCAGGTCCGCAGCATCAACCTTGCCATCCCCCCATGGCGCAGGACCGACGTCTGTCGTGGGGTCGTCCTGACCCCAGGATTCAATTAGCCGCGTGAGATCTGCGATGGCCACCTTCCCATCGCCGTTGAAATCAAGGACCGGCATGATTGGGACTTCATATATGTCCCAGTTCCCGAACCCGCCGGGCCGGTCTGAGGTGAAGTAGAGTGTCTTCAGATCGGGCGATACACTCGGAGTACCTTCGCCGTTGCCGGTGTTGACCGCTGGTCCAAGATTGACCGGTGGACTCCAAGCAGCATCTTGGCTCCGCCGGGTCGTCAGATAGAGGTCATAGGAGCCCATGCCACCCGCGCGGTTGGAACTGAAGAGCAGGGCCAGTCCGTCAGGTGAGAACCATGTTTCGGCATCGTAGGCACCGCTGTTGACCACGGGTCCCAGATTGACCGGCGTACCCCAGTTGCTCTCCAGGCCGGAGCGTGTCGACATCCACAGATCGTAGTCCCCAAGACCGCCCGATCGCTTGGAGGCGAACAGGAGGCTCCGACCATCCTCTGAAATGCAGGGCGAGACCTCAGCCGCAGGGCTGTTGACAATCGCCCCCAAGTTGACGGGCGGCCCCCATGGAAGATCGGTGCTCGACCGCGTGCGCATCCATAGATCGTGACCGCCTATGCCGCCGGGACGGTCACCCGCGGTATTCCATGTGTACCAGTCGCTGAAATACAGCGTCAGGCCATCGGCTGAAAAACACGGATATGATTCGTTGTAAGGACCATTGATCTCTTGAAGGTTGACAAGCGGACCCCAGGGCTCGTCCGGGCGCTCGCGCGTACTGTACCAGATATCGAAGTAACCAAGTCCGCCGGGGCGGTCCGAGTTGACGTACATTTGGAGGTTATCCGGTGAGATGACGAGCATCCAGTCCCAAGAGGAAGTATTGATCGGGGGTCCAAGATTCTGCGGCTCGCCGAAGACGAACTCCCCGGTGGCAGGGCTCGTGCCCATCAACGCAGTCGCCATTGATATCATCAGCAGAGATACAGCAGCCTCGTGTCTTACGGTGTTCATATTGCACCTCATTTCGTTGCCAAGTGCCTGACCTGTGCTAAGGCCTGACAGCCCGATTGTAGATCCGCACGTCGTCGATCAAGCCCCGCCAGAAGCTCCCGGGCATCATGCTGCTGCCAGCCCCAATGGAGAGGTTCCCGGTCGAACCCGTCAGATTAGTCTGCGTATCTGCGGCGACCTCGATATCGTCGACGTAGAGGGTGCGCGTCTCGCCGTCCCAGGTGAAGCCGATGCGATGCCAGACGCCGTCCGCAACGACTGCATCAGAATACAGGGCCTTGCTGTTGCGACCACCGCTCTGCAGCTCGGTCATGAATGCCCCTGCCGCCGGGTCCGCCATCAGCCAGTTGACGCCTTCCTGTTGCGAGATCACCACCTGCCCCGGCGTCCCGCCCTTGACCCACGCGAAGACGCTGAACGGGCCTTGGGAGGGATCACACATGAACTCGGTGGTCACACAATCGTCGACGCCATCGAGTTGCAGGGTCCCGCCGACCTTCCCGCCCGCCGGCTGCCAGAGGGGTTTGCCCACCAGCGTGCCATCGTTCGCCCCTGCGCTGTCGGCAGCAGTAAGCCCTTCCGTCTCGTCCAGCTTCCAATGTGCAATCAAGGAAGGACTGGGAATCTCCTGCCCCCAGTAGCTCATGAGAATCTCCAGATCGGCCGCACCGACGATGCCATCGCCCCAGGGTCCCGGACCCACATCCACCGATGGGTCATCCTCGCCCCAGGATTCGATCAGACGCAGAAGGTCCTGAATGTCCACCTTCTCATTGCCGTCGAAATCGACGATCGGGATGATGGGTGCTGCGTAGAGGTCATAACCTCCGAGGGTGCCGGCACGATCCGAGCAGAAGTAGAGAGTCCGCATGTCGGGAGAGAATCGCCCGGTTCCATCGTCGCGAACGCTGTTGACCACCGGACCGAGACTGACACCGTTCGTCCACGGGTCGGTAAGGGTTTTGCGTGAACTGAACCACAGATCGACGCCCCCGACAAGACCCGTGCGTCCGGAGCCGAAGATCAGGGCCCGTCCATCGGCCGACAGGCCACTCTCCCCCTCCCAGTTCCCCGAGTTGACAGCGGAACCGAGGTTCACCGGCTGACCCCACGCGTCCTGGACCCCGGCCCGCGTGGACATCCACACGTCCCAACTGCCAAGACCGCCGGCACGGTTGTTGGAGTTGAAGACCAACGTCAGGCCGTCGGCGGAAACTGTCGGGCTCATGTCGAGATTCGTGCTGTTGACGGGGGCTCCCAGGTTCACCGGCGTGGTCCAGGGTTCGTCACGACTGGTACGGGTGGTCATCCAGATGTCCCCGCCGCCCAGTCCGCCGGGCCGGGGTGAGCCAGAGTAGGAGTCGCTGAAATAGAGCGTCAAATCGTCCGAGGACAGGCAGGGATACAGTTCGGTATACGGCGTATTGACTGTCGCCCCGAGGTTGGCCGGCGGGCCCCAAGGATCGTCGGCGCTTTGACGCCTACTGACCCAGATATCGTAATCACCCAGTCCGTCGGGCCGCTGCGAGCTGAAGTACAGCGAAAGCGCGTCGCTCGAAAGGGTGATCCCTGCCTCGTTCGAGGCAGTGTTGATGACCGGCCCCAGGCTTTGCGGTTCGCCGAAGAGGAAATCGGCGAGCACAGGCACTGCCGATGCAATCACACACACGAATCCGACCACCCAGGACCTGGCACATACGATCTTCATCTCACACCTCTCTTTCTCTGCATGCATGAACAGCGGAACTGTTTCACGGCATCACCGCCCGGTTGTAGATCCGTACGTTTCCGATCAGGCCGAACACCTTCGTTTCTCTTCCGCCGCGTGGAATCAGAGTGCACGGTGCTACCGAGCAGGGAGCGGAATCAAGACAGATGCACAGAACCCTCCTCTTGCACGGTTTCCCCCTCGCCGTGTAGTCCTGTCGCACACCTTGGGCCTTTCGTCGACTCGTCGGCCTCTGGATCAATACGTGATTGTCCCGTTGCCTGTATAGGCGAGCGTGTAGGTGAGTTGGGCGGAGCCTTGGCCTGTGGCAACGACCATCCCGCTGGGCACGGCAATGAAGCTGCCGGTGGCGCCCGCGAAGCGGCCCGTGCCGCCCGTGAACGTGACAGTCCATACTCCGCCGTCCGCGACGATATCCCAGAATACTTGGTCGCCGCTTGCCACGGTGTTGACCCCGCTGCCGGTGCCGTCGGCGAGGGTGGGATCCGTGGCCAAGCCGGACCCTTCGTTCGCATGCCGGCCCATATGTGTGGCCTGGCCCCAATCTTCCATTTCCCACGCCATGGTTGTCAGATCGAGCACCAGCGTCATGTTGCCCGATATCTTGAAGGGCCGGGTCACCTGTCTCCTGGCGACCACGGTGGCAGGCAGTACAACGACTCACACTGCGAGCAGCAACAGGATGTTTCGTCTTGTCTTCACCATGAGAGTTCTCCTTGAGCAACGTGTTATTGGTTTTCAGCGATACTCCGTTTCAAGCCTCTGCTGCGTCCCCAACGGATCGGTTGCGCCTTCAGTACGTGATGACGCCCTCCGCGCTGCCGATGAACACCGAGAAGTGGAGGGCGCCTTCCCACCATTCCTCCCCGGGGTACTCGCCGACCCAGGCCAGAGATCCGCTGGCGCCTTCGAACCGCCCGGTGCCGCCATCAATGGTCATGGCGGCAGTCAGTTGCGTGAAGTTCGGCCACTCAGGCCACACGAGGGTGAAGAAGTACTTGTCCCCGTTGGCCGCGATCATTTCGCCTTCGCCCCACTGAGCAAGCCACTCCGGCGTACCGTCGGACAGGAAGCGCACGAGCGTGGCCCCGATGCATGTGCCCTCCCAGTTCCCCACGTGGGTGCCGGTGCCGGTTTCCTCCGTATGCCAGGGGATCATGGCGGTATCAGTCGACAGCCACTGCCAGTGCGATGGATCCATGTCGGCGATGACCGTCCCCGCTTCCTTGTACTTCATCGGTCGTTCAACTTGTTTCCCCGCATTCGTGGTCATGGGCAACAAGAGAGCACAGACCACCAGCGTCAATACGATGTTGCGTTTCCTCCCAGACATGTGCTGTCTCCTCAAAAAAGGAATGCTTTGACCGTTGACGATTCGTTTGTTCTTCCGTGTGTTCGCGGTTACTCCTTTCTCTCCCACCGCGTGGAATTCGAGTGTAAGATCCTGTCGAGCACGGAGCGGATTCGAGGCAGGTGCGGAGAGATCGGCCGTATCAGGACTGGGAGATCGGAAGGTCCGGGGTGTGCACGGCGGAGCTACGGCTTGATTGCCTCATGTTTCGACGCTCCTTTCAGTTGCCAGTCTACTCCTTGTTTATGCCAGTATCAAGTCATTTTCCGGTCAAGGCGCATGGCGCATTCCCATCTCGGCGCAGGAGAGGATGTGGGTGGCAGGTCGTTCTATGGACTATGGTTTCACCGCCCGGTTGTAGATTCGCACGTCGTCGATCAGACCGGACCAGAAGGTGCCGGGCTTGGCCTCTTTGCCGCAACCCATCTGCAAACCGCCATAGCAAGCTACCAATCCCTGCTGCATATCTTCCGCCACAAGCACATCATCAACGTAGAGGCTTCTACTGCCGCCATTCCACGCGATGCCCACGCGATGCCACATCCCATCGGTTATGTTTGCGTCGGAGCACAAGGCCTTCGCATCCCGACCGCCGCTTTGCAGTTCGGTCGCCAGGGCGCCTGTGGCCGGATCGGCCAACAGCCAGTTCGCACCTCCCTGCTGTGAGAGGATCGTCTGGCCGGGGGCGCCGCCTTTGACCCACGCGAAGACGCTGAATGGGCCATCGGCCGGACTGAGGACCATGTCCGCGGCAATCCGCGTTGCACCGTCAAACAGCATCGCGCCGCCGAATTGACCGTCGGTCGGCTGCCAGGCCGGAACGCCGATCACGGTCGCATCATTGACGCCGATGCTGTCCTCGGCCGTGGTTCCTTCGTATTCGTCCAACCTCCAGTGGGCGACCAGGAGAGGACTGGTTATCTCCTGGCTCCAGTAGTCCATCAAGACCTCCAGGTCTGCGGCGTCGATGATGCCATCGCCGAAAGGTCTCGGCCCGATGTCCACGGCCGGATCGTCCTGACCCCAGGATTCTATCAGCCGCAGGAGATCTTCGATATTCACAAGCCCATCGCTGTTGAAGTCCACCACGAGCGGATTGGGATAGTATTCTTCTACTGTGGAAAGCCCATTGTAAGCGGTTGTTGCAGTTCCCCCAACGGCGTAGATTTTGCCGTTCAACTCACAGGTAGATAAGGCTGCTCTTGCAGTCGGCATGTCTGCTCTTGTCTTCCAGGTGTCTGTCGCGGGGTCATACTCCGCCACACCTTTTGGAAGTGTATCTTCTCCGATTCCAATCACATATATCCTCCCATCCACTTCGCTGGCGGACAGCCAGGATCCAACAGTTGGGGCATCGGTTTTCCTTTCCCATGTGTTAGTCGCCGGGTCATACGCATAGACGGCCCGGCTCGCTGTATACGCCTGCCATGAACCGGCGATGACGTAGATCTTCCCATCCACCACGCTGGCCGCATGAAAATACCTTGGTTCCGGCAGGTCGGCTTTCCTTTCCCATGTGTCGGTCGCCGGGTCGTATTCTTCCACCATCTTGAAAGCGGGTCCGCCCGTACCCAGTGCGCCTCCGACAGCGTATATCTTCCCATTGACCACGCTGGTGGTGAAAAAGCCTCTGGCTGTTGGCATATCGGCCTTCCTTATCCAGGTGTCCGTCCCAGGATCGTATTCCTCCACGGTCCGGCCCTCGCCTCCAATCGCATAGATCTTGCCGTTCACCGCGCTGACGCCCAGACCCGCCCTTGGCGTCGGCATGGGGGCTTTCCTCGCCCAGGTATCGGTTCCGGGATCGTATTCCTCTACGGTAGAAAGACCCACGTGCGGTGCCGGAGCCCCTCCGATGGCGTAAATCTTCCCATCCACGACGCAGGTACCCAGCATCAGCCTTGCTGTTGGCATATCCGCCTTCTTTGTCCATATGCCTTCGGCCGCCAGGCCCGAGGAAATCAGGCCCCATGTCAAGACCACAATCGACAACACTCCACAACGGCACATCTTCGATTCGAGCGTTTTCATCTCATTGCCCTTTCCAGAAACGATTGAGTGCGAGGAACTCTGTTCACCACCCCAGTTAATCCCCCGGAAATCGAAGCGGCTGCGCGCCGGGCCGGATTTTTCTCGACGTCCGCGGCACATAGGATGCCGGTCAGGATGTTCCTTTGCAGGCCACAGCCGGGTATAATGGGTATGGCTGTGCATCACCGCGTGTAACCGCGCAGACTCATGGGTTGTGGAGTGGGCCGACATGGCGGGCCGATACCAGACAGGCATGGGCGGGGCACAGGAACGCTTCTTGACCACGCAATGGTCGTTGATCGAGCACATCCAGGCCGGCGAGGACCGGGACAGCGCCCTGATCGGCTCCCTGCTTCAGATGTACTGGAAACCCGTCTACTGTTATCTTCGGCGCAAGGGCTGCGACAATGAGCAGGCCAAGGACCTGACGCAAGACTTTTTCCACGAGGTGGTCCTGAATCGGGACCTGGTGGGTCGAGCCGACGTGAGCAAGGGCCGTTTTCGCACCTTCCTGCTGCACGCCCTCAACCAGTATCTCATCAACGAGAATCGGGATGCCCACGCCACGAAACGTATTCCGAGGGAGAAACTCGTCTTGCTGGATGCCATGCGTTTGCCCGATCTGCCGCAGGCTATCGTGGAATCGGACGTCGAGGATACGTACCATTACGCTTGGCTCTCCGCGCTGCTGGAACGCGTGATCGCACAGGTCCGGGCGGACTGCCGCCGGGAGGGAATGGAGACTCACTGGGCTCTGTTCGATGCGCACGTGCTCAAGCCCATCCTGAGCGGCGGATCGCCACCGCTGTTGGCCACCCTGTGCCGCGAGCACGGCCTCGACGACACCAAGAAAGCGTCCAATATGATCGTGACGGTGAGAAGGCGGTTTCGCGCGGCATTGTTGGAGCACATTCGGGGCACCGTCCTGTCCGGGGATCAGGCGGACGAGGAATTGACTGATTTGCTGCAATTTCTGCCTCGCAGCGCGCAGCCTTCCCTGTAAACGGGGGATTCATCCGTGGCATTGGGTACTCGGTGATTCGATGGCAGAGTCAGATTCCGTGTTCGGGGCCGGGTTGGATCGCCTCAAGCAGCTCCTGACCTTGGGCGATGAGGCCCTGCCCGAGAATCCCGGGGAGTCGCCGGCGGCGACGGCGTTCGACAGCCTGGTCGAGCGGCCCGGCACTCAACTCGGGCACTACAAGCTGCTCAGCGTCCTCGGCGAGGGCGGCATGGGGGTGGTCTACCTGGCCCAGCAGGAGCGGCCGGTGAAGCGGCAGGTCGCGCTGAAACTCATCAAGCCCGGTATGGACTCGAAACGTGTGCTGGCTCGCTTCGAAGCCGAGCAGCAGGCGCTGGCCCTGATGGAGCACCCCCACGTGGCCCGTGTTCTCGATGCCGGCCTGTCGCCGAGTGGACGGCCATACTTCGTTATGGAGTATGTCAGAGGCGCCCCTCTAACCCAATACAGTGACGAACACCGCCTGACCATCGAGGAGCGGTTGCGATTGTTCCTGCGCGTCTGCGAGGCCGTCCAGCATGCGCACCAGAAAGGAGTGATTCACCGCGACCTGAAACCGTCGAATATCCTCGTGACGACGGGGGAAGAACAAGCCTCTCCCAAGGTCATCGATTTCGGGGTCGCCCGAGCCGTCAGCCAGCCCCTGACGGACCGAACGCTCCACACGGAACAGGGACAACTCGTCGGCACGCCGGAATACATGAGCCCGGAGCAGGCGGAACCGGACAATCAGGACATCGACACGCGGACGGATGTCTACTCCCTCGGAGTCGTCCTGTATGAACTCCTCGCCGGCGTATTGCCCTTCGATCCTCACACCCTCCGCAGCCAAGGGGCCGAGGGCGTGCGGAAGGTCATCTGCGAGCAAGATCCGCAGACGCCCAGCACAAGCCTAAGCCGAACGTCCCTTGAGCAATCGGCCCAATCGGCCCAACAGAGAAGAACGAACGTCAGACAACTGCAACGACTACTGTGCGGCGACCTGGACTGGATCACCCTCCGGGCGATGGAGAAAGACCGGACCCGTCGTTATGCTTCTGCGGGCGAGCTCGCCGCCGACATTCTGCGGCACTTGAACCATGAGCCGGTCACAGCCGGCCGGCCCAGTCCGGCCTACAAGGCCCGGAAGTTCATCCGCCGGAATCGACGGCTGGTCAGCGGTGTGGCTGCTGTGCTGACGGTCCTGCTGGCCGGGATCATTGTGTCCCTGGCGTTTGCCGTCCGGGCCCAGCGCGCCCGCGATGAGGCCACCACCGTAGCCGAATTCCTGCAGCAAGACGTCTTTGGCACGTTCGACGGCTGGGAAGTTGGGGGACAACAGATCACAATCGGAGACTTTCTCGATGCCGCCTCGAAAAGGGTGCCGGACAAGTTTGGCAACATGCCGCTGCAGGAAGCATCGATCCGGAAGACGCTCGGAGCTCTCTATATGAAGGTGAATCGTTTCGACGAGGGGGAACTTCACTTGAAACAGTCACTCGATCTCTTCACGCGCGAGTTGGGCAGGCAGGATCGGCGCACGCTGGAGGTCGTGGACCAGTTGGGCCAAATGTACTGGCACCGATGGCGGTATTTCGAGGCGGAGCAATACCTTTCGGAATCCGTGCAGGGCAAACGCCGCTTCCTGGGTCCAGAGCATCCCGACACCTTACAGACTATGGGGTGGCTGGGCTTTGCCTGCTACGGCAATGGAGAAGCGAAGCGGGCCGTGTCGCTCTTGGCCGAAGCCTACGAGACGGCTCGACGCACACGGGGGGACAGAGACAGGATCACGTTGGAATGCATGTTTTACTACGGTTGTGCGCTGTTGCTTCGCGGCCGGTACGCCGAGGGCGAGTGTACACTGGAGAATGCCTTGAGTCTGTCGCAAGGGATACTCAAGTCCGCCCATCCGTTTGTGGCGTATTCTGCCGCTCTGTTGGGGCGCCAATACAGCCGTAGCGGCCGATACCAGGAGGCGGAAGGACTCCTCAGCGACGCGCTGGCCGCCTCGCGAAACGCGTGGGGCGAAGCCAGTGGAGGCACCTTCCACAACGTGGCTGCGCTGGCGGAGAACTATGCCCGCCAGGGCCTGGTGGCCCAGGCCGAAGCGCTGCTGCTCGATTCGGCACGCCGCGACGAACAAACGAGCGGATCCAAGCGGCAGATGACCATCCCGATCTTCACCTATCTGGGCTTGTTCTATTCATGGCAGGGCCGGTATGACGAGGCCGAACGCTGGCTGAGCAAGGCGCTGACCGGCAGTCTGGAATCCCACGGCCCGAAACACGCCTTCACCTGGTTGTCCAGGGTAGAACTGGCGATCGTGTACCGGGAGCGAAACCGGTACGAAGAGGCCGACAGGCAACTGGCCGACGTGGTGGACTTCGCTGTCGCGGAAAGAGAGATTGCCGTAACCGCCGAGACGGTACACATCGCCAATGGCCTACATCAACTCGCGGTCCTCCGTCAGAAGCAAGACAGGTATGCGGAAACCGAGACGCTTCACCTCAAGGTACTGGAGATCCGGCGCAGCCAGCTCGTGGAGAACCATCCCCATACGTTAGGCACGATGCAAGGCTTGATCGCGCTATATGCCGCTTGGGACAAACCCCGCGAGGCTCAGAAGTGGCTCGCCGAATTGAGAACGGCATATGCGCGTCAAGCGGCAGCGCGCCAGCACTTGCCCGCCGTTGCAGGAAGCATCCACTATGACCCTTCGGCCGAAGCATACACTCTGGTGGCGCCCGCGGCACCTCCTTGGACAGTGGAGAATGAGCTCAACTTCAGTTATCCCGAGCCCAGTTCTCAAATGTGGCACGTGTGCGACTATCTGTACTTCGCCCATAAGATGCTGCGAGGCAATGGTTCGATCACCGCCAGGGTGGAAAGCATTGCCCCTATCCACTACGGCAGCCAGGTAGTGCTGATGATCCGCGACGCCCTCGATCCCACGGCCCCGCACGCCTCCCTTGTCGTCACGCCTCCAGGCGAGATCCTCTTCCAGAGCCGTACGGTGGACCTTGGGGCCACTCAACGGATCGGTGGCGCATCCAACCATATCGAGCTGCCGCATTGGCTGCGGCTCACACGGCGGGGCAACCAGTTCACGGCTCAGCACTCCGATGACGGAGCGACCTGGCTGCCGGTGCAGGACTCTCGCCGCAACCCGGCGGCCGTCGGAATCTCCATGGGGGAGACAGCCTACATCGGCATTGGATTCATCTCAAGCGATCCATCCCGCGCCGCCGAAGCCCGAGTCTGCAACGTCACAATCTCAGGAGCCGTGAGCCCGCCCGGTCCTTTCGATGAACTCCAGCACATAGACCTCCGAGATCCTTCTTCCGTAGACCGTCGCGATAGCAGATGATGTTGCGGTGCCCGTTATGGTTTGACAACGCGATCGTAGATCCGCACATCGTCGATCAGGCCGGACCAGTGAGTCAGGAGCAGATTCGGGGCTACCTGCTCTGTCTGATCGAGACCCGCAAGGAAACTGCCCTCACCGTTGACATTACGAGCGATCTGCTCCATCCAGGGGCCATTGGGTTGCGGGTTGATGCCGAGGATTTCTACCTTTCGCGTGGATAGATCGATCAAAAGGAGCACCATGCACCGGACGAGCTTGCCTCTGACCAGTAGTCCGACTGAGAAGAAATCGCACGCCGCCAAGACATTCCAGTGTCTCTCGATGAACTCCTTCCAGGTCGTCCTGCGGGTCAGGTCTGGCTCGGGATCATAACCGTTCTCGACGAGGATGTTCTTCATGGTGGTTTCGCAGATCGTGTATCTGAGATGCACGATGTAATCCCGGATTCGCGTGTAGCCCCAGTGCGGATTCTCCTTCTTGAACCGGATCACCAGATCAATGATCCCCTGGAAACTCCTCGGTCGGCCTGGATCCCTGCAGTTCTCGCTGCCGTCGTACTTCTGGGCGATGAGCTTACGGTACCAGCCGAGCACTGTCTCATGCGTGAACAGGACCATCGTTGCTTCCAGGAGTTCTCGCGTGAGGCGTTTGGCCTTGGCGGCCAGCCTGATCCTTTGCTGATCACTCAGCAGGATGCGTTTGTCCTTCTCCTGCTGCTCCTTCAGGACTCGAACCTGCTCTTTGAGGTAGTCGATGGCCTTCCAGGACCCTTTTTCATCGCAGTATGCCAGGCAACTCACCAAAGCGAGCCAGAGGTTCTTTCTCATGGTCCCTGGAGATTACTGGACTGACGGTCAGCGGGCAAGGGCTCTCATCCCGAGGTGGCGCAAGGCCAATTGGGGTAGGCACTTATGATCAGGTAATACTTGTATTCCACGATAGACAGCGAGGGTGATTCCACACAAGCGAGGTCTGGCCCCCAAGCCGGTCGCGCCGGAGGCACTGCAACCTTGAAGGCGGTGGTCTGGGCGCGTATACTGGCGGTGGATGGCGCGTGAAGCGGGAGTGGGACAGGTCGCTGGTCTGTGAGCATAGGAGTCGTGAATGGCAATCGTATCGGCCAAGAAGATGCTGCTGAAAGCCACGGAGGGCAAATACGCCGTCGGGGCTTTCAACGTCACGAATATCGTCCAGATGAAGGCGGTTATTGCGGCGGCGCAGGGTAAGAGGGCTCCCCTGATTCTTCAGACCTCCGTCGCGCCCGGGCGGTTTCTGGGGGTGAACGTGCTGGTCGCTGCGTACCGCGCCCTGGCGGAAGCCGCGTCCGTTCCCATCTGCCTGCACCTGGATCACTGCACTGATGTAACTCTGTGCAAAGCCGCTGCCGATGCCGGCTATACCAATATCATGATCGATGCGTCGAAAGAGGATTTCGAGGCCAATGTGCGCGTCACGAAGGCCGTGACGGATTACTGCCATGCCCTTGGCGATGTCACAGTCGAGGGCGAGCTGGGCACGGTCTGCGGCGTGGAGGACCAGATCAAGGTCACTGAGGACGAGGCCGCTCTGTGCGATCCAGGCAAAGCCGAGGAGTTTGTCCGACGCACCGGCATCGATCTGTTCGCGCCGGCCATCGGCACCGCCCACGGGGTATACAAGACGAAGAACCCGAAGCTCCACTTCGACCTCCTGCAAAAGGTCTTCGAAGCGCTCAATGGTGCCGAGCCGACGGTCCCGCTGGTCATCCACGGCGGGACGGGGCTTCAGGACGACGTGGTGCGAAAGCTCGTGGCGTGCGGCGGATGCAAGTTCAACGTCTCCACGGAGCTCAAACACACGCTCATCGATGCGACATACGGCTACATCAGCACCCATCGGGATGAGTACAATCCCGGGCGGCTGGATGACGCGGTTTCCCAGGCGACGATCCAGATGGTCGAGCGATGGATCGACGTGCTGGGATGCGCGGGAAAGGCTGGGTGAGGCGTACCATGCTGGAAATCAAGGCCATCTTGTTCGACCAGGACGGCGTGATCGTCGACACGGAGCGGGACGGCCATCGGGTCGCGTTTAACCGGGCGTTCGAGAGCTTCGGATTCAACGTTCGCTGGGATGTCGCGAAGTATCATGAGATGCTGCAAGTCGGTGGCGGCAAGGAACGCATGCGGCATCAGTTGCGCACCGAAGGCTTCGGCAGGGAGATTCCCCCCGATCAGGAGGATGCCCTGATCGTGCAGCTCCATCAGCGCAAGACGGACATCTTCATTGAGATGATCGATCGCGGGGAGTTGCCGCTGCGGCCGGGCGTGCACCGCCTGATGCAGGAGGCTTCTCACCGCGGGCTGATGCTGGGCATCTGTACGACATCGGCTGAAAGGGCGGCTCGGGCCATCCTTGAGGGCCTGCTCGCCGACATCCGTTTCGACCTTGTTCTGGCTGGGGACATCGTCAAGCGAAAGAAGCCGGACCCGGAGATCTATCTCCTGGCGCTGGAGAAGACTGGCCTGCGGCCCGAGCAGTGCGTTGTTGTCGAGGATTCGAGCAACGGGGTCAAGGCCGCCAAGGCCGCCGGAATGAACGTTGTCGCCACCGTGAACGAATACACGCGAGACGAGGATCTGAGTCTGGCGGATGTCGTCCTGTCCTGCCTGGGCGAGGAAGACGGCCCGCGGGCGGAGTTGATCCGCAGCCGCAAGTCTTGGAAGATCGACGGGATCGTTCGCGTGACCGATTTGATGAACTACTTTCAGTGACGGCGATCAGGCAGCCGCCGGATGAGAGGTCCGATGGATTCAAGCAATAGGAAAAGGCTCAAAGGCATCTTCGCCCCAATCGCCACGCCGTTTGCAGGCGACGAAGTCTTGGATCTCCGGGCCCTGGAATACAACATGGCTCTCTACCGGGAGACGCCGCTTCGGGGCTACCTGGCTCTCGGCTCCAACGGGGAGAACAAGAGCCTCAACGAAGAGGAGAGACAAAGGGCTGTCGATGTGGTCCTGGAGGGTAGGGGGGATGAGCAAATCGTGATCGCGGGCGTCATGTACGAGGCCCAGCGTCACGCTGAGCAGTCCCTCAATTGGCTGGCCTCACGGAGCGTCGACTACGCGCTCGTCCAGAGCCCATCGTACTTCCGCAAGCAGTTGACGGACGACTGTCTGTATCGCTATTTCTCGACGCTGGCGGACCATGCCCGCATTCCGGTGCTCCTCTATAACAGCCCGGGTTTCAACGGCATGACGCTTTCTTTCGAGCTGATCCAGAGGCTGTCGGAACATCCCAACATCGTCGGGATGAAAGACAGCACGCCCGGCTGTGACCTCAAGATCATGGACCTGGATCGTGACGATTTCTGCGTCATGGTGGGTTCGATCGGCAAGCTTCGCGGCTTTGTGGAACAAGGATCGATCGGAGGGACGGTGTCTCTGGCCGACTACAGTCCGAGTCCGGCGGTCCGGCTCCACGAGGCGCTCATGGAGGGCTGGACGCCAGATGCCGAGAGCCTGAATCAGAGACTCAATGAGGCGAACCATCGCATCGCGGGACAGTTCGGGGTGCCGGGAGTCAAGGCGGCCATGAATCTGCTGGGGTTCAGGGGCGGGATTCCCAGGAGGCCCCTGTGCCCGCTGGACGCGAATCAGATCATCTCCGTCAGAACCGCCCTGATCGAGGCTGGAGTGCTGGAACCGTGAGGGACATTCTGTCCATCGATGTCGGCACGACTGCATTCAAGATGGGCGTCTTCAATCCCGGCTTGGACTTGAAGTGCAGCGCGTCCCGCGAGTACGAGGTCCACGTCTACGACCAGGGCAAAGCCGACATCGATCCGCAGAAGTGGTGGGAGGCCCTGAGGTCCTGCTGTCGGGAGTTGAAACCACACCTAGCCGAGGTTGGAATCCTCTCGCTTTCGGTGACCACGCCCGGGCTGACCGCCATGGCTGAGGACGGGACCGCCCTGGGACCGGCGATTCTCTTCTTCGACCGGCGGTCGCAGCCGCAGGCCCAGAGGATTCGACGCGACGTTGGCGAGGAGTTCCTTCTCGCGGAAGCGTGCAATCTGCCCGTCTCGGGCGGCTCGTCGCTGTGCTCCATTTTGTGGATTCGCGACAACCAGCCCGACGTGTGGAGTCGAACGTTCAAGTTCGGTCACACCAACACGTACATGGTCAAGAGGCTCACGGGACAGTGGGCCATCGACCCTTCGACGATGTCCATCACCGGACTCTACGACACCCGGCGCAATCAACTCTCGTGGCTCGACAGGGTGCTGGAGAAGGCGGGGATTGATCCGGAAAGACTGCCGCCCTTGATGCCCAGCCATGCGGTCGCGGGCCTCGTATTGCCCGAAATCGCCGATGAACTGGGTCTGCCTCGCGGAGCGGTGGTGCTCTGCGGCGGCAACGACGCCGTGTTGGCGGGGCTCTCCGCGGGGCTCACCGATCCGGGGCAGGTCGTCGATATCGCGGGGACCTGCGAGATCACGGCAGTCTGCATCGATCGGCCGATCGGATCAGCGAACTACAATATTCGATGTCACGTCCTTCCGGGTCGGTGGATGACGTTCTTCGTTCTGAACACGGGCGGCAAGGCGCTGGAATGGTTCCATTCGGTGTTCTGCCGCGATCTGTCGAAGGACGAGTTCTACGAACGGTTTGTTCCGCAGACGATTGCCGACTACCTGGCGCAGGGCACGCCCAACGAGGACGCACTGCCGGAATACGTTCCCTATCTGCAGGGCTCCCGTTACAGTCTGGAGCGCCTGACGGCGGTTTTCTCGAATGTCACCCTGGAGACGGATCGACATCGGATGTTGCTCGGTCTGCTCCGAGGCAATCTTCGTTACGTGGGCAGCCACCTGAAGGAAGTGTCGCGATTCATCGAGCTGAAGCAGCCGATCATCACCACCGGCGGGGGCGCCAGGATTGGGGGCATGGACCTCCTGAAGAAGCGGTGGATGGCGGCATCGGAGTATCGCTACCAGGACCAGTCCTCGCTGCTCGGCGCCGCGATGCTGGGAAAGATGTATGAGGATGGAATATGAAGCTGTCCGAAGTTGCCTGTGACATACTGAAGCCGGAGCAGGACCACGTCTATCGCATCCAAACGAAGGCCGCCGGCCCCAAAGGAAGACTGCCGATAACGGCTGAGTTCCTGCGGAACTCGCCTTGCGGCGATGTTTTCGGGTGGATCGAGAACGTGGGGCAGGGATGGGACCCAACCGATTTCGGAAAGAAGCAGTTCCTGATCCTGGGCATGCACGGCGGGATCCGCGCCGAGGATGGAACGCCTATTGCCTTGACGTACAGTACAGGGCAATTCGAGCCGGCCTTGCTTGCGGAGGAGGCGGCTGCGGAGATCCAACGGCTTGGCGCGATTCCTTTTGCCTCCTTCGTCACCGAGCACTGCGACGGACGCACCCAGAGCACCGTCGGAATGATGGACAGTCTCGCCTATCGGAACGACGCCGCCATCGTGCTGCGGCGGCTGATTCGCAGCCTGCCCCGCCGGCACGGCGTGCTCGGGATCGCCAACTGCGACAAGGGACTGCCGGCGATGATGATGGCCTTGGGCGCCCTGAGAGACCTGCCCTCGGTGCTGGTCCCCGGCGGCGTGACGTTGCCTCCGACCGCGGGCGAGGATGCCGGGAAGGTACAGAGCCTGCCCGCCCGTTTCGCCAGGGGCGAGGTCACGCTGGAATACGCCCAGCGGGTCGCGTGCACGGCCTGCGCTTCGCCCGGAGGGTCCTGTCAATTTCTGGGAACGGCCTCCACCTCGCAGGTGGTTGGCGAGGCCCTGGGGCTCAGCGTACTGCATTCGGCCCTGGCCCCGTCGGGCCAACCCATTTGGCTCGAGCTGGCCCGCTCGTCCGTCCGGGCCCTGCTGGCGCTGGAAGAGCGGGGTATCGCGATCAAGGACGTGCTGACAGACGGGGCCATTCGCAACGCCATGATCGTCCACGCCGCGTTCGGCGGGTCGATGAATCTCCTGCTCCATCTGCCTGCGATCGCTCACGCGGCCGGCCTGAAGCGGCCCACGGTCGATGACTGGATCGCCGTGAACCGCCAGGCGCCTCGCCTGGTCGATGTGCTGCCCAACGGACCGCGGAACCATGCGACCGTTCAGGTGTATCTGGCCGGGGGAGTTCCGGAGGTCATGCTGCGTCTGCGGGAGCTGGGCATGCTGGACCTTGATGTGCTGACCGTTACCGGCGATCGCCTCGGCGTGCTCCTGGAACAGTGGGAACGGTCCGAGCGCCGAGCCCGGCTGCGTGCCGCCTTACAGGAACAGGACGGCGTCGATCCGGAGGACGTCATCCTGACTCCCTCACGCGCACGCGCGGCCGGCCTGACCGGGACGGTGACATTCCCGAAGGGCAACATCGCGCCCGAGGGCTCGGTCATCAAAAGCACGGCTATCGACCCCAGCGTCGTCGATGCGGACGGCGTGTATCGAAAACGCGGGCTGGCTAAGGTCTTCGTCCGGGAGAAGAATGTCCTGGCCGGCATCAAATCCGGTGCAATCGGGCCGGGAGATGTGGTTCTGCTGATCTGCGACGGCCCGATGGGCAGCGGCATGGAAGAGGTCTATGAGGTCACCGCGTCGCTGAAGCACCTGGCATGGGGCAAGCATGTGGCTCTGATCACCGACGCCCGGTTCAGCGGCGTCAGCACGGGCGCCTGCATCGGTCACGTGGGACCCGAGGCGCTGGCGGGAGGGCCCATCGGCAAGGTCGTCGACGGGGACATCATCGACATCGTAATCGATCGCAACCGGCTGGACGGCCAAGTCAATCTAATCGGCCAAAAGGGCGATCTCGCGGAGGTGCTGAGCGTCGAGCACGGCAATCTACTGCTTGCCCAACGTCCGCTTCGCCCCGACCTGGCGCCGCTGCCCGGCCTGCCCGAGGACACGCGGCTATGGGCCCTGCTTCAACAGGCCTGCGGAGGCACGTGGGGTGGGTGTGTGTATGATGTCGAGACAATCGCCGGGGTTCTCGCCGCCGGCATGAAGGCGTTGGCCCGATGAATGCGACCTATTGGCCTTTCGTCGTCTTGCTTGTCAGCGTCGGCGTCGTGGTCTTGCTGATCACAGTCGTGCGTCTGCACGCGTTCCTGGCACTGATTCTGGCGGCCATTACGGCCGGCCTGCTGGCGGGTCCGTTGCCGGGGGAACCCGAGAAGAGCCATACGATCCAGGCGGTCGAACTGACCACCGCGGAGTTCGGCGCGACGGCGGGCAAGATCGCCGTGGTGATTGCGTTGGCTTCCGTCATCGGCATGTGCCTGATGGAGAGCGGCGCCGCCGACAAAGTGGTCCGCCGGTTTCTGGC
This sequence comes from Phycisphaerae bacterium, assembly GCA_017993835.1. Lineage (GTDB taxonomy): Bacteria > Planctomycetota > Phycisphaerae > Sedimentisphaerales > Anaerobacaceae > PLanc-01. The sequence continues at coordinate 25,293 of JAGOLX010000063.1, forward strand.
AGTCTTTGGGGAGAAGCATGCGGGGTTTGCCTTGTTTGCGAGCAGTTACGTCCTTTCAATCCCCATCTTCTTCGACACCTTCTTCATGCTCCTGCTGCCCGTTGCCCAGGCCCTGTCCTTGCGTCTGCGCAGGGACTATGTGCTGTTCCTGATGGCGATCTGCTGCTCGTCGCTGGTGACCCACATCCTGGTTGCCCCCCATCCCGGCCCGCTGGCCATGGCGGAGACGTTGAAGCTGGATCTGGGGTTGACTATTGTGGTCGGCCTGGTCGTGGGGACGATCCCGGCGCTGTGTGCCTGGATGGCGGCTCGTTGGCTGAACCGGCGGATGACGGTGCCGGTCCGTCAGACATCGGGCGTTTCCGCATCGGAATTCGAGCAGGTCGTGAAGGCCGATGAGCGTGCGCTGCCGGGATTTCTCCCTTCGATCCTCCCGGTGCTCCTGCCGATCGGCCTGATTTCCGCCGCCTCGTTCATGACGGCCTTTGGAGGACTCCACCGGTTCCCCGGTTCATACCCTTACGTGGAGTTCATTGGCAACCGCAACGTGGCCCTGATCGTCGGCGCCGCGACGGCCATGTGGGTCCTGGCCCGGCACAAGGGCTATTCCGTCGCCAAGATCGGTTCACTGCTCGGGCCGCCCCTGCAGACGGCCGGCACGATCATCCTGATCACCAGCGCGGGCGGGGCGTTCGGATTGATGCTCAAGAACGCCGGCGTGGGGGAGGCCGTCAGGGTCGTGGCGGCCGGGCGCGAGGTCAACTTCGTATTGCTCGCCTGGCTCGTATCGAGTGTGATCCGTGTCGCGCAGGGTTCTGCCACGGTGGCTATGCTGGCCACATCCGCCATGATGGTGCCCATCATCTACCCCCAGGGCGGCGAGGGCGTGTCGAGTCTGCCCTGTCATCCGATCTACGTCTTCCTGTCCATTGGCTTCGGGGCGATCAACTTTTCGTGGATGAACGACAGCGGTTTCTGGGTAGTGAGCAAGCTGAGCGGCCTGACCGAGAGAGAGACGCTCCAGTCCTGGACCGTCATCACGACCGTGCTCTCGGTCTCCGGCCTGCTCGTCGCCCTGCTCGGCGCTGCGGTCCTTCCCTTTGCGGGACATTAGGCGTTCATCGTCACGGCTGCGTTGGGCTGATAGCTTCTCTCCCGGTATTCAAAGAAGTCAAAGTCCGCGGGACGCAATGTCCCGGCCAAATCCTGACAGGCCATGCCGACGAATGCGCCGGTGAAATTCGATTGGCCGGGAGCGGCGGCTTCGTCGGAAAGAATGCTCGCGTCGAACTGCTGCGGCAGCCATCGCCAGTCCTTGTCCACGCCTTCGACGCGATAGGCGAAGTGGAGCCGCTCGTAGTCGATCTCGACGCGCAGATGCACGGGCCGACCGCTGGGAATACCAATGGGCGGCGTGAAGGCGTCGGTTTGCAGCGAGTCGGGCACGCAGGACATCACTCGCAGATACTTGCCGAGCGTTTCGTCGTGAGAGAGATGAAGGTAATGAAACTTCGCGCCGTTGTAGTAACAGACGAGGCCTGCGCTCTGCTGAAAATGTTCCGGCTCGAACTCGACGATCGTGGCTGCGCTGAAACAATGAGCCTGCTGCCGCCGGGCGACGAGCGACTGCTTGAACGAGCTGCCGATCGTTTCGCGGCCTAGGAGACGCAAGAAGCCCGGACGCGCCGTGAGGCTGAAGATCTCCTGCGGCCACGGTGTCCGCAGCCATTGGAAATCGATCGGCAATTGCGGCGAGTTGAACTCCTCACGCGCCGGCGTTGCAGGAAATGCGTGGGCGGGCAATGACGGCGCGGGTGTTTCGACGGTCGGGATTCCCTGCCCGTCCACGGTGCGCAGCCAGTCATCCTCTCCCCAGATCATCTTCTGAATCGCCGTTTCCCGACCCAGCGTGCAGCGGCCGCGATTGTGCAAGGGCCTCCCACAGAGATAGACCATGTACGTCTGGCCGTCTTGCGTTTCGACCAGACTCGCGTGGCCGGCACGCTGCAAGTTGACGTCCGGGCGATGGCGCGCGCTGAGAATGTACGTGTCAGGATGCAGCTCGTACGGCCCGGTGAACGTTCGCGAGCGTGCCATCGTCACCGCGTGTCCCCAGCCCGTGCCGCCCTCCGCCGTGAGCAGGTGATACCAGCCGTTGCGTCTATAGAGGTGGGGCGCTTCGGTGAAGCCCAGCGGCGCGCCCTTGAAGATGTTGATCCGTTCGCCAACCAGCTTGCGCTGCCTGGCCGAATATTCCTGCAAGATGATACCCGCAAAACGATTGTTTCCGGGCCGATGGTCCCACAGCATGTTCAAGAGGTACTTGCGGCCATCCTCGTCGTGGAACAGCGAAGGATCGAAGCCGCTGCTGTTGAGATCGACGGGATCGGACCAATCGCCGTCAATGCGCGGGCTGGTGACGAGATAATTGTGAAAGTCACGCAGGGAAGCGCCGCCGGCGCCGCCGACGGTTGTGCGGCCGAAGCGTTTCACGTCCGTGTAGATCAGCCAGAACAGGCCGTCCGCGTAACTGAGGCATGGCGCCCAGACGCCACAGGAATCGGGGTCGCCCAGCATGTTGAGCTGGCTGGCCCGACGGAGCGGGCGCGTGAGCAAACGCCAGTGGACGAGGTCTTGCGAATGATGAATCTGCACGCCGGGGAACCACTCGAAGGTCGAGGTGGCAATGTAGTAGTCGTCGCCCGCGCGGACGATGGACGGGTCGGGATTGAAACCGGGGAGGATGGGGTTGCGGATGGTCATGCGGGCTTCACCTCAGGGGACGCAGCTCGGCGGGCGGCCAGTTCCCGCTCGACTTCGTCCACACGCTTTTGGTTTAGTGGATAGATCATGATCGCACCGGCTTTGAGCAACGCAATGACTCCGGGTACGATCGAGAAGGCGAGGGTGATGCCGAACAACGCCGTGGGGGTCTGCTCGGCGTCTTTCACGAAGCCGAAACCAGCCAGGAACAGCGGTAGCAGGAAGCCGCCGACGACGATTCCGGTTTTGATCGAGAACAGCGACGCCGAGTAGATCAGCCCGGTCGAGCGGCGGCCGTACTTCCATTCTCCGTAGTCCGCCACGTCGCCATACAACGCCCAGGTGAGCGCCGAGGTCGGGCCCATGCAGAGGTAACCGAGCGCATTGGCCGCGACGAGCAGGACGAACCGGTCCGCCGGCAGGAAGTAGAACATCAGGAAGCACACGCCGGTGACTGCGCACAGGCCGGCCGCGGCGTATTTCTTGTCCAACCGGCGGGCGATGAAGCCCAACATCACCGTGCCGACCACCTGCGCCATCGCGCCGGTGGAAAGGAAGATCGTGGTGCGGTCGAGTCCCAGGAGAACCGGCGCCTTGTTGTCGCCCACGACGTACTTGAAATAGAAGATCGTGCTGCCCGATCGCAGCGCAATGAATGTCGTGGAGCAGACCGACGCGACCAGCAGCACGACCCAGGGCCAGTTGTGAACCAATTCACGCAGCTCTTCGAGGATGTTGGTCTTCTGCCCGGGTGGCGGCGTCACTCGCTCTTTCGTCGTGGCAAACGTGATCCAGAACATGATCACCGACGCGACGGCGAAGATCGCCATCGTGTACTGGAAGCCCTGCATCTCGTCGCCGCCGCCGAGGTGCTTCACCAACGGGCGCACGAGCAGCGAAATCAAGAACGCGCCGCCAAAGGCCCCAACAAACCGGAAACTCGACGCCACGGTCCGCGTGCGCGACGAGGGACTGATCACGCCCAGAAGGGACGAGTAGGGCACGTTGATCACCGTGTAGCTCGTCAGCATCATTGCGTAGGTGATGTAGGCGTAAACGAGTTTGCCGGTCGGACCGAAACTCGGGCCTGCGAACATCAGATAGCCGCAGATGCCGTAAGGGATCGCACCCCAGAAAAGATACGGGCGGAATTTGCCCCAGCGGGTCTTCGTACGATCGGCAATCAGGCCCATGATCGGATCGTCAAAGGCGCCGACGAGGCGGACGATGGGCATCATCCACAACAGCGCCGTGGCCGGGATGCCCCAGACGTCCACATAGTAGTAGGTGAGGAAGATATTGAAGGTCTGGAAGAAGAAGTTGGAGGCCGTGTCGCCCAGGGCGTAGCCGACGTACTCGCGCGTCTTGAGACGGTCGCCGGGAGGTTGTGGAGTGGCTGAGTTCATGGATTCTGCACCTGACATTTCTCACGGTTCGGCGCTGACGTACGACGATGCGGATTCGACGGGTCCGCCCACGTACTTGGGGTAGTTCGGATACGAGCAGAGGGGCAGGCTGCGGTCTCTCGATGTCACCACGGCAGTCTTGGGCGGAGCCTGGTTCCTCTCCACCCATGCCATGAGCATGCCCATCTTGTCGAACCGGGCGGGTATTGGGGTGACGGGAATCGTCTGCCCATCGCCGTTGATGCTGTAGCTGACGCCGGTCAAGCCGTGGCCGGTCTGGGGAATAACGAAGAAGCGGGCAAAGACATCCACCTGATCCTGCCCCATCTTGTCGATCACCGACTGAAAGTAATCCAGTTGGGCTCCCGGGGAGGCCAACGTGTCGTTGGTGCCGATGGTCACGATCATCTTGCCGCCGCGTTGATAGAATGCCGAAAGGTCCGGATTGGTTGAGTCGAGCCACTCGGAAATCTGCCGGCGGCGCGTGTTCAACGGACCGCCTTCAACATAGTCGAGCGGATTGGCGGCGAGATTCTGCATCAGGAACCCGGTGACGCCCAGCGATCCCAGATGCGAGTGCACCCGTGCGTTATCGCCGGCGCCTTCCTGTCCGCGGAATCGAACCGATTCCATCAGGCCCGAACCTGCGACGTCTGTATTCGGCAGCCACATTCCGAATGTTCGAACACCGTTGGCGAGGGGCGTGGCGAACTTGTACCGACTGTAGACCAACTGGAGTGTTTCGATCTGGCCATCGGTGAGCCTGGCCGATGCGGACTTGTCCTCGGGGTCGGGATCCACGCCGTTCGGAGCACGCAGCGCGGCCCAGGGATCAGCGGGCCCGACGCCGTCGGTGACATCGAAGATCGCGCGTGCCGCCATGTAGTTGTTGATGATGCCGTCCGCCAATCCGTCCAGCTTGTCGCACTGGCGGATGAATTCCTTGCGGATTGCACCGGCCTTCGCCGGCGGGACCCATTTCGCCAAGGGCTTCTCCTGGATCCGGATCAGCTCAGGCGCGAGCATCAGAGACGAGAAGCTCAGGATTGGGACATCCGCAAGGATGCCGTCGTAATCGGCGGGATAGCGTTGCGCCACCGTGAGCGCCTCGCGCCCGCCCTGCGAACCTCCACGGTAGTAGTTGAATCGTGGACGTTCGCCATACACACGTTCCATGATGACCATGGCGGCGTCGTGCGTCTTCTTCATCTGCATGTAACCAAGGTTCTTAACGGCCTCGTCGTTCAGCGCCCAGTCGTCACCCGAGGGGCCGCCGCCGCGAGGACCGCCGAAACCGGCCTGATGCCCCGAGTCGCTGCCGTACAGGGCGACGCCCGGATCACTCAACCTGCCTCTGCCGAAACCGCCGCCCCCGACGGGGATCATGCCGTTCATGCCGCCCCCGCCTTGCTGGATGGCCCGGCGGGACCAGCTTGCCGGCAGGATCACACGGAAGTGGATCGGCTTGCCCTTGGGATCGACCGGCAGAATCGAGCCGTCCACGGTGGCGTAGCTGGATGCGGCGTCGGCTCCGGCCATCCACCGCGGCGTCGACACGGTGACCGCACTGACCGGTTCTCCGATCGCCTCGACCGGTATCGAGCTGCCCACCCGCTCGGCCGTTACGTCCGATTCGGTGATAATTTTGTTCTCGCTCTCCGACGCCAGTTTCGAGCCCGGAGCGGGAATCGCCTCCGCTCCAAACGAAGCGGTCGAAATCGCCGACAGGGCAACGGCCGCAAATACAACGGACGCGATTCCAAGATGACTTCTCATTTCTTGTGACCTCCAGTTGACG
>JAGOLX010000019.1 GCA_017993835.1 Phycisphaerae bacterium
TGGAGGACGCGATGGTCAACTTCGTGCTCGGCGCGACTGACGTGCTCGTCTGCACGACGATCATCGAGTCGGGCCTGGACATCCCGAACGCCAACACGATCTTCATCAACGACGCGGACCGGTTCGGCCTGGCGGAACTGCACCAGCTTCGCGGTCGGGTCGGGCGGTACAAGCATCGCGCGTATGCCTATATGCTGATGCCCAACTCCCGGCCGGTCTCGCCCATCGCCGCCAAGCGGCTCAAGGCCATCGAGGAGTATTCGCATCTCGGCGCAGGCTTCCGGATCGCGTTGCGGGACCTGGAGATCCGCGGCGCGGGCAACATCCTCGGCGCTGAGCAGTCGGGCCACATCCAGATGGTGGGCTACCAGATGTACTGCGAGATGCTGGCCGACGCGGTCCGCGAGCTCAAGCACGAGAAGGCCGCGCCCGTGTCGACCGCGACGATCGATCTGGGTGTCCCGATCTATATCCCGAAGAACTACATCCCCATCGACCGCCACCGGATGGACGCCTACCGCAAGATCGCGGTGGCTCGTTCGGTGGCCGATCTCAAACAGATCGAAGCGGAACTGGCCGACGTCTACGGCCCGCTGCCCGACGAGGCTCGACTGCTCCTGGACATCGGCGAACTGCGAATCGCGGCATCGAAGTGGGACATCCGCCAGATCACCGCCCAACTTCCCAAGCCGGGCTATTACCCCGGGACTTTCAGCGCCACAGGCGATCTGATCTTCACGTTCAAGCAAGACCCAGGCCGGAAGGTCAAGACGCTCTTCGCCAGCGTCCGAGGCGAGTTGCACATCCCCGACCCGAAGACCGCCCGCCTCCGCCTGGCCGCAAGCTACTTCGAGCCGGCGACGCTGATCACTCTTCTACGGAAGATCCTCGCTGGAGGGAACAAGTGATCGATGCTGAGGAAGATACCCGCGGCAGAGAATCATCGACGGACCCGATTGCCGGTTTCCTGAGCGGCTGGCCCGCCTCGACCACTGGCGTCATGGTCCCGGCATGATTGTGGCAGATGTCCCCATCTGCCATGCCCCGCCGGAAGGGGCCCGGAATGGACAGACCTCTGACTGGCTGTCCGCGTGCGTATTCGGCGGGCAGACTCCCTATAGTCGATTCGGCGACTGGTTCGTCGCGGCCTGCGGCATGTTCCGTCTGGCATACGCCGGTTCCTGTTGCCTTGCCTCTCGTGCCAGACGCCGGTCGGACAGTTCGTAGTGCGCCCGTAAGGGCGTAATCCTTCAAGACGTGGCGGATAATGCCTCACGGCGTCACAACGAACAAGCCTGCGACGCTGTCCCCGTTCAAGATCAGTCCCGTAGAAGGGAACGTCCCATTGGCCCAAGGCAAAGAATGCTGGGGCCGGCGGCGGAGCCCCCATTGCACAGGAGGGCATACAGAAGCCGGATGAGGCAGAAGAATCTGCAATTCGAGTGATCTTTATGGTTGACATTGCATGGTATGCATAACATACTAGGCGAAACAAGATACGATTCAAGTGGCGCAGGCCAGGAGGTTGACATGAAGTTCGAGAGTCAGTTGCTCAAGGGGGTGGCTCCGGTGGTGGTGTTGCAGATTCTGTCGCGCGGGCCGATGTACGGCTACGAGCTCAGCCAGGCGATCGAGCAGCGAAGCGGCGACATCCTCACGCTCGGCAAGGGGACGCTGTATCCGCTTCTGTACAACCTGGAGGCGAAGAAGCTCGTCGCGGCCAAGTGGGAGACGACCGACTCCGGCCGGAACCGACGCTACTACTCGATCACAGGCAAGGGCGAGCAGGAACTCGCCGGTCAGAAGGCCCAGCTCCAGGGCTTGGCCAAAGGCCTGGACCTGCTCTTCGGCGGGGCGCTGAAGGCAGCCTTGTAGACCCGACGGCGGTGCATGTGAGATGTGGGCTGCGCCGATCCGACACGGGGCGAGGTCTGCGTAGGCTGCGCACCACGCACCGCTCTGCCAGGAGAATGCGATGAAAGAGGATGGTGCGTGATACGCACCCTACTTGGCGACGGTTGATTCGATTGCGGCCGAGGGCCGCGATAAGGAGGTCCATGCCATGCGAGATGAACCGAACGAAAGCCATGGGAGCGAGTTGCCTCGCTGTGCCACTGACTTCATCGACGAGGTGACGAAGAACATCCGCTACCGGCGCAAGATCCGCGAGGATGTGGGAGCGGAGCTGACCGCGCACTTCGAGGACCACTTGCGGGAGTGCAAGGGCCCACAGGAACGAGAGCAAATGTGCCGGCAGTTGATGGGGGAGTTCGGCGATCCGAAGTTGCTGGCAGTCCTGTGCCGACGGGCGAAGAAACGCTGCCGGCCCCTGTGGTGCAAGGTGCTCGTCCGCAGCGCGCAGTCGCTCAGCATGTTGATTCTCTATTGCGTATTGTGTTCCCTGCCGCTGTTCGTTGGAAAGCCGACGGTTCGCGTGGACTATGCAAAATGGCTCAGCGAACGATGGCGACCCTCCCAGAAGGGCGTCGAGAACGCCAAACAGTATTACGATCAGGCGGCCAAGCTCTACATCCAGCCCCCGAAGGCGCTGGAAGCCAGACGCACATCACCAGGCTGGACGATCCGCGACTGCAACGAAGCGGACTTCCAGTCGCTCGCCGATTGGCTGGCGCAGAACGAACCGGCATTCGATCTGCTCCGCAAGGGTGCCGCTACGGCCTACTACTGGCCGGTGTATGATGTCGCCGAGTGGAACCGATATGACGCGCCCTTCATGTGGATAGAAGCGAACGTCGTTCCGCTGGCGCTGGCGTCGGTCAGCCCATACAAGCCCATGGCAAAGGGTCTGGCAGACCGAGCCAGCTACCGGGCACGACGCGGCGCCGTCGGCGAGGCGCTCGATGACTGTCTTACGATCCGTCGCTTCGGACTGCATTTGGAGGGCAAAGGCCTTTCCGTTGAGCAACTGGTGGGTATTGCCATTGAGGCCCTTGGTTACGGCACCCTGTTTGAGGTGTTGCACGGGTCGCAGGTTCCCGCTGACGTCCTGACGCGGGTTCAGAGCGAGATGGCTGACGCCTTCGACGAGGATCGACGTGTCTTCGACGTCGATGGCGCGAAGGTCTTCTGGTACGATAACATCCAGCGGACTTTCACCGATGACGGCCAGGGCGACGGTCGCGCCCTGCGGCGCGGCCTGCCTTTTGCCGCGGGCGGTCTCACGGATACCTTGGCGCGCACGCTGGTGTTCGACTACCCTAGTCGGCGTGAGGCGGTCGTGGAGGTTGACGCATACTTCGGGCAACTTCAGCAGTTGCTGTGCACGTGGCCCGGCAGAGAGGAACTGTCGCTCGGGGGGATGGAGAAGTTGCGCGCGTCGAAGATGAACTGGCTGCTCGCCGCTTCCGCGCCGGCCGACGAGGGACTGGTGCACCTGGTCTGGCGAACGAAGACCTACGAAGTCGGCGCGGTCACGACGGTGGCTATTCTCCGCTACAAGGCCGAGAAGGGCACGTACCCAGACCGGCTCGATGATCTTGTGCAGGCGGGCTTTCTGGTGAGTGTGCCCGACGATCCGTTTGGCAGAGGTCCGCTCACGTATAACAAGGCCGCGACGGGATTCACGCTCTATAGCTGGGGCCAGAACCGCGTTGACGACGACGGTCGCCAGGGCCTGGGCCGGGAGGGCAAGCGTCTCATATGGGCCGATAACGGCGATGCGGTTTTTTGGCCAGTGTCTGAGGATTGAGATCAGGTTGAATGCAGGGTGGCGGCGTGGAGCGGATGAACATGGGAGAAGACGAGCCTTTCAGACTGCCGGCGTGTGCAGAGCAATACATCGCGGAAGTCGTGCGACAGATCCGCTATCGCAAGCGCGTCCGCGAGGAGGTGCGGCAGGAACTGGCGGCGCACTTCGAAGACGAACTGCGGGACTGCGCCGACGCCCGGGAACGACAGAAACGGGCCGGGCGGTTGATCGAGGGCTTCGGCGACGCCAAGCTTCTGGCGGTCCTATGCCGGCGGGCAAAGAAACGTTGCCGCCCATTGTGGAAGAAAGCTCTTGTGCGATGCGTGCAGGTCTTGGGCATTCTGATCCTCTACGTGACCATCTGCATGTCTCCTCTGTATCTTGGCAGGGCGACCATCAAGATGGACTGTCTGAACTGGCTCAACGAGACCGCACGTGGCGGCAGAGAGGAGTCGGACAACGCGCGACCGTACTACGATAAGGCCACGAAGCTCTTTGTCGAGATGCCCGAGTGCCTGATCGAGAGCAGGTCCAGACGGCCGGGCGACATGAACGACGTCGAACAAAGGTCCCTGTCGGATTGGCTCGCACAGAACGCATCAGCGCTGGACACGGTCAGAGAAGGCTCGCGTCGACCCTACTGCTGGGGCTGCTATCGGAGTCAGCCAATCGCATTGCCTCAAGGTACCCCGGTGACATCGGAGGCGATGATTGCAGGGGTCATGGGGGATTGCATGCCTGTGCTGGCGACCTACAGACAGCTCGCGTTCGCCGTGCAATGGCAGGTTCGTTATGAAGCGTTCAAAGGCGAGATGGACGCGGCCGTCGATGATTGCTTCGTTCTGGCCAGATTCGGCGGTCATTTCCTAGGAAATGGCTTGGCAATCGAACAACTCGTGGGCATGGCCATTGAGAGGATGGCGAACGATTCGGTTCTGAGCCTTCTGGATTACCCCGGCGTGGACGCGAGTCTCCTTGCTACGGTCCAGAGGCGGTGGCAGGAGCGTCTCGACCGGCTGGGCACCGGAATCACTTTCGATGCGGAGAAGGGCATCTGGCTGGATCGCATTCAGCGGAGTTTTACCGACGACGGCAAGGGCGACGGCCACGCTCTGGTGCGCGGGCCTGGCTATTGGATGTATGCATACCAGGACTTCTGGCGGGTCTTGACGTTGCGCTGTCCCACGAGGAAGGAGGCGATGGCCGATGTGGACGCGTATTACTCGCACGTGAACGAGCTTGCGACCGAGTACCCGTGGCAGTGGTCTGATCAGGATGCGCATGTAGACGACTCGAATGATGCGTTTATGGAACCGCTCATGCCTGTGATGCAGGGCGCACGGAAGTTCAGATTGGCCGATCTCTTCCTGAAGATACAGAGCGCCAGCGACCGCACGCTGGCTGACAGGAGCTGGCAATGGCGAACCGAGGGGCTGGCGGTACTGACTGTCCTTGCACTGCATCGATACCAGATGGAACGAGGACAATACCCGGTTGACTTGAAACAGCTCGTTGACGACGGCTACCTTCGCCAAGTCCCAAGAGACCCCTATTCTCCAGGTTCCTTAAGCTATGCCAGAACGGACAGCGGCTTCATTCTGTACAGTTGGGGCCGGGACCGGAAGGATGACGGAGGGCGCCGAGCTACAGACGCGGACAACGAGGTCGGTGACACGGTCTTTTGGCCGGTTTCTGAGGATTGAGATCAGATTGAATGCGGAGTTGTGGCGTGGAGCGGATGGACATGGGAGAAAACGAGCCTTTCAAACTGCCGGCGTGTGCAGAGCAGTTCATTGCGGCGGTCGTGCGTCAGATCCGCTATCGCAAGCGCGTCCGCGAGGACGTGCGTCAGGAGTTGGCGGCGCACTTCGAGGATGAACTGCGCGACTGCGCCGACGCTCTGGAGCGAGAACAACGCGCCAGGCAGCTCATCGAAGACTTCGGCGACGCCAAGCTTCTGGCAGTCCTGTGCCGCCGGGCCAAGAAGCGTTGTCGACCCCTGTGGGGCAGAGCGTGGGCGCGGATGATGCAGGCCGTGGGCGTGTTCCTGCTGGTGTTCGTCCCCTACACGATCTGGTTCATCAGCGGCAAGCCCAACCCGACAATCGACTACTTACCTCAACTGAATGCTCTGCATCGTCCAAGTGGACCGGCCAAGGACAATGCCTGGCCGTACTACGAGCGGGCCATGCGTCTCGTGGTCGAACCGAATGAGACGGTTCAGAATGCCTCCTGGTTCAAATATCTGGCGCCTCCCGAGGAGCTGCTGACGCCACAAGACCGGAAGGTCGTTGAGGACTGGATCGCCGACAATCCGCTTGCATGGCTGCAATTCGAATTCGGCTCGGTACGCGGGTATTGCCATCGAGCGTATCGACGGGCACGCGGGACGTCGAACTTGCTGGATGTTATAGACAACCCTCCGCCGGTCAAACTCAGGAGACTGGCCCAACTTGGTCTGTGGAAATCGCGTCTGGCCGTCGAGCAGGGGCGGACTGACGATGCGCTCGCCTGCTGCATGACTATCCTGCATGCGGGTGCGCATTGGCAGACGAACGCCTTTCTGATCGAGCAATTGGTGGGCCAGGCGATCGGCCGGGAGGCCTGCCGAGAGATCCTGCGAATTGTGGCGGCAGCACCGTTGTCCGTTTCCGAATTGTCCGACTTGGAGACTCGACTGCTCCAGGTGTACCCGCAAGGCTATCTTGGTGTGCACTTCGAAGGGGAACGACTGATGACGCTGGACATGGTCCAGTACTGCTTCACCAGTGGAGGGCCTGGAGGGGGACACCGCGTCGCGGCTGGCTACGTGGCGGACCTCAAGGCGGCAGTCGGGGACTCGCCGCCGATGCCCGACGGGATCGCAACCTCCATTGGCGTGGGGCTCAGCATGTTCCATGCATCGCGAAACAACACCGTCGCCAAGGTGGACCGAGTCAACAAGCGTTTACGCGAAACCACTGGGCTGTCCCCGTACGAGCGCCGTGCCGGCGGTGTTGAGGATTTGGTGAAGACAGTCGGCGGAATAGAAATGTACAGATATGCTCTGGTCTACACGCTGCTGCCGGCGGAACGGCGCGTCTCAGAATTGACGTTTCAGAGGAGGGCGGACTATGAGGCTCTCTTAACGGTCATCGCCGCAAAGCGATACTGCTTGGAGAAGGGGAGCTACCCGCCCGATCTGGAGACCCTCGTCCGCGATGCATACCTTCGGGAGGTGCCGATGGACCCGTACAGCGGCGCACCCCTGGTCTATCGGCGGACAACCGATGGTTTCATCCTCTACAGCGTGGGACGCGATTTCATAGACAATGGAGGGGAACCAAGCCGCGACAAGGATGGTTTGGTGAAACCGTGGCGCGACAACGGCGACACGGTCTTCTGGCCGGTTGGTCCTTGAGTTTTGCAGCGGGCGGGCATAGGATGACCTCCACGACCTGCGTGGGGTGGGTTCGGTGACCCTCGCGGGACTGCTGGTTGTTTCCGGTTGCGGGAGGTTGCCATGACCGAGAGAAGGTGTCCGCTGCGCTGTCACGAGCAGGGCTGTGTGAGTCGTCGCGAGTTTCTCGTAGGTACGACGGCGCTTCTGGCGGGTTCGTCCTTGCTGGCCGGGAGTTCCTCGGCGGCCGGTGATCGAGCGGCTACGGAGGCGGTCCGCCAGTGCGGGCCTGCATCGAAGTATCGGCCCACGATTTGGGCTGCCTGTGTCCGACGAAAGGAAGACTACGGCATGCTCTGGCCGGGCGCGGTCTACAACGGTCAGACGGCTCGTGAGATATACTCCGCCAAGATCGTCGAGACCGCCGGTGCGATCGGGGCCGGACTCAGTCTGCGAGATGAACCCATCTACAGCCTGGCGGAGGCAGACGCCTGGATTGCCCAGGCAAAGGCCGCCAGTGTCGATGGACTCGTGCTGGTGATGCTGGATCGCCAGCAGCACGCCTGGCCGACCGCGAAGAAGGTGGCCGAGAGCAAGATTCCTTCGATTGTCTACTCCCCGTTGGGCACGTCCTTCACGACCAACACGGTCAATCTGGCGACGACGCCGGGTTGTGTGGTCTATTCGACCGACGATTTCAGCCAGGCGGCTTACGGCATGAAGATGCTCTGTGCCAGGGCCAGAATGCGCCGCACCTGCTGCGTCGTCATCCAGGGCGACAAACGCTACGATGCGACGCTTGCGGACACCGGCATCACGCTGCGGCACATCCCCGCTTCGTCGTTCATCGAGGAATACCGACAGACGCCGGACAGCGAGGCGATTGTCAAGATGGCCGATCAGTACATCCGCCGGGCAAAGAAGCGGATCGGGGCTACCCGCCAGGACGTCATCAACGGTCTCAAGAGCTACTACGTCGCCGGGCGGATTCTCGAACGCGAAGGGGGCGACGCGATCACGATGGACTGCCTGGGGGCTCTCGGCAAGATCGACGTGAGCCTGCCCTGCATCGCGTGGTCGCGAATGAACGACGACGGCATCCCGGCTGCCTGTGAAGCGGACGTCGGCGCGGTCGCGTCGCATGTGATGGTCCAGTACCTGTTCGACCGGCCGGGCTTCCAGCAGGACCCGGTGGCGGACACCGCCGACGACACGATCATCGGTGCCCACTGCTCGTGTCCGACCCGTTTGAATGGCTTCACCGAGCCGCCCGAGCCCTTCGACATCCAGCACCATCACGGCAATCGCGACGCGGTCCCGAGGACCATCTGGCGAAAAGGGCAGCGGGTCAGCAGTATCGATCTGCTGCCGGGGGAGGGGGAGACGCCCTCGACCATCCTTGTTTCGGCCGGCACGGTGGTTGAGAACAAACAGGTGCCTCCCAGCGGCGGGTGTGTCGTCTCGGTCAAGGTGAAGTTCGATGGCGGACAGGAGGTTCTGAGTCTCCCAGGTTTCCACCAGATCTTCTTCTACGGCGACTACAAGGAGCAGGTCCGCGACTTCTGCCAGCTCTGCGGGTTCAAGGCCCAGGTGGTGTAGAGAGGAATGGGACAAATGGGACGGATGCACCTATTCTGCGAGAGGAGGGGTGCGACATGAGAAGATGGCCCGGTGTCGTGTGGATGACGGCGGCGCTCGCCGTTTCCGCGAATGCGTTTGGGCAGGCGCTGGATTTCACCGCGGTCCGCGCCGGTGTGGATTTCTCCAAGCATGTCCGCGACTGGGACGGGTTCGGCGTCAACTACGTCGAGGTGGCCCAAGCCATCGACTATGCGAAGGACCCGCAGGAGTACGGCGGCCTGAGCCTGATGACCGAGGAGCAGCGTCAGCAGGTCATCGACATGGTCTTTGGCGAGGACGGACTCAAGCCGGGACTGGTCAAGATGTTCCTCGATCCGCACCACCAGCGCGAGCCCGACGGGCCCTTCGATCACGAGACCACGACCCGCTGGATGCGATACTTCGTACGGGAAGGTCTCAAACGGACCCGCGCCCGCGGCGACGATCTGACGATCATCACGACGCTCTACGGCCCGCCCGCCTGGGCGACAAAGCAGAAATTCATGCGAGGCAGGGACCTGGACCCGGATCGCAAGCTCGATCTGGCGCGGTACATGATCGACTGGGTGCGGTACCTCCGCGACCAGGAGGGATTCCCCGTCCGGTACCTCTCGCTGCACAACGAGGGCGAAGACTGGGCCCGCTGGCCCACCGACGGCGCCAGGGGAAATATCGGCACCGGGCACGACTACAATATGTTCTGGCCGCCGGAACAGGTCGTGGAGTTCATCAAGATCCTGCGACCGATGCTGGACGCGGCGGGCCTCCGCGATGTCGGCGTCACGCCGGGCGAGTGCACGAACTGGTATCGCTTCAGCGCCTGGGGCTACGCGGATATGATCGCCGACGATCCGGGTGCGTTGGCGAGCCTGGGTCTGATCACCTCGCACGGTTTCTACGGTGGCACGTACGGCCGCTGGTTCGGCGAGCACCGCAGCGTCGGGACCGACATCCTCCGCGAGCAGCGTCCCGACCTGCACGCCTGGGTGACCTCGACAAGCTGGAGCAAGATGGACGCTGCGAATGTCAAAGAGATGCACGGCAATATCTACACCGCCAAGGTCAACGCGATCATCCCCTGGGCCTGCCTCCAGCGGCCGGCCAAGTGGGTCGGCGGCGATCCGAACCCCGGCACGGCATTCCGTGTATCGGAGAACGGTTCCTATGAGGTCCAGCGCGGCTATCACTACTACAAGCAGGTTACGCGGGCGGGTCAGCCCGGGATGGCGGTGGCCAGGACGTTCGCCATGGATTCCAAGATCGCGCTGATCGGGTTTGCCAGCAACGGCACGAAGCACCCGGACGCCTTCGTCCTGGTCAATCTCGGCAAGGCGAGGAAGGTGGCTGTGAAGGTGCTCGGAGTCGGCTGCAGGTCGTTCGGACTCTTCCGTACGGCCGACGAGCGGGAACGCTACGAGCGAGTGGGCCCGGCGGCGTTGGAGAACGACACGATCGTTTACGACGCTCCCGAGCAGTCGGCGACGACGTTCTTCGCGCAATAGCGGATCTTGCGTTCTCTGACACGGCGCTCGTGTGGGGAGAGGTTCATGTGAGGGATCAGATTCTATGATCGCGACCTTGCGACGGGTGAACCTGTTCTTCGACCGCCTGCTGTATGTGGGCACGGCCGCCTCGGCGATGGCGTTCTTTGCCGTTGTGATCCTCGCAATGGCGACTCGCTGGGTCGGGCTGCGGCCGATCCACTCGTCGGTTGAACTGAGCCGGCTGTTCTTCGTGTGGTCGTGCTTCCTCGGCGCGGCCCTGGCGTACCGCCGACGGGCGCACATCGGCTTCACGTTGCTGTTCGACAGGGTCCCAGCCTCCTGGCAGCGGCGCCTTGCGGGGATCAACTGTCTGCTCGTCCTGGTGTTCGCAGGCATCGTGCTCGTGCAGTCGATCCGCGTCTGCCGGTTGTTGTGGTCGACGGTCCTGCCCATCCTGGGCATCTCACAGGGGTGGTTCTACGTGCCCGTCCCGGTTCTGTGCCTGTGTCTGCTCTCGTACACGACCGAGTTCCTCGTGGAACCGCGGACGCGGTCCGCGCCGGAGGGCGCCGTATGATCCTGACCCTCGTCATCTTCTCCGCAATCCTGGTGGCGATCAGCACGCCTGTCGCATTGGCCATCGGCATCGGCTGTTGCGTCTCACTGGCGGTGTTCAGCGACATTCCATTGGCCGCGATCCCGCACAAGATGGTCAATGGGATCGACCGATTCGTCTTCCTGGCGATCCCGTTGTTTCTGTTGGCCGGTCGGGTAATGAACGCCGGCGGGATCACGGACCGGCTCTTCAAGTTCGCACGCGTTTGGGTCGGCAGCATCCCCGGCGGGCTGGCCCACGCGAACGTCGTGGCCAGCACGCTGTTCGCGTGGATGAACGGTTCGGCGGTCGCGACGGCCGGTGGGCTCGGCGAGATCGAGGTCCAGGCGATGCGGGAAAACGGCTACGACGTGCCCTTCGCCGCGTCCGTCGCCGCCGCGGCCTCCGTGCTCGGGCCGATCATCCCACCGAGCATCCCGCTGGTCATCTACGCCGCGATGACGGAGGAATCGGTCGGCCGGCTGTTCCTGGGCGGGATCGTGCCGGGCGTGCTCATGGGCCTGGCCTTGATGGTCCTGATCCACTTCATGGCCCGCGCGAGGAACTACCCGCGAGATCGGAGGTCCAGCTTGCGCCAGAAGCTGGTCGCCACGCGCCGGGCGATCGTGCCGTTGTTGATGCCCGTCTTCATGTTGGGCGGGATGGTCACCGGGCGGTTCACGCCGACGGAGGCGGCCGCGGTCGCTGCGGCGTACGCTCTGGCGATCAGTCTGTTCCTCTATCGCACGGTGAAGGTCCGCGACCTGCCGGGGATCTTCGTCGATACGATGATCGCGACGTCCGTGGTGACGTTCATCATCTCGACCACCTCGGTCTTCTCCTTCCAGCTCTCGGTTGCGGACGTGGGGGAGAAGCTGGGCGCCGCCGTGCTGGCATTCACGCACAACAAGTACGTGGTCCTTTTGATGCTCAATCTCCTGCTGCTGCTACTGGGGGCCATCGTGGAAACGGGGGCCGTCCTGATCCTGTTCATCCCGATCCTCTATCCGCTGGCGACCTCGCCCGAGGTGGGTGTGGACCCGGTTCACCTGGGGGTCGTCATGGCCGTCAATCTCATGATCGGGGTGGTGACGCCGCCGATGGGGATGTGCCTGTTCATCCTGAGCCATGTCGGCAAGCTCAAGCCGGAAGTCCTGATGCGAGCCATCCTCCCTTTCCTGATTCCCTTGATCGCCACGCTAGCAGCGATTACGTATGGGGAACGCCTGGTGCTGTTTGTGCCTGACCTGTTCCTGCCGCGAGCGGCGGTTGCCTCGCCGTCTGAGATGCCGCCAACGTGCGAGCCAGCCGAGACGCAAACGCGGAATGAGACGGGCGGCAGGGCGCGCCTCGTCAAGGTCGGTGTGGACCACGCGAGACAGCACTCCTTCACTCAGGCGTTGATGCGATTCGGGCGCGATCTCGAAACGAGGACCGACGGCCGGTTCCGCGTCATGGTCTACTACGGCGGCCAGCTCGGCAGCGAGAAGGTGCTCCAGGAGATGCTCACGCTCGGAACGACGGAGATGACCGTCACCGGCCTGCTGAACGCCTATAATCCGCTGTTCACGCTCTTCGAAATGCCCTATCTGTACCGCGACCGGGAACATGCGATGGAGGTCCTTGCCGGGCCGGTGATGGCGGAACTGGCGGAGTCGTTGCCGCGACATGGATTGCGGCTGATCGGCGTCTACGAGAATGGATTCCGTCATATCACGAATTCTCGACGGCCGATCTATCGGCCCTCGGATCTCGCGGGCCTCAGGATCCGCGCGCCGGAGAACCCTGCCGAGATCGAAACCATCCGAGCCCTCGGCGCCGAGCCCATCGCCATGCCGTATTCCGACTTGTATGCGGCCCTCCTGCTCGGGACCGTCCAGGGCCAGGAGAACCCGCTCCAGAACATCTGGTCGGGACGGCTGTTCGAGGCCCAGAAGCACCTCGCGATGACCGCTCACATCTACAACTCGGCCTACGTGCTCATCAGCGAGTCATTCTGGCAAACGTTGTCCGACGAGGATCGACAGATCTTCCGCGAGTGCTTCGCGGAATCGAGCCGCTGGCAACTGGACTTCATGAGGCAACGGGACATTGAGCTGGAGGGCCTGCTTCAGGGCATGGGTATGGAAACCACCCGGCCGGACAGACGCGAGTTTGAGGAGGCCTGTCGGTCGGCATATGACGCGGTCTTCAAGCGGCTCGGGGCACAGGCGAAGGAGACCGTGGACCAGATCCGAAACACAGGGCTGATGCCCTGACGTCGATGCCGGCAAGGGGTGGGGTCGAAAGCCGCGGGGCAATCTGATGCATGTGCCTGGTATGTCCGGCGGACGCAGCGCAGAACAACTCCTCACAAGCCCGTCACGGACGGGAGATCGGAAACAGTCTCACAACCCACCGGGAGCGAATGGACAAGCGTCACAAGTGCTTGTCCATGAATGATTTGCATCTGATTCGAGGAGAAAGGGACAGCTCAGTGGCGAATGATCCGCTGGGCCTTCCGCATCCGACGGCGCTCCCGCTCCGACGGCTTTTCGTAGTAGGCCGTCCGCTTCATATCGCGAATCAAGCCCTCTTTTTCGCAGAGTTTCTTGAAACGCCGAATCATCTGTTGCACGGACTCGCCTGATCGCATCTTTACTTTGAGCATGTGCACTCCTTAAAACCGTGATCGTTCCCAGACCTTGCGACTGCAAGACACCCTGCCGTGCAGGATGCAAAACGAATACACTAGCACGCGTCCTCGCGATTTTCAAGTCCCAAAAATGCTCCGAGATATTTTTCGTGAAATCCGCTGCCGACGGGGTATGCTCTCTGATGGCCCGACAAGCCCTGTTGGGCTCCCCGGTTCGGGGTTCAACACGCCACAGGAACCTGTGATTGGGAGGTTGGATCTTAGTTGGAGAAGCTTCGGGAGACCCTGAGAGTCAGGAAGGAGCGAGCCATCCTGGTGGCCGCTGTATTGCCGCGTTCAGACTACAACGACAACCTGGCGGAATTGACCTCGCTGGCCGAGAGCGCGGGGGCCATTGTCGTCGATCGTTTTCAGCAGAGGATTCGCACGATCAATCCCGCCACCTACCTCGGCAAGGGCAAGGTTGACCTCCTTGCCGGACGCGTCAGGCGATTCGAGGCCGATGTCATCATCTTCGACAACGACCTGTCGCCTGCCCAGATTCGCGAGCTGGAGACCGTGACACAGACCAAGGTGGTGGACCGCAGCGAACTGATTCTGGACATCTTCGCCACGAGGGCGCAGACCAAGCAGGCCAAGCTCCAGGTGGAACTGGCCCAGTTGCAGTACACCTATCCGCGATTGACGCGGATGTGGTCGCACCTGGACACGGTGACCGGCGCCAGCGGCGGTCCGGCCGCGGGAGCGGTCGGCGCGATCGGCGTCCGCGGGCCCGGCGAGCAGCAGTTGGAGATCGACCGTCGGCTCGTCAGCAAGCGAATCAACGAGCTCAAACGGGAGCTGGAGGGGATCGACAAGCGCAAGCTCCGCGAGATCCGCGGCCGCAAGGACTTCTTCCAGGTTTGCATCGTCGGCTATACGAACGCCGGCAAGAGCACGCTGCTGAATGCCCTGACGAATGCCGACGCCTTCGTCGAGGACCGTCTCTTCGCCACGCTGGACACCAAGACCCGCAAGTGGACGCCCGCTCGGGGCGTCGAGTTGCTCGTCAGCGACACGGTCGGCTTCGTACGGGACCTCCCGCACCAACTCGTCGCCTCCTTCAAGGCGACGCTCGAAGAGGCGGTGTTCGCCGATCTGCTGCTCCACGTGATCGATGTGTCCAACCCGGACGTTGTGGTGCAGATCGAGTCCGTCACCGGCGTCCTGTCGGAGATCGGTTGCAGGGACAAGCCCGTGCTCGAGGTGTTCAACAAGGTCGATGCGATCCAGGATATCGGCCCGCTGGAGATGCTCCAGACGCTGCATCCGGACGCGGTGTCCATCTCCGCCAAGACCGGCCTGGGCCTGGATGATCTGGCCCAGGGCGTCATCCGTCACTACAGGGGCCGGGTCCTGCTGCTTCGCGTCACCACCAGCCAGGCCAACGGCAGGATGCAGAGCTTCCTTCGCACCTACGGCCAAATCGTCAACGAGCGATACGACGACGGCCAGGCCATCATCGACGTGCGGATGGGCAAGAACCAACTCCCCGAACTCGAACGCCTCCGGCCAGAGAAACTGGAAGTCGTCGAGGTCTAACTGAGAGAGAACGCCATGAGACATAGGATATTGGGCCGACGGCCTGGACATACTCACACGGCTTCATCCTGGGATTGTATCCCCCGCGGACGACATCTGCGATTTCGAGTGGAAACACCGTGAGCCGTGAGGGATAGCGCATCGCCGACAGCCTGCCGCGTGTCACTTGCGTCCCATAATGGGACAACATGCTCCGTGTGGGTAAGGAATTTCCCTACATGAGACATCGCGAAATTTCTGCGTTTTGCGATTTATTATGTACCCACTGGGCCGCGTTCGCGATATAGTGAATGCTTTGTAAAAAGGTGTATACTTTCCTCCCTCGGAGTCTACCCCTTCACAAGAATAGAGGGAACGTGTTTGGAGCCCGTGTGGGCTCGGGAGAAGATCCAGTGGCACAAGGTACAGTGAAGTGGTTCAACGCGGACAAGGGCTTCGGCTTCATCGCCCCCGACGAGGGCGGCGACGATCTGTTTGTCCATCATTCGGAGATCAGGACTCAGGGCTACGCCTCGCTCAACGAAGGGCAGAAGGTGGAGTTCACCGTCGGCCAGGGACGCAAGGGCCCGTGCGCGACGAATGTTGTCCCGAAGTAACAAGCAGCAAGCAGGGGAGAGAATAGTACAGGGACCATGCCGAGGTCCCAGGGAGAACTGGTTATGGCACGAGGAACAGTGAAGTGGTTCAACGAGAAGAAAGGTTTTGGATTCATCACCCCCGATGACGGCAGCGAAGAGCTGTTCATCCATCATTCCAATATCGCCGGCGAGGGATTCAAGACGTTGCACGAAGGCCAGGCGGTCGAGTACAATAAGGGCCAGGGTCGCAAAGGACCCGAGGCCACCAATGTCACGCCTGCATAAGGAGTGACGCGGTCTGAACGCGAAGGCCCCGCCATGTGTCGCGGGGCCTTTTCTATTGGCGGATTTGGCGGATCCGTCATGGGGTCGGTGATGGAAGCGTCGTCGCGCCCGTCGGCGGGACGGACTGCCGGTCGATGCCGACTTTGGGATCGACGCCGGTCAGAGGCTCGGACGCGAGAGATTCGGGCCTGACAAAGAGGTAGTAGAGCCGGCCTTCCTGATAGGTCTGTCCGGCCAGTTGTCCGGCCTCGTCGCCCTCGCCCATGTAGATGTCGCAACGGCCGGGGGCGCGGATGGCGCCGCCGGTGTCCTGGTCGAGAGCGAAGCCTCCATAGGGTTCGATGGACATTTGACCGGCCTGGATCGAAGGCAGGGTCGTCGCGAGGAACGTCAGGCACCCGCGGGGGAAGATGGACTTGTCCGTGGCGATGGTCCGCCATGGGATCACCGGCTCATTGAGACTGCCTCGCGGCGTGCCTTCGCTGCTCTGGAAGAACACGTAGCGGGGATTCGCTCGCACGTAGGCGTTCACTTCTTCGGGGTGCTCCTTGAAGTAGTCGATCATGGTCGCCAGACTGATCCGATCCGCGGCGATCTTGCCGTCGGCCACAAGGTGCTCGGCCACGCTGGCGTATTCGTGCCCGTTGGTGGCGGCGTAGCCGACCGTGACAATCCGGCCGTCCGGGAGGCGGACTTTGGCGGAACCCTGCACGTGGGCGATGTAGGTCTCGAACGGATCGCCCAGCCAGATCAGTTCCTGTCCTTGGAGCATGCCGGATTCGTCGATCTGGGCTCGCGCCGGGTAGGGGGTGATCTGTCCGCTGGGCCCCCGACGACCGAGCGTCTCGCCGTCCGGCCCTTTGACCAGGTCCGTCGGCGCCTTGTACAGCGGGTAGCGGAACTGATCGGTCTGCTCGCGCGAGCCCTCAAAGATGGGCGTGTAGTAGCCGGTGAACAGGACCGTGCCCTGGTCATCACAGCCGACAGACTCGTACACATCGAAGCCGGCGGCAATCAGGCCGTTGATCTCCTCGGGCCTTGCCCCGGAGTCGAGGAGCCTGAGAAACTCCTGCAGGCTGCCGACCGCCTGGTCATGGCTGATCTGGTCGTAGGGGTAGAACTGCTTGCTCGACGGCTTGGCGAAGTAGTTCAGGCTATTGCGAATCGCGGTCCTGAGGCTGTCCAGATCCCGCCAACCGCCTGTGAAATCCGGGTACAGGCTCGGGTCCTCGACCTTGCGGAGGGCCAACTGTCCCGGCGGCAAAGGCCTGTCATACTGTGGCTTGGTGACAGCCCGCTTGGTATGGCAACCCGTCAAGACAACCACCGACAACAGCAGCCCGGGTACTATCGTTCTTCTCATCGTCAGCCTTTCGATCGATCCAAACAGGGTCTTTGGCTTCATCGCACGCCCGTGACGCGAATGTCTATTATGCAAGGGGCGGATGGATCGTCAAGACGGGGCTTGCATCTGCCTCTCGCGGGGCGGACGGCGGCACACCATGCTGCGAGGCTTTTTTTCAAAAAATCCCGGCCGGACACTTGACACGGGTTGGTCGCAAGGTGTATCATAATAATTAAGCTTGATGGGTACCTCACCGGAGGAGGAAGAACACCCAACCACTTGGCATTTGCGATTGAACCCAACAGGGACGACCTATTGTTGCCTTCGGGTCTGCGCCCGCGGGGCGGGCATTTCGTCTGCCTCGGGGCCTGCGTTGGAGGGAAGGAGATCTCTAGAGAACCAGGGACACGGAACTGGCGGCACTCTGTCCGCGTTCACAACGATGGAGACCGGTCGTGCGTGCCCCGCCAGCGGGTCTGGCACCGAAGTCAGGGGCCGGGACTCCGATGACAACCCTGTAGTAGGAGGGTACAAGGCGTAGAAGGCGCGTTCGTGCTGGCGGTTGCCGATGTAGGCGCCGTCCAAAGAGCCTTCGGGCTTGGTAGAGAAAGGCGGTGTTGAGCATTATGGAGATGAAGATATGAAGAAGCTATTTCTGTTGGGCTTGGCTGCGACGATGGTCCTGGGACTGACCGCGACGAGCCATGCATCCCAAACTCATTTTTTCAATGTCAGCGCGTCGCTGGGCAAAACCGGCTTCAACGCGGCAAGCTGGACCACGGTGGACTTGAGCGTTCCCGAACTTCTCAATGTCCTGGACACTGTTGCCGACGGCGTGCCCGAAGCGGACTCCGTGCCCATCAGCCAGTCATGGCGGATTGACTGGTACTGCGGGCTCGATTCCTTGTTGTCGACCTACACGCTGGATTTCAGTCTGGACGCCGATCTGATCACGGACATCGTGGATGACTGGGCGTCCGGCAACGTCACCGTTACCCTGGCGATTCTGAACGACCAAGGGGCGGTTGTGGACAGCGCCGTTGCGAGCACCGGGCCCCTGTACTTCGAGGATGGTGTGGATCTCGACACGACGATCGCGGGCTCCATCTCGGTGACGACGCCTCTGCACAACACCGGCGATAGCAACTGGGGCACTCTGGTATTGTCGGTTACGGCCAATGGCGCGGCTTTTGCCGCCGAAGAGGTGTCCACGCCGCCGGAACCGACGATTCCCGCTCCGGGTGCCGTGATCCTGGGCAGCCTGGGCGCCGCGCTGGTTGGCTGGCTTCGCCGGAATCGCGCCGTGTAACCGGTTAGTGTCTGTCGAACACGAGGACGGTTTCACCCGTCCTGAGTCCTGATTTCCCCTTCAGGCGTGCCGGCGCAGAATACATCCGCACGCC
Source organism: Phycisphaerae bacterium (assembly GCA_017993835.1). Classification (GTDB taxonomy): domain Bacteria; phylum Planctomycetota; class Phycisphaerae; order Sedimentisphaerales; family Anaerobacaceae; genus PLanc-01. The sequence goes on from JAGOLX010000019.1 coordinate 18,615, forward strand.
GCGGACACCGGGGCGGTTCGGTAGCATACCGAGCCACCCTGGTGCCCGGGAGCGATTCACAGTCGTTTCCTCGCCGGACGCCGCGACCGAAGAGCCGTCTATCCAGTGGGTCGGCGCGTGTTCGGTATGCCCTCCCCGTGCTGTCTCACCCATGCCAGGCTGACTCAGAGCCGGCGTCTGCCCTGAAGCCATCCGGTAATGGCAACGCCCAAGGCGCCCAGCAGTGCTGCTCCCGGCACGGGTATCCTCCCATCCGAACTGCCCACAGTATCCGGAACGAGGACGTGACTCCGGATGCTCCCATCGCTCGCAGGATCGTTCGGGTCCATGTCAGTCGAAGTCCATCCGGCGTTGTGCATCGTGTTGTAGCTGCCATCGAACGTGAAACTGCGGACGTAGATGTCGCCCCAGACCGGCTCCCGGTCCGAGTCGAAGCAGATGGTCAAGGTCGTCGGATCGACCGCCGTCGTGCAGAACATGATGCCATAGACATCGCTCGGCAGGTTCTGGATCTTCGATCGACTGAACGAGTCGATTGTGACGCCGGCAAGCCAATCGGCAGGCGTGGTGCCCACCAAATCCAGATTCTCCCACCCGAACGTAGAGGATGTCTCCAGGATCACGCACTGGATGTCCATGGACAGGGTTCCTCCATCTGCGACCGTGATCGTGTACTCGTAGTGCCACAAGCCCGGCGCCGTGTTGCCTACTTTCCAACTGATTGCGGCGGCGGATGAACTCCATCTCTCGTCACCTCCGATACTGATGACCGTGATGTTCCCGTTGCCATCGGTTCCCAAGTAGTTTGTCAGCTTTCCCATGTAGGAAACGGGGGTCGCGTGGAGCAGTCCGGGACAGAGGGCAACAGCCAGCCCGACGACCAGCAACGTTGTCTTCATATTCATACCTCTCCTTGTACTCGTGCCGCGGCACGCCAGATCGCGAGCGATTCAAATTCGTCCATCCTCCCCGCGCTTTGCCGGGATCTTATGTCTCGCCATGCGGATAAAAGACACCCCCAGCCATCGCGTCGAGGAATCCCCATGACAGATCACAGAGGCGAATCATGGGAATCCAAACCTCGCTCTCCTACGGCACGCGGCGGATACTACATGTGTGGTTGAGTCCACTCAGACTCGACCGGCATGGAACCTGTTCCGCCTCTACGCAACCATTGCCGTGGTCATCTTCCACCTCCTTGCTCCCCGAATTGTTCCCTTCCCTGGGTGTTCGCGGCCTCACGGCCGCTGTGCTCATGTGCGTCGTCAGGATGCAGTGAGACTGTCTGTCACGAACTCATGCGCGCCGCTGTGTGGACCGTCTCTGTCCCACGCTGCCGTTGGTAGGTTGCTGTTCGCAGACTCCTCCCTGCATTCCTGTCGCTGCAATCCGTTGCGAGCCGAGGTCCCGACTGTCCCCAACAGCGGGCCGGCCCTTCTCCCACGGCGTACTCCTGCCGCCGTGGCCGACATACGATGCTCTCATACACTCATATGCCGGAGTTGTCAAGGAGAATCGTCAAAAAAAAGCGACAAAAGGACGCTGGCATTGATTGGGCCGACGAAGACCACGCTGCATCTTGTCCTGGACCGAGTGGATGGCCATAATGGACGCCCATGATGAACCAGAAGGAAACCCTGTGTCAGAAAGACGCTCGCGTTGTGTGCCCGAGGGAAGACCGTTTCGCGATAAGAATGCATGATTGCCGGCCGGACGGGTTCATCAAGCCCAACGCGCTGATGCAGTACCTGCAAGAGGGCGCCGCCTGCCATGCGGAGCAGTTGGGCGTTGGGTTCCGCGAACTGGAGGAGCGAAACTGCCTCTGGGTCCTGGTGAATCTGCGAATCGAGGTCGCACGTATGCCCCGATGGCAGAACTGCCTGGTCGTTCGCACCTGGCCGAGCGGCTGCACGCGCGTGATCGCATCGCGTGAGTTCACCGGTGGTTCCCCCGACGGCGGAGAGTACTTCCGGGCCGCCAGCGACTGGATGGTCCTGGACAGGCGAAACGGGCGCCCGAAGAACCTGGACCGGCTCGATTTGAAGCTCCCGCCGGATGGTCCCAAGGCGCTGGTTGTCCGCCCGGCGCGACTGACGCCCGTCGAGGGGTATGCGACGGTCGATGCGCTCCGTGTCCCGTTCAGTGCCCTCGACTTCAACGGACACGTGAACAACACCGAGTACGTCCGCTGGGCCTTCGACGCAGTGCATCGCAAGCTGGGCAACCTGCCGGAGGTTCACTCGATCCAGCTCACCTACCTGGCGGAGGTTTTCCAGGGCGACGAGATCGAGCTGCTGGTTTCCGAGGCGAGCGACAGGAAAATCTGCGTCTGCATCCGCAAGGCTGGCGGGGGGGCGAATGCTTTCCTGATGGAGGTGTCCTGAGCGGTGGCGCAAAAGACGCGTATCCGTTGCCACGGTGGGGGCAGTTCTGTTACTATCGGGCTGCGTGCACGGTATTTGCACGACGTGTTCAGGTGCCCATGCGAAGACCCGTCCGTAATCTGCTGATCTCAGCCGTGGCGGTGACAGCTCTGGTCGCCGTGTACTTGGCGACGGTGTCTGTCCATGCACCGGATGTGCGGGACGTGCTGGCGGCGCTGGCCGCTGCGCCGCAGGGGGGCGGGCTGACGATCCTGTACCCGCTGGATGAGACTGTTCTTCCCCCTGAGCTTCCTGGTCCGTTGTTTCGCTGGAAGGAGGACAGTCCGCATTTGAATCGCTGGCTGGTCAGCGTTGAGTTACCGGATGGGGGCGGGCGGATTTCCCTCTTCGTGGATGCGCCCGAATGGAGGCCGCAGGCGCCGGATTGGGAACAGATCACGAAGCAGTCCGTCGAGAAGTGGGCGACCGTGACGGTTGTCGGGATCGACCGAGGGACGCCGTCCCACGTGCTTTCCGTCGGGCGTGTTAGGATCCAAACCTCGTCGGATGCGGTGGGGGCCCCCTTGTTCTATCGCGAGGTGAATCTGCCCTTTGCGGATGCCGTGAGGGATCCGTCGCGCATCCGTTGGCGGTTCGGTGCAATCTCCTCGCTGGAGCCTCCTGCGATCGTGCTGGAGAGACTGCCGGTGTGTGGAAACTGCCACTCCTTCTCCGCCGACGGCGCCGTGCTCGGGATGGACGTCGATTACGCCAACGACAAGGGTTCCTATGCCATCGTGCCGGTCGGCAAGGAGATGACGCTCGACCGCAGCACGGTCATCACCTGGGGCGACTACCGACGAGTCGACGGGGAGGTCACCTACGGATTGCTCTCCCAAGTTTCGCCGGACGGGCGGTTCGTGGTCAGCACCGTCAAGGATGAGTCCGTCTTCGTCGCGAAACCCAACCTGGATTTCTCGCAACTGTTCTTCCCGGTCAAGGGCATCCTGTGCATCTACGACCGGCAGACCCGGACCTTCCGGTCGCTGCCGGGCGCGGACGCCCCAAGCCTTGTTCAGAGCAATCCGACATGGAGCCCGGACGGCAAGTACATCGTCTATGCTGCCACGGAGGCGTACAGGCTCCGCAGTGGCGACGGTCCCCGCGGCGTGCTCCTGAGCCCTGACGAGTGCCGCGAGTTCCTCGTCGAGGGCAAGCCGTTCAAGTTCAATCTCTATCGAATCCCCTTCAACAACGGCCAAGGCGGCGCACCCGAGCCGCTGGCGGGGGCCTCCTTCAACGGCCAGAGCAACTTCTTCCCCCGTTACTCGCCTGACGGCAAGTGGATCGTGTTCTGTAAGGCGGCAAACTACATGCTGCTTCAGCCGGATAGCGAGCTGCATATCATTCCCGCCGAGGGGGGCGAAGCCCGGAGATTGCGGGCCAATACGACCCGAATGAACTCCTGGCACAGCTTCTCCCCGAACGGCAAGTGGCTCGTCTTCTCGGGCAAGCCGGATTCTGCCTACACCAAGCTCTACCTGACCCACATCGACGAGCAGGGCGAAAGCTCTCCCCCCGTGGTGCTGGACCATCTGACCTCGCCCGACCGCGCCGCCAACATCCCGGAGTTCGTCAACGCCTCTCCCGTCGCGATCCGGCAGATCCGCGAGCGATTCGTCGACGATCTCTCGTATGTCCGGGCCGCTTGGGAGTTCCTCAAGTCGAACGATTATGACGGCGCCGAGCGTCAGGCCCGAAAGGCGCTCGAATTGAATCCAAAGAATGCTGATGCCCTCTACTACCTCGGCCTGGCGATGTTTGGTCAGGAGCAATACGACGAAGCGATCGATCACATGTCCGAAGCGGCGGAGCTCAAGCCGCGGGAGTCCGAGATACGAACCCAGTTGGGCGTCGCCTGCATCGCCAAGGGCCAGCTGGATCGAGCCGAAGGGCACCTGCTGAAGGCGGTTAAGATCGCTCCAGACAACTCGGAGGCGTACTTCAATCTCGGGGTCGCGATGTACCGGCGGGGGGACAGACGCCGGGCGATTGAGAACTGGCAGCAAGCGGTGCAGATCAGGCCGAACGACTACGAGGCCCACCACAATCTCGGCCTGGCCTTCGACGAGGAGGGGAACAAGGATCGGGCCATCGAGCACTACCGGCGTGCCGTGGGGCTCAAGCCCGACCATGGCTTGGCGCAGGCCGCCCTGGGCGTGGCCCTGTGTGTCAAAGGGATCTTCCCGGAGGGCGTGCAGCACTTGTCTGCTGCGGTGGACCTCGATCCCAATAACACAACGATACGCTTCAATCTCGCGATTACGCTCGCTCGTCTCAAGCAGCACGACCAGGCTATCGCCCATCTGTCGCAGATCCTTCAGCGCGACCCGAACAACACCGAGTTTCTTCAATGCCTGGCGGCGAGCTACGCGGAGACCGGCCAGACGGTCCAGGCCCTCGCGACCCTGGACCGGGCGCTCCAGATTGCCCAAGCAGCCGGCAACCGGCAGCTCATCGCGCAGATCACAGCACAGATCGAGCGCTGCAAGCGAGCCTTTGCACCGGCTGGCGGAGGAGGACGATGATGCACACGCCGCGATTCGCGATGTCTTGTGATCCTGAGCGGTGACGAAGGATCTGGCAAATGGACGGTAGGTATCTCTCGGTCGCAGGCCAGATTCCTCCGGAAGACTCAGGACGACAGAGTGGCTATTCGTCTGGCAACATCGCAGGGTCTTGCGGAGCCGGAAGGAGGTCGCGACCTCGGTCGGGACCGGCGATCAGGTGCGGGAGGCTCTCTTCGAGCTCCATGGGCTCCGTGAGGTCTCGGGACAGCTCCGTCAGGAAGCGGCTGGGCTTCATCATGATCAGGTTGCCGCCGCGATTGCGGTAGACGTGCGGGACGACCAGGTAGATCTCGTCCCGGGCCCGCGTGACCGCGACGTGGAAGACGCGCCGCTCCTCTTCGAGGTCCTCGTCGTGATTCATGGCCATGTCGGTTGGGAATCGACCGTCGGCCAGCCAGGGGATGAAGACGACCGGCCATTCCAGGCCCTTGGCCTGGTGGACCGTGCTGAGGATCACGAACTCCTGTTCGACCGGGCCCTCGACGCAGGTCTCGCCGGAGAATTCGCCCGCCAGGGACACGTCCGCGAGGAAGGCCTCGACGCTCTTGTACTGGCCTGCGAAGTTGGCGAGGGCGCGGATGTCCTCGCGGCGCATCGCGGCGTTGTCGTAGTGCGAGACGAGGTAATCGTCATAGAAACGCTTGTTCGCCAGGTCGATGATCTCCGCGGGCGAATCGATTTCGTGCGACTCCTGGAGCATGTCCACGAATTCCTTGAAGAACGGCTGCGTGCTGGTCGGCAGGAGGCTGGCCGTTTCGATGCCCAGGACCTCGTTGAAGGGGTCCGCTGCGCTGCTGATGTGCTGCCAGACCCGACGGGAGATGGCGCTGCCGACGCGGGGCATCATCTTGAGCAGTCGCAGCCAGGCCAGCTCGTCGCGCGGGTTCTGCACGATGCGGAGGTAGCAGAGGACGTCCTTCATGTGCGCCTGCTCGAAGAACCGCAGGCCGCCGCGGATGTGGAACGGGATGTTGCGGCGTTGGAATTCGAGCTGGATCTCCAGCGAGTGCCAGTGGCTGCGGTAGAGCACCGCGATGTCGTTCAACGTCCGGCCCTCGTCGAGCAGGTGCAGGACGTATTCCGCGATGAACCGAGACTGCGTGAAGTGGTCCTGGCAGGGGACGATGGCAGGCTTGAGACCCGAGGATCGGATGGCCTTGAGGTTCTTGGGTAGTCGCCGGCTGTTTTGCGCGATGCTGGCGTTGGCCAGCGTCAGGATCTCCGGCACGGAGCGGTAATTCGTTTCCAGCTTGTACTCGCGGGCGTCGGCGTAGCGATCGCGGAACGTGATGATGTTCTCGAAGCTGGCGCCGCGGAAGCTGTAGATCGATTGCGAGTCGTCGCCGACGACCGTCAGGTTGTGGTGCTTGGAGGCCAGCAGATCGACGATCGCGCCCTGGATCGCGTTGGTGTCCTGGTACTCATCGACGAGGATGTGCTGGAACTGGCCCGCGAGCATCTCTCGCACGTCTGCGTGCTCGGTCATCAAGCGGAGCCAGAAGCTGAGCAGGTCGTCGAAGTCCAGAAGCTGGCGGGCGCGCTTCTTCTCCGTGTAGAGGACGAGCGCCTTCTCGATCCCCTCCAGCTCCTGGATGAACATAGAGAATCGCTTCGTGATGACCGCCTGGAGGGGATCGAGCGTGTTCTGGAGGAAGCTCGATATCGCGGCCAGTACGTTCTTCTGGGGGAATCGCCTCTCGCGGGTATCGACGCCGGCCTCCTCGACGCACGAGGCCAACAGATCCTTCGCGTCTTCGCGATCGAGGATCGTGAAGTCGGACGAAATGCCCAGCCGATTGCCGTGGATTCGCAGGATGCGGTTGGCGATGTGGTGGAAGGTGCCGCCCCAGAGACCATTGGTCTTCTGCTTGACGAGCAGTTCGACCCGGCTGAGCATCTCGCGTGCGGCGCGGTTCGTGAAGGTGACGAGCATGATCCGGCCGGGCTCCACGCCGTGATGGACCAGCCAGGCCAGGCGGTAGGTGAGCGCGCGGGTCTTTCCGCTGCCGGCGCCCGCGACGACGAGCATAGGCCCGCCCGGCGCCGTGGCCACCGCCAACTGCTCGGGGTTCAGGTCCGCTCCAAAGTCGATATCTCCCGCCGCAGTCCGCGACTGGAGTGTGAATTTCCGTGCCATAGTCCGATACGCCGTTATTTGCGACTCTGTTGTCTGGCCACCATACCACAACCGCGTCCGGAAGTCATCCCGCGACCGGCAACTTCTCCGGATCGACGACGTCCGACTGATCCTGCGACCTTGCCGCCGGAGAACCGGAAGATATAATGACTCCCATGACCTGGGTCGTTTCCAGACGCTCGTTTTTGCAGTCCTCCTCCGCAATGGCAGGCGGCGTACTTCTGACGGCGAGTGCGTTGCCAGCGAAATCGGCCGAAGCCAAGGCACCGCTCGTGGCCTACGTGGGCACGTTCAGTTCGCCGCTCAGGGACGTGTTGCCGACGCAGGTGGATCTGCCGCCCGGAAATGGTCGCGGCATCCACCTGTTCGAGGCGGATCGCGTCAGCGGCGCCCTGACGCCGCGAGGCGTCTACGAGATGGGGACAAGTCCAAGCTGTTTGACTCTCAATGCCGCCGGGACCCGCCTGTATTCCTCCAACGAGACGGACCGGGTGGGCGAAGGCAAGGAAGGTACCGTGAGTGCCTTCGCAGTGGACCGCACTGACGGGCAACTCAGACTGCTCAGCACCGTCCCTTCCGGCGGCGCCGGACCGACCTATGTGAGCATGCACCCCTCGGGGGGATTCCTGCTGGTGGCCAACTACTTTGGCGGCTCCGTCGCCGTATTGCCGATTCTGCCCGACGGCGGCCTGGGTCTCGCGACGGACGTCAAGGTGGATGCCGGAACGGTCGGACCGAGGAAGGCTGCGAATGCCCCGCTGGGCAGTTTCGCCTTCAGCGGACACGACCGCACCCACGCGCACATGATCCAGGCCGATCCTTCAGGGCGTTTCGTCCTGCACGTCGATCTCGGCCTGGACCGGATCTTCGTCTGGCAATTCGACGAGCGAGCGGGGGCTCTGACGCCGAACGATCCGCCCGGGATTTCGCTGCCGCCGGGAGACGGGCCGCGCCATTTTTGCTTCCATCCGGATGGACGCAGGGTCTATTCCATTCAGGAGGAAGGCTCGAATGTTGTCGCGTACGACTTCGACGCTGAGGAAGGCCGCCTGACGGCACGGCAGACCATCGCCACGCTGCCGCCGGGGTTCGCGGGCAGCAACTTCTGCTCGGAGATCATGGTGTCCGCCGACGGCCGGTTCCTCTATGCGGGCAACCGTCTGCACGACAGTATCGCGATCTTCTCCATTGGGGACACGGGCGCCCTGACCTGCCTCGGGGAGGAGTGGACGCGGGGGAACTATCCTCGCAGCTTCAGTTTCGATCCCACCGGGCGATTCCTCTACGTCTGCAATCAGCGAGCCGACAACGTGGCCGCGTTCCGTGTGGACCGCGCCACGGGCGGCCTGACCTTCACTGGCCATTATGTCCCCGTCGGCAATCCGTCGATTGTCATCTTTCTGGATCTCGCAGATCTGTGATCTAGACGACGTAGATCGTCTTTCGGCTCTGTTCGATGCTCTCCCAGACCTCCGGATTCCGCACCGTCTCCTCGACGGTCACGTCGACCATTCGTCCGAGCAGGCGTTCGAGCCCCTCCTTCAAATCGAAGAACCGATTGAAGAGTTCGCCTTGATCTCGCTGGAACTCGACCAGGACGTCGATCTCGCCGTCCAGAGCGTCCTCCTCCAGGGCGGCCGGGCCGATGAGGTCCAGTCGGCGGACCTTGGAGCGACGACACAGTTCCACAATCCTCGGCTTGAACGGCTCGACGTTGAACATCCTGCACCTCCCGTGAACCTCTGGCGTCAGCTCCCCCGAAGGCCGCCGTGCAAGCCGGCCAAGGCACCTACGCCTGATGATTATCCAAGGAACCGACCACCGAGTCAAGCGGCCCCGTTTCAAATTGCCAGAAGGAGCGACGTGGCGCGACCGGCTCTTCCTGCCGACAGAGGCCGCGTCGGCAGTATCTATCGTGGAGCCGGTTTTCTGTTAAGATACTTGACGCAAAGTACGATGTACTCTATAAAACCTGTTCAGGGGCTCGCAGGGAGTCTGCCACGGGGAATGTACCGACGAAGCGTCCTATAATGTCCTTGGGATAAGGAGAATTGCGGTGGATAGGTCAAAGATACTGGGCTTCATGACGGTGTTGGCCTTGATGAATCTCATCGGCGGCTGCTTTGCTTCGAGGCCGGAGGACATCCAGGCGTTTGTAAAGCCGTATGAGGTGAATGTGACGGCCGAGAACTACACGGTACAGCCACCCGACGAGATCGAAATCCATTGCGCTCAGGTCAGCGAGGTCCACATGCAGCGTCAACGGGTCCGGCCCGACGGGAGAGTCAGTTTCGAAGTGCTGGGCGAAGTGGACGTCGCGGGCAAGACCCCGAAGGAGATCTCCGAGGTGATCGGCCAACGGGTCAAGGAGTTGTACACGCTGGCCGGGGACCACCCGGTGGACGTGCGGCTCGCCGTTTATGCCAGCAAGAGCTACTACGTGGTTGGCCAGGTCGCAAGACCGGGGCCGAGGGTTTACACCGGACGCGACAGCCTGCTGGCCGCTTTGATTTCCGCCCAGCCCAACACGATGGCTTGGGAGGAGAAGATCCAAGTAGTTCGTCCGGCGGCTCGCGAGGACGAAGAACCGCGGATCTTCGAAGTCAACTATAACAAAATGGTCTCCCGGGGCGACACGACCAAAGACGTCCTGCTCGAGGAGGGTGACATTGTCTATGTTCCTCCGACGATTCTAGCGGCAGCCGGCTTGATCCTCGAGGAGTTCATCAGTCCGGTGGCGCGGGCCTTCTACGGGTACTATCTGATCCAGAACCCGCCGGGCACGTACGAAGGCGGCTACAGCCCGACCTCCACTCGGTATTGACGGGATGAGAACGGCGTCGTAAACGGTACGGAGTCGGACCTATGAGCATGAGTACCCGGCGCACCTTGCGGTTCATCCACATCGTCAGCACGATCTGGTTCATCGCGTGCATCGGCTACATCCTTGTGCTGCGTCTGCACCAGGCGGGGTTCCACTGGTGGGTCATCTTCTCCTTGTCCGGCCCGTCCTCGCTGCTGGTGCTCATTCTGATCAGTCTGTACCTGTTCGCGCTTTTTCGCGGTGTTGACAAAGCGCAACGGATCGAGGTCGAGCATCCTCTCACCACGACCAGTTACTACATGATCTTGTATGTGGCTTCGCCCCTGTGGGGCGGGCTGGCCGGGATGTCTGGCATGGCCTTCGGCGTCGACTGCCTGGCCAATTTCCTCCTCGGCGTCGCGCTGGGGACGTTGTATGTGACGTTTGGGGTTTGGGTGGTCGTCGATCCGGTCGCAGGACTCGCCGAGATGCTCGCGCCTGCCAGCCGCAAGCACAGACTCGAACGGCTCGCCCACGTGGAGGCAGAACGACGAACGCGACAGGAGAAACGCGAGCAGCTCCTGGCTGAGGCGTTTGCTCGCGAGGAGCAGGAACGGCAGCGCTGGCAGCAGCGTCTGGGGCCGCAGGCCCAAAAACTCGCGGGACTGCTCGCACGCGATTCGAGCGACGCCGCACGGGCCGAGCGGGAAGCCGTAGCCATTGGCGCCAACGCCTGGCGTCTCGGAGGGCTCAGTTGTATGCGTCAGCTTCGCGACATGACTCTGGCCCTCTGCGGCAAAGCTCCCGATCACGACACAGTCTCCGATTGCCTCTCCACGTGGTGGGATGGGATTGGGGACTGGAGAAGACCCTCCTTCCGCTGAGGCGGCCGCCCTCGCCGGATCATCGTCTCGCCGCACTTGCTGCCATGGAACCGGTGACGACTCCCCCCCTGAGCCACCGGGAAATCTCTCGGAAGGCGTGGACGTAGGAAGCGGATCACGTCCGTGCGATCCTGCTTCCTATCATCCAATTCATCAGCACCTTCACCTCACGGGCTGCAAATTGCCAGCACGTGCCGCGGCCTACATCGTCCTTCGTCTCTTGAGCCAAGCAATCGCAGGCAACCCGATGCCACACAGGAACACAGCGCCCGGAGCGGGAACCGCCACCAGCGTCAGCAGATCCTGGGCGGGCTCGCCACGGCGCGTCAGATTCAGAACCCTGACATCGCCGATCGTGTTCCAAGCAGCCACCTGGGCCTCAGCAACATAAGCCTGAGCCTTCGCCGAGAGCAAGCTCAGGTCGGTGTAGCCGTCTTCACATTCGAGGTACCAGATTGCCTCCTGAAGGCTCTTCGCCGAGGCCTCCCTCAAGGGCCCTGTCGTATAGTCGTAACCATTCAGCAGGGTACCGGTGCGGAACGCGGTATACAGGTAGGCTGTTTGGGGGGATATCGGGTCAGCGCCGGCAGTCTCATCCTCATCCGGCCATACACCTCCGCCCGCGACGGCCTGGGTGTTCACCACAGCCTCGTAGGTAGTACCTCCAAATGCATATTCGGCGATCTCGAGACAGAACGATTCAAATGGTTGGCTCGAACCGAGCAGCGCCGCGAGTTCGCCGTTCGGCGTGAGGAGGAACTCGCCACCCAATTTGGGCAGAGGGTACGTACCTGCCACTCGGTCGACTTCTACAGTTGGAACTGCCACTGCGACCCCCGCAGCCAGCAGGCAAATGACAAACACTCCGGAAAACCGTTTCATCCTTTTCTCCTATTTCAGTTGTCCCAAGGGGGAATCCGAGGACAAGTCCATTCTATCCAAGGTGGTTCCGATCCAGAAAAGGGGGAGGGCGAGCCAGTTCCACACGTTCGACGAGCAGAGACCGCGGAGTGATCATCCTACGAGGATCCTCCAGTCCGGCCTGTCGCGAATCGCCCAACACCGCGACTGCTTGAGGTGCCAGATCCTTCGAATAGGGAATGTCGCGAAGGTCGCTCAAGCAGTAGCGCAGGCATTGAGATTCAAGGACAAGGACCTCCGACCACGGCACCAACGCACGAGGTCGGAAAGACTGCCCCAAGGGATTGCACCACAGAAGGTGTTTCGACTCGCCTCCTTCCGCTGGATCAGGATTGACGGGATCAGGACTCGCGTCACCGACCCTGGACAGACGGGATATGCTCACCCGGCCACTGCCCAGCACATACAGGCACAGAGTGATCCACGCTCTGCGGTCCTTCACTATGGAGACGCACACGAAGCCAAGGACGCCCAGACAGACGGCCCCGGGACCATCGGGAATTGCCATGGCCGACACGGCGGAGGCAGGATCGCCCGCGCGGGCGGATAGACCGCAAGCGCCCTCTGTCCTGAACGCACCGATTCCACTGCATGGAACTGCGATACAGGACAAGAGGATAAGCGAAGCCTGAACTTCCCTGCCCAAACCCATCTCCCCGTCTCCTTACGGTTTGCCCACATGGGTCCGTTAGCCTGATGGTCTGCCGCCCCGTCACAGCACTTGCCGGGGGCCGACCTCCTCCATCTGCCACCATACCCATAAGGCATCGTAGCACACGATGGTAACTTGTCAACGCAAAAAACTACGTAAATCCCTGATCGTCGTCTGTGTCACGTCACTTGCCGGACATGCCGCTGTCCAAGGCGATCAAGTCATCAGATATGTCTACTCAGAGGAATCTGGGCGGTTCGCGCATTGCCACAATAGATGGCATGGGTATCCCGCGAAACACAGGCGGCGACCGATTGGACAACGCGTCCCTTGCCGCCGCGATCGATCAGTTGGGCATTGCCGTGAGGGCACAGCATTCATACAATTACAGCCCAGTTGCGGCAGGATCCGACCATAGCCCTCAAAGGCCGCGGACACGCGGCAGCCAGCCGCTCTTGGATTCTGACCCCTGAGGAGAGAACATGGGATCCGATGCACAAAACCCAGGCGTGTTTCGCTTCTGCCCCAAGTGCGGGGCGGCGGCCATGCGGACGGTGAGTTCGAAACTGCTGCAATGCCAGGCGTGCGGCTTCGAGCTGTTCCTGAACCCGGCAGCGTCCGTGGCCGGAGTGATCGTGGATGGGCGAGGTCGAATCGTCGTGCTGGTGCGCGGCCGCGAGCCGGCAAGGGGAGGGTGGGATCTGCCAGGCGGCTTCGTTGACCCGGGCGAGACTGCGGAGCTGGCCCTTCAACGCGAGGTCCGCGAGGAAGTGGGGCTCGATGTCGCAGCCATGCGGTATCTGGGTTCCTGGCCGAATGTATACGAATATGGGGGTGTGCAATATCGGACGTTGGATTTCGGGTTCCTGTGTGAAGCGCCGGACGCGGCACGCGCCAGGCCGGCCGACAGCGAAGTGGAACGCGTCCTGCTGGTGCCGCCCGAGGAGGTGGACCTCGGACGATTCGCCTTTGCGTCCGTTGGGCGGATCGTCGCGGAATACTTGCGTGTCCGGCGGACCCGAATGGCGCCGGAACCGCCGGAGTCAAGGCACGTCCGAGAATAGTCTTGTTGTGGATGGGGCCGGCACCTGCTATAATAGAGCCGGCGCTCGGATTCGGAGGGGTCGTTCCCCGCGTGGCAGTGTGTCCGAGCCAGGCGGTGGGGCGAATGGGCGTCCCTGACGTGAACGGCCGGGATCAGATGCAGTTGCAGAGGAACGGGGTGTTCACCAGAGCAGGCAAAGGGAGGAGTCATCACCATCGGGGGAGTTGACCTGTCGGGAAGGCAGGACCGTCGTGGAGAGGGGATTTCGTGGCAAGTGTGCCGGAAGGTGTGCCGATGATCCGTTATGTCGGCATGACGCCGGGAATGGTTGGGTTTCTCTGGGCAGAAGAAGGAGAAGGTTCATGCGGAAGTGGTCAACTGGAGTCATCATGGCGTGCGCCATGTTGGTCGGAGTCTCGCAGGCGGCTCGGGACGTCACGAAGGCAACCGATGTGGTCGTAGGCGTCCCGGACGACGGGGATTGGCCCGGTGCCGAGTCGCCGAACCTGGCGATTGATGACAAAGCCAACACGAAGTACCTGCATCGCAAAGGCGATGTGCAGCCGACCGGCTTCCGCGTGACCCTGTCGGTCGGGCCGGTCGCAGTAACCGGGATGACGTTTACCTCGGCCAATGACTGCGCCGGGCGCGACCCCATCGAGTTCGAGTTGTCCGGCTCCAACGGCAACATCGACGGCCCGTACACGGTCATCACGACGATGGAGATCGTGGATTTCCACGGGACCTCGGACTGGCCCCGAGCGACGAAAACCACCACGCCCATCACCTTCGCCAACGCGGTTGAGTACAAACACTACCAGGTGCTCTTCACGAAGTGCCGCACGACGACCGCCGGCGTGGCCGACACCTGCTACAACAGCATGCAAATCGCAGAGGTCGAGCTGTTGGGTAACGTGTGCCGGGCGACGTTGCCCAGTCCGGCCGACGGCGCGATTGGCGTCACGCAGCCGTTGTTCCAGTGGACCAAGGGCGATACCGCCGTGCTCCACAGCGTCTACCTCGGCACCAGCCCGGACCTGACCGAGGCTGACCGGATGGTTTCCCGGCAGGCCGCCACGACGGCGCTCTACTACCATTTCGCGACGACGCTGGAGCCGGGCACAACGTACTACTGGCGAGTCGACCAGATCGACTCCGCCGGAACGGTGTACACCGGGGTGGTCTGGCAGTTCACGATGGCCTCGCTGACTGCGTTCTCCCCAACCCCCAGCGACGGTTCGACCTTCGTGACTCCGGATGTGGACCTCGCATGGCTGGCGGGACTCAACGCCGCGCGTCACAACGTCTACTTCGGCACGGACCGCGACGCCGTCGAGGCCGGCGACTCGTCGACCGTGAAGGCCGCCAGGCAGTTGGCCACCACGTGCTCGGTCAGCGGTCTGGAGCGCGGGACCACATATTACTGGCGTGTGGACGAGGTGCTCTCGGACGACAGCGTGGTGACCGGCTCCGTCTGGAGCTTCACCGTGCGTCCGGCCTTCGCCAAGACCGACGCAAACCTGGTCGGCTGGTGGAAGCTGGACGACGAGGATTCGGATTATGCAGTGGACCATTCCGGCTACGATAACCACGGCACACGCTATGGCGGCGCCGCTTTTGTGGACGGCGGGCAGGGCGAAGCCCTTTCCTTCGACGGGGCCGATGACTATGTCCTCTGCGGCAATGATGCGAGCCTGATGAATGTCGAGTCCGTCTCCGTGTCGGCGTGGATTCAACTGGGTGCCTTCGACGGCGACCGCAAGATCGTCAGCAACCAGAACAATTCCTCCGGTGGTTACAAGCTCGGCGTCTACACCAACAACAAGGTCGAGTTCGAGGTTCGCGATTCCTCCAACGCCAGCACCTTGAATCGAGCCGTCGAAGGCGGAACCACGCTCAAGAAGAACACGTGGTACCACGTTGTCGGCGTCTACGAGAAGGGGATGGCCATCCGCACGTATGTCAACGGGGCGCTGGATCGGGAACTCGGGAGTGCCAGCGTGGCGGGCACTTCGGCCGCCCAGCTCACGATTGGGCGCGAAGCGTATAACAGCACATACTATTGGCTCGGCCTGATCGACGACGTGCGGATCTATAACAAGGCCCTCACTGCCGATGAGGTCGCAGAGGTCATGCGGGGCGACTTGTCCCTGGCGTCGGGCCCGCAGCCGGCAGTGGGCGCGAGTGTGGACATCCGCAGCGCGGACTCGCTCTCCTGGTCGGCCGGCAGCACCGCGGCCAGGCACGACGTCTACTTCGGCCAGGACCGGAACGCAGTGAAGACCGCCGACACCGGTTCGACCCTCTATCAGGGCCGTCAGACCGGCGTCAGCTTCTCGCTGGACGGCCTGGTTGAACTCGGCGGCGGCTCCTACTTCTGGCGGATTGATGAAGTCGAAAGCGATGGCGCCACCGTCTACGAGGGCACCGTCTGGAACTTCGCCGTGCCCGGGTACCTGATTGTCGACGATTTTGAGAGTTACTCCGACGTCGAAGGCAGCCGGATCTATGAGTTTTGGATCGACGGGTATGGAGACAAGAGCAGTGGTTCTGTCGTTGGCAACCTGGAGGCCCCGTTCGCCGAGATCAAGGTCGTCCACAGCGGCACGCAGGCCATGCCGCTGGACTACAACAACGTGAACTCCCCGTACTACAGCGAAGCGGTGATCACGTTCTCCCCTGTGCAGGACTGGACGGCTCTGGACGCGGCCAACCTGGTCTTGTCCGTCCGGGGGAGCCTGGCCAGCGACGGTCTGTATATCGAGGTCGAGGACAGCAGCGGCAAGTCGGTCCTGCTGACCCATCCGAATCCGACGTCGCTGGTCTCGACCGCCTACACCGACTGGTCGATTCCGCTGAGCAGCCTGAGCGGGGTGGGCAAGACCAAGATCCAGAAGCTGTACCTCGGCGTAGGCAGCCGAACGAGCCCGAAGGCGGGCGGCAGTGGTCGGATCTATATTGACGACATCCGCCTGACCCTGCCATAAGGGTGCGCCGTCTCCGGGGGGCGAGCCGTGGTTCCCCGCGAGGCGGCGGGCGCCGGACGCCTCACAGGGCAGGTGTTGCAGATGTGAGTCTGGGGCCTGTATCCGAGGAGGTACAGGCTCCGGCTCCTTTTCCGTCGAATGCGGCGGAAGACTGGGGTCAGAGTCCGGGAATTGTTCTATTGCGGGCCTGGAGAAGCTCTGGTATAATGCAGGCGTGTGTGTGTGGTGCGGGCCACCGGTGTCTGGGTGCTGTCGCAAAGCGGACGCGGCGGCGGGTGGCAAGTCAAAGGAAACGAGTCGAAAGGGAGCCTGGCATGCGTGGCTGTCAGGTACAGGGTGATTACGGGGCGATGGGTGCACCGAAATATGCAGGGTGCAGTCTCTCTGTCGGCACACCGAGGAGCCGGCTTCCACAGGAAAGGAGGTGAGCAGCAGGTCTGTCGTCGCACAGCAACGGTAAGGAGATGCACACCGACAAGTATTGCGAGGCGTATCGGTAGCGGCATGGGCCGGACGCAAGGCGAAGGGATGGGCTCCCGTGCGAGGGGTTTCTCGTCCGGGGTCGATGAACCCTGGTGTGTGGCCGGGGTCGAACACTGGTTCTTCCAAGAAGGAGAAGTACTATGTGGAAATGGCTTACTGTGGGCATGATCGCATTTGTTATGTTGACGTCGGCAGCCCAGGCGGCCAAAGACGTCACCGCTCCAGGGGACGTCATACAAGGCGTCCCGAACGATGGCGTCAGCCAGAACGACGACCACGGGTGGCCGGGCAACGAACCGCCGCTTCAGGCAATCGACAACCAGATCACGACGAAGTTCCTGCACTTCAAGGGAGAAGACGTTCCGACGGGCATCCGCGTCACACCCGCCATGGGCGAATCCGTTGTGACGGCCGTGACGTTCACCACGGCCAACGACGCCGAAGAGCGAGATCCGGTCAAGTATGAACTGTCGGGCTCCAACGTGAGCATCGACGGCCCCTACACACTGATCGCCAGCGGCGACATCAAGGATTTCGCGGGATCGACCGCCTGGCCGCGGCGCACCAAGACGACGACCCCCATGAGGTTCGCCAACACGGTCGCCTACAAGCACTACCAGGTGATGTTCCCGACCGTCCGTACGCCGGCATCGGCGAACAGCATGCAGGTCGCGGAAATCGAGTTGGTGATGGATGTCTTCAAGGCGACGGCCCCGGATCCGGCCGACGGCGCCATCACACTGATGCCCCTGTTCCGTTGGACGAAGGGCGATACGGCTGCAGCACACAATTTCTATCTCGGCACCAGCCCGGAGCTGACCGAGGCCAATCTGGTGGCTCCGGGACTCACCAACACGATCTGGTATCACACCAAGTTCCCCCTCGAGCCGGGCATGACCTATTACTGGAGAGTGGATGAGGTGGATGCTTCCGGCAAAGTCTACACAGGCGACGTCTGGAGCGTGCTGGCGGCCCCGCAGAAGGCCTACAGCCCGGTCCCGCAGGACGGCGACAAGTGGATCTCCGTGGGCACGGACCTGACCTGGAGCGAAGGGGTCGGCGCCACGTCGCACACGGTGTACTTCGGCACGGATGAGGCCGCCGTGGCCGCACGAGACGCCTCGGTGCTCAAGGGCGCTGTGGATGTCCCCGTCTTCTCGCCGGGCGCCCTGGTCGAGCAGACCACGTACTTCTGGGCGGTCGATGAGAAGATCGGCGCCGCGACCTACGCGGGCCCGGTCTGGAGCTTCACCACGGAAGGCGGCGCCGGCGGCGTTCGAGGCGACTATTTTGTCGGAACGGCCCCGCAGGGAACGCCCGTGTTGAGCCGCATCGATGCGGAGATCAACGTGAATCTGACCGGCGCCACCAGTCCGGGCGACCCGGTCCCCGGCGACGGGTGGTCGGCCCGCTGGACCGCGGATCTCGAGATCGCCCTGACGGGCACGTACACGTTCAGCATCGATTGCCAGGACGGGACCAGAATGTGGGTGGACGGAAAGCTGATTATCGATCAGTGGATCACCCCCACGGTTACCAGCTCGTACTACGCTCTGCCGATGAAGATGGAGAAGGGCTTCCATTCGCTGCAGGTGGAGTACTTTGACAGCGGCGGCGACGCCGTCGAGCAGTTGTACTGGGCGATGGGAGCCGCGGACCGCGTGATCCTGCCGGCCGGTCCGCTCCAACCCCCGGTCCGTGCCCAGGTGGTCTATCCCGCCACCGGCGCGAAGAACGTCGACCAGAACGTGGTCCTGAAGTGGACCGCCGGCGAGAAGGCCGCGGAGCATGATGTCTACTTCGGCGAGGACAAGGATGCGGTCGCCAGTGCGACACCCGACTCGGCCGATGTGTACATGGGTCGGCAGGACCTCGCTGAGATCTCCTTCGATCCGGGTGGCCTGGAGTGGAGCAAGACGTATTACTGGCGTGTCGACGAGGTCAACGAGGCCGAGACCGACAGTCCGTGGAAAGCCAGTGTCTGGAGCTTCACTACGGCGGACTTCATCGTGGTCGATGACATGGAAATCTACACGGACATCGAAGGCAACCGCATCTTCGAAACGTGGGTCGACGGCTGGACCAATGGGACCAAGTCGCAGGTCGGACACGATCCGAGTCCGTTCGCGGAGTCCGTGATCATCCATGGCGGGCGGCAGTCCATGCCGTTCTACTTCAGGAACCTGGAGTCGCCGTTCTACAGCGAGGCATCTCGCGAGTACGCGAAGGCTCAGGACTGGACAGCCAACGGGATGGCCGATCTGGTGCTGAACTTCGTCGGCGTGGCGGCCAACACCGCGGACACGCTGTACATCGCGATCGAGGACAGCGCCGCCAAGATAGCCGTGAAGACTTATTCGGACAGCGCGGCCCTGCTGTCGACCATCTGGACCGAATGGAGGATCCCGCTGAGCGACTTCGCCGGCGTCGATCCGACCAAGGTCAAGAAGGTGTACATTGGTGTAGGCAATCGGACGACGCCCGCGGCGGGCGGCACCGGCGTGATCTACATCGACGACATCCGCGTGGTCAAGCCGTAAGGCGGAAGTCACAACCCGTTGCGGCCCGTGTCTCTCTCACGTGCCGCAAAGCAGCACAAACCCGAGGCCCGTGTCCCCCAGACATGGGCCTCGGCGTTTCTTCACTCCCACGCCGGGCTGTCCCGAGCCCGCATCCTGTCCCTCTGTCTTCTCTTGGGATTTCTCGCTTGGGGGTTCACGACGGGTCTGGTAGAATGCCCACCGGTCGCACCGCGGTGCATCCGCCGCGGGCAGGGCGTTCGATGACACGGGAATAGGAGTGACGAAGCGTGCTGAGCGGAATCGACTATTTCGTGGTGATCGCCTATCTGGCGGGCATCACCGTCCTGGGCCTGTACTTCGCGAGGTTCGTACGTTCCGCGGACGATTTCTTCCTGTGCGGCAAATCGCTGCCGTTCTGGGCGGTCGGCATGTCCATCGTGGCGACCGACATCAGCGCGATGGATTTTGTGGGCGTCTCGGGCCAGTCGTATCGCTTCGGGGTCGCTGCGGGCAACTTCGACTGGCTGGGCTCGATCCCGGCCATGCTGTTGGCAGCCTTCATCTTCATTCCTTACTTTTGGAAAGCGGGCGTCTATACGATCCCTGAATACCTAGGTCGGCGGTACAACGACTACGTTCGCGGCGTGGCATCGCTGACTTGGGTCATCTTCTTCGCCTTGGATTTGGGCGTCCTGTTCTGGGCTGCCGCGGTCATGTTCCAGCCGCTCATGGGTTGGCCGCACTGGCTCTCCATTATTGTCACGGCCCTTGTCGTTGGT
The DNA here is from genome assembly GCA_017993835.1 of Phycisphaerae bacterium. GTDB lineage: Bacteria > Planctomycetota > Phycisphaerae > Sedimentisphaerales > Anaerobacaceae > PLanc-01. The sequence continues at coordinate 38,821 of JAGOLX010000019.1, forward strand.
CTCTACACGTTCTTTGGCGGACTGACCGCAGTGGTGATGACCGATGTGGTTCAGATGATCATCATGTTTGTGGGCGGCGCGACCGTCGTAGTCGTCGGACTCTACAACGCCGGGGGTTGGGACGGCCTGGTGGACAAGATCACCGCCCTGGGCGATGCCTACCAGCACCATTTTGAGGTGGTTCAGCCCATGGACAGACAAACACCCTACCCTTGGACGGGCATCTTCTTCGGATTGACGCTCGTCATGTCCAACGCCTACATGATCGGCAACCAGGCCATCGTGCAGCGGTGTCTGGCGACAAAGAGCATCTGGCACGCCAAGGCGAGCATGCTCATCGGCGCGTTCTTTAAGATGTTCATCCCGATGCTCGTAATGTTTCCAGGACTGATCGCCCTGGCTACGCTGCCGGCCATGGAGGACGGCGACCAGGCGTTTCCCACGCTTGTGAAGACCCTCTTGCCCCCGGGCCTGCGTGGGCTTCTGTTCGCCGGGTTTCTGGCCGGCCTGATGTCCACGATCGATTCGATCCTGAATTCGACTGCGACTCTATGGACCAAAGACGTCTACGAGAAATTCCTCAAGAAAGGAGCGAGTGACCGACATTACATGGTCGTGGGACAACTGACGACGATCGTCTTGTTGGCGCTTGGCGTGCTGACATCGCCCCTGAGCAAGTACTTCGAGAGCGGCATGTACGTGGCCATCCAGACGTTCCTTTCCTTCTTGCAGGGGCCAGCCTTCTCCGTCATCTTGCTGGGCATGTTCTGGCCCCGTGCCACGCAGTGGGGCGGCTTGGTGGGCTTGGTGGGGGGAATCAGTGTCTCGCTCCTGCTCAATGTGCTCGTTCTCGTTGACGCCAGCCCCTTCACCATCCAAGATCCGTTCCTGTACATCTCCTGGTGGTCGTTTGTCGTGGGCGTGGTCCTCAATGTGACGGTGAGCCTGATGACGAAACGGCACTCAGAGGAGCGACTGGCGGGACTTGTGTGCCGATTGCCCAGAGATCTCAAAGGAACTTGCGAGGCCACGACATGCTGAAACTACAGTGGCTATTGAACTTCGACTGGCTCAAAGATGTCTCGCCGGCGGCGGCCAGGTGGGTGTTCCTGGGTCTGTTCATCTTCTCGGGACTGCTCGTGATGCTGATCCCGAGGGCGTACGTCTATGAGGGGGTCGAGCACCCTCGCTGGTGGCACAACCTCAAGCTCTGGGCGATAGGTGTCCTGGCCATTATCTTCACCATCTACTCCATCTTCTGAGAGGAACGCCCGATGGCGGCGATTGACAATCAGGATGAAGCCCGAACGCTTCACGACTCACGAATCTACGTGGCCCTCGGCGCATTCCTGCTGTTCTTCGCACTCGTGGTGCTCGCGTCCATCCTTTTCACCGACACAAGGATCGGCAGGCTGACGAACTTCGGCGCTGGCTCCGTCATCGGCGCAATCGGCGGCACGATGGTGTACAAGGGAATCAGGGCGGGCTCAAAGTGCTCGTAGGGTGGGCTGTGCCCACCAATCCCTCTGTTTCGAGGGTCGCCAGGACGGTGGGCACAGCCTGCCCTACACGAGCGTCTCCGCGTGGTCGTAGATCTTCCGGATCGCTTCCACGATCAAGTCCATGTCCGTCTTCGGGCCCATGAGGACCTTGTGGTGGAAGCAGACGGATTCCCGCTCGAACACCCGCTGACAGACGGGCAGCTTGAACCGCTTGGGATCGATTCGTTTCCAGTGCCTCTCCGTGAGCTTGTACCGCCAGGGTTTCGTGTGGGGCGCGTACAAGGAACAGGCGTTCAGCGGCTTGTAGCTGGAATCCACCGCGCAGCCCAACTCCGCGGCCAGCGCCTCGCGGAATCGCGTCACCGGCAAATTCCTGAATTGCTCGCGGTTGTATCGGAAGGCGAAGTTGAAGTACGCCTCCGCGGTTTCTCGCTTGTCCCGTCGCATTGGCGTGATGCCCGGCAACTGCGCGAGCTGAGAATTCAGGTAGATGGCATTTCGGTCCCGCACCTTGTTCTGCGCGGGCAGCCGCCTGAGCGATTCGAACAGCAGAGCCGCCTGGAAGTCCGTCAGGCGGTAGTTGCCCGACTGGAGGAAGTTGCCTTCGTCGGCGTAGACGCCCTCACCCTTGTCCGCGTCCGATTCCGGCTCGGGTCGTCGGCCGCAGTTGCGAAGGGCGTCCAGACGCTCGTACAGCGTGGAATCGCTGGTGGTCAGGGCGCCGCCCTCGCCGGCGGTCATCAGCTTCGAGAGCTGGAAGCTGAAGCTGCCGATGTCGCCGAGACTGCCCGCCTTTCGGCCCTTCCATTCGCCGCCATGCTTGTGGGCACAGTCCTCGATCACCTTGAGACGGTGCCGGCGCGCGATCTTCCCGAGGGCGTCCATGTCGGCGAACGAGCCGTAGAGGTGTACCGGGATGATGGCTTTCGTTTGAGGTGTGATCGCCGCCTCGACCTGGGCCGGGTCCATGCACCACGTGTCCTCCGTGACGTCCACGAGGATGGGAACCGCGTTGATATCCAGCGCTGCGGCCGCGGTCGCCTGCCAGGTTAGGCCGGGGACAATGACCTCATCTCCGTATCCGACCCCGCAGGCCTCCAGGGCCAACTGGAGCGTGACCGTCCCATTCGCAAAGGACAAGGCGTACTTCGTCCCGGTGAATCGGGCGAAGGCCTGGTTGAACTGCCTTTCTCGCGGCCCATTGTAGGACCAGACGCCGCTGTGCAGCACCTCCCGCAGGGCCTTCTCCTCGTGTTCGTCCCAGACGGGCCACTTGGGCCAGGGATTGCTCTTGACGTTCCGTATCGGCTTGCCACCCTTGAGGGCCAATCGGCTCATCGTCGTACTCCTTCATCCGTGGAAATCCTGTGTGACGACAGCTTACTGTGGATGCCACCGCACTGCAATGGTCGAGATGCGAACGGACTCTCTGGCGTCTACGGCGAGATTGTCATGCTGAACGAAGTGAAGCATCTGGGCAATGAATGCAAATGTGGTTTGTTTCCCTGCCTGCTCATATCCCGTGGTTGGGCGATTGTTGTTGAAGATAGTTCCCAGGTTCTATACCATCGGATGGTGATGCCTCGACAAGAGACAATCCTGTCCGACGGGTGGCTGATCCGCAGTTCGGCCGACACACAGGCCCACGGCGAGGAGATCTCGCGGCCTGCGTTTGTTGTGCGCGACTGGAGACCTGCGTCCGTGCCATCGACCGTCCTGGGGACGCTGGCCGGCGAGGGCGTCTATGACGACCCCTACGTCGGCATGAACCTGGCGAAGATCCCGCAGGAGACCTTTCGCGTGCCTTGGTGGTACCGCGGCGCGTTCGCTCTGTCCGACGACCAGGCCGGCGGGACGGTCCTCCTGGAGTTCGATGGGATCAATTACGCCGCGGACATCTGGCTCAATGGCCGCTGTATCGCCCGAGCCGACCAGGCGAAGGGGGCGTTTCGCCGATTCCAGTACGATGTGTCCGGTCAGGTCACGGCGGGCGAGAATGTCCTGGCGGTGGCGGTCACGCCGCCGAAACCGGGTGACTTCTCGACCGGCTTCGTGGACTGGAATCCTCCGCCGCCGGATCGGAACATGGGTCTATTTCGTCCCGTGCGACTTCGCTTCTGTGCCGAGGTGTCCATCGAGAATCCCTTTGTCCAGTCGCGACTCGATCTGACCACGTCTGCCGAAGCGAGCCTGACGATTCGTGCTGATCTTGTGAACCGCAGCGACGAGGTCGTATCGGGAGTCCTCGACGGGGTCATCGAAGGAATCCAGTTCCGCCGGGACGTGCAATTGCAGCCTCGCGAGTCGCGGACGATCACGGTGACGGCCGAGGACTGCCCGTTGCTTCGCATCGCGAACGCGCGCATCTGGTGGCCGCACGATCTGGGCAAGCCTGAACTGTACGAAATGGAGCTTCGATTCCTCGTCGGTTCGGAGCCTTCCGACGCCAGTTCCGTCCGGTTCGGCATTCGTGAGGTGGCGGACTACCGCACGCCGGAAGGGCACCGTGGATTCAAGGTCAACGGCAGGGAGGTACTCATCCGCGGCGCGGGCTGGACGGACGATCTGCTGCTGGCCGATACGCCGCAGACGATCGAAGCCGAGCTGCAATACGTCCGGCATATGAACCTCAACTGCATCCGCTGCGAAGGCGTCTGGGGCAAGGACCAGACGTTCTACGACCTCTGCGACGAGTACGGCATCCTCGCGATGGTCGGCTGGAGTTGTCACTGGGAGCATGAACAGTATCTCGGCAAGCCAGCCGACGACCTCTACGGCGGCGTGACCTCGCCCGAGGATATCGAGCTGGTCAGCCAATCCTGGCGGGATCAGCTCCTGTGGCTGCGGAACCACCCGAGCATCTTCGTCTGGGCGGTTGCCAGCGACAAGCTGCCCGCGCCCGAACTGGAACGAAGGTACATCGACATCTTCCGCCAGTGCGATCCGACGCGGCCCTCCCTGGCCTCCACGGGAGGCATGGGCAGCGAGCAGCGGATTGTCTGTCCGAAAGAACTGGTCAGCGAGGTCAGCGGCAACTCCGGCATGAAGATGCTCGGACCCTACGAGTACACGCCGCCGGTCTATTGGTACACGGACTCGCGACGCGGTGGCGCGTATGGCTTTAACACGGAGACCTCGCCCGGCGCCGTCGTTCCGACGCTCGAAAGCCTGCGGAAGATGCTCCCCGCGGAGCATCTTTGGCCGGTCGATGACTGGTGGCATTTCCATTGTGGTCTGAACGAGTTCACGACGCTGGACTGTTTCCGAGAGGCGATCCGCCGGCGCTACGGCGAGGCGCACAGCGTGGAGGAGTTCGCCCTCAAGGCCCAGACGCTCAACTATGAGCTGGCTCGACCGATGTTCGAGGCGTTTCGCGTCAATCGCGGCCGGGCTACCGGCGTCATCCAGTGGATGCTCAATGCGACCTGGCCCAAGATGTACTGGCAGCTCTACGACTGGTTCCTGATGCCCACCGGCGCGTTCTACGGCGCGAAGAAGGCCTGCGAGCCCACGCAACTCGTCTACAACTATGGGGACCAGGGCGTCTATCTCGTGAATGAGCCGCATGAGATCGTAGGGTGGGTTCTCAACCCACGCGTCAGGGACGCATCGGATGATTCAACGCGTGGGTTGAGAACCCACCCTACAAGCCTCACGGCCGATATCCGTATCTACGACATGGCGTCGAAGCTCGTCCTGGCCGCGCACGTGCCGGTCGAGCCTCGCGCGGATGCGTCGAGCGGGGTCTTCAGGCTCCCGCGATTGGAGAACGTCACGACGACGCACTTCCTGAATCTTCGATTGCTGGACGCGGCGGGCACACTGATCTCGAACAACTTCTACTGGTTGTCCACGCGACCCGATGTCCTCGACTACCAGGCCAAGGTCAAGCCGTGGGAATACTACACGCCCAGCAGCCAGTACGCGGACCTGACCGGCCTCAATTCGCTGGCCCCGGCCCAGGTGGACGTGAGCTGCCATATCGACGAGAACGGCCAAATCGCGGTCGATCTAGCGAACCGCAGCGACCGAATCGCGTTCTTCCTCGAGCTGCTCCTGATGGATGAGGGCGCCGGCGAGCCGGTCGTGCCCGTCTTCTGGCGGGACAACTACGTCAGTCTCCTGCCGGGCCAAACAAGAACGGTCACGGCTGGGGTGGGGAAACCTGCACAGCAGACGGCTTTGGTCGTCCGCGGCTGGAACGTCGAGACGCAGCGGCGCCTCGTCCCGCTACAGTAATCGGCGTGGCCGCAGAGCATGCACGCCCGACGGACTCTCTGGGCGTGTGAAAGGCGGCTGTCACGCCTATCTATTGTGGACTCGCTTCTACAGAATACGTCTCCTCATCAAGAAGACAACCGAACCCACGAGGATCACTCCGCCTGTCAGACCATAGATGCCCCAAGAACTGCCTGTCGCTTGGAGCTCAGATGGCTGCGGTGATGGTGTTGTGACTGCCGAATCTGCGCGAGGATTGCACACTAGAAGGAACAAGACTTCCCCCTGCATCTGCGGCGGAGATGGTATTGGAGGCCGTCCTCGCCTTTGTGATCATCGCCAGCGATGCCTTGTTCTCAAGCCACTTCTCGAACGGCTCCTCCGTAGACTTCACCACATAGCGTACTCGCGTGACCTCATCTTTCACGTGGGTCCCCGGAGGGAATTCCACATGAAAGTCCTCATCGCTTAACCCTTGATTGACAACAATCCTGGTCGCCTGATATCGATTCTTCAGATTGTCCCCCGCCAGGGTCAGACAACCAGCCGAGGGGAACCACAATCCAGGCGAAACCTGCTCCAGTGACGTCACATCGACTGAGGCAGTCACTTGAGGCCCGTTGGCCGTTGGGGACACGTACTCATATCGCACCGGCGTGCAAGAATGTGCTGTGGAGAAATAGACACGTGTGTAGGGTAGTTTGCAAGCTGCTGAGGAAGACGGCGCCTCTATGAGAAGATCGGCTCGTGCTGTGGGGAATCCATTCATTTCGCCTTGATTCTCTTCAAAATAAACGAAGCCCTCTTTGCGTAGCGCAGTGGACAACCGTATCGTCTTGTCCTGACCGTGAATCGCCAGTATACAGAAGACCATGGGGGGCTGACCCTCTGGAACGGTGAAACGGCGAACCTCGGTTATAACACCTCGAGACAGCGTTCCTTTTGTGCCATCCGGCAATCCTGAACTCACACTGGCGTACTTGGCGACCCTGCCGTTGAATGACTCCATAACCACACTATCCGATGGATCCGCAGACTGATTCAGGTTGGTCTGTCGCTGTATCATAAGGGATCGCTCAGCAAAGGGACGTTTTGTGAACCACGTGCATTTCTGCGGCCCCTTCACTATGGTGCGGCTGGTCCCTGCGATGTCTTCAATCGTGGGAGCTGGATCCACGATCCACTCATACTCTACAGCTACATCAACAATGGCCGACTCCATTGCCTCACACATATCGGCAAGGTCGTCAAGTGTGACGGCATACGCCGCTGGCGATCTGATCAACAGAAATCCAACGGCAGAAATCAGGAGACATGACAGATGCGCTGTCGTGCGATGATTCATCGTAGGCCCCCTTCTCAAACTCACAGAACGACTCCATTGCTTGACTGTGAAACGCGACCATTGCCACGGCGCACCTTTCCGCACCATCCCGCAGACTGGTCCACCATCGTTCAATCCGCTGTTGTACGTCTGACAGGGTTTTTTCTCCCGTCGGCGTCCTGTTCTGTTTCAATGCAGGGTGGCCCGGCAACGCTTCTCGCCATTGCGCAGCAGAATCAGGAAGGTCGCGGCAAGGACAGGAACCACAATGGCACAACCGAGACCGGCGTAGCGGCACGCGAGCATCATCTGGTCAAACCCGTGCTGACCGACGTGCATCGCTACGGCCGTGCGGAACAGGAGTCCCAAGCCGATCAGGACGCAGATTAGAGCGGCCAGGGTTACCAGCAGCCCGGCCTTGCGACACTGAGACCGTGGCCGCAGTCTGACGCCCAGGCGAGCCCAGAAGCCACCCAGCAGGACCACCCATCCGATCAGCAACAAGGCGACCGGCGGCGCGACCTCCGATACGATCCCGATCAGGGCGTGCAGGGTGCCCCACACGGACCCGGCGAGCAGTTGGAAGACCAGCGTCTTTCCGCCACGGAATACCGCGCCTGCGATATAGCCTCCAGCGAAGTACACGAGCACGCCAAACAGCATCCAGGACAGATGACGCAGGGGACGGCGTCTCGCGTTGACCTTCTGGTACTCCCTTTCGAGAGAACGAGTCTCGCCGAGCCGGTGGGAGGCGATCAGAAACGACTCCGTTGGCGAGAGCCCCAGCGGCCGGAGGCGTTCCATCTCCTCTCGCAGATGGCCTTCCAGTTCGTCGATGTCGGACATGCCGAACGCTTCGGATGCCTGCAACGCATTTCGCCATTGCTCGATCTGCTCTTCTACGTCGTGCATGGTCGCTTCTCCCAAAGTTGTTGAAGGGTGCTGTGTACGAGCATCCACTGGATTCGGTGCTCGGCCAGCGCCCTGGTTCCACTTCTCTTCACGTGATAATACTTCCTCTGGCGACCGGCCTCGGCCGTGCTCATATAGGACTCGATGAGTTTCTGCTTCTCCAGTCGGTGCAGGACGGGATAGAGCATGCCGTCGGTCCACTGCATCTGCCCGCCGGAAAGCTCGCGAACCCGCTGGATGATCGCGTATCCGTAGCTGTCGCCCTCCGAGAGGATCGACAGGATCAGCGGAGTCGCCGACGCCGCAACCAAATCTTTTGCCACTGCCACAGTTCGTACCTCCACAATGCGAGTACCTAATACTGTAATGCATAGTACATCTATGCATTAGGAAGTCAAGTGCTTTCTTGCAGAAGTGCGTTTTTTTCTCCGAAGCACATGGCGGCGGAGGATCTGGGCTTCGGACGAGAGCTGTCTCCCGGTCGCAGGCCAGATCCTTCACTCCGCTACGCTCCGTTCAGGATGAGAAACGCAGCGGATGTATCTTCCCGAATCTCCACGATATGGATTCGGTAGTCGCAATATCGCCTGCACCCGCCCAGTTCTCAGCGGCCGATTACGCGTCACTTGTCGTCCGGCCTGATGACGCCCAGATACCGGCCCAGCCAGTAGGGGAGCAGGTAGATGTCGCCGCTGTATTCCTCGCGGCCGCCGTCGCCCCCGTCGAGACGAAAGGCGTTGCCGTTGAACTTGCTCATGGGCCGCTCGTCAGGGGGCTGCACGATCTTGGTGGTCTGCTCGCGGAAGTTGGCCGGCAGCGAGTCCAGGTCCTCCCGAGAGCTGTTCTGGATGGTCCAACTGATCGTGTCCAGAGGGAACTGCTGGAGGGTCCAGATGGATTCCGCGAGGTCGAAATCCTCGGCGCCGGTCGCGGCGTAGAAGAAGTCCCAGAGCGGGTTCTTCTCGGGCCGCTCGATTTGCCAGTGGTCGCGAATGGCCTGGCGGTACCTCTCCCGCAGTTCCGGCGTGAACGCGTACCGATGCAGGTTCCAGTAGCTCAGGAACGCCAGCTCGTCATCGGAGTGATTCCACTCCGTCGTGAGATCGATGCCCGAGACCTGGCCCAGCTCGCCGACCGGGATCATGATGTTGTCGAGATAGCCGTGCTGCTCGATCAGCTCGAATGCCTTTTGCCGATAGACCTCCTTGCCTGTGAAGTGATACGCGGTCTGGAGGAAGGCGATGATCTCGACGGAGTTCAATCGCCGGTCGCCCACCTGGCGGGGAAACTGGTTCACGTACTCGGGGTTCCAGCGGCCCCATAGGGTGGGCTTGCCGTCGTAATCGACCAGATACCAGTCGTGCCGGACGATGTGGTCCATGATCGCGTCGATGAGCGCGACCGCTCGCTTCTTCCAGGCATCATCGGGTACAATCTCCGCGAAAATCGCGTAGACGAAGAAGTGCCCGACGATCTCGTCGCTGCTGGTGGTTCCCTTCCAGGACCACTGCCCGTCCGGCGTATTGTGCCAGTGCTGCCTGTCCGCCACTTGGTACCCGGCCCGCTCGAAGGACCTCGCAGGAAAGCCCTCGATGCCCGTGATTTCGCTGAGCCGCTCCATTGCTTCGAAGGATTCGCAGCAGTTGAGCAGGGCCTCGTCGGACTTGGTCACGGCGTATCGGAACAGCTCGCCGGCCAGGTACATCGCGGTCCAAAGCCCGTCGTTGTCCTGATCGACGAGCGTCCCGGTCGAGAGGTCGCCCGGCGCGGCCATCTCGAAGGCGCTGTTGAAGCCGAATCGGATGTGCCGCTGGCGGGTCAACCGGTCGAAATGCTCGGCCTTCTGTGCCAGCGTCATCTTGCGGAAATGGATGATGTTCAAGCCATGCTGCGAGAGGATCAGGACCGAGCCCGCCTCGCCCGGCCAGATGTCAACGACTGTGTCGTCGAGGAGCCACCGCCTCGACGCATAGTAGTCGATCCGACCGTTGGGCTGCCGCGAGAATGCCCCGATGGGTGTTCCGAACCAGACGACGTCGCCGATGGTCTGCCGGCATGTCGTGTCAGAGCAGGGCACCCTCTTGAGATCGATACCCTGCGACCCGGCCGTGCTCGGATCTGTCGGGAGGCGTTCCCCCGAAGTCGCGGTCAAGAGTCGTCCACCCGAGGCGTTGCTCAGGATGTACTTGTCCGTCAGGTACACGAATTGGCCGTTCCGGATTTCCATGTCCTTGATCTGCATATCGATCAGGGGACGATACTGTCGCTCCGGGCGGAGCGTGCCGGCGTGGACCTGCAAGAGCCCCCTGTCCGAGAGGACAAGGACCCGGCCATTGCGGTCCATGCGGACCTTCAGCAGCTTTGCCTCTGCCACTTCCGGGGCGAGCGGAATCTGCTCGCTGGAGTCCTGCAGGAAGGGGCGGTCCACATGGAATCGGGTTGTGTCGGGTGAAGGGACAGCCGTCGCGAGGATGAGCAGGATTCCGACAACCATCGCAAACCTCCTTACATGGATTCGCCTAATTTTGCATGGGATCGCGGATCTGTCGTCCTTCGCTCTGCTTCGCTCCGTTCAGGATGACAATCGCGGAGATCCATCGTAGTCTGTATCATGCCGGTCTCCAGTTGCCCACGGCATGTTTCATACGCTCCAAGCCCGCCAGCAGAGTGGCTTGCGGGCAGCCGAAATTCAGCCTGACGAAGCCCTCCCCCAGGAAGCTGCTCCCATTGGAGACCCCAACTCCGGCCAGCTCGAAGAAGTGTTCGGGATCGGGCAGGCCCAGCGGACGGGTGTCGATCCAGGCCAGGTAGGTCGCCTGAACGTGGTCCATGGACAGGCCGGCGATCTGCTCATTGACGAACCGATAGACAAGGTCCTCGTTGCCGCGCAGGTAGTCGATGAGAGCCAGTCTCCAGGGTTCGCAGTCCCGGTAGGCAGCCAGGCATGCGGCGTAGCCCATCGCATTCACGCCGGGAACAATGCCGTGGTGGGCACGGTTGAACTTCGCCCGCAGCCCGGCGTCCTCAATGATGGCGAACGAGCAGCTCAACCCAGGGATGTTGAAGGTCTTGCTTGGAGCCATCAGCGTGATGGTTCTCGCGGAGATCCCCGGACCCAGCGTTGCCGTGGGCGTGTGCAGCCCGCCGTCGAGGGCGAGGTCGCAGTGGATCTCGTCTGAGCACAGGACGATGTCGTGCTTCAGGCAGACCTCCGCAATCCGCTCGAGCTCCCATCGTTCGAACCGCCTCCCGACCGGGTTGTGCGGATTGCACAGCAGCAGGACGCGAGATCGCGGGGTGATTTCCCGCTCGAATCGGTCCGGGTCCATGACGTACAGGCCGTCTTGCCGTGCGAGCGGAACAGTCTTGATGTTCCTGCCTGATCCCGGCGGCGCGGACAGGAACGGCGGGTAGATCGGGCTGAAGGCCAGCACGTCGTCGCCCTCCTCGGCGAGGGCCCGACACACGACATTCAGCGCGGAGACGACGCCGGGCATCCAGACGATCCACGAAGGCTCGATTTCCCATCGGTACTTCTGTGCCATCCGCTGCACGACGACCTGCGTGAGTTCTTCCGGCGGGATGGCGTATCCGAAGACCCCGTGCTCGACCCGGCGGCGCAACGCGTCCAGAACCGGCTCGGGCGCCTGGAAATCCATGTCCGCCACCCACATCGGGATGACGTCCCGGCCCTTGTACTTCGCCCATTTGAGACTGTCGCTGCCACGTCGTTCGACCACGCGGTCGAAGTCAAAACTATTCTTCATGCCCACAAGGCCCTTCATTTACTGTTTGCGATGAACGGTTTACAATCGGTTGCCGGCGCCGCTGCCTTTGGGGCGGCGCGAGCCCAATAGTAAATCGTAAATCGCAAATAGTAAATGACTTGGGGATCAACATGATCGAGCTGCTCAGAGCCCGCCGGAGTATTCGCGAGTACGAAGACCGAGCCATCGAGCCCGAGAAGGTGGAACTGCTGAAGGAAGCGGCGCTGCGCTCGCCTTCATCGAGGAACATTGACCCATGGGAGTTCGTCCTCGTGGACGACCGCGCGCTGCTGAAGAAGCTGTCTCACTGCAAGCCGCACGGCGTGGACTTCCTTGCCCGGGCGCCGCTGGGCATCGTCATCTGCGCCGACAGTCGGGCCAGCGATGTCTGGATCGAAGACTGCTCCATCGCCGCGATCCTCGTGCAAATGACCGCCCAGTCGATCGGCCTGGGCAGTTGCTGGATCCAGGTGCGGAACCGGATGTACGACGGCGTGATGAGTTCCGAGCAGTACGTCCAGACACTGCTGGCGGTCCCCGAACACATGAAGGTCGAGTGCATCATCGCCGTGGGCTATCCGGGCGAGCAACGCGAGCCGCTCCCGGCGGGAAGCCTCAAGGTCGCGAAGATCCGGACGAATGTCGTTGCCCAAGGTGAACCATGAACCAGGTTGTTCTTCTGCTCCAGATGGCGTTGTGGACCTTTCCCCAAGCCGCCGATGCGTCTGTGTTTCCGACGGCGACGCCAGAGCAGTACCTGGCGACTGTCACGGCGGAGCTGACGCGTCAGTGGCCGCAGAACCGCACGGTCCATATCGTCTGCCACGGTCACAGCGTGCCCGCGGGGTATTTCAAAACGCCGGTCGTGGAAACCTTCAACGCCTATCCGCACCTGCTGCACGTGGGGGTGAAGGAGCGATTCCCGTACGCGGTGGTGAACGTGATCGTCACGGCCATCGGGGGAGAGAACGCGGAGTCCGGGGCGAAACGCTTCGAACGCGACGTGTTGGCGCTGCGACCGGACGTCGTCACTATCGACTACGGGCTCAATGACCGCGGCATCGGTCTGTCGCGAGCGGAAGCCGCGTGGAAATCGATGATCTCGCAAGCCAACGCCGCGGGGGTCAAGGTGGTCCTTCTGACGCCTACGCCGGACATGGCGGCGAAGCTCGACGATCCGGCTGATCCTCTCAATCAACACGCGGAACAGATCCGCCGCCTGGCGCGGGAGAACGACGTTGCCCTCGTCGATAGTCTGGCCCGGTTCCAGGACCGCCTTCATGCAGGCGAGCCCCTGGACTCCTTCATGTCGCAGGGCAACCACCCGAACCGCAAAGGACACGAGGTCGTTGCGGCCGAGCTACTCAAGTGGTTTCACTGAATCGCGATGTCGGACGGGCTGTCGTTCTGCAGAACGTATCCGGCGGGGACCTCGACATGGCAGAGGGTTTTCCCCGCGTCCTTCCACCAGCGAACGACGACCGGTCCCTGCGGCGTCATGAGCTTGCCCTCGCACCAGTCCAGGCCGACGTCCGCAATCTTCAGGTGAACGGTCTTCCTCTGAGTGTCCACTCCGCGGATGCCCACGAGATCGCGATAGAAGGTGTGGGCGACGTGCGAGGCGAATCCGTGATTGCAGCTTGCTTCGGCGCCGTTGTTCTCCCATAGCGTGCCCGTCCGGTCGGCCATGTAGAGGTAGTAGTCGGCGAGTTCCTTCTTGATCTGGGCGGGCCGGTTATAGCGACTCAAGAGCTCGAATCGCAGGTAGTTGCCGACGAAGGCGTTGGCGGGATGGACCTCGGGGAAGGCGCCGGTAGCTTTCCGCTCAGGGCCGAACTGGTTGACCAGGCGGTCCCAGAGCTGGGCGTGGGTCTGCGGCGTGGCCACGTCGAAGAAGAACGCGAAGTACTGGCACACCTCGCTGCGGTTGCGCGTGACCTCCAGCCGGCCGTCCTTGCGGACCGCGTTGTCCACGAAGAACTCGCCGTCGAATGATTGCCGACGGATCGTTTCGCGGATCTGCTCGGCCTCCTCGCTGAGGCTCGGTTCGTCGTACATCCGCCCGGCGGCATCCAGTGCCGCGGCGTACAGCATGTTGCTCGGATAGCTCACGTCCTGCACGAAGCTGTTGGCCTTGGACCACTCGACGAAGACCCAGCTCTGGAGTTTCTCGAGCAGGCCGTCGCGGTTCTTGAACTGCTGGAAGTAGTCGTTGAGGGCCTGGAGTCTCGGTTGCAGGTCGGCCACCAGCTTGTGGTCGCCGCTGCGGGCCTGGTATTCCTCGAGTTCGACGACGAACCAGATCGCCCAGTTGGGGATGAAGATGCCGTCGTAGTGGTCGGCCGGGTAGCACATGGGCAGCATGCCCTCGGGCAGGTGGGCGAAACTGGGCGGGAGGAGAAAGTTCTCCAGGAAGTTCGTCTCGATCTTCGTATTGCCGCACAGGTCGAAGGCGACGCGGGAGGTGAAGAAGCTGTCGCAGAGCCAGCCGGCTCGCTCCCGCGAGGGACAATCCATGAAGATATCAACCGCATTCTGGCGGAACGTCTGCCTCGCGGCGTCGAAGATCCGGTTCAATCGCGGGTCGCTGCACGAGAAGGTCGCCTCATCCACCTCGGGATTGGCGTATTCCCGCAGATAGAGGCCCTTGACCTCGCAGTCGCCCGCCAGGACGTTCAGCTTGAGATATCGCAGCGTATAGGGTTCGAAGGACTCCAGACGATACGTGCCGGGTTGCAGCTCGTAGCAGACCGCATTGGCGCAGCCGAGCCGTTTGGAGTCCACGTCGTCCTGGGTGAGAACTTCGTCGAATGTGACATAGAGCGTCGTCGGCTTGGAGCATCGGACCCGTGCTCCGAGGAATCCGGTGAGATTTGTCCCCAGGTCGGCGATGGCAAAGGCGTTCTCGCCCAATGCGATGGCCTCATCGGGCTGGTGGAGTCTCTCTGTCTTGCTCGTGAAGACGGAGCGGATCTTCTGTAGTTCGGTCGTCTGCACGATTTCCAGTTCGGCCTCCGGATAGCCCTTCAATTGCGGCCCGACGTTCGTCAGCGAGCGGTCCTTCCACACGTTGGTCACAGGGACATTGCGCTGGAGCGTCCCCGTGGACAGGAGCCGAACGGGCTGGCGGGTCAGGAACTGCGGATATGCCACGCGCCGGACGAGGAGTCCTCGCGCGGGGGTCGCCGAGCAGGGGGCCTTGTCGGCCTGTGCGATGGGCCGATCCCACCACCGATCGTCTCCCTCGCGCAGGCGGTAGTACTCGGTGAAGGGACGCTGGAAGCTGAATCGCTGCACCTTCTGCACGCGGTGCGGGAGGACCTTCGCGTCGAAAGGGACCCCCTCGCCGGCGGTCGAGGCCAGGACGGTCCCATCGCAGACCACCTCCGCCTGGAGGAAGGCGGGCTCGTCGAGCAGGTAGTAGCTGTTGGCGTTGTAGCCCGCCGCTTCGATGGCGATGACGTTGTTCCTCTCGCGAAGGAGGCTCTGGAGGGGCCACTCATCGACGCGGGACCAGCCGTGAGGGCCTCGGGCGGGTCCGTGTCCCACGAAGGTCCCGTTCACGTACAGGCGGTAGAGGGTCGATGCTGTGAGGCGAATGATGGATCGGTCCGGGGCGGGACAATCGAAGGCGGCGCGGAATCCCACGAACAGGTTCATTTCTGTCTGTCGGTCCGTGACCCAGATGGGCTTGGCAGAGGCGAACGATGCTTTCTCTGCCTGGGCATATCCTCCCGGCGCCAGCAGCGACGTTGTCAGGATGGCGACAAGCGTGGCATTGCGAACGAATCTGGTATCTGTCATGATCTTGCCCCTTCAAATCGATTTTCGCGTATGAAAACGCGATTCGGACCTTTGTGCAAGGCGGCGTGCGTTTTTTTTGATTTTCTTTTTGCGTGGCGCGTCTATCCCAGAGAAGGAGATGCGGCACGGGCCGGTGGTCCGTGCCCTCTGCCCGGCTTCGCCATGCCATGTGGGTTCCCGCTTGACAGGGCGCCGAGCGGGCGGTACAGATGCCGACATCCTGCTTCAAGCGGCCTCGTGCCTCCTGTGGAGGGAGGAACGCCGCGAGACCCGATGAAAGGGCACGACAATGATCGAGTTTGTCACAGCCGCCTTTGCACTGCCGAATGTGGTGTTCACGTCGCTGCTGCTGGTCTGTGGGCTCTACTGGATCATGGTGATCCTCGGAGTGCTCGACGTCGACGTGTTCCATGTCGATCTCGGAGATGGCGGCTTCGACGCCGATGCGGACGTGGACGTGGATTCCGGGGTGGATGCAGGCGGGTTAGAGCCCGGCGTCCTCCACTCGATCCTGCACTTCTTCTACCTGGGCGAGGTCCCGACGATGCTCCTGGTGAGCGTCATGGTCCTGAGCCTGTGGACCTTCTCCATGCTCGGCAACCACTACCTGAATCCCCAGGGTTCAGTGGCGATGATGGTTGCGGTCTTCTTCGGCGATCTGGCGATCAGCACGCTCGTGCTGCGATTCGTCGCTTTTCCACTGCGGAAACTGTACATTCTGCTCAACAAGGACTACAATGCCCCGAGTGACGTGGTGGGACAGGCGTGTCGTGTGGTCACGACCCAGGTGACAAACGAGAAGATGGGGCAGGTGGAGGTGCCCACGAAGGGAGCCCCCATCTTACTGAACGCGATGGCTCGCGACGCGCATGTGTTCCAAAGAGGCGAATCGGCGGTCGTCGTAAAAAAGGATGGCGATAAGGGAATTTATCTAATAGCCCCCATGAAGTTGGAGAGATGACATGTTAGCGTTTGCAGATGAGATGGTGGCGACATTGGTTGTGTTCATCGTCCTGTTTGGCGTGGGTTTCCTCGCGCTGCTGATCAAGTGCTACTGCAAGGTCCGCCAGGGCCAGGCGCTGATTCGCAACGGCGTCGGTGGGACGCGCGTCAGCTTCTCCGGCATGTTCGTCATTCCGGTCCTGCACCGCGCGGAGTACATGGACATCTCGGTCAAGCGGATCGAGATCGACCGTCGTGCCGAGCAGGGTCTGATCTGCAAGGACAACCTGCGGGCGGACATCGTGGTCGCTTTCTTCGTGCGGGTCAACAACACGATGCAGGACGTGATCAAGGTGGCCCAGTCCCTCGGCTGTGTCCGCGCCTCGGATCGGCAGGCCCTCGTGGAACTGTTCGACGCCAAGTTCTCCGAGGCCCTCAAGACGGTCGGCAAGCAGTTCGATTTCTCTGAGCTGTATACGAATCGGATGCGATTCCGCGAGCAGATCCTGGATATTATCGGGACCGACCTGAGCGGGTACATTCTCGAAGACGCCGCCATCGACTATCTCGAACAGACGGATAAGGCGCTCTTGAAGCCGGACAACATCCTCGATGCGGAGGGCATCAAGAAGATCACCCTGCTGACTGCGGAGCAGTTCGAGCTGGCCAACGCCCGCGAGCGGGAAAAGGACAAGACCATCACCCGCCAGAACGTCGAGGCGCAAGAGGCCATTCTGGAACTCAACAGGCAGTTGGCGGAGGCGCAGGCCAAGCAGAAGCGTGAGATTGAGTCCGTCCAGGCGAGAGAGGATGCCGAGGCCAAGAAGGTCCAACAGGCCGAGCGGGAGAAGGCAGAAAAGGCGCGGATCGCAGCCGACGAAGAGATCGCAGTCGCCGATGAGAACAAGCAGCGTCAGATCATCGTCGCCCGACGCAGCAAAGAGCGGACGGACGCGGTCGAGGCGCAGCGGGTTGAGCGGGACCGGGATCTGGAGGCTACGGAGCGTCTGCGGGTCGTGTCCATCGCCCAGGTCGGCAAGGACAAGGCGGTCGAAGGCGAGAAGAAGCAGCTCCAGGGGGTCATCCGCGAGCGCGTGATCGTCGAGAAATCCGTCGCGGAAGAGGAAGAGCGGATCAAGGACGTCCGCGAGTTCTGTGGTGCCGACCGTCACAAGAAGGTCCAAATCACCCAGGCGGAGGAAGAGGCCGAGCAGGCTCTGGTCAAGAACATCAAGGAAGCGGAAGCTTCGAAGAAGGCCGCGGAGTTCTACGCCCAGCAGCAGCTCATCGAGGCCGAAGCCAATGTCAAGGCCGCCGAGAAGAACGCCGACGCCAAGAAGACCCTGGCCGCCGCATCGGTCAAGGAGTATGCGGTGGAGGGCACCGCGCAAGCGGAGGTCATGCAGATCAAGGCGGTCGCCATCGAGAAGCAGGGGACGGCAGAGGCCAAGGTCCTGGAACTCAAGTACCACGCGGAAGCCGACGGCATCCGCGACAAGGCCGATGCGATGAAGCTCTTCGACGCGGTGGGCAAAGACCACGAGGAGTTCAAGCTCCGGCTCAACAAGGACCGCGACATCGAGCTGGCGGAGATCAACGTCCGCAAGGACATCGCCCAGGAGCAGGCGAAGATCGTCTCCGAGGGCCTCAAGAGCGCCAAGATCGAAATCGTGGGCGGCGAGAACCGCTTCTTCGAGCGGCTGGTCAACTCCATCACGACCGGCAAGAGCGTCGACGGCATGGTCTCGCACAGCAAGGTCCTGGGCGAGGTCCGCGGCGCCCTGCTGGGACCGGATGCCGAGGGGGCGAAGGACCGCATCCGCGAGTGTATCTCGCAGTTCGGACTGGGCACGGAAGACATCAAGAACCTGACGATCTCCGCGCTCGTGGTGAAGCTGATCGCGAAGGCAGACACGGAACAGAAGGGCATTCTGAAGGGCATCCTCGATACGATCAAGGAGCTGGGGATCGGGGACACGCCGGCGCGCGAGTGGGTGGCCGGTCCCGTCGTCAAGTAACCCGGTGACGTTGCAGAGGACGTGAGCATGGAAACCAACGGCACGGGCGAGAAGGCCGCCGAGGCGCAGGACCAGGGTCCGATTCGCAACGGGACCTACGAGATCCTCCGCAATCGCCTCGCGAGTCACGGCAAGGAGCTGCGCGTCCGGCTCGACAAGCTGAACCAGGCCCGCAAGGCGGTCTTCGGCGGCGTCGATACCCGCCTGCTCTCCAGCCAGCGGATCTCGACGGCGAACAACTGTGTGCCGCGCGACATGGTCCCGGTCGGCGACCGGTTCATCTTTGGGTACAACGTCTTCGTCGGCTTGCGGGCGGAGACGAAGCTGGAAGACGTGTTCGCGATCTATCAGTGGAAGGGCGGCGCGTTCGTGTCCTGCCCGCTCGATGCGATCCGCGATCCGCAGTTCGAGACCGATTTCAAGAACCTCTACCGCTACTACCGCAAGACCGTCTTCGCCAAGTTCTCGGTGATCGGCCACCATCTGTACATGATCTTCCGCGTGGGGCGCGAGGTCGTGGACATCAAGGCGTTCAAATGGCTCATTGAGGGCAACACGCTGCAATACGTGGACGCCCGCAGTGAGCACGAGTGCGGCTTCCCCGCGCAGCACCAATTCGAGTGGCGACGGACGACGCAGGACATGATCCGCCAGGGGAAGAACCCGCACATCTCGATCGAGGACCGCGTCTTCGTCGAGACCATCGGCGGCGACCTGACCATCAAGATCGAGAACAACACGGAAACCGGCAAGGGCATCTACTCCGAGCCGGTAGACAACGCAGACCAGACGCTCAACGATGCGGAGATTTACTATGCCGTCATCGGCAACGTGATCGTGCTGAAGGTGCGTCCCTACGAGGAGAAGAGGTTCCGCTATTTCCTCTACAATGAGAAGGTCCGCAAGGCGATTCGTCTGGACGCCATCGAGCAGGCGTGCCTGCTGCTGCCCGAGGACCATGGGCTGATCTTCGCCAAGGGGTACTATCTCCAGACCGGCGAGATCAAGCAGTTCGAGCTCCAGACGGACGACATGGTCTTCGAGAAACGCCTGGATTCACCCAATGGCGAAGACTACCTGTACGTCTTTCACAACCGCCACGTCGGCGTCTACATCCTGCTCTCGTACAACCTCATCGAGCAGAAGGTCGGCACGCCTGTCGTCTGCAACGGCTACTCGCTCTTCGAAGACGGCATGCTCGTCCACTTCCGCGCGGACAGCGAGGCCAAGAGACACCACGTCCTGCAGCTCTGGCAGACTCCCTACTACGGCCCGGACTTCCACGTGCCCGTCAAGCAGGAGACCGAGCTGTACAAGATCGGCAACCGGGACATCGTCCGCTGCATGGCCGAGTGTACGGAGATTCTGGCTCTGGCCGGACGGGAAGAGACGTACTTGAATCTCTATCTCGACATCGCCCGCAAGGCCGAGGAGATTCAGGACGCCTACTTCTGGATCGCGTCGCCCGAGACGTTTCATCTCGACGAGCCGCTGGCGGGGATCCGGCAGGCGGCGCAGGCCGCGGTCGATGAGTACGAGAAGGTCGTCCGGACGAAGGCCAACACGAAGGCGGAGATCGACAAGGTCGTCGGGACCGTTCGGGAGATCATCGCGGCGCTCGACTACGACCACATCGATGAGATCGGCGAGTACGTCGAGCACCTGACGAGACTCCGCGCGATTCGCGGCACCATCATTTCGCTGCGGGACCTCCGCTACGCAGATGTCGAGACGATCACTTCTTTGGAGAAGGAGGTCGCCGAGCACACGGAGAAGCTCTCGCGTTTGTGCGTGGAGTTCCTGCTCAAGCCCGAGTCGCTGGATCCCTATCGCAAGACCGCCGAGGAGCAGAAACAGCGAGTGCCCGATCTGGCCAAGGTCGCCGACGCCAAACAGTTGCAGCAGCAGGTGGCCGAGACTGCTGCGGGTCTGGAGATGCTCACCGACGTGGTCAGCAACCTCAAGATCGAAGACGCCACCCAGACGATCGCGGTCATCGATCACATTTCGCTGGTCTACTCGCAGGTCAACCAGGTCAAGTCGGCTCTGACGAATCGGCTCAAGGAGCTGGGACGGGTCGAGGGTCGGGCGGAGTTCACGTCACAACTCAAGCTCATCGATCAATCCGTCATCAGTTACCTCGATGTCTGCGACACGCCGGAGAAGTGCCAGGAGTATCTCACCAAAGCGATGGTCCAGCTCGAGACGCTGGAGGGCAAGTTCGCGGACTTCGACGAATTCATCGTCCAGCTCACGGAGAAGCGTGAGGAGGTCTGCGACGCGTTCGAGTCCCGCAAGGTCCGTCTCCTTGCGGAGCGCAACCAGCGGGCCTCCGCGCTGATGGCCTCCGCGGAGCGGATTCTCAAGGGCGTCACGAACCGTGTTCGGACCCTGACCGAGATCGACCAGATCAACGGGTACTTCGCTTCGGACCTGATGATCGACCGCGTTCGTGAGACCATCGAGCAATTGAAGGCCCTGGGTGACGCGGTCAAAGCCGAGGACATCGCCAACCGGCTCAAGACCATCCACCAGGACACGATCCGCCAACTGAAGGACAAACAGGCCCTTTACGAAGACGATGACCGGATCATTCGCCTGGGCAACCACCGATTCGCGGTCAATCGCCAGCCGCTCGAAGGGACCGTCGTCCAGAAGGACGGACGCCTGTGTTTCCACCTGACCGGCACCGGGTTCTTCGAGCCGATGGAAGACCAGACGCTGGAGCAGACGAGGGACGTCTGGGACCTGACCCTGGTCTCCGAGACGCCCGAGGTGTACCGGGCCGAGTACCTGGCGTTCAAGATGTTCCAGAGCCTGCTGGCCGGTCCGGCGGCCGACATGGAAGCCGTCCGCGCGCTGCCGCCGGCAGAAGTTCTCACGCGGGTGCAGAGCTTCATGGGACCGCGCTACGATGAGGGCTACATCAAGGGCGTTCACGATCACGACGCCGCGATGATTCTGTGGGCGCTGCTCGACATCCGCTCGACGGCCGGCCTGCTTCGCTACGACACGCGAGCTCGGGCCGTGGCGACCCTTTTCTGGCACGCCGGCCGCATCCCCGCGGAGGAGAAGGCGATCCTTCGGGCTCGAATCACAGGCATGGGATACGTCCAGGCTCTGTTCGGCTCCGGCGATGCCCAAGCCGGCTACATCGCGGAGATCAAGGCGCAGCTCGACCTGTTCGCCCAGGCTACACGGCTCCTTGAGCCCTCGCTTGTCCAGGAAGCCGCGGAATACCTTTTCTATGAACTGGCGGGCGAGGATGAGTTCGTCCTGAGCCAGACCGCTCGCGACCTCAAGGACGAGTTGGAGAGATGCCTGACCAAGCGGGGGTTTGCCGACAGCCTCAAGAAATCCACGCAGGCGCTGAGCCAGGATCCAGTGAATAGTTTCCGCCTGGTTGCCGACTGGGCCCGGTCGTACCTTGTCGACGTGGGCCAGGGACACCGGCGTGAGTATGCCGAGGAAGTCGCGGCGCTACTGATGCCGGGATTGGGCGTGAAATGGACGGTGATTCCGGCGGGCGTCGAACGGGACCTCGCCGGTATGGCGGGCTCGCACCCGCGAATCGAGCAGGGGGGATGCCGCATCAACTACTGCCACTTCATGGCGCGTCTCCAGCGTCATGAGCAGCACGTCGCGCCGCGGTTCGCCCAGTATGTCAAGTGCCGCAACGCGGTTGTCGAGCGATACAGCAGGGACCTGCATCTCGACGAGTTCCAGCCGCACGTGCTCACGACCTTCGTGCGGAACACGCTCATCGACAAGATCTACCTGCCTCTGATCGGAGCCAATCTCGCCAAGCAGATCGGCGCCGCAGGCCAGGAGAAACGGACCGATCGGCAGGGCCTGCTCCTGCTCATCTCCCCGCCCGGCTACGGCAAGACCACGCTCCTGGAGTACGTCGCCAACCGCCTGGGCCTGACGTTCGTCAAGATCAACGGTCCCGCAGTGGGCAGCCGGGTGGTCTCCCTCGATCCGGCGGAAGCGCCGAACGCCGCCGCACGCGAGGAGCTGATGAAGCTCAATCTCGCCCTGGAGATGGGCGACAACATCATGATCTACGTGGACGACATCCAGCACACGAATCCCGAGTTCCTCCAGAAGTTCATCTCGCTGTGCGACGCGCAGAGACGGATCGAGGGCGTCTATCGCGGCCGGGCGCGGACCTACGACCTGCGTGGCAAACGCGCCTGTGTCGTCATGGCGGGCAACCCCTACACCGAGAGCGGCAAGCGATTCCGCATCCCCGATATGCTCGCCAACCGCGCCGACACGTACAACATCGGCGACATCGTGGGCGACAACTACGACCAGTTCGTCCTGAGCTACGTCGAGAACTGCCTGACCTCCAATCCCGTTCTGGAGAAGCTGACCCGACGGAGCCATCGGGACGCCTGCACGATCCTCCAGATCGCCGAGACCGGCCAACGCGAGGGACTCGATTTCGAGGGCAACTACACCGCGGAGGAGGTCCAGGAGTACGTTGCGGTGATGAAGAAGCTCCTGGTCGTCCGCGACGTGGTGCTCAAGGTCAATCGCGAGTACATCCGCTCGGCAGGGCAGGCGGACGAGTACCGAACGGAGCCGCCGTTCCTGCTCCAAGGGTCGTACCGCAATATGAACCGCATCGCGGAGAGGGTCCTGGCGGTCATGAACGATGAGGAACTCTGGACGCTCATCCACTCGACGTACGAGCAGGACGCCCAGATGCTCACCAGCGGCGCCGAGTCGAACCTCCTGAAGTTCCGCGAGCTGACCGGGCGGCTCAACGCAGAACAGGCGCATCGCTGGGCCGAGATCAAGAAGACGTTTGGCCGCAATCTTCTCCTGGGCGGCGACAGCGACGACAAGATCGGCAAGATCGTCCGGCAGTTGAACGCCTTCACGGCCGGTCTGGACTCGATCAAGGAGGTCCTCGCCGACGGCGTCACCGCCATGCGGCAGCCTGCGGCGGGCGATGGTTCCAAGGCGGCGGCGGAAGACGTCCTCGCCAGGATGGACCAGCTCATCGCGGGACTCAAACGTCAGCAGACCGAACAGGCCGCATCGGAGAAGGCCAAGGACGCGGAAGAGACCGCCCGCGATGCCCGTACGCTGGTTGCCGTGCTGGAGGAGCAGTTCCGCGCCATGGAGACCTGGCTGCTTCCGATGACGCACGGGGACAAGGCCCAGAAGGATCAGGTCATCGGCCAGTTGATGGAGCGATTCGAGATCATGGTCCGCGGGTACAACCGCCTGATTGACGTCCTGCGAAGCCATCGACAGGATTCAACCGAGAAGCCTGTGCCGCAGCAGCCCCAGGTCTTCAAGGGCCCGCCCAAGACGAAACGCAAGACGCCGCCCTCCGACCGGAACGCATGATGGGGAGTTGGCGTCGAGACGACGGCGAGGCTCGCAGTGTGCCCGTAAGGGCATATCTTCGTGCATGAGGAGAATAGCGCCTTACGGCGTCACTATGAGCAGGCTGGCGGCGAGCAGCATGTGTGTCGTGCAGGCTGCATGAACGCTCTTGTCGCCTCCCGTGGAGTGACGGGGCGTTGTCCGCGCTCTGTCATTCCTGCGTCAAGCAGGAATCCAGGAACCTTGGGACCAGGCGCGACCTGGGGAGTGGATTCCCGCTTGCGCGGGAATGACAATCCACGGCCACCATGAACCTCCATCGTGTGCACGCAAATACGGACATGCAGGCTGTCGCGCACCATCTTCATCTCCCACGTTGACTTCGTCTGTCCGGGCGATTACCCTGGACGCATGTGGAGAACCATACCGACAATGCATTTCTATAGCGGAGATCGTGCCATGAAGGCTCGAAGGACGACGGCATTTGCTCTTGTCACGACGGTGTGTCTGTGGAATATCGCTGCGACAGGCGCCGCGGAGGACTATTCCCAGGGGATTCTTGACCGAAGAGCGGTTATGGAGTCGGCCGCCGGCGCGACGCTGGAAGCCCATCCCAACGCCGACCTGGTCCATGTCGATGATTATACCCGAACCGTGTACGAGCCGGACGGCACAGGCGTTTCCTGGTCCGACAGCTACACAAAGGTCCTCACCGAGAAAGGGCGGCGAGAGCAACAGAACATGGCGTTTCAGTTCACCTTGCCCTACGGCCGGACCACGGTGAGACTGCTCGAACTGATCCGGCCCGACGGGTCGGTCGTTCCCATCGACATCGACAAGCAGAGCAAGGTGATGATCGATCGCTCCCAGATGGGCTCGAACATCTACGATCCCAACAGCAAAGTCCTCCAGGTCGGCGTCCCCGGCGTTCAGATCGGCGACGTGGTCCATGTCGTTGTGTGCGACGAGACGCTCCGGCGGTACATGCCAGGGACATGGGATGATTATCAGGTCTTCGAGTCCACCTCGCCGATCCTGCACGCGGTGTACGAGGTGCATGCGCCCAAGGGGCGCCCTCTGGCGAGCATCGCCCTGCGAGACGAGGTCAAAGGCACGGTCACACACAGCAAGACCGAACACGATGGGCGGATCGTCTACCGCTGGGAGGTATCGAACGTGCCGCGATTCTACGCCGAGCCGGACATGCCGCCGGCGTATACGGTCGTCCAGCGTCTGCTGGTCAGTACGCTGCCGGACTGGAAGGCGATCTCGAGCTGGTACTGGCGATTGTGTCAGTCCCACCTCGACGCCACGACGCCGGCGATGCAGGAGATGGTGGACAAGCTGACCGCGGGGATCGCCGACCGGGGCAAGAAGACGGAGGCGATCTTCTACTGGGTCTCGCAGCAGATCCGGTACATGGGCATCACGACCGAAGGCGAGGCGCCGGGCTGGGAGCCGCACGACGTGAAGATGACGTTCGACAACCGACACGGCGTCTGTCGCGACAAGGCGGCCCTGCTCGTGGCCATGCTGCGCCTGGCGGGGATCGAGGCCTATCCCGTCCTGATCGACGCCGGACCCAAGAAGGACGCCGAGATCGCGATGGTCGCCTTCAATCATGCGATTGTCGCGGCCAGGAACGAGGACGGCTCGTATCGGCTCATGGATTGCACCGACGAGAACACCAAGGACCTGCTGCCCAACTACCTGTGCAATTGCAGCTACCTCGTGGCGCACCCACAGGGCGAAGACTTGCGGACGGCGCCCATCGTGCCGGCCGAGGAGAACCTCGTTCACGTCGAGACCACGGGCGAGATCGACCGCTACGGGAACCTCACCGCCGAGACGAACATACGATTCGAGGGCATCAACGACAATGCCTATCGCGCCTCCTTCTCGCGGGCGAAGCCCGAGCAGCGACGCCAGTTCTTCGAGGGCGTCCTGAAGGCGTCCGTCGCGACGGCCTCGCTCACCGAGTTCGAGGTGCGGCCTGCGGACCTCCAGGACACCACGCAGGCCCTGTCCATTCGCGCGCGATTCACGGCCAAGGACCTCCTCATCGGCGACGGGGACACGGTCATGATGTCGGTGCCGCAGGTGGGGACGCGGGTTGGCGTCGCGAACTTCATCATCGGGCAGACGGGCCTCAAGGAACGTCGATTCCCGCTTCAGACCAACTACGCCTGCGGCGTGCGGGAGAAGTTGAGCCTTCGCATCGATCCCGGGATCGGCTCCTTCGTCTCATTGCCCGAGTTCAGTCCTATCGAGGATCCGACCGTCTCGTGGAGCCGGGAGTTCGTGCATGAAGGGGGCGCCCTCCAGGGCCAGGCGCAGTTCCTCATCCGGGTCGTGGAGCTCGATCCTCGCCAGTACCTGTCGCTCAAGGAGAGCCTCAAGCAGATCGAGTACAACGGGCGAAAGAAGCCGATCCTCGCCCGCAAGACGTCCGAGACGCCCGCCGAGACGGATGTTGTCGTTCTGGATCATCGCGTCGAATACGACCTCGCCGACGCACACAACTGGACGGAGAGGCACTTCACGAGGAAGCAGGTCCGCAGCTACAAGGGAATGAAGGACAACGCGGAACTGAAGCTGGACTACAACCCCGTCTGGGAGGACGTGAAGCTGATTCGGGCGACGGTCACCAACAACGGCCAGACCAAGGAGATCAGCCAGAAGGAGATCAATCTGATGGACGCAGGCTGGGTGGCTTCCGCGCCTCGCTATCCTGCGGCTAAGACGCTGGTCGCCAGCCTGCCGGCGGTGGAGATCGGTAGCGTTATCGAGTATGAATACGAGCGTCACAAGAAGGACCGCCCGTTCTTCTCCGCGACGCACGCCTTTCGTTCCACCAACCCGATCGAGCAGGAGTCCGTGAGCCTGACGGCGCCGGCCTCGCTGGCCCTGCGGTTCCTGAAGGACGACAACGGGGTCGCCATCCCCGACGACGCGTTGGCGGCGGATCGCCCGGTCATCGCGGAGACACAGGAAACCAGGGGGGACAAGATCCGTCGGCAATGGGTGGCGGAAAGCCAGGGGGCCATCAAGCAGGAGGATGGGTTGCCGCCGTTGCCGGCGTTTGCTCCGGTCCTGCGGATCACGGCAGGGCAGTGGGATGCCTATGCCGGCCAGATGCGTGCGGCCCTGGAGGAAGCGGCCCAAGGGCAGGAGCAGGCCTGCCGGCGTGCCCGCGAGATTGTCCGGGATGCGAAGACCTCCGAGCAGCGGATCACGGCGATTCGTGATTTCGTCGTTCAGAACATCCGCGGCGCCGGGCCGGGCTGCGACGACCTGCCGCATTCGGCCATCACGCCCGCCGACCGGACGCTCTCCGATGGTTACGGCAACACGACGGATCGTGCCATCGTCCTCCACGCCATGCTCAAGGAGGTCGGGCTGAACCCCGAGTTCGTTCTTGCTACCTATGGCGTGTCCCTGGAGGTTCTCTCGCGTTTCCAGACGCAGTACCCGACGGCGGGCATGTTCGGTAGTGTCCTCGTTCGCGTACGGGACGGCGGCACGGACGTCTACTTGAATGATACGGATCAATACGCCGCACTGGGTGTGACGCCCGCGGACGGCGAACTGGGCCTGTCGCTGACGGCGGGCCGGCCGGAGAGCATCGCGGTGGCGCCGGATCGAAGGAACCTCATGGACTACGAGGTGCGGCTGACTTTGACGGAACAAGGGGATGCGACAATCGGCATAACTCGCAGGAACTACGGCGAGTGGTTCGGCTCGCGCCGCAAGCTCTTCGCCGAGATGCCGCCGGAAGAACGCAGCCGTTTCTACCAGGAGATGGTCGCGGACGTTTCGCAGGCCGCCGTCGCCGACAGCAACCTTGTGACCGACTTCGATTCCTATCCTGGCGTCGAGTCATTCAGCGTCCGCGCCGAGAAATACGCGGTCCGGGACGGGGATTTCCTGTACTTCGAGCTGCCCCGAACGGTGAGTCGCCCGTTTGGTTTGCGCAGCGACTCGCATGAGAACCCGTTCTTCCAGGCCCAGGATGTGAGCTTTCGCGTGTCCACGATTGTCGAGTTGCCCCCGGGGTACTCGCGTGTGATCCTGGCGCCGGAGCAGGAGCAGGTGCGATTTCCCGCCGGGGGCGGAGTCTGCCGTGCCACCATGTCGGCGGAACCCGCAGAGGGCGACAAGCCCGCCCGGCTGGTCATCACCCGCGAGGTCGATCTGAATCCCTTCATGCTGGCGGCGGACGACTACGCGGAACTGGTCGAGATCGAGAAGGATCTCGCCCATGCCAAGGCCCGAACGGTCCTGGTGACACGGGACTGACGACCGGCAAGCAAGCGAGGCCTAACTCGGCTGCGCGACGCCTGTGTCCGGCGCGGGGGTTCCGAGGATCTTCGCGACCTCCTGCGCCGTGGGCGTTCTGTCGAGCCTGCCGCTGGCGGCTTTGGGCGACCCGCCGCCTTTGCCGCCGCAATGGCTCTGGATCTTCCTGAGCAGGTCGGACGCGCCGAGGGTCCCGCCGCTGACGGCGACGTATCCGTCGCAGATCGCGATGCCGGCGCCCTGGGTCGCCTCCGCGATCATGGCGGCCAGCGTCGGCGCCGACTCTCTCGGCAGCTCGCCCGCATAGATGCCGACGCGATGCGAGCTGATGGTCGCGATCTCGGCAGCCTTCACGAGGTCGGGCAATCGCAGCGACCACACGCGGCCGAGTTCCTTCGACAGCTCCTTGGAGCGGTCCATCACCTTGTGCAGAGCCGATGGCAACTCGCCGGTCGGACAGCCGGCCAGCCCTCGCAGATCGCGCAGAACCGCGGTCTCCGCCTGCGACCGCTCCAGGGCCTTCTTCCCGGCCAGGAAGGAGACTCGCGTCCCCGCCTTCTTGCTCTCGATATCGAAGATCCGGATGACGCCGATCCGCCCGGTTGTCGGGACGTGAGCGCCGCAGCACGCGGAGGCGTCGCATTCGCCGATCGTGACCACGCGGATGACGTCCGCTTCAATCCGGCCGAGACGCGTTCTCACTTGGGCGTCCCCTGTGTTGAGGGTCGTGACGACAGGAAGATCCTGCATGACCACGTCCATGGCCCGTCGTTCAAGATCTGCGGCGACGTCCCAGCCGAGCTTCTCGTGAAAGTCCACGGTGCAGCCCTCCAGGCCGATGTGCACGCCGACCGTCTGAAGGTTGAACTCCCTCGCGGCGATCCCCGACAGGATGTGCTGGGCGGTGTGCTGGGTGGCGGTGTGCAATCGGCGCTCTTTGTCCACGCGGGCCAGATGGCGTCCGTCAGGCAGGGGGCGGTCGAGCGTGTGGATGACCTTGCCCTCGATGACCTGCACGTCGGTGACAGTCGCATCACCGATGGTGCCCTGGTCGGCGGGCTGGCCGCCTTCGTCGGGATGAAAGAGGATCGGGTCGATGGCGACCTTGCCCGGCTCGACGGTCGTCACCTGGACCTCGGCCTCGAATACGTCGGGATGCGTCCAATACATTCGTTCCATAGGCGGATCGTACTCCGGTACGGCGTCTTCTCAAGGCGCACCTCCGGTCATCGCATGGACTGGCGGTAGTGCCGGGGGGTGACGCCCATCTTCTGCTTGAACTGGCGGTGGAAGTAGTACACGTTCGCGTAGCCCACCCGCTGGGCGATCTCATAGCATCGCAGCGAGGTGAATCGCAGGAGCCTCTGGGCGGCCTCGAAGCGCAGGTCCTGCTGGTACGCCAGCGGCGAGACGCGGAACGCTTTCTTGAAGGCGCGGAACAGATGCCCTTTGGAGCAATGCGACATGGAGGCCAGGTCCTCCGCGATGATGGCCTCCGCGTAGTGTTCGTCGATGTACTGTTTGACGCGGAGGATCGGATTGTCGCGAGTCAGGCCGGCGCTGGGGATGCCCTGCGTGTAGCAGTGCGCGACGATCAGGTCGAACACGCCGGCCAGGGCCCTCTGTGTGTAGAAGTCCGACATCGAGGACGGGCTCTGCAGGTAGTCCAGGATCTGGATCAGGATGATGACCAGCTCTTGCGTGACTTCTTTGGGCAGGCGGATCTCGTTCTGGAGCTGGCCCGGCAGGCCGGTGTAGATGCCGAGGATCTTGTCGAATCCGAGCGTCAGCACCTTCCCCGCCCGCGTTGTCAGGGAAAACGTCACTTCGGAGTAGACGCTGGCCTGGCGGAGGCTGACGAAGTCGTGCGACTGGCCCGGCGAGATGATCACCAGTGTGCCCGGCTCGGCGAGGCACTTGCGCCCGCACTTGAGGTAGTAGCCCGACGAACGGGTGTACAGCACGATGTGATACAGGTCGTGCGTGTGCTCCCCGAAGGTCCCAATATCGCCGACCGGGCGATCCTGATCGATCGCCGCATGGACGATGGCCGGAAAATAGACGTCATTTTCGTGCAAGACCACCAGCGCCTGGGGGATTTCCGCGCTCTGATGACGCGTTCGCAGGTACCGTTGCATACATCACTATTGTGCAATAAATTGCGAGTTTCCTGTATTTTTTCTGCCGACTCGATGCACGATACTATAATATGGTTCAGTGGGCAATCCTATAATCAGTCTGCGTGCTGGTTTGTCTGGATTGGGTCAAGGAGTCCGGTGCATAGCAAGAGGCGGCCGATGAGAACGAGAGCATTTACCCTGATCGAGTTGCTCGTGGTGATTGCGGTGATCTCGATATTGTTCGCTGTCATCGTGCCGGCCCTGAACCTCGCGAGGCAGAAGGCCTCGACGACCGTGTGCCTGAGCAACACCAAGAACCTCTCCCTCGGCTGGTACATGTACATGGGCGACAATGACGGGCGGATCATGAGTTCCGAGGACGGCGGCACCGAGAAAAGCGGCAGGTACGTTGGGTGGATCGGCATACCGCGAAACGCAAGCGGCACGACGTTGAACATCACACAGACGGATCCCGCGGTGACCGATGAGGACGAGATCCGCGGGATTCAACGGGGCCTTCTGTATCCCTACCTGAAAGAGGTGAAAGCGTATCACTGCCCCGGCGACAAGGTCCGCAAGAGCCTCTACGACAAGACGAATGTTTTCGTGAGCTATTCGGTTCCCATGTGCCTGTACGGCTATCCGAACAGTGACAACGCGATGCACAGCAAGCAGATCCGGGTCTTCAGCGAGATCAAGGCGCCCTCGACGCGATACGTGTTCGTCGAAGCGGCGGAGACCCGCAACTGGAACTCCAGTCATCATTTCGTCATGGCGGCTCCCGAGTACACGAATCTGTCCGCCTGGGGCTGGTGGGGACCGATCGCGGTCAACCACGGCGACAGCAGCGTTCTGGGCTATACCGACGGGCATTCCGAGGTCCGCAGGTGGCGCGACAAATACACCATCGAGCGGGTGGACAAGTTGCTCGAAACCGGGGCGACGAATTACGGCCAGGACTACCCGCCGACGGATCAGACCTTGGATATCGAGTACATGGCTGCGGGCTGGGCGTACCGCGCCAAGTAGGCAACAGCTCTTGAGAGGGTGTTGATCGAGTGGTCCAGGAGGGGCAAGCCACAAAGAATGGGTATCCACGCAGGCGTCGTGGATGGTGCACACAGCATGGAAAGGAGAGCACGATGAAAACGGCGATGTCGTTTCTGGTTTTGTGTTTGACGATGGGGATGGCGGTGGCCCAGGGTCAGGATCTGAAGATCGACTTCAGCCAGACCGCCGGGCCGGTGCAGACGGGGTATCAGGCCTACCGTGCGGATCACGAGGTGGTGGCCACCTTCACGGCGCAGAGCTTCAGCGCCTTCGACACGACGGTCACCATCCTGCCGACGTGGGCCAGCGGCGCCGTGGCGGCCGCCATGCAGATGATCCAGCGAGCCGACGACGATGACACCGAGTCGCCCGACCTGATCCGCGACTGGATCGGCACCGACGGCCGCTCGGTCGGCGATCCGATGACGTTGACGATCAAGGGGTTGCCCGCCGGCCAGTACAATTGGCTCTCCTACCACCACGATCCGCAGGATCAGACGGGCGTCTTCAGCGTGACGGTCAACGACGCGATGGGGTCAGCCACCACCACCGGCATCGATATCTCGGATCTCAGTCCGTCGGGCGTCCTCGCGCTGGCCGATATGACCAAGTTCACGACCCGGATCGTCGCCAACGGCACCGACGATGTCTCCCTGGTCTTCGACATCACGTCGAGCACCGGGACGACCGCCACCGCGTTCTTCGTCATGAACGCGTTCGAGATGACGAGCATCGACACGGGCTCCGCTCTGCTCCCGAACCCGTCGGACCGGGCGACGGACGTGCCGAGGGCGGGCACGGTTCTCTCCTGGATGCCCAACACGACCGCGGTCTCGCAGGATGTCTACTTCGGGACGGACCACGACGACATCGACGACGGGATGACCACCAGCAGCGTCTACATGGGTCGCCAGGATGTGAACAGCTATGACCCCGGCCTGCTGGAATTCGGCCAGACGTATTACTGGCGAGTGGACCAGGTCGCCCCCGACGGTTCCCTCGTCAAAGGGAGTGTCTGGAGCTTCACGGTGGAGCCGGTCAGCGTGGTCCTTGCCTCTGATCGGATCACCGCCACGGCATCCAGCACGAACACGATGGGCGGGGCTCCGAGCGTGACGATCGACCGTTCCGGCCTGGGCGCCGGCGACCAGCACTCGACCATCACGGCGAACATGTGGCTCAGCGCCTCCGCCGATCCGGGTCCGATCTGGATTCAGTACGAGTTCGACGGGCTCTTCAAACTGCACCAGATGCTCGTGTGGAACCACAACACGTCGGTGGAGTCCGGGATCGGCTTTGGCGTCAAAGACGCCACCATCGAGTACTCACGTGACGGGGTCCAGTGGGCAACTCTGGGCACGACCCATGAGTTTGCCCAGGCGACCGGCCTCGACGACTACGCCGCCAATACGACCATCGACTTTGCCGGTACCGTGGCCAAATACGTCCGGATCACGGTCATCGACAACTGGGGAACCGCGTTCGCGCAGGCGGGCCTCAGTGAGGTGCGCTTCATGGTTGTCCCGACGACCGCGAGGTCGCCGGTTCCGACGGTCGGTGCGACAGGCGTGGTCCCCCAGACGACCCTGACCTGGCGTGCGGGTCGGGACGCCGTGACGCAACGGGTGTACCTGAGCGACGACGTTAACGAGGTAACCACGGGAGCTGCCCTGGTCGGCACCGTGTCCGAGGCGGAGTTCGACGCCGACACGCTCCTGGGCCTGGACAAGACCTACTACTGGCGTGTGGACGAGGTCAACGACGCGGAAGATCCTGCCGTCTGGGAAGGCGAGGTCTGGAGCTTCACGACAGGTGAGACCTTGTCGGTGGACGACATGGAGAGCTACAACGACGCGGACGGAAAGGGCACACGCATCTATGAGACTTGGGCGGACGGCTACGGCGTGAACGGCAACGGCTCCCAGGTCGGCCACTTCGACGCGCCCTTCGCCGAGGGGACAATCATTCATGGCGCCGCGCAGTCGATGCCCTTCTACTACGACGCGACGACGGAGGGGATCTCGGAAGCCACGCGGACGTTCGATCCGGCGCAGGACTGGACGCTATACGGCGTGCAGGGGCTGACCCTCTGGTTCTTCGGCGATCCGACCAACACCACCGGCCAGATGTACGTCAAGATCAACGGCAGCAAGGTCGCCTATGATGGCGACGCGGACAACCTCCTGCGGAAACCCTGGCAGAAGTGGTACATTCCGCTGAGCAGCTTCAGCGGCGTCAATCTCCAGAAGGTGACGAGCATGGTCATCGGCGTCACGGGCGGCGTCGGCGTCCTGTACATCGACGACATCGGCCTGTCGCCCGAGGGTAGGGAACTGGTCACGCCGGTTCAGCCCGATGCGACGAATCTCGTTGCCAAGTACGCCCTCGACGGCAACGTCAACGATGCGACGGGAAAGCTCAACGGCACGATCGGTGGCGCACCTACGTATGTCGCGGGCAAAGTCGGCCAGGCGATCCACCTTGATGGCGCGCGCGATTACGTTCTCGTCGTGAGTTCCCTCGATTTGCCCGTGTACACGGCGGCCCTGTGGTTCCAGGTGGAAGGAGGCACGGGCAACAGGGACCTGATTTCGATCTTCAATGATGCCGCTCTGCATGGTGTCCTGCTGGAAGTCACCTCCACCGGCGGGCTGCGATTCCTGCACCGGGCTCCGGTGGGCTCCACCGGAGGAGACGCGGACATCCGCGACAGCAACAAGTTCGACGACGCCGCATGGTATCACGCGGCAATAGTCAAATCGGCAGAGAGCACGACCCTGTACATCAACGGTGTGCAGGCGGGCACGATGGCGAGTGCGACCCAGTTCGATCAGCCTCTTACGAAGATCGCTCTGGGCCTGCTCAAGACTCTGGCCAACACCAACGATCCAGTCGCTGCGCCGGATGGGCGTTACTTCCCCGGCGCCATCGACGAGGTCTACCTGTATGGTCGAGTCCTGTCGGATGCGGAAATCGCAGGATTGGCCGGGCGAACCGCGGCCTATGACAAGCCGTGAGAGGGACAAACGCAGGATTGTCCCGATGTCTTGACCTGATGGAAGGACGATTCGACGGGGCTTGTGTCCACACGTCACAGGTCCCGTCGTTTCATTTTCTGGACACACAGCAGACACAACAGCGACAGAACCCCTGCAAAATAGGGATTCGCGAGAGTCCGGAGATCGTGACGCTGAACACATTGTGAACACTGCCGAACACCCCAGAGACACTCCCGAGCGCCCGAAATGTGCTACAGGAGTGCTACGGGAGGGCACCGACCCCGACTTGGCGTTCGTCGTGGCACACTGGAACGACTTGAAGCCGGACATCCGGAGGGCGATCCTGCACAAGGTCAAGAGTTCGATCCGAACACCCAACGCGGGCGGGCAATCGACGGACAGCAGACAACCGGGCGGTGAGACGCCCGAGTAGCAGCGAGATAACTTCGTGCCGGCCGGGCCTGCGTAGGCCACGAGGCGGCCAAGGCACCAACCGGGGGAACGAGGAGTCTTCGATCATGGGAAAGAACGGAACAACAGTGAAACTGAACGACATGGATCGCAGGTTGCTTGAGATGGAGGTATCGCGTATCAGCGACTCGCTCATCGCGTACACACTGCTTTTCCGACGGAGAATCCTCGAAGAGACTCTCAAGAGAATCCCCCTGAAGGCTGCGTTGGAGGAGAAGGCCGAGATCGATGCACAGATGTCGCCGTTTGACAAACAGGCAAGGACCAGCCGACGGCGGACAACTCGAACGGGCGAACGGGAATGACCGGATGTCACGGGGGGCCGGGAACAGGTAGCACCCCGGCCCCCACCCTGGATCTACGAAGGACGACGATGGACAGGACGACGATCGAGGGACGACGGCGACGATGGACGACGCGGGTGGTGGGCGGACGGAGAGCAGGCGCCCCCAGGGGGTGGGCAGCCCCCCCCCGGCACCCCTCCCCCCACAGTACCGTCAGTTGCTTTCTCTCCGCGTGGCCCGCTGCATCGCGGTTCAACCTCCGCGCCACGTGGTCAGGAAGGCGTCTGGCGTGGCCTGTGGCAGTCTGGATCTTCTCGGGCGGGCCTTGGGGTGGGGGTGGGCTGACGTTGTGGCGTGTATGGGGTGGGTCCCATGCAGTACCGGACGCCGCAGGACAGCCGGCATAGCCGGGGAAAGGGATAGGGTGACTTCATGCGTGACGTGAGTTTCGACAAGAAGAGGGCAGAGGAGCTGCTGGAGGCCCTGCGCAACCATGAGCCGATTGCCCTGGAGCCCGGCGACTACCTCCTGCTGCCCGCCCTCTGCTTGGCGGTGCAGCACAGCGGCGAGGTGAAGGCGCTGGCGGAGGATCGAGAGAAGCACCGCGAACACGTTGAGCTCGA
This sequence comes from Phycisphaerae bacterium, assembly GCA_017993835.1. Taxonomy (GTDB): domain Bacteria; phylum Planctomycetota; class Phycisphaerae; order Sedimentisphaerales; family Anaerobacaceae; genus PLanc-01. The sequence continues at coordinate 74,500 of JAGOLX010000019.1, forward strand.
GGCGATCCAAAGCCGCAATGACCTGCTGGCGACCTTACTCTTCCTCAAGACGCTGGTGACCTACGTGATGGTGGGCGAGTACGACAAGTACTGCGCGGAGAAGGTGTGGGCGGTCGTGGAGCTGACGCAGGAGCCGCGCTATGAGGCGAAGGCACTCCGGGGGATTCGCCCTGGTTGTCCTTGCTGCCCACAGCCGTGGGCATAGGCGCGGGTCCCATGCAGTACGGTATGTTTACCGATGCGAAGGGTTGACAAAGGGCGGCTGGGGCGCTGAAATAAGGTCATGGGCATTGGAGTAAACAGCGTGTCCGGCGACGGCGTGCAACAGCAGATCACGGCGAAACACTGGTGGATGATGCTCCGACGCCTGGGATGGAGAACGCGATGGGCGCGGTGGGCGGTTGAAAATGGCATGGAAGACGCGCGCGTGGTCGATCAACTGGAACACCTGCTGCTGCCCGAGGGAGACTTGAATTGAAGGGGTTGTGAGATGGGTGTGCTCAGTGCGATAGGCGATGTGGCGTCCGGGATCGGCAAGGCCGTGGGCGGAGTGGCGTCCGGGGTCGGCCAAGTCGCCGGCGGGGTCCTTCAGGGAGTGGGCAAGGCGGGCAACGCCTACCTCCAGGGCGTGGGCCAGTACAACCGCCAGCAGCTCCTCCTGCGGGAACTGGAAGTCGTCGCGGCGACGACGCCGGAAGACAGCAAGGCTCGGGTGAAGGCGGTGCGGGAAGTCGCAGCCAAGTACGGCTTGAACTTGCCGACGAATGTCAAAGCGTACCAGCGGATCCCTACCCCCTACGAGGAGGCCCTCAAGGCCCAGACGATGGACAAGCCCAAGCGGGCCAGCGCGAAGGAACGGGCACAGACGCTCAGCGTGTTGGAGAACTCGCGGCCGTTCAATCAGTGGCGGGCCTACGATCCGGAGAAAGACAAGGGAGAGGAGCCGTGGTCGGCGGCTGAGGTCTACGATCCGAACGACCCGGAGCACGCGGAGTGGAAGCGACAATTCGACGAGCTGACCGCGTCATCCGGCGGACCGACCGACGGACAAACGAGCGGGGGGACTCAGCCGGGATTCGCGCTGCGGTCGATCCCCACCGACGAGCAGTGGCTGGATCGCTATCGGCCCGGCTGGCGTCCTGAGCAACAGGACGCAGCGCCCGCAACGGAGCCCCAACCCCAGACGGCCCGGCCCGGCGGCTGGCTGTCGAAGCTGCTGGGCAGTCGGACGCCCGGCATGAGCGCATCGCACATCATGGGCAATCCGCTGTCCGCCGAGGACGCCGCCCGCACGCGCAGGCAGGTGGACCAGGCCCTGACGACCTACGAGAACGCCGGCGGCGTCACGACCCGCAACGCTGGCCAGGTCCAGCAGTCGCAGGCGGCGCCGACGGACGCCCTCAAGGCCGCCGCCCGGGCGGTCAAGGCGTACAAGGCGAGCCCCGACTACCTCCAGATGTGCCGCGACACGGGTCGCCTGCTCAACGAGACCGACCTCTCCGGGCCGATGAAGGAGGTACTCGCCGGCCAGCCCGTCGCCGACCAGAAGCGGCTCCTGAAGCTGATCCACAAGCACGGGGAAAAGGCCGTGATGCACGGCGTGGCGAACCAGGCGCCGAGTGGGGGTAGAATGTGATGTTGGGCGGTGCCAAGTTCGACCACGAGCTGGTGTACGAGCGTCTGCCGAAGACGCAGGTGGCCCGGCTGTGGCGGAAATGGCGCTGGGGCTTGACGCTGGAACGCAAGGCGCGGGCGGCTCGGGTCGAACAAGAGATCATGGCGGCGGTCGAGGATTTTGCGATGGACGCTTGTGCGTCGGGTCGCAATTAGATCGGGGGTAAGCATGTCATCGTTGTCGAACTTCTTCAGCAGCGGCGGGCAAGAGAGCAAGGGCACGAACTACCTGCCGCAGCAGGCCACGTGGCTCAAGAACCTCCTGGCGACCTACGGCGACTACGTGGGCCAGGGCCAGAACGTCTACTCCGGGGACCGGGTCGCGGGCCTGAGCGACACCCAGCAGTCGATTCTCGGCTCGCTGGGCAATTGGTCGCAGTACCTCCAGCCGACGACGAACTCGGCGATTTACCGACGGACGGGGGCGACGCTGTCCGACCTGCTGTCCGGCGAGATGGGGGCCGAACCCTACACCAAGGAGTGGGTCAACGCCCTGTTCAAGAGCGCGTACGAGGCCCCGGCGATGAAGCAGTGGTCCGAAGTCACCAAGCCCGCGATCCAGGAGGCGTTCAGCGGACCGGGCTACTGGTCCACGGCCCGAATGAACGAGCAGGCCGAGGGCGCCCAGGACCTGGCCGACACGCTCAATAGCCAGTACGGACAACTGCGGTGGAACGCCGAGACGGCCAACAAGGACCTGGCGGAGGCCGCGGCGGGCCGGGCGCTGTCCGCCGTGCCGACCGCGCTCGACTACGGCAACGTCCCGATCAGCCAGGCCCTCAGCGGACTGTCCGGACTGTCGTCCATGTACAGCCTGGCCTCCCAGCAGCAGAACCAGGAACAGGCCGAGATCGCGGCGGCGATGCAGAAGTGGGCCGAGGAGAACGAGATCACCGATCCGACAGTCCTCCAGACCATACTGAGCCTGCTGGGCTTGAAGTACGAAACCAGCTCGGGCACGAAGCGAGAAGCCGGGCTGGGCTACGACGCGGCGAACAACTTCTTCAGCTCGCTCGGCCAGATGGGGTCCAACTCGAACAACGCGGGCATGATGCAGGCCCTGGCCATGATCGGCGCATGAACGGGAGGTCTCGTGGAAATGAGCGATACGACACCGCAGTTGCCGAAGGATGATTGTTCCGAGCGGGTGGTCAGCACGACTCTGTGCATAGAGGAGGTGAACGCGGAAGGAAGAACGGTGAGACGCTTCTGCGTCACCGTGCCGGGAGAGTATGCCTTCAGTTCGCCCGCGCCCAAAGGGGACTCAACCGGCGGAACGTCTGCTCCCCCCGCCCGAAAGGAAGGGTCGTGACATGGAAACGAGCATTTGCCACGCAGAGACCGCCCTGACACCACTCCGGAAGGCAAAATGCGGCCGGCCCACCGTGTGGACGGACGAGGTCATCGAGGAGAAGGCCAAGAGCTTGCTCGCGTACTTTGAAAATCCGGATAGCCTTTTCCTGGAAGCGTGGTGTGCCCAGGAAAAACTGAGGGTCGAGTACGTCAGTCAGTGGGCTGCCCAGAACGAAGTGTTCGCGGATGCCCTGGCCCTTGTGTCAACGACCCAGTGCGCTAGATTGTTGGAAGGCGGTGTCCATAATAAGCTGAACAGCAAGGTCGTGTCCCTCGTGTTACAATCCCGCCACGGCTTCAACCCCAGGTCCGATGTCACGCTGCGGGCCGCTGAACCAACCGAGGAGGATGAGGTCCGGCAGCAGGCGCAAACGCTGGTGCGCGTCCTGCCCAGCGCCCCCGCAGAAGCCCGCATCCAGTTGCAGGAACTCCGGAGCGCAGACCAAATAGGGCAAAGAACCGTGGACGAGACCCTCAGGCTGATCGACCTGCTCGAAAGGGCCCGGCAGACCGAGACAGGAATCGTCGAGTGAGTTTCCTCAAGCGACCATCGCGAGGGGGAGCGGACTCGAGGCCTGTGCGAACAGGGCGTCACCCTTGGGGACTTCCTCCTGGGGGTACTGGTGAAAATCGGGGTTGACCTTCTGTTCCAACGCCGCGTTCGGCTGTCTCAGGTCCTGACTCACCTGTCGTCTGCTACTGCGATTCTTCCGCCTCTGGGACACGGGGGCAATGGTATCAGCCGGTCGCGAGCAGACAATGCCCACGTTGTGGCCCTTGGGCTGTCTGTGGAAGGCCCAACGGATCTCGCGACGCCACGGCTTCAGCGGGCATGGCAACTCATCACGGTCAACGGACAGGGGGCCTGCGCCTGGGGCGCCAACCTGGACAGAGCACCCCGATCATAGCGAGCACGAACGCGCCCGGGGCGGGGACAGCCGCAGCCGTAGACTCGATGTAGATCGCCACGTCGTCAATTTGCCCTTTGTGCCAGTCTGGATAGGGGGAGTAGGGGCTAGAACTGCACCCGAAGAGGACTCTCTCGGTGATCCCCTCCAGTGTGAACCCGCCGATGGAGCGTGTGCCTTGCAGCACGTCATCGACGTAGAAGCTGAGGGTATCGGCCTGTTGGTCCACGATAGCTACCAAGTGATGCCAGTTGTCCAACACCTCGTCGCCCGCCGAGAGCGAAGTCACCTCTGTCTTGGGCGAAATGGTCTGGGCGTACAGCCTTCCGTCCCAGAGGCCAGAACGCGCCTTTGCCAGCGCGAATCTGGGCCCGTTCGCACTGTTGTCCTCGCCCATGAACAACAGATACCGATAGACGTTCGTGTTGTCCGCGAACGTCGCCCACAGATCGACCTTGAAGGACCCGCTGAACCCGAAATCAGCCGGGTTGGCGATCTCGATGCAATCGTCCCCATCGAAGTTGTAGGCGCTGTTCGGGTTGCCAAAGCGGTCCGTGGTGAGCGTCGCCCCGCAGACGGTGCCATCATGGCCGCCCCCGGTCGCGTCGAGAGCGTTGCCGCTGAATGGGTAGTAGGCGAATAACTGAGTCAGACTGGCAGAGCAGAGCCCTGCCGGCATGAGGACAATGACGACGGCCACAACCAATGGGGATAGGAATTTGTTCACCTCTCACTCCTCTCGCAGTTGTTGGCGCACCGTGGGCACGGAGAGACCGCAGTGCGTCCCGGTATCTATTGTGGTGACTTCCCTCACCGCTTCCGCCAATCCTGTATCCAGTATAGCCAGAAGCCCCCCATCTTGTCAAGCGAAAAGGCTGGATTTCGGCCTACTGAAGCTCCATCTGGCCGGGGTCCGAGAAGGTTGACCATTTTGCAGACGCGCGGGATAATGACCGGTGCTATGAGTCGGCTCGCTGTACAATGCAGTCATCTATCCGCTCGGGGAGTTCAAGCCTCACGGCCGACTCATAGCAACCCGAGCGGTTCGTGTGGGGAGGGAACGCCATGAACCGTGATTATCTCAGCCGGCTGATCGACGGACTGGCGGATTTGCGGAAGGCGAGGGCGACGGGCGACAAGGCCGCTGTGGAGGCAGCCTGCAAGAATCTGGACGAGCACGCGGGCTCGATGGAGAAGTTGTTCCGTGCGCTCGATGAGCGGCGGAAGGCAGTCCGACCATCGTTGACGGTGGAAACCATCATCGAGTGGATAGAACGCGAGAGTCGGAGGCCGTCACGATGGACTGCCGGGACCTGGGGGATGATGAGCGAGGACTTCGAGTTCGAGGCGTTGAGGCGATGGCTTTCCGAACCTGCGAAGATTGGAACGTATCAACACCAAAACCGGGTTGATTGGAACCCGTCAGATCCCTCGTACTACACGAACACGGATGCCATCGCAGATGCCCACAAGGCGGGGAACGACCACGAAATCGAGGATCTCGAACAACTCAATCCCGACAAGCTGAACAAGCTCCTTCGGTCGCACCGCGGTCGCACGGTACGGTTCATGTCTCGCGAGAAACCCCCATTCCGGGGCAGGGTCCACAAGGACGATTGGCACAAGTACCTTCAGTGGCAGGTTGGCGAGCAGACCCGGTTCGAGACAGCCGTTGAGGAACAGGCGAGGGAACGGGCGAACGACAAACCGCCCGACTACTCGCACTGAGTAGGACCCTGCACAAGATTCTTTCCCCATTTCTACTTCAGAATCGCTGTTTTCCTTGGCGTTTTGCTGGATTTCATTCGCGGCGAGTAAGCACGATTTCGCTGAGGTAGTAAGCTTGGCACTATGAGTGTGACTCAAGCAAAACGTCAAGCTGCTACTGCCTTGAGAGAGATCATTGCAGCGGCCCGCAAGTACCTTGAGGCTGAGCGCGTCATCGTCGAAGACCTCAAGACCACGAGCGAAGCGAAGCAGACGACCCCCAAGATGGAGGGCAAACCATGCGAAGAACCCCAATGAAAAAAGCCGCCCGTAGCCCTGGCGGGGGCAAGAAGGCGGCGGCGATCAACGAGACGATGATAATGTATCACTCTCCCCGCCTGGCCGCAAGACCCTTCTCTCGTAGACTCGCACCGCGCCGGGACCGTGCGTTGTCCTTGCCACCGACCTCACGCCAAACGGAGCGATCTTTATGAGTCGAAGCAAGAACACTCCCCTGTGGGTTGCAGCCTTGCTCAGCAAGGACCTCACGCCGGTAGAATTCCGGTTGTGGATGCTCTTGCAGCGGTATCAGGCCCGCAATGATTCGGCCTGGCCGTCACAGGAAACCCTTGCCGCCAACATGGGGCTGACCGTGGAAGCCATCCGTCACATCTCCAAGCGGCTTGAGGCTGCCGGATGGCTCACCATGGTGTGGGGCGGTGGGCCTGGGCGAGGCAAGGAACACCACAAGCGATACACTGTGACGCGGCCCACAGAAACCCCAACGGCCATAGGGGGGAAAACCCCAACAGCGATTGGGGTTTTAACGGCAGAAAAACCCCAACGGCCAAACCGCGAAAACCCCAACGGCCGTACCAAAACACGAGGGTGTATAAGGAAGAATACAGTCAGGAATACAGTCAGGGGCGCGCAGACGCAAACGCTCTCTTTCGACTGGAGCACTTACGCCTTCACTGGAGTGGAAGAGGATCTGGCAAAACAGTGGTCAGAAGCCTACCCGCAAATCAACGTCCAGGCGGAGCTTTTGAAGGCTGCTGTGTGGTGCCGCACGAACCAGGCGACGGTCCGCAACCGGGGAGATGATTGGGAGGAGCGATACCTCAATCGCTGGATGGCGGAAGCCCAGCACCGGGCAGAGGCCACTGGGCAAACTTCGGCTGGGGCCGAGCCTTGGCAGGACCCGGAGGAGATCGGGCTGGAGGCCTACAACGCGGGCGTGCGAGCCATCGAAGGAGGGAGCACGTCGTGGTGAAGCCCCCAGGAGCCCAGACTTCAGACCCCCGCAGCCGGGAGGCCCTGCTGCGTTTTCTCACCCAGGCCGGCGCGATCATTGGCGAGGGGAAGCTTCATTGCTACGACTGTTTGGACCTGAGCGGTAGCGCGGTCATTTACCCCGCAGGCGATGGCCTGTGGAGGTACAAGTGCAAACGATGTGGCGTCGGTGGTACTCTCGTTGAACTCCAAGAAAAACACAATCGCGATATCTGGGGGGCGTTGTGGGACGCCCCCGGCAGCCGCGAGTTCTCGACCGCACGGCAGGCGGGAGCCCCTGTCCCGGCGGGCCCGGCGTCGGAGCTTCGCGATGTACTCGAAGCCCAAATCTCCGGCGGATGGACCAATTACGCCTGGCCCTGGCCGTGGTTGACGGGTTTGGTGCAAGCCCTCACGCCTGGCGCGAGGCTCGGCGTGGTCGGCAGTGGAGGTGCGAGCAAGAGCTTTCTCGTCACACAGGCCCTCGCGTTCTGGGTCGAGCAGGGTATACAAGCCTCGGTTTTGGAGCTTGAGCGAAGCAGGAGTTTTCACCTGTGCCGCATTCTGGCACAGCGGTGTGGTGTCGCCGATCTTACAAAGGCAGATTGGGTCCGCGCGCATCCGGACAAGGCGCGCGGACTATTCCGTGAGCATCGCGAGTTCTTGGACCGTATGGGGCAGGCGATCCATACCGTTCCCCGACAGTTCACTATCGCCCAGGCTGCGGATTGGGTTGAGCGACAGGCCGGCGAAGGGGCAAGAATCGTCGTGGTGGACCCTGTGACGGCTTTGAGTCGCGGGCGAGATCCGTGGATTGCGGATGAACTATTTCTTTCGCGGATCGAGCAGGCCGCGAGGACATCTGGCGCGTCGATCGTCACCATAAGTCACCCCCGCAAAGGCGGAAGCGGCCTGCCTGACTTGGACAACGTAGCCGGCGGGGCCGTCTGGGTGAGGTCGCTCGACAGTGTGGTTTGGCTTGAGGCCCACGACAGCAGAACATCCCGTGTTCAGACGCCGTGTGGAACGGACGAGCAGCGGTATAACCGGACCCTATACCTCTTGAAGACGAGATCCGGAGAAGGGGAAAACAAGCGATTGGCGTACCGCTTCCAGAATGGCAAAGAGCCCGGTGACACCGGCGCGCTGACGTTCCGCGAGTTGGGCGTGATTCTCAGGAGCAAGAAAGGCAAGAGCGATGAATGAAACGAAAACGCTGCTCGGCATGGCACGCCGCCTGTGGGTTGCATCGGCCTACATCGACGCCCGCGGCGAAGTCGCGTTCGACGTGGATGGCCTCGACAGCTTCTTGGCGGCGAATGGCCGCTCGCTTGCCAGGGGAAGAACGTTGGGCTGGGTGCCGTTCGCCGTGGCCGGCAGCCCGGAGGAAGCATCAGGAGCGTGTGACGAACTACTCATTGCGATGCGGGAAAACGCCGCGTCACATGGTCGCCGGGGGCCGCGAACCGTCGGGCAAAAACTAGCCCGATTGATGCAGATGGCTGCGAGACGCCCGGCGCCGAAGATTGACGAGGATCCCGACGAAGGCATGGACGAAGACGAACCCGAGCCGGCGTCCGCCGGCGGATAACCGAAGCAACTTCACGGAAAGGACATCACAAATGGAACCTGAGAAACTGACCAGCGTGCAAATTGCCGAAAAGTTTGGCCTATCGCGAGCCAGGGTTGAGGTCGTGCTTGTCGAGCTGGGCCTGCGGGGACCAGGCGACGACGGTTCAACTCGCTACCACATGACCGCCGTCACGCAGGCGCTGTACGAGCGTGACCAGCGGCAAGTCACTGCCCTCGTCGCCCACCTCGATGGGATCGCCGACCAGGTCCTCGTTCGCCAAGTAGCGGCGGAGGCATTTCGCGAACTCGCACAGAGGGCCATTGCGGATTCCGGCAGTATCCCCCAACTGCTCCACGCCGCAAAACAGCAAATCATCGAGACCGTCCGGGGCACATACGCCTTTCAATATGCCCGCTCCGAAGGCGGCGACATCGGGGCGTGGCGGCAACTGGCGGCGATGGAGGATCTGGAGCTGCGACTGAATGCCGGCCTCGCCGAGCGCCGGGCCGAGAAGAAGCAAGACGACGCCCCCGCGAAGCCAGCAGATTCTGTCAAGCCGCCCGCGAAGGGTCGAGGCCGGCGGGCCGGGAGGAAGAACGGAAGCGACGAGGAGGAGTCCCATGTTGGAGAATGAACGCAGTCCAGAGACCAACGGTGTCATCATGGTCCTTTCGCAAATGCCGCCGGATGCGATCATCGACGAGGCCGCGTTGGCCAAGATATTTGGCCGGTGCCCGACGTCAGTCCGACGGGCCATCCAGCGTCGGGAGTTGCCGCCTGGAGTCCGCCTGTTCGGCAAGCAGACCTGGACGGCCAGGGTCGTGCTCGACCATCTGGCCCGGCGGCTGGAGGACGCCAAGAAGGAAGCCGAGCGAACAGAGCGAAGGATTTCCGCGCTCAGCCCTTGACATAGTGAAATCCAGAAAGTAGACTAGAGAGGTATGGCAAGGGAAAAGAACACCATGGGCCGGCCGCCGATAGATCCGGCAGATCGTCGAAGTGTGCTTGTCACTGTGCGGTTCAAGCCGGCAGAGTACGAGAGCTTGGCGACCGACGCGAAGGCCGCCCGCCGGACCGTAGCAGAACACTTGCGATCATGTTGGCAGGAGCAGAGGAGGTAGGGGTATGGCGGGGGTACGCAAAAAATCGAACAAGCAAAGCAAGAAATTCCAGGGCTACTTCATCGACTGGACCGGCAAGCGCAAGTTTTTCGTGGGCACCATCTCGCGGCGAGAGACGCTCGATATGGCTCGTGCCTTCGAGGACGAGCACAGGCAGGTTCGCCTTGGCTATCGGCCACCGCCCACGTCGGCGACCAAGCAGCGGGGCCGGCTCTTCGCAGACGTTGTGCAAGAGTACCTGATGTGGGGCCGACTCCAGGGGCGCCGGGATGGTGCGGCCTGGACGCCTGAGCACACCCGCCAAAAGCGTGACCTCCTGGAGAAGTGGCGAGTGACGCTGGGGCTCCAGACGCTCGCGGACTTGGATGGCTTCCTGCCCAAGGTCGAATCATCGTTGCGTGCCATGTCGGAGGAGGGGCTGAGCGGCAACACCCTGCGTGCCAGAGCCAGGGCACTCGTTTCACTCTGTCGCTGGGCTCGAAAGCGCGGCTACATGGAAAACAACCCCCTTGAGAACCTTGCACCGATCGACGGCACGCCGCAAGTCGAGCGGCGAGCGTTGTCCCCCGCCGAGGTCGCCAAGATCTTCCGCGTCTGTCCGCCGTGGCGGCGATTGTTGTACGCCGTGGCGGCGTGTTCGGGTCTCCGCCTGCGGGAGCTGCGGGCCTTGTCCATCCAGGACCTGGACGTTCAGGGCGCCCAGCTCCACCTGCGTGCCAAATCGACGAAGAACCGCAGGGCAAGTTCTCAGCCCCTGCCGGTCAGGCTGGTCGCCCAACTGATTGCGTTCGTCGATTCCGCGGCGGCTCCCAAACTCTATCTGCGGGCGGGAACACGAGCGCTCCTGCCGGAAAATCCCCTGCTGTTCGTCCCGACGCACTCGTTGCGGCTGTTCACCAAAGACTTGGCTCGGGCAGGCATTCCGAAGGTCAATGCCGCGGGCCGGCTGGATTTCCATTGCTGGCGTGTGAGTTTCGTGACTGCTTCCCTGGAAGCAGGAGCCTCAGCGAAAGAAGCGATGCGGCTGGCACGGCACACCACACCGCAACTCACGCTGAACACGTATGCCCGTGCCCGAGACGAGCGGCTCGCCGAACTGGTCGAGAGCGTCGGCGGAAGGCTCCTGCCGGACGAAATCTGTGCTACAGGAGTGCACGACGACCCGACGCCAGCAGATCAGGTGGAGCGCAAAGGTCTGTCGGAGCGGGATTTAGCATTCTCTGGGCGTTCTGAGGGCTTGTGTCCACACGACGCAAGCCCCGTCCTGTTCTTGGACACGTGAGGACCGGGCTGGCTGTTTGATGAGTACGAGAACGATAGTCGCGTCATTATGGGTGTTGTCCGTGATCCCGGCTTTCGCGGCGGCTAGTGACACGCTCCTGACGATCAATGAGTTCGTCGCCTCCAACCGCACCGGGTTGCTCGACGGAGACGGGAGGGCCTCCGACTGGATCGAGTTGTACAACAGCGGAACGAGGGCGATCTCCCTGAACGGCTGGCATCTCACGGACAACGCCGGCGATCTGCGGAAGTGGCCGTTTCCGCCGGGCTGGGCCGTGCCGGCCAAGGGTTTCCTGGTCGTCATCGCATCCGGAGAAGCGGTCGATGACTACATCGATTCCAAGGGATATGCACATACGAACTTCGCGCTCGACAAGGACGGCGAGTACTTGGCCCTAGTCGACTCGAACGGCGAGATCGCACATGAGTACGCGCCGTCGTTTCCGTCGCAGCAGACGGACATCTCCTATGGCATGCAAGGGGGCTTGCTCTGCTACTTCCTGACGCCGACGCCGGGAAAGGCGAATGGACAAGGCGTTCTCGGGCTCACCGCCCAGACGCAGCACAATCCCGAACGGGGCTTCTACGACGAGCCATTCGATCTGCACGTTCTCTGCGATACGCCGGATGCGATCATCCGATATACGCTGGACGGTTCCGAGCCGACCGAGCAGTATGGCATCGTGCATCAGGCCGGCACGCCAATCCCGATCACGACGACGACGGTGGTGCGGTCCATAGCCTACCGGACCGGTTGGCAGACCGCGGCGGTCAGCACGCACAGCTACATCTTTGTGGGCGACGTGGCCTGTCAGAGTGCAACTCCCGTCGGCTGGCCCGCCGAATGGGGCTACGACTCCGAGGTCGGCGGCATCGTGCCGGCCGACTACGAGATGGACCCTCGTGTCGTGAACAGCACGCTCGACGGGTATTCCGTCCGCGAGGCGCTGCTCGACATCCCGACGGTGTCGGTGTCCATGCTGCCAGACGATTTCATCAGCGACGCGACGGGGATCTGGGCGAATCCGCTCAGTCGCTGGGAACGCAAATGCTCCATCGAATACCTCCTTCCCGACGGCACGGACGGCTTCCAGTGCGACTGCAAGATCGAGGTCCACGGTAATTCCAGCCGGCGGCCCTGGCGAATGCAGAAGCACTCCCTGCGGCTGACCTTCACGACGGAGTACGGCCCGGCCAAGCTCCGCTATCCCCTGTTTCCCGAGTCGACCGTGGACAGGTTCAACCAGCTCATCCTGCGGGCCTGCTTTACGGATTCCTGGGGTCTGGTGACGTGGATGCCGGCCCGCTACCGTCCCAACGATTCGCAATACCTCCGCGATATCTGGATGAAAGAGAGTCTCTGCGACATGGGCCAGCCCTCCAGTCACGGCGACTTCGTACACCTGTACGTCGATGGGCTGTACTTCGGTCTGTACAATCTCACGGAGCGGGTCGGCGAGGATTTCTTTGCCGACCACCTCGGGGGCGAGCCCGAGGACTGGGAGGTCAATGAGGATTTCGGCTCGCCCGGCGCCCGCTGGAAGGCCATGATGGCGGTCAATCCCTCCACGCTCGCCGGTTATACGCAGATCCAGGACTATCTCGACGTCGAGGACTTCGCGGACTACATGCTGTTGCACTTCTATGCGGACGCGGAGGACTGGCCCCATCACAACGGATACGCGGCCGCCAACGCGGTCAGTGGCGACGGCAGGTTCCGCTTCTTCGTCTGGGACCAGGAGATCGTGCTCGACTACCACGGACGGGCCGCCTCGCGGATCGACGCGACCGGCGGTGCAGGCGACCTCTTCCAGAAGATGCGGACCAGCGAGGAATTCCGACTCCTCTTCGCGGACCGCGTGTACAAGCGCTTTTTCCACGAGGGCGCCCTGAGCCTGGCTGGCTCGCAGGGGCGATACCGGGAGCTTGCCGACCGGATCGACAAGGCCATCGTGGCCGAGTCCGCCCGTTGGGGGGACACGCAGATGAGCACTCCCTACGGCAACAGCATCGACCAGCCCAGCCCGCTCACCGACATCAATCACAGCGCCTATCCGCCCGCGCCGCACGGCCCGGACTACTACTTCACGCGAGAGGATTCCTGGGCGGTCGAACGGGACAACCTCCTGGACAACTACATCCCCGCCATCCATAACACGGCCAACTCGTATGCGTTCCTCAAGGTGCTCCGCGCAAAGAACCTGTATCCGGACAGCGATCCGCCTGAATTCAAGATCGAGGGCGTGCCGCAGCATGGGGGCTCCGTCCGGGCCGGCGACGCCCTGACTCTGGACAACCCCAATGGGACCGGGGCGATCTACTACACGCTCGATGGGACCGACCCGCGAGTGCCCGGGGTGGCTTCCGAGCAAAACAGCCCGAACGTGCTGGTCGCTGAGAGCGCGGCGAAGCGGGTCCTGATCCCCGGCGGCAATCTCGGCGATGCCTGGAGAGGAGAGCAGCCCTTCGACGATTCCGCCTGGATCCCCGGCGCCGGCGGCGTCGGTTACGAGAGAAGCATCGGATTCGAGACGTTCATCGGGATCAACGTCGGGACGCAGATGTATGGCGTCAACGGCAGTTGCTACATCCGCATCCCGTTCGAGCTGGCCGTCCCGACAATCAAGGGCCTGACCGGGCTGGTCCTGCGGGTGCGATACGACGATGGTTTCGTCGCCTATCTCAACGGCGTCGAAGTGGCCCGCGACCGGTTCGCCGGCACGCCGCAATGGAATTCCCTGGCGGCCGACAGCCATGCCGACGATCAGGCCGTCCTCCAGGTCGAGTTCGACCTCACCGACCGGATCGACCTGCTCCAAGCCGGCGGCAATCTCCTGGCGATCCACGCGCTGAACGCTTCGCCCACGAGTTCCGATTTCCTCCTGTCCGTCGATCTGGTGACCGGCCGGGAGGAGTCGCCGGCCGATCCAAGCGTCGCCGCGACGGCAACGCCATACCGCGATCCAATCCTGCTGACGAGCGACACGCGAATCAAGGCCCGCGTGCTCGACAACGGGCAGTGGAGCGCCCTGAACGAAGCGACGTACATGGTCGATCGGTGATCCGATCGCTCGTGTGGCAAGAAGGGGCTTCAAATCGATCCCACCCTGCGGTACGATAGGTCCCAGGATCTGGCCGGCATGTCGCGTTGCCGGCTTCCAGGTCGTGGTCGGATGCGTGAATAAGGAGAATGGCCATGAACGGATCGACAAGACTGTCGTGGATCGCGATGTTGGGACTGATTGTATTGCCGATCGCGAAGGCTGGCGAGCAGGGCAGACAAGAGAAAGGGCCGCCTGAGCTGGACGTTGTCAAGACCGAGACCGGAGAGCTCAAGATCACCTTCATCGGGCACGGCACGCTGATGTTCGACTACCAGGGCAAGGTCATCCACGTCGATCCCGTCGGTCGCGAAGGGGATTACTCGAAGCTGCCCAAGGCCGACCTCGTTCTGATCACGCACGAGCACGGCGATCATCTCGACCCGCAGGCCCTCGCCATGATCCGCAAGGACCAGACGAAGATCCTGCTCACCAAGGCGTGCATCGCGAAGGTCCCGGATGGCACAGTCGTGAAGAATGGCGACACGCTGACCGCCTGCGGGTTCAAGATCGAAGCGGTGCCTGCCTACAACATCGTTCACAAGAGACCCGACGGCCAGCCCTTCCATCCGAAGGGCGTTGGCAACGGCTACGTCGTCAATTGCGACAAGACCCGCGTCTACATCGCCGGCGACACGGAGAACATCCCCGAAATGGCCCAGCTCAAGAAGATCGATATTGCCTTTCTGCCCATGAACCTGCCCTATACGATGACGCCGGAGATGGTGGCACAGGCCGCCAAGGTGTTCGAGCCCAAGATCCTGTATCCGTATCACTACGGCCAGACGGACCCCAACTCGCTCGTCGCCCTCATGAAGGACCAGCAGAAGACTGAGGTTCGCATTCGCAAGATGAGGTAACGCCTCCTGACAGCCGCATCCCGGAGCACGATGACTATGGACACAGTCGGCAGCGTCCGAAAGCCCGAGCCGTTCCTCCGCACGGGCGTTCTGATCGCGATAGGTGTGGCAGCGTTTGTCGCGGCGGCGTGCTTCGTCGTCGCGGCGGTTCTACCCGCTCCGGAAGGCCCGTTGTTCAAGGACCCGCTGCGGAGCTTCATCACCGGCCTGGGCGTCCTGGCCATCGCGTATCCTCTGGCCGCGGTCGCTGGCGCCATCCGTCGAAAGTCTGCTGCGTCGCCCTATTTCGAGGGTGCATTCATCGCAGGCGCGATCAATCTTGCGGCCCTGGTGTGTGCCGGCGCGGGTCTGGCCTGCGTCGGCTTCGGCATCTACGATCTGATCCTCTGGCTGGCCCGCCGCTCGTGACGGTTCTCACACGGATTCAGCGAAATCCACGCGACGATTGTCATCCTTCGCCTCGCTCAGAATGACAACTCGCGCGAGGTCGCGCGGACCCCTGCGAGTCTGTCTACAGGTGGAACTGGCCCTGGGTCATGATGGCCTCGCCGTCCACGTAGATGCTCGGGCTTCGCAGGACCCCGTCCACATGCGTCTTGCTGTCCCAGGTGGCGCCGGTCTTGGTGGGGTACGAACTGCCGAACGCGATGTGCACGCCGGGGAATTTCTCGTCCTGGAGCAGGTTGTAGATCAGGTGGGTCAGACCGGTGTTCGTGCCGATCGCGAACTCGCCCACGCGGTTGCTGTTCTCGTCGCTCTCGAAGACGTAGTTGCCGTATTCCTTGAGCAGCGCCTCGTTCTTGCACTGCAGGGTCGCCCGGTCAGCGCGACCGTCTTTCACCTGCACGCGGATGGGTGTTTCCTCGATGGACGCGTATTTCTCGGTGAAGAAGTCTCCGAGGCAGCCGTCGATGACGACCTGGCCGTTGAGGGTGGCAGGGCAGGTGAAGACCTCGCCGTCCGGGAGGTTCGACCAGTGTTTCGGCTTGATGGCCCCGTCGCTGATGATCCACTTGAGGTCCGGGCTGAACTCGGCGGTGAAGTCGCAGCCCTTGTCCGTGGTCACGCGGATCGATCTCGCGTTCTTGACCTTCTCGTAGACGAGCTTGCTGATCCGCTGGATCTCGGTGTAGTCGCTGCACATTCCGTCCTCCATGATCTGGCGGGTGATCCCGATCATGTGCCCGTGGCGCAGCTTAGCATTGGCGTCGATCTCGCTGAGCATCGGGCGACGGAAGGTCTGTAGTTCGCCCTTGGCGCCCTGGGCTGCGTAGATGCTGACCGTCGCGCCGACGAGGGCTTCTTTGATTTCCTGGGGGAAGGGGATAGGCCGCTGGCCGAAATCCTCCATAATGAAGAACCGTGCGGTCGTTCCGGCCTTCTTCTCCGCGGCCGCTCGCAGACCGGAACCGATTTCCAGGCTCTCCCGGTCGGTGATGACGACGACCTTGTCGCCCTTCTTGACCTTCAAGCAGTTGTCAATCGCCTGTCTGACGCCTTCTTCGAGCGTTCCCATGTCGGTTCTCCTTCCTGTTGCAGTGGGGCCGCCAATAAGGGTCGCGCATCTCTCGTGCTCCGGACCCAGCAGGTGCATCCTACCGCGACATTCGGTCATTGGCAACGGTTTCCGCACCCGCTCCCGTCAGGCTCTACGTCGCGTTCGTTTCATAGTCCGTGAGGTTGTCGAGGATCCGCTGCAGGTCCCGTTCGAGAGTCTGGATCTGCTCATCGGCGAAGCCGCGATACCAGATTCGCGTCATCTCCTCGGAGACTTGCACATAGAGCCTTTCAAGGGCTTTGTCCTTCATGGTCCGGCGGATGAGGATCTTGCGGCGATCCTTCGGGTCCGGCGCCCGTTCGAGCATGCCTGCGCGTTCGAGGCGGTCCAGCATACTGGTCAGCGTGGACTTGCCGAGCTTGGTCCGCCGGGCCAGCTCATGGATGGGGATGCCGTCCTCCCGCCATAGGACGAACATGATTCGACCTTGAGCCGGATTGATCTGGTCCACGCCGTGCTCTTTGAGCAGGCGAGCGAAGATCCGCCCGCCGAGCTGGTGCAGCTTGGCCACGAGGAAGCCGCCCTGATGCTGCTGTTTCATCGCTTCTGCCATGGTCACATGTCCCGCGTCGGGGACAACCGACGCGGATTCCCGTTCTAGGTCAGCCTCATCACAAACGGCTCGGTCCGGCACCAGCCCCTGGCCATTGTCGGGACGAGCTTGATGATCCCGTATTCCGGCCCCTGCGGCCCGCTCGGGAAGAACATGGTCCAGTCCTTCTGCCACAGGCGGTCCTTGATCTGTCGATTTTCCACGATCTCGACCTCACCGGCAACTGTGAAGCCGACAGTCTGTTTGGGATCGCACACATAGACTGCTGACTTGGGATTGGCGCGGATGCGGGCAATCTTCTCCGATCGCATGTCGGTGCTCATGAAGAACGTGAATCCGTCCCCGCACTCGCCCTGGAACTCCGCGAGGGCCGGGAATTCCGCGGCGCATCGGAGATTGCCCAACGCGGTGGTGTTCGGGTATCCATCTGCATCGAGTGTGGTCAGATAGCAGACCGGCGCGTCGCTTATCAGCTTCAGGCATGTCTGGCGGATATCGTTCGAACTTGGCTGGTTCATGGTGGCTCTCCTGTCTTCAGTTCTCCTGTCCATTGTCCGTGCCGACGGCCGGCACGTCAGTTCTATAAGGTATAATACTATATAGAACTAATGTCAAGCGTAAAATATGTCACAGGGCAGAGGGATTTGCTCGGGAGAAAACGCTCTATGCCGATTTCTTCTTCTGGGCGGAACCGCTCTCGGTCTTGGTCGCTGCCGGTGCGGCGGTGCTCTCGGTCTTGGAGTCTTTCTTCTCGGCAGTCTTGGTTGTGGATGTGGCGGATTCGTTGCCCGCGGCCTTCTTGTAGCTCTCGCCGCGGTAGTCGGTGCAGTAGAAACCGGAACCCTTGAAGATGATCCCGGCGCCGGTCCCGATCAGACGCTTGAGGGCCGACTTGCCGCATTGGGGGCACTTCCGCAGCGGCTTGGCCGTGATGCTCTGGAACTCGTCGAATGCGTGACCACACGCTTCACACACGTACTCATATGTCGGCATGACTGTCACTCCCCGTTGCCTTCTTGTTCTGAATCGTCCTGTGTCGCCTCCGTGCCCTGGTCACAGGACGGCTTGTTCATCTCCTGCGGGATCTTGTTCACCGCCACCCGGCTGGGCCGCAAAATGCGGTCCTCGATCCTGTAACCGGTCTGATACTCCTCCAGAACGACCTCGTCGGCCCGGTCCGGATCGTGTTTGCGGAGCATGGCCTCGTGCCGCTCGGGATCGAACTTCTCTCCGACGGCCGGGATAGGCTCGACGCCGTGGGACTTCAGGATGCCCAGCATCTGGCTGCGGATGATCTCGACGCCCTTGATGAAGGTCTCCACACTCTGTCCGGTGGCCTCCGCCTTCAGCGTCCGCTCGAAGTTGTCGAGGACCGGCAGGAGCGACTTGAGAAGACGCTCTTTCTCGTAGTTTACCGAGTCGCTGATCTGCTTGGGCACCCGCTTCTGGAAATTCGCGTAGTCTGCGCAGATCCGCTGGAACTTCGCGAACAGCTCGTCCTTTTCCTTCCGCAGGGGGTCGATCTCCTGTGCGTGTCCCTCACCCGTCTCGACGGGGGGCGGCACGCTCGGGTTCTGCGACTCCTGCTCGTTAGACCGTTTCTTCGTTTCGTCACTCATGAGTGGCTACCGAAATGTCGTTTCAGTTTCTCGAAGAATCCCTGAGATTTGGGAGAGACGTTCCGATTCTCGGTTCTGGCGAATTCCCGCAACAGCTCTTCCTGGCGGTCGTTGAGATTGGTCGGCGTCTCGATGGTGACGTGGACCAGCTCGTCGCCGCTCCGGCCGGTGCGGATGTCGGGCAATCCCTGTCCGCGGATGCGGAACGTGGCGCCGTACTGGGTCCCCGGGGGTACCTTGAGCTGCCGCGTCCCGTCGAGACTGGGCACCTCGATGGAGGCTCCGAGGGCCGCCTGGGTGAAGGTGATCGGGACGACCGAAATCAGGTCGTTGCCGTCGCGTTCGAGGAACTCGTGCGGCTTGACTCGCACGTAGCAGTACAGGTCGCCGTTCGGGCCGCCGTCGCGGCCGGGCTCGCCCTCGCCGCCGACACGGACCCCCTGGCCCTCGTGGACGCCCGGCGGGATCTTGATGGTCACGGTTCGTTTCTTCGGGATGCGACCGCTGCCGCGACACTGCGAGCAGGGGGTCTGGACCACGCGTCCGCTGCCCTGGCACTGCGGGCACGTGGAGACCATCTGGAAGAAGCCGCCGCCCTTGGCGACCTGGCCGTTGCCGCCGCAGACGGGACAGCGAACGGGTTTGCTGCCCGGTGCGGCGCCGCTGCCGCTGCAGTCGGGACAGCGATCCTGCCGGGTGAATTCGATGGTCTTCTCCGTGCCGCTGGCGATCTCGTTGAGCGTCAGCTCGACACCGGTTTCCAGGTCGTAGCCTCGCGACGGACCGCCTCGCGGCCCCCCTCGCCGGCCACCGCCGCCGCCGAACACGCTGCCGAAGAAGTCGTCGAAGCCGAACATGCTGAAGATGTCTTCGACCTTCATCCGCGAGAAGTCGTGCATCCCCTGACCGCGCAGGCCCTCGTGACCGAACTGGTCGTACTGCTTGCGTTTCTCCGCATCGCTGAGGACTTCGTAGGCCTCGGCGCACTCCTTGAACTTCGCCTCCGCCTCCTTGTTGCCGGAGTTTTTGTCCGGGTGATACTTGATCGCCATCCGCCGGTAGGCGCGCTTGATCTCGTCCTCGGAGGCGGTCTTCTCGACCCCGAGGACTTCATAGTAATCCCGTTTAGCCATAGGCAGAAAAGGTCAGCCACAGAGGACACTGTGTCCTCTGTGGCAAACCCCTCATGTGTCAGTCGTTACCTGACGGAGCCGTAGATCGGCTCTTGGTCCTTGTCCTTCAGCTCGGTGATCAGCACGTTCGTGGTCAGCATCAGACCGGCCACGGACGCGGCCATCTCCAACGCCGTGCGAGCCACCTTGGCGGGGTCGATGATGCCGGCCTTGAACATATCGACGTACTCGCCCGTGTTGGCGTTGTAGCCGACGTTCTTGTCCTTCTCCAGCTTCTCGATCAGCTCGGCGACGACGACTTCGCCCTGTTCGCCGGAGTTGTCGGCGATCTGCGCGGTGGGGGACTTGAGGGCCTTGACGACAATGTCGAAGCCGATCTTCTCGTCGCCCTTGGCTTTACCGCGGCCCTTCTCGACCTCTTTGATCGCGCGGAGGAAGGTGACGCCGCCGCCGGGGACGAGGCCCTCGGCCGCTGCGGCCCGCGTCGCATGGAGCGCGTCGTCGAGCAGGTCCTTGCGTTCCTTCATTTCCGTCTCGGTGGGGGCCCCGGCGTGGATCACCGCGACGCCGCCCGTCAGCTTCGCCAGACGCTCCTGCAGCTTCTCGCGGTCGTAGTCGCTCGTGGTCTTCTCGATCTGCCCGCGGATCTGATCGCAGCGGGCCTGGATGTCCTTCTTCTTGCCTGCGCCTTCGATGATCGTCGTGTTGTCCTTGGTCACCACGATCCGCTTGGCCTGGCCCAGTTGCGAGACCTCGACGTTCTCGAGCTTGATGCCCAGGTCTTCGGTGACGACCTGGCCGCCGGTGAGGATGGCGATGTCCTGCAGCATGGCCTTGCGCCGGTCGCCGAAGCCGGGGGCCTTGACCGCACAGATCTTGAGCACGCCCTGCAGGCGGTTGATTACCAGCGCCGCCAGGGCCTCGCCCTCGACGTCTTCCGCGACCACCAGCAGCGAGCGTCCCATGTGTACCATCTTCTCCAGCAGCGGGATGAACTCGCGAATGTTCGAAATCTTCTTCTCATACAGCAGGATGTACGCGTCCTCGAACTCGGTCTCCAGCGTCTCGGGGTCCGTCACGAAGTAGGGGGAGATGTACCCGCGGTCGAACTGCATGCCCTCGACGAGGGTCAGCTCGTTTTCGACGCCCTTGCCTTCCTGGATCTCGATGACGCCTTCCTTGCCGACTTTGTCCATAGCCTGGGCGAGGATCTCGCCGACCGCGGCGTCGTTGTTGGCGCTGATCGCGGCCACCTTCGCGATGTCGTCGTGGCCCTTGACGGGCACGCTAACGCTCTTGATGAAGTCGCAGGCGATCTCGGCGGCCTTGGCGATGCCCCGGTTCAGCGACATCGGGTTGACGCCTGCGGTGACGTACTTGAGACCTTCCAGGTAGATCGCTTCCGCGAGCACGATGGAGGTCGTGGTGCCGTCGCCGACCACGTCGGAGGTCTTGTTGGCGACCTCGTTGACCATCTTGGCGCCCATGTTCTTGAACGGCTCGGGCAGCTCGATCTCCTTGCTGACCGAGACGCCGTCTTTGGTGACTCGCGGGGAGCCCCAGCTCTTGTGGAGCACGACGTTCCGCCCGGTGGGGCCGAGCGTGACTTTGACCGCCGCGGCCAACTGCTTGAGTCCTTCCCGCAGCTCGGTCCGTGCGACATCGTCAAACATCAGTTGTTTTGCCATGTTCTGTTTCCTCGTAAAGAACGATCCCGACCGCTCGCCGGGACGTTGGTTGCCGTGACTGTTACTTCTCCAGGACGCCCAGCAGGTCGGCTTCCTTGATGATGACGTACTTCTGGCCGTCGATCTCGATCTCGTTGCCCATGTACTTGCCGTAGACGACCTCGTCGTCCTTCTTCACGGACACCGGGGTCCGCTTGCCGTCTTCCTGGACCTTGCCCGGGCCGACCCAGACGATCTTGCCGACCATGGGCTTTTCCTTGGCGGTGTCCGGCAGGAAGATCCCGCCTGCGGTCTTGTCCTGGGCCTGCGACGGCTTAATCACGACTCTGTCATCCAATGGTCTGAGTTCCATACTGCGTTACTCCTTCTCCTACAGGGATTTCCTATATTGATTCGTTCGCTTTTCGTACGAGCACGACGACGCTGTCGACCGGGTCCGGCGCGTGCCCGGCCAGAGAGACGATCACCTTCTCCCCGTCGCGGGTCACCGGAAGGGCCGTGCGTTTCTTGTCGGCCAACAGATAGGCCTTCTCGATCCCGCCCTTGGCGAGCGGCACTTCGAGCGAGCCGTCGGCCGGCCATTGGAACACGTGCAGGTACAGCTTGTTGTCTTTGACGGTGCAGCGTCCCCAGTCCGGGCGGCCGATCACGCTGGCGGTGGCGCCGTGGATGCTTTCGCCGTTGACGGCCATCCACTTGCCCATGCCCTGGAGCCGTTGGACGCTGGGCTCGGGAATCATGCCCTCGGGGGTCGGACCGACGTTCAGGAGGAAGTTGCCGCCCTTGCTGGCGATGTCGGCCAACATGCGGATGAGATCTTCGGTGCTCTTCCAATTGTCGTCGTAGGACTTGTAGCCCCAGGTGTCGTTCATCGTCATGCAGGCTTCCCAGTCCACGCCGGGAAGACCCTCCGGGGGCACCTGCTGCTCGGGCGTGCCGAAGTCGCCGGCGTACTCGGTGCCGGCGCTGAGGCCTTCCATGCCCTTGCGGCCCTTACCCACGCGGTTGTTAACGATGATGGACGGCTGAAGGCCGCGGACGTAGGCGTAGAGGTCCTTGCCCTGCGGCTCGGTCCAGTCCTTGATCCATTCGCCGTCGAACCAGAGCACGCCGATCTGGCCGTAGTTGGTCAGAAGCTCCGCGAGCTGCGGCTTGAGGTAGTTCTCCACATACCGGCCGAAATTCGGATTAGTCCCGTCGTTGTAATTGGGATAGCACGCGCCCTGAGCGTCCGGGTGGTGCCAGTCCATGATCGAATGGTAGAAGCACAGCTTGATGCCTTGCTTCTTGCACGCGACGGACAGCTCCTTGAGGATGTCCCGTTTGAAGGGCGTCGCGTCCATGATGTCCCAGTCGGTGACCTTCGAATCCCACAGGCAGAAGCCGTCATGATGCTTGCTCGTGATGACGATGTACTTCATGCCCGCATCCTTGGCCAGGCGAACCCACTCATCCTCGCGGAAGGCTATAGGATTGAACTGTGGCGCCAGCGTTTCATACTCCTTGACGGGGATCTTGGCCTGGTTCATGATCCACTCCCCGCCGCCGCCGATCCGCTCGCCTTTGTACGTGCCGGCAGGGACTGCGTAGACCCCCCAGTGAACGAAAAGGCCGAACCGGGCGTCACGCCACCAGTCCATCCGCTCATCCTGGGTCAGGACCTTGTCCCGGGTCCTGACCGCGTGCGTCTCCTTGGTGCAACTGGCGAGAATGAACAGCGCGATCAGCAGGCTCACGACCGTGGCCCCGATTGCCATCCATTTCCTGCCTTCTTTCATTATCATACAGACTCCCCTTGCACGAGATACCGTGTCGTGACGACAGCGGGCCATTACATCATGTCCATGTCGTCCATGCCGCCGCCCATGCCAGGGCCGCCGGGACCGCCCGGGCCCATCTCGTCCTTCTTCTTGGGCTTTTCCGTCACGAGGCAGTCGGTGGTCAGCAGCAGGCCCGCAATGCTCACGGCGTTCTGCAGGGCGGTTCGCACGACCTTGGCGGGGTCGATCACACCGGCCTCGACCAGATCCTCGAACTCGTCGGTATTCGCGTTGTACCCAAAGGACCCCTTGCCCTCGTAGACCTTGTTGACGACCAGATGGGCTGTGGTGCCCGCATTCTGGGCAATCCAAAAACAAGGGGTCCGAAGGGCCTTCGCCAGGATCCCGGCGCCGGTCTTCTCGTCGCCCGAGAGCTTGACGGACTGGGCCGCGTCGATGCAGCGGATCAGGGCCACGCCGCCGCCCGGGACGATGCCTTCTTCGATGGCCGCACGGGTCGCGTGAAGCGCGTCCTCGATGCGGGCCTTCTTCTCTTTCATCTCCGCTTCGGTCGAGGCGCCGACGCACACCTCCGCGACGCCGCCCGTCAGTTTCGCCAGGCGTTCCTGGAGCTTCTCGCGGTCGTAGTCGCTGGTCGTGGTCTCGATCTCGTCTCTGATCTGCTTGATGCGCCCGTTGATGGCGTCCTGGCTGCCGGCGCCTTCGACGATCGTCGTGTTGTCGCCGTCAATGGTGACCTTGCGGGCCTGGCCGAGCTGGGCGAGGGTGATCTTGTCGAGCTCGACCCCGAGGTCCTTGAAGATGGGCTCGGCGCCGGTGAGCACCGCGACGTCCTGAAGCATGGCCTTTCGACGGTCGCCGTAGCCGGGGGCCTTCACCGCCGCGATCTTCAGCACGCCCTTCAACTTGTTGACCACGAGCGTCGCGAGGACCTCGCTCTCGATGTCTTCCGCAATGATCAGCAGCGACCGCTTGGCCTGCGCAACCTTCTCCAGCAGGGGGATCAGCTTCGCCACCGTGCTGATCTTCTCCTCGTGCACCAGAATCAGCGGCTTCTCCAGCTCGCAGACCATCTTATCCTGGTCGGTCACAAAGTGCGGCGACAGGTACCCGCGGTCGAACTGCATACCCTCGACGAAGTCGACGTGCGTATCGAAACTCTTGCTCTCCTCGACCGTGATGACGCCGTCCTTGCCGACCTTGACGAAGGCGTCGGCCATGATCTTGCCGATCTCGCGGTCGTTGTTGGCGGAAATGGAGGCGACGTTGATGATGTCGGCGGGCTTGCTGATGGAAACCGGCTTGGCCAGCGAGACGAGCTTGTCCACTGCGGCCTTGGCTGCGGCTTCCATGCCTCGCTTGAGGGCCATGGCGTCCGCTCCGGCGGTCAGGTTCTTGACCGCTTCCTTGTAGAGGGCCTCGGTCAGGACGGTCGCGGTAGTCGTGCCGTCGCCGGCGATCTTGGAAGTCTTGCTGGCGGCTTGCTTTACGAGCTTTGCCCCCAGGTTCTCGGCCTTGTCGGTCAGCTCGATCTCCTCCGCGACGGTCACGCCGTCCTTGGTCACAGTCGGGCCGCCCCAGCTCTTGTCGATGACGGCATTGCGACCGCGAGGGCCGAGGGTCGCCTTGACCGCCGCCGCGAGCTTCTCCACGCCGGCTAACAGCTTGGCCCTGGCCTCAGCTTCAAACGCCAATTCTTTCACTGCCATAGTTGCGTGCCTCCTAAAACTGCATGGCTACAAACGTCTTATTCAGTGGTTGACGCATAATTGGGATATCTTGAGCAAAATGTATACCAGAGGCACAATCTTACCGGCCCTTTGCCCCCACGCAATCCCTAAGTCTAGATTTTTTAGCGATTTACGGACGCCTCGAATCCAGCCATCCGCCTGTGAGTTCCCCCGGCCCAAGCCCCGGCGGGTGCCAATTCGGGTCTGCCCAACCCCTCGATACGCCAACTTGACAGCCAGGGTGGGCCTCGTCGTGCGCCGTGCGTTTCGCGTCATGCGATAGGGCAGGGGATTGCAGGCTCGACGCGGGGCGAGAGAATACATCCCTGATTCGATAGGGATTCCAGCACGCGGCGTTCGGTGGATACGATACGCGGTTGCAGACGCCCACAGGTGGCGGTACACGTCGCGCCTATGGCGGACGTAACAAACAATCACCTGCCGGGCATCCTTGTCGACTCCATATACGACCGATAGTCGCCAACCCGAACACGATACAACTCCTCCGCCGCACTCAGCTTACGCGAGCCGCGAGGAATGGGATTCTCTTGCATAGCCTTGATTTGCTTGAAGACGCGCACGACCAGCGACTGCGGGAGTGATCGGAGGTCCTTCTCGACCGACGGCTTGAGGATGGGTCTATAGGACGCCATCTTTTCTCAATCATCGCTTCATCGTTTCCAGGCTGACTGCCCGTTCGTTCCGGCGTTCCGCGACCACCGACAGATCATGCAGATCCTCCATCAGTTCCTGATACCGTTTCAGGGAAAGGATCACGGCGGTCTTGTTCCCGTCTGCGTCAACGACATATTGTTCTCGAGCGGCCATGACCTGAGTACTCCTTCTTCGCTGTTGTATTACTCGCCTCAGTATGCCCGCTGCGGTCGGGTACGTCCACCTCTGATACAGACATCCGACTCGCCCTCACGCAGAGCCGCAGGGACGCAGAGGTTCAGGAGTCCTCGTCGACGTTCTTTTCCTTCATTCTCTGCGTCTCAGCGTCTCCGCGTGATATCTCTTTCAGCTGAATCGGTTCTCAGCCCCGCGTGGCTCCCTCCACGATCCGGATCTCCTCCTCCGTCAGGCCGTACAACTCGTACACCAGCCGGTCGATCTCCGCGTCCGTCGCGTGCGTCTGAGATGACGATGCCCGAGGCAACACGAGACGACGGGGGTTTAGTCCTTGCCGGCTTTCGCGGGTAGGGCTATAGTAACAACGGGAGTCAATGGCTCGGACGAATGGGTCTGGTGACCGTACGGCACAGTCCGCTGCAGACAGAGCGGAGAACGTGATACATGGGTGTGAACTGCGATAAACCGCAACGCTGGAAGCGCGATATTGCTCTTTCGGTAGATCTGTACAACGAGTGGTTCTTGAGCTTTGCGCCGAGCACATACCGCGACGAGCGAGTCAGGGCCACCGCCAAGGTTGAGGCCATGTTGGGCCGAACCGCCCATCTCCAGAAGCTCACAGTTCGAGAGTTGAGCGAGCATCCCTCGATACTCTTCGGCCTTCGCATGTGTACTGCTCCTCCGATTGCGCGCGACCGTCTCGTCGGGTTGGCGCAGGTTCCGAGAGCCCTCGTGGACAAGATGGAGAAGGACGATCGTCTCCCGCCGCAGATGGACAAGGCGGCTGTGGATGAGGACCTTGAGCGGATCGTCGCCATGATCACGCGCCTCGTCGACGCAGACATCTTCCCATGGCTGGCGGAAAATCGTCAACCGACGGCGCAAGAAACCTACAGAGCTGCAACTATCGTTGCGGATCGCCTCTGCGGAGCGAACGCCAATCCCATCATTCGCAATGCCCAGGAACACAGACAACTCAAGCAGATCAAGACGTGGCTGGAGGTCCGTGGTTACAAAGACGTTTCGGGAGAGGTAGCGATGGGGGATCTGCAACCGGGGACGTTCGCGTTCCGATTGAACGTGCCGGGAATGAAAGAAGACGGCAAGCCGGTGAATATCCCGGTTGACGCCGTCGTAATGCCACATAGGGCCAAGGCAAACCGGTTGTCGGTCATGATCGAGGCCAAGTCCGCAGGGGACTTCGCGAACACGAACAAACGACGAAAGGAAGAGGCCACGAAGATCGGCCAATTGCGGAAGATGCACACCGACGCAGTGCAGTACGTTCTCTTCCTGTGTGGTTACTTCGACAGCGGCTATCTCGGATACGAAGCAGCGGAGGGGATCGACTGGGTGTGGGAGCACAGAATGGACGACCTGAAAGGGTTGGGATTGTAGAATATGACCGAGGCTGAAAGAAAGGAAGAGGCCCGGCAGGAACTGCAGGCGCAACTGCACGCGAGGAAGGACCAGGCACAGAGAAACAAGCTCGGGCAATTCAGCACGCCCGCGGAACTCGCCAGCGACATCATACGACTTGCCCTCTCGTGGCTTCCAGCGGAACACCCCGTGCGTTTTCTCGAACCCGGCTTTGGCACGGGGCCATTCTACTCGGCTCTGCTGAGGAACGCACCCAGATCACAAATCGAGATTGCCACAGGCTATGAAATCGACGCGGACTACATTGAGCCGACGACGCGACTCTGGGGTGACACGGGCTTGCACCTGAACCTTGGCGACTTCACAAAGGCGGAGCCACCGGCGCGTGAGTCGGCCAAGTACAATGTTGTTGTGTGCAATCCTCCCTATGTGCGTCATCATCACCTGAGCAGTGTACAGAAACAACAGTTGCACGCCCTCGTGTCGGAGAGACTGCGTTTTCAGATGAACGGCCTGAGCGGCCTGTACACGTACTTCATGGTCCTTTCACAGGCATGGATGGCCCCGGGCGGCATCGGGGCGTGGCTCGTTCCGAGTGAGTTCATGGACGTTAACTACGGGCGCAAGGTCAAGGAATTCCTCGTAGGCAGGGTGACACTCAAGCGGATTCACCGGTTTGACCCGAAGGAAGTCCAGTTCGACGACGCTCTGGTGTCTTCGGCGGTCGTGTTCTTCACCAATACGCCGCCGCCCGAGAATCACCGGGCGGAGTTCTCTTTTGGGGGGACGTTGAGCAAACCGAAAGTATCGGCTTTCATTGCCCTGGACGAGCTCGACAATTTGCCCAAGTGGACTCATCTGCCTCAACCCGTCGGCCATAGGGACAAGGACGTTGTCGTGGGTACCTTGGCGGATCTGTTTACGATCAAACGAGGATTAGCGACGGGATGCAATCCCTTCTTCATCCTTACGCTGGAACAAGCCAAAGGGCACGAGTTGCCCGCGATGTTCCTTCGGCCGATTCTCCCGAGCCCCAAGCAGCTTGAGACCACCGAGATATTATCCGACTCCGAAGGCGACCCGCTGATCGAGAAGCGACGGTATCTGCTGTCCTGCGACTTGCCCGCGGAGTTAGTCCGGGAAGAATATCCAACGCTGTGGGCGTACCTTCAGTGCGGCATGCGGGATGGACTTCACGAGCGGTATCTGTGCCGACACCGCGAACCGTGGTATTGTCAAGAGACCCGTCCCCCAGCTCCCTTCCTCTGCACCTACATGGGAAGACCAACGTCGAGAAGCCCGTCACCATTCCGATTCATTCTCAACCATTCGCAGGCCACGGCGACAAACGTCTACCTGATGCTGTATCCGAGACAGCGGCTCGCGGCGTTGTTGCAGGAGACACCCGGACTCGCACAAGTTGTGTGGCGGGCGCTCTGCTCCATCACGGCCGAGCACCTCATTGGCCACGGACGAACGTATGGCGGGGGCCTGCACAAGCTGGAACCGCGGGAGCTGGCAGACGCTTCGGGCGACATCGTTCTCCGTGCACTTCCCAAGGGAACAAGGCTCAAATCGCAACGACAGCTCTCTCTGTTTCGTTCATAACGGCGCCTGGACCACACCACGGAGAAACCGGCATCCAGCCGGGCAGGAGAGGCACCTGTTGGCACGCCGTTCCCTGCCAGTTGTCTTCCTCGGCGTCTCAGTGTCTCTGCCATGGTGTCAAGGATCGGGTAAAACCGGCCAGTCAGATCGGGTTCAAAACCAGCCACTTTGAGGAGCAGACGGTTTGCTGTAGAGACTTTTCGGAATCGATCTTGTCACGGTTTCGGGAGGCTCGGCATG
>JAGOLX010000020.1 GCA_017993835.1 Phycisphaerae bacterium
ATGGGCGGCGGCATGATGGGCGGCATGGGCGGCGGCATGATGGGCGGCATGGGCGGTGGCATGGGCGGCATGGGCGGCGGCATGATGGGCGGCATGGGCGGCTAGGGCGGCGGCATGGGCGGCGGCATGATGGGCGGCATGGGCGGCGGCATGGGCGGCTACGGCGGCGGCATGGGCGGCGGCATGGGCGGCATGGGCGGCGGCATGATGGGCGGCATGGGCGGCATGATGGGTGGCATGGGCGGCATGATGGGTGGCATGGGTGGCATGATGGGCGGCATGGGCGGCGGCATGATGACCGGCTACCAGAGCATGTCCATGGCCTATGGCCTGCGGGATTTGATCGAGCAGAGCATCGAGCCCGATAGCTGGTACGACCTCTCGGAGACCGGCGAAGGCACGATTACCATTTACCCGACGGAATCTCCGAAGAAGCTGGCTATCAGCGCGACGCCGGAGGTGCACAAGCAGATCGACGTCCTGCTCGACCAGCTTCGTATGTCGCTCGGGCATCAGGTGTCGATCGAGGCACGATATCTCGTCGTGACGGAGAACTTCCTGGAAGATATCGGGCTGGATCTGGACATGCAGTATGATTTCGGCGGCAAGCTGGGCGTCGTGGGCTTCGGCCAGGGGTCCTCTGTGGTCAGTGCGCCGGCCGTCGCTACGGGAATCACAGGAAACCTCGGCAACCTCACGAGCGAGAACCCGAGTGCCAGCATAACCGGCGGGTACGGCTCGGTCCTGGACGACCTGCAGGTGACGTTCCTGCTGCGGGCGACCCAGGCGAGGACTGATTCGAAGTCCCTGGCGGCGCCGAAGGTGACGGTCTTGAGCGGCGAACAGGCGACCTTCAGTCTGTGGGACTCCATCTCGTGGGCACTGCCGCCGAATGAGACGCAGGGCATCACCCCGACCAGCAGCGGCACGTCGACGACGACCACTACGACCACGCAGAACATGGGGTACATCCCGGTGGGAAGCACGCTGTACGTCACGCCGACGATCACCAAGGACAAGAAGTATGTCTTGCTGAACATTCAGACGATGCAGTCGGACCTGCTGCGGTTTGCCAAGCACGCGGTCGAGCAGGAGAATGACGATGATGACGACGGCGGCGACACCGATTCGGGAGACTCCAACGATGTTGTCACCACGCACGTCGAGATGCCGGAAACGCAAACCGCGAGCGTCTCGACGCGAGTGAGTGTCCCCGATCGTGGGACGCTGTTGCTGGGCGGTCACAAGCTGGCGTCGCAGGTCGATAAGGAAGCCGGGGTGCCGGTTCTGAGCAAGATCCCCATTATCGGAGCCCTGTTCAGCAACCGCAGTCACACGCGAGATCAGAAGATCTTGCTGATCCTGGTCAAGCCGACGATCATCCTGCAGGAGGAGACGGAGCAGGAGGCCATCGCATCTCTGGAGGAGCCTCTGCTCAGTGGGACACGGCGGTAGTTCAGAGAGATCGTGCGTTTGACGATATTCTGCATGCGAGGGGTACTGCTATACTGTCAGTATGGACTTGGGCACAATTGAATGGAAGTAGGCATATGAAAGAGCAGATTCAGGAGCGACCCAGCGCCTGGCGGCTGCTGATTAGCTCAATGCTGATCGTCTGCGCGCAGGTGAGCCTGGCAGCGGCGGGTGAACTCTCCCTTTCCTCTTTATCGGACACGATCGGCCTGCAAGGCACGTCCTCAGACGGGGGCGGCGCCTTGCTGGTGCGTTTTGTGGACAGCGACACGGCTCCCCAGACCTGTCCGGACCTTCTGGGACCGCGCACACAGCGAGCCCGTCGTGCGGCGATCGCCAACGCGGTCGTCGAGGGCGCCGACGTGGCGACTCAGTACGACGAGGTCGTGCCGGGCTTGAGCCTGGTGACATTGCCGCAGGGGATCTCGCCCGCCGAGGCGGCGTTGCGGTTCACGGCCTGCGCCGACGTCCTATATGCCGAGCCCAACTACAAATATCAGCTCGATCGCACGCCCAACGACGCCATGTTCGCGCAGCAGTGGGCCCTGAACAACACCGGTCAGAGCGGCGGGCTCCTGGACGCCGACATCGACGCCACGGAGGCCTGGAACACCACGACCGGCAGCAAGGACGTCATCGTCGCGGTCCTGGATACGGGAATCGACCCCACCAATGCGGATGTGGCGTTGAATCTCTGGCAGAACAGCAAGGAGACGAAGGGCACGAGCGGCACCGACGACGACGGGAACGGCTACATCGACGACTTCAGCGGCTACAACTTCATCGGCGACAACACCGACCTGACGGATGAGGTCTACCACGGGACCTACGTCGCCGGCATCATCGGCGCGTACGGGAACAACCAGATCGGCATTGCCGGCGTCTGCTGGAACGTCGGCCTGATGATCTGCAAAGTGGCCGACGCCGACGGAGTGAACCTGGATGCGGCGGTCGCCGCGGTCCAGTACGCGACCGCCTCAGGCGCCAAGGTCATCAACGCCTCCTGGAGCGGGCCGGCGTACAGCAAGAGCCTGCGGGACGCGATCGAGGCGGCCGGCGAGAAGGGCATTCTCTTCGTCGCTTCGGCCGGCAACGGCTCCGCGAACACGGATAATGTCGGTGCGCAGGTCTATCCTGCCGGCTACGATCTGTACAACATCATCTCGGTCATGGCGACCAACAGCCGGGACCAGATGGCTGCGACGACGAACTGCGGCCTGCACTCGGTGGACATCGCTGAGCCGGGCGAGGAGATCCTGAGCACGATGCCCATGACGGCCACCGATGTGATGACCGAAATCGGGCTGGCTCCGGAATATGGTACGCTCAGCGGAACCTCCGTCGCGGCACCCCACGTCTCCGGCGTCTGCGCGCTGATGCGGTCCAAGTCCGGCGCGCTGACCTACCACCAGATCAAGCAGATCCTGATGCAGACGTCGGACAAGGTTGTGCCGGGTCTGTGCCAGTCTCACGGCCGCGTCAACGCGGCCAACGCGCTGGCCATGATCCCGACCGGCACCCTGGGCAGGGTGCTCAACACACGGGACGATCCGAACGACACTGCGAGCTTCTACACTTCGCTGCAGGAAGCCATCGACGACGCCAACGACGGAGACACCCTGATCGCCGAGGGCGGCACGACCGGCACCAAGCTCTTCCTCGAGCGGATCGACTTCAAAG
This sequence comes from Phycisphaerae bacterium, assembly GCA_017993835.1. Classification (GTDB taxonomy): domain Bacteria; phylum Planctomycetota; class Phycisphaerae; order Sedimentisphaerales; family Anaerobacaceae; genus PLanc-01. The sequence goes on from JAGOLX010000020.1 coordinate 3,154, forward strand.
GCAAGGCGATCACCGTCCGCAGCGGCAACCTTGCCAACCCCTCGGACCCGACCCTCTATCCCGATACGACGGTCATCCTCGGCCTGGCCACCGAGGGATCGGTCGTGACCTTCGCCCATGGGGAAGGTCGTGACACCGTCCTGAAGGGCTTCACCGTCGCCTGGGGCGTCGCCGACTACGGCGGCGGCATCAGTTGCGTGGACGCTTCGCCCACGATCAGCGACTGCATCATCCGCAACAACCACGCCCGCCTGTACGGCGGCGGCATGGACTGCCTCGGCGGCTCGCCCGAGATCGTCGATTGCGTCATTCACGACAACGTCGCCTACGACGCCACCGCCTTTGGCGGCGGTCTGAACTTCCAGGACGCGGAGCCCACGATCACGAGTTGTACTATCCGCAATAATTCCTCCCAGGGCGCCGGCGGCGGTATCGCCTTCGCGAACTCCTCGGGCACGATCTTCAACAGCTTCCTGCTGAACAACTCCGCGGTCGGCGGCAGCGGCCAGATCGATCTGGACGCCTCTTCCCCGACGATCACGAACTGCACGATCCTCGTCGAGGACGGGACGCCGGCCCGCGACGGCGGCATCTGTGCCTTTAGCGGCTCTTCCCCGACGATCACCAACTGCATTCTCTGGGGCAACGGCGACGATCTGTTCGGCTGCTGGGCGACGTACTCCTGCATCGAGGACGAAGACGGCGGCGCCGGCAACATCCACGCGCAGCCCAATTTCACCCAGGGTCCCAACGGCGTCTACTTCCTGAGCCAGACGGCTGCAGGACAGACCTTGGGCAGTCCCTGCGTCGATGCGGGCGATCCGAACACTGGAACTTCCGTGGCCGCCATGACCACGCGCACCGACGGCGTCGCCGACAGCGGCGCGCCCGACCTCGGCGCGCACTACACCGCCTTCGCGGCCTCCTACTATCCATTGACGGTCACGGTCATCGACGCCAACGGCGCGCCGGTGGACGCCAACGACGCCTGGGGCACGGTCGATCCGAACGCCGGGTCGTACCGCCTGTTCGAGGTCGTCCAGGTCACCGCGAAAGTCAGAGACGGCTACCGGATCAAACGCTGGGTGGGCACGCCTGACGACACGCAGAAGGACTCTGCCCTGACGTTCACGGTCAGCGGTCCCATCAACCTCCAGGTCGAGTTCGAGCCGGTCCCGCTGTACCGCCTGGTCACCCGCGTGGCGGGTCGGTGGAAGGTCGAAGGCAGCGATGAGAGCTGCGCGATCTCGCCGGACCACAGCCGGGGGGTGTATTACCGCGAAGGGCAGGTCGTGACTGTGACCGCGATCCCGGTGGGCACGTACATCATCGATCGTTGGACCGGGACGGACAACGACGCCTCCTGGGCCCTTACGAACGCCGTGACGATGACCTCCGACAAAGAGGTGACCGTCAGCTTCACGCAGCCGCGGACCCTGATGGTTCCCGGCCAATACCCGAACATTCAGTCCGCGGTGGATGCCGCGAGAACCCACGGCGACTCGGTCGTGGTCAAGAGCGGCACCTACTACATCAAGCGGCCCATCAACTTCGGCGGCAGGGCGATCACGCTGAGCAGCTCGAACCCGGACGATCCGGCCTGCGTCGCTGCGACGGTCATCGACTGCGACGATCCGAACGTGACCGATCCGGACCTGTTGGGCGAATGCCGTGCGTTCACGTTCGACAGCGGCGAGGGGACCGATTCGGTCATCGATGGCTTCACGATTCGCAACGGGAACGGTCACGACGCAGGGGGCGATCCATACACCAGCCCCGGCACCGCGACCAACGGCACCACCGCCTACGGCGGCGCTATTGCCTGTTTCAACGGAAGCAGTCCGACGCTGTCCAATCTGATTATTCAGAACTGCAAGGCGTATGGCCAGCTCGGGGGGGCCGCCAGGACGACGGCGGATGCGCCGGATGCTGCTGCGGCGACGGCCGATGCTGAGGAGGCGTTGGAGCAGGATCCGGACCCGGATCCGCGGGACCCGAATTCGACCGATCCGAACGCCCCGGCGGATCCGAATGCCGGCATGCCGGGAGCGAATGGCGCGAACGGCAATGATGGTGCGGCGGGTCAGGACGGCCAGGCGGGCGAGCCCGGCCTGGACGGCGGCACCGCTGGTTCCGCCTATGGCGGCGCTTTCTACTTCGACGCCAACAGCGCGCCGATCATTCTCAGTTGCACGATTACCGACTGCTGCGCCGTCGGTGGCGACGGCGGCGTCGGCGGCCAAGGCCAGGATGGTCAGGACGGTCAGACCGGCCAGGCCGGCCAGGATGGTCAGCAGGGCCAGAACGGCGGCGAGCCGGCGGAAGGCACCGATGGCGCCCAGGGCGCCGGCGGCAACGGCGGCAACGGCGGCGCCGGCGGCAACGGCGGCAAGGGTGGTGACGGCGGCAACGGCGGCAAGGGCGGTGACGGCGGTGAAGCCCTCGGCGGCGCCATCTACTTCGGACCCAACTGCCGACCCACGATCAAGTACACCACGATCCTGGGCTGTTTGATTCGCCAGGGCGTCGGTGCTGACGGCGGATCTGCCGGCGCCGGTGGCGCGGGCGGTGATGCCGGCGCGGGCGGTCTCGGCGCCGATGGCGGCGATGGCGAGCCCGCCGGAGCAGCGGGTGCCGACGGCGCTGCCGGCACAGGCGGCAACGGCGGCAACGGCGGCAATGGCGGCGCCATGGGTAGCAACGGCGCACGCTGCCTGGGTGGCGGCATCTACTTCGGCGAGAACTGCCAGGCGGAAATCTCCGACACGGTCGTCAGTGGAAGCTTTACTGACGTGGACGCGGCTACGGAGGTCTACCCCGGCGGCGCAGGCGGCAACGGCGGCGCCGGCGGCAGCGACGGCGGCAATGGCGGCAACGGCGGCAATGGCGGCGACGGCAACGCAGCCGGCGCCTTGGGCACGGGCGGTTCCGGCGGCGCCGGCGGCGGCGCCGGCGGCAACGGCGTTCCCGGCTTGACCGTCAGCTATCCCGTTCCGCTGGCCAACTACGGCGGCGGCATCTACTACGGCGAGGGCTGCTCCGTCGTCCTGACGAGATGCACGATCAGCAACAACACCGTCCACGAGGACAACGGCGGCGGCGAGTACTACAGCGACAACTGCACCACGGTCCTGACGAACTGCACGATCAGCGGGAACATCGCGGGCACGGAGCCCGAGGACCCCAATTTCATCCTCGACGGCTATGCCCACGGCGGCGGCCAGGCCTTCGGCGTCGGCTGCTCGGCCACCATTGTCGGCTGCACCTACAGCGGCAACGTGGCGGAAGGCGACGGCGGCGGTCTCTACGTCTGGTATGAGTGCGACATCGACATCAACGACTCGACGTTCACCGGCAACGACGCCAACACGCCGCAGGACAGCGCCGGCGGCGGCATCTATGCCGGCGGCGTCCTCGACATCGACACGTGGACCTACTACAACGGCGGCACGATCCGCGTGCAGAACAGCACGTTCACCGACAACGCCGCGGCCTTCGGCGCCGGCATGTACTGGTACGGCAACGACGCCGACGTGCTCGTGGCCGACTCGGCGTTCCGCACGAATACCGCGGAGCACGGCGGCGGCCTCTACTGGAACCGCGGCGCGCCGACGATCAGCGGTTGCGTCATTCGGGGCAACACGGCTACCGGCGCCACGAGCACCGTCCTTACCGAGGACGTCGACGAGAACGATCCGAACGTGGTCAACCTCGTGGTGTCGAACACCGAGGCGGACTGCGGCACTGGCGGCGGTCTGCACTGCCTGGATTCCGACGCGCTCATCCAGAACTGCTACCTCAGCGAGAACATCAGCAACGGCACCGGCGGCGGCGCCTACTTCGCCAGCGGCCGGCCGATCGTGAACAACTGCCTGGTCAACGGCAACACGGCCGCCATCGGTGGCGGCGGCATCGCCTCTCAGTGGGATGCGGCGCCGACGATCAGCAACTGCACGATCGTCGAGAACGGAGCCTCGGACTCGAGCAACGGTTTGACCCGCGGCTACGGCGGCGGTCTGTTCTGCTCCTACGAGAGCCAGACCATCCTGATGAACAGCATCCTGTGGGGCAACACGGGCCGCTACGGCAGTCAGATTGCCATCGGCAGCAAGGACGACCCGACCTATCTGCAGTACCCCGCCGGTCTGACGGTGAAGTACTGCGATATCCAAGGCGGTCAGCCGGGTGTCCACATCGAAGGCGGACGCACCCTCAACTGGCTCGCGGGCAACCTCAGCAGCGATCCGTTATTCGTGGCCCCCTACTTCCTGAGCCAGGCCGCGGCGGGCCAGCCGCAGACCAGCCCGGCGGTGGATGCCGGCAGTGCCCTGGCCAGCCAACTGGGTCTTGATTCCGCCAGCACGCGAAGCGACAACGTCGCCGACGCGGGCCCGGTGGACCTGGGGTACCACTACATCGGCCAGGGCCAGTACCAACTGACCGTCACCATCATCGGCGGCCACGGCACCGTGCAGCCGCTCGGAGGTCGCTACCACGAGTTGCAGACGGTGACCCTCACCGCGATCCCCGATCCGAACTACCGCGTCCGGGTGTGGACGGGCACCGACGACGATCCGGCTTGGGACGACAACACCAACACGGTGACCTTCAGCGGCAGCGACATCGCGGTCACGGTGGAGTTCGAGCCGGACCTCATCAACGAGCTGCTCGTGCCCGCAAACTATGCGACGATCGAAGATGCCGTCGCGGCGGCCGGGCAGGGCGGCACGAAGATCGTGCTCGCCGAAGGGACCCACACCGTCTCCTCCCCGGACGGCATCGATTTCGAAGGCAAGACGATCGTCATCACGTCGCTCGACCCGAACGATCCGAGCGTCGTTGCCAGCACGATCATCGACGCCGCGGGCGACTCGTTCAGTCCTCGCCGTGCGTTCCACTTCCACAGCGGAGAGGACCCCAATTGCATCATCACCGGTGTTACGATCACCAACGGCTACGTCCGCGGCGAGCGAGGCGCCGACGGCCGGTTCGGCGTCATTCAGCCCAACCCTTACGATGGGCTGCCGATTGATCTTTACGATCCGCTGAGGCCCCGCGCGGAGCGCGGCGCCGACGGGACCGGCGACTCCTACGGCGGCGCCGTCCTGTGCGAAAACGGCAGCTCGCCCCTGTTCCGCAATTGCGTGATCACCGGCTGCATCAGCACCGGCGGCCACGGCGGCACCGGCGCGGAAGGCCAGACCACCACGCCGCAGCCCGACTATCCGACGGACTGGACTTATCTGCCGCCAGCCACGGCGGAAGATCCCGATCCCACTGAGCAGACCACCGGCGATGGGCAGTGGGGCGGCTACGGCGGCACCGGCACAGGCATCGGCCACGGCGGCGCCCTGGCCTGCCTCGACGGGAGCAATCCCCTCCTGATCAATTGCGTCTTCTCGAACAACACCGCCTACGGCGGCATGGGCGGCGACGGCGGCGATGGCGGCAACGGCAGCGGCGACGAGAGCTGGGGCGGCGATGCAGGCCACGCGATCGGCGACGGTCGCGGCGGCGCCATCTATTGCGGGACCGGTAGCGCCCCGGTCATTCGCAACTGCCAGTTCCTGAACAACTTCGCCCGCACGGGCGTCCCCGGCCTGGGTGGCGCCAGGGGCTCCGGAAACACGCTGGATGCCCCGTATGGGCCTGCCGACGACGGCAGCGACGGCCTCACGATCACGTACGGCGTGGCCACCGGCGGCGCGATCTTCTATGACTCCCAGAGCAGCGCAGACATTGTCGACTCGAACTTCGTGACAAACCAGGCCTTCACGGCCGTCCTCGCTACCGTCGCAGGCGGCGTCTACTCCGAGATCCAGACCGATACGAAAGGCGGCGCCATCTACGCCGTCTCGGGCTGTGCCATCGATTTGGATGGGTGCCAGTTCCTCAATCACAACGGCGGCGCCCTGTACATGGTCGCCCGGTCCGCGGCGGATGTCAATGACTGCCTGTTCACGGGCAACGCGAGGAAGGACCGCTCCCTGACGGACTACATTGGATACACTCCCACGTCATCTCTGCTTACCATGAGCCAGGGGGCGAGCGCCGATGTCTCGACGACCTTCGAGGGCGGCGCCATCTACATGGGGGTCGGCTCCTCTCACTTCAACGTGACGAACTCCCAGTTCTTCGGCAACGTAACCGACGATCGCGGCGGTGCGGTTCGCACCCGGTCCAACGCCACGGTCAAGAACTGCCTGTTCGGCAGCAACGAGGCCGCGAACATCGGCGGCGGATTCGACGCCTACTATGAGAATGGCTATCCGGCGGCCAGCGCGATCCTGACGGTGAACTTCGAGCGATGCCTCTTCACCGGCAACCGCGCCTACAAGAACACCGAAGGCTGGGGTGGCGGCGTCTACCTCAAGGACGTCAACGCCGTATTCAACGATTGCAGCTTCGTCAACAACCGAGCCCGCAACGGCGCCGGCCTGACCGCCTCGGGCGGCGTTGTGACGTTGGCCCGGGCAGTGGTCCACGGCAACACCGCCATCGGCTCCAGCACCGGCGGCGACGTGGGCGGCGGTCTGCTCTTCGCCGAGACCCCGGCGACGATTACGGACAGCCGGTTCAGCAATAACGTGGTTCAGGGTGTCGACGCCGCCGGCGGCGCGATCTGCTTCTACGGCGGGTTCATCGAGCACGTGGTCAAGAACTGCCTGTTCACCGGCAACTCGTCGAATGCCTACGGTGGCGCGGTCTCCTGCACCGCCTATGCGACGCCCAAGATCAGCTTCTGCACGTTCGTCGAGAACACCGCACGGACGCTGGGCGGCGCGATCTACACCGACTGGATGTCCGATGTCTCGGTCAACAACTCGATCTTCCAGGCCAACGACCATCGCAGCATCGGGTCGGTGGACTCCGACGAGGACAACCGGATCGCCTGCTGCCTGTTCCACAATAACCCGGACGGCGACTACGGCCTGTACGACAGCGCCACGGGACAGACCAGCCAGGCGGCGGGCGACAGTCTGGGCACGACCAACCTGACCGGCGACCCGCTGTTCGTGGCGGGTCCGCTGGGCGACTACTACCTCAGCCAGGTCTCGGCGGGCCAGACCGCGGACAGCGCGGCCCTCGACCAGAGCAATCTACTGGCCTCCGACAGCGGCATGGACCAGTACACCACGCGGACCGACAACGGCCTGGACAGCGGCAACGCCGATCTCGGCTACCACTATCGCGATGCCACCGGGCTGCCCCACTACACCCTGACCGCGAGCGTCGGAGACGGCAACGGGACCGTCGCGCCCACGAGCGGGACGTACTACGCCGGCACGCTGGTCGTGCTGACCGCGACGCCGGTCGCGAACTACACGCTCGCCCAGTGGACCGGCACGGATGACGACGCGTCCACGTTGATGGAAAACCCCGTCATGATGTGGTCCGATCGCACGGTGGTCGTCACGTTCGCCAAGGCCCGGATCATTCGAGTGGACGACAGCGCCTACCGCGGGAGCATCCAGCGGGCGATCGAAGACGCCAACAACGGCGACACCGTCGTGGTGCCGACCGGCACGTACAGTCCGCACTACATAGGCAACCTCTCTGCGCCGATCGTCATCGAAAAGGCCATCACGCTGACCAGCGAGAATCCGGACGACCCGGATTGCGTCGCAGCTACCGTTATCGATCACGTTCAGTTTATGGTCGCGACGACGGATGGTGAAGCGACCATCGAGGGCTTCACGATCACCAACCGCGATGTAAGCGCTATGCAAATCCTGAGTTGCTCGCCCACGCTGCGCAACTGCGTCTTCACGAACTGCCGGATACCTCGCACCGATAACCCGAACAACACAATTCCTGCGGACGATGGTCCCGACGGTGATCCTGCTTATGGCGGCGCCATAGACATCGAGGGCGGTTCGCCCACGGTTGTGGGATGCACCTTCAGCGGGTGCTCCGTCACGGGCGGCCGCGCAGGCGACGGCGACGGCAATGCCAACGGTCAGGGACATGACGGTGGCTGGCCCGGCTATGCCTACGGCGGCGCCGTCTACTGCGCCAGCGGCAGTCCGACGTTCACGAATTGCCGCTTCGTGGATTGCTATGCTCAGGGCGGTATTGGCGGCAAGGGCGGCAACGGAAACCCGGCGAACAACCCCCCGGGACGCGGCGGCGGTTTCATCGGTTCCGATGCTGAAGAGGAAGAGTATGCCTTGGAAACCGGGTGGAATGGCGAGTGGCTGTATGGTCCCTATATGGACTACTGGAAGTACAGCGGGTACGGCGGCGCCGTCTACTGCGAGTACGGCAGCTCGATCAGGTTCGTCAACTGCACGTTCGAGAACAACTACGTCCTCAGCGGGCTCAGCGGCATCGGTGGTGATTCGTTCGTTCCCGAACTCAGTCGAATGCCGGAGCAGCCGGTCGACATTGAATGCTTCGGCGGTGCCTTGTACGCAGGCTACAACAGCAGTTATGAGCTGGTGAACTGCACGTTCAGTGGCTGCTGGGCGGAACGCGAATTCGATCCGAACGGCGTGCCGGGCGGCCCAGCCATCACAGGCACCGAAGTCCTCTATCCGGATGATCCGTACCTCGGCTACGGCGGCGCGGTGGCCATCGAGGAGTCCAGCTCGATCACGATGATGAACTGCACGATCGTCGACTGCAACGCCACGATCGGCGGCGCCATCTACGCGGCGGATTCCGAACTCGGCCTGGCCGACTGCAACCTGGCGACCAACACCGCCTATCACGGTGGGGCCGTCTACCTCGCCGAGGGGACGGGCACGATCGACGGCTCGACCTTCTTCCGCAACGTCGCGGACTACGAGCCCAACGACGTGTACCGAATCTTCGACGCCAATCTCTACCAGGTGGGCACGATGTTCAGCAACGGCGGCGCCTACTTCGGCGTCACCTCGCCCGTGCAGATCCTCAACAGCACCTTCCGCGAGAACGAAGCCAGCGCCTCCGGCGGCGGTCTCTACTTCACCGGCGCCGCGGAGCCGCTCCTGCAGAACTCCCTCGTGACCCGGAACAAGGCCGGTCGCGACGGCGGCGGCGTCTCCGCCAAGTGGTATGCCGATCCCACGATCTCCAACTGCACCTTCACCGAGAACAAGGTCACCGGTGCGCTCGGAGACGATCCCGGCTACGGCGGCGGTCTCTACGTCTCCTATAACAGCAGCGCCACGGTGATCAACTCGATCCTGTGGGGCAACTTCGGAGTCGACGGCGCCCAGTTGGCGATCGGCAGCGGGAACGACGACGGCGTATACGCGTCCGGCGTGACGATGTCGTACAGCGACATCGGACCCGCGTTCGACCCGAACGACATGATCGATCCGCTCGCGACGGTCGCGAAGTCCGGCGTCCAGGCGGAAACCTCCGTCGGCGCGACCGCCGGAGGCGACGTCCTGATCGACTCCGCCACGATCGACGCCGAGCTCGCTTCCAAAGGCAGCGCCGCGGTCATCGTGACGCTCCACGAGCCCGACGGACGCGATGCGGTCGATTGGAACAGCCGCGAGGCCGTGGTGCAGTTCCAGGCCCGGCTCGCCAATCGGCGGGCGACCGTCCTCAATGCCTTCCAGCCGGGCGAGTTCACCGCTCGCCAGACGTACGCGAACGTGGCCTCCTTCTCCGGCCAAGTGACCAAGGCCGGTCTGGACCGCCTGAAGACCAACCCCTCGGTCCGGCACATCGAGCCGGTCCGCTACGCCAAACTGGCGATGCGCCAGGCTCTGGCTCTGGGCAACGCCCGGGAGATCCGCCACACCTACAACGGGCGGGGCATCTCCATCGCCATCGTGGACTCGGGTGTCGATTACACGCATCCGATGCTTGGCGGAACCGGCAACGCCGCGACGAGCACCTTCCCCAATGAGAAGGTGATCGGCGGCTACGATACCGCGGAGAACGACCCCGATCCGATGCCGGTGGTCGTGGCACACGGCACATGCTGCGCCGGCATCGCGGCCGGCGAACTCGCCTCGGTCGAGGATTACATCGGCGGCGTCGCCTATGGCGCTCGGATCTACGCTCTCAAGATCGGAGCGGACGACGGGAACATCCCGACGGACGCCGCCCTGGGAGCTTGGGACTGGTGCATCACCCACCGCAATGACGATCCGGAACACCCGATCAAGGTCATGAGCAATAGCTGGGGCCTGAGCGTGGCGTTCGACGACGCCAATGTGGCGGATGCCTATTCGCCGAGCATGGCGGTTCTGGCCGACACGGCAGTCAGCGTGGGCATCACGATCGTGGCGGCCTCGGGCAATGAGTTCTTCACCACGGGAATCGGCTGGCCGGCGGCCATGTCCAATGTGATCTCCGTGGGCGCCTTGTACGACGTGAGCGGTCTTGTGACGGACTACTCCAATGCGGCGGAGAACCTGGATGTCCTGGCGCCTGCCGACCCGGTCTACACGCCGGATATGGTCGGCGCCGCGGGCTACGACGCCGGCGATTACTTCCCATCCTTCGCCGGCACGTCGTCCGCCACGCCGTTCGTGGCCGGCTGCGTCGCCTCGATTCAACAGGCGGCCCTCGAACGGCTCGGCAGGTACCTCACTCCTGCCGAGGTCGAGGAACTCATCGAGACCACCGGCGACCTGGTGACCGACACGAAGGTGGCGATCACGAAGCCCCGAGTGAACCTCGGTGCGGCCCTGACGCTGCCCAGCGGTCCGCCGATCTACATCGGCGCCGACTGCGAGCTCAACGGCTGGCTGGCCGCGGAAACCGCGACGTACCCGACGTGGGATTCGACCCTGTGGGGCGCCGATGCCGGCGTCATCGTGGCCGATCCGTGCTTCATCTCCGGCTACTACCTGAGCCAGACGGCGGCGGGACAGGACTCGCAGAGCCCGGCGGTTGATGCCGGCAGCGACTCCGCCCAGACCATCGGCCTGGCGGATCGTACGACCCGCATCGACGGCGTCTTCGACGCCAACCGCGTGGACCTCGGCTACCACTACGCCGAGGCGGTGCCGGTCTATCAGTTGACCGTGACCGTGGTGGCCGACTCGAGCGGCCAGACCCACGGCGCCGTGCAGCCCGGCAGTGGTTCTTATCTGGAGGGTACGGAACTCGCTCTCAAGGCGGTGCCCGAGACGGGCTACTACCTGCAGGGTTGGTATGACGCGAACGATACGCTCCTGTCCCTCCGGCCCGAGTACAACGTCGTCGTGGACGCGAACCGGGTCCTGCGAGTCCGGTTCCGTCTGCCCGAGGAGATCGTGGTCGGCAGCGAAAAGGCCACCGGGATTCAGGAGGCGGTCGATTCGGCCGCCAACGGCGACACGATCATCATCTCGGCGGGCGTCTACAGCGGCTCGATCAACCTGCGCGGCAAGCAGATCCGTCTGACCAGCACGAATCCCGACGATCCTGCGGTCGTCGCTCAGACGGTCATCGACTGCGGCGCCTCGGGACGCGCCCTGATCTTCAACAGTGGCGAAGGTCCCGACACGATCATCACCGGCATCACGATCATGAACGGCGCCACCTTGCAGGAACCCGGCGCCGCGGTGTACATCGGCGCGGGCTGCAGCCCGACCTTCATCAACGTCATGATCAGCAACTCGGCCGTCTCGTTCTCCAGCGGCGGCGCCGTCTACATCGGCGCCAACGCCAACCCGACGTTCACGAACGTGCAGATCGACAACTGCCACGCATGGAACGCGATCGTTGTTGATACGGGCCAACCCTTCGGCGCCGGCAGTGCAGGCGCGGTTTACATCCACACCGGCAGCAGGCCGACGTTCACCAACTGCTCGTTCACGAACTGCACGGCACTCGGCTACGGCGGCGCCATCTACTGCGGCCCGGACGGCCTGGCGACGTTCACGAACTGCCGGTTCACCGCCAATGACGCCAACGATCGCGGCGGCGCGGTCTATCACGTGTCTGGAGCGGCCTCGAAGTTCGTCCAGTGCACCTTCTCGGAGAATGCGACGGACCTCCTCGGCGGCGCCGTGTTCTATGGTCGCGAATGCACCATCGAGGTGAGCGACTGCAACTTCACGGAGAACCTCGCCGACGAGAGCGGCGGCGCCCTCTACCTCAGCGACCAGTGCGCCGGCTCGATCGGCCGCAGCGTGTTCACGCACAACGACGTGAACGAGGCCGGCGGCGCGATCTACATGACCGGCAGCAGTATCGAGATCGCCGACTGCAACGTGGCCTACAACTCGGCCCATCGCGGCGGCGGCCTGTACTGCTACGATACGCCGGATTCGAAGATCCTGCGGTGCTCGATCAAACACAACGAGGTCCTGGGCGTCCAGCGGCAGTTCTTCCTGCCCATCGACGGCACGTCCGCTCCGATCTCGCCGACCGATCCGAACTTCGTGTACGACGTGAACGCGGTCGTGATCGAGAACGTTCGCGGCGGCACGGCGGCGGCCCAGGGCGGCGGCGTCTATGCCTACGCCGGTCCGGCGCTGATCTCGGATTGCCAGATCAGCCACAACGCGGCGGCCACCTCGGGCGGCGGTTTGTACCTGACGGCCGGCCGGTCCGATCTCCGGACCCTGTTCAACTGCCTGGTTACGGACAACTCGGCCGGCAGGGACGGCGCCGGCATCTCCTGCAGTTGGCAGGTCAACGCTCGAATCGCCAACTGCACGATCGGCAACAACTCCGTCAAGAGCCTCGCGGGAGAGGCGCTCGGAGCCGGTGTCTACGCCGGATACGGGTCCAACGTCGTCGTGACGAACTCCATCGTGTGGGACAACGTCAGCAGCGACAACGGCTCGCAACTGGCCGTCACGGGCGAGACATCCAGCCCGTCCGCCATGCAGGTGACCTATAGCGACGTCGAGCCCAGTCCCGATCCCAGCGCCTCCGCGGTGGGTCTGGACATGGTCTTTGTGATCGATTCGACGGACACGATGATCCCCTCCATGAGGTACGTCCGGGAGGCGGCGGCCAAGATCGCCAATGCGATCGACGCCAATGTCGCCGACTGCCGCATGGCGGTCGTGGACTTCCGCGACTTCAACGATACGGACCGAGCGGGCGGCGTCGCGACGGACTACCCGTACCGCGTCGTGACCCCGTTCACCGAGGACGTCGACACGGTCGTCAGCGCGATCAACTCGGTCACCGCGGTGGCCGGCGCCGGCGGGCCTGAACTGGCGGAGTCGGTCTACTATGCCCTGACTCAAACGGCCGATGCCAATGACCTCGACGAATGGCGAACCGGGCGCGTGGCCCGCGTCGTCCTGCTGATTGGCGACGGCGTGCCGCACAATCCGGAACTCGTCGTGGGCTATCGGCTCAGCGATGTCGTCGAGGCCCTGTCGAGGGAGTCGAGCAAGAGGGTCCACACCCTCCAGATCGGCGAGGCCAACGACGTGCAGGCCTACTACGAGGCCCTGGCGAACCTGACCGACGGCGTTGCCGTGCAGGCGACGGATGCCAACGACATGACGGTGGAAACGGCCGCGGTCGTGGCGGGCATTCTGCCGCTCACGAGGGCCGGGTCGTCGATCTACGTGGCCGACGGCTCCACGCTGTCGGGCTGGAATGCCGGCACACAGACCTGGGACCCGAATCTGGGCAATATCGATGCCGACCCGTACTTCCTGGCGGGCTACTACCTGGACCAGACGGCGGCCGGCCAGTCGCGTCAGAGCCCGGCGATCGACGCCGGAAGCGGATCGGTCGATCCGAATAGCAGTCTGGGCGCCCGCACCACGCGTGCCGACGGCGTTGCCGACTCCGGCACTGTGGACATGGGGTACCACTACGCCCAGGGTGTGACGCTCTATACGTTGACGGCCCAAGTGCTGCCCGACGCAGCCGACGGGTTGGTGCACGGCATTGTGACGCCTGCCATCTCCGTGGTGTACGAAGGCTCGACCGACAACGTCATCCGCCTGGAAGTGAAAGCGGAAGACGGCTGGCGGGTCAAGGCCTGGACGGGCACCGACGACGACACGTTGACCAGCCTGGTCAATTATGTGACGCTCACGTCGGACCGGCAGGTGACCGTCACTCTGCAACAGCGCACGGCCCGGGTCGTTACCGTGCCGGGCGACTACACGACCATCCAGGGGGCCGTCACGGCCTCCGAAGACGGCGACACAATCCTCGTCGATCCGGGTACCTACTACAGTGGATACGGCGACGTCGGCCTGATCATGAGCAAGGAGATCACCGTTACGTCCCGTAACCCGGACGATCCGTGTGCGGTGGCCTCGACGGTGATCAGCGGCCCCGGCGGCATCGGCGGCAACACCTGGAGCCGCCTGGGCGTGGTGTTCACCGGTTCTGCGGGCCGGCGTACCGTGCTCAATGGCTTCACGATCGAGAACTTCGGCGGCATCGCCGATAACGGCGACGACGGAGATCGGGCCGGTGGGCATCCCAATGGCGAGGATGGCGTGCCGATCCAGGGTGCGGCCATGATCCTGCTGCCTGGCGCAAGCCCGACGATCAAGAACTGCGTGATCCGCAACAACTCCATCACCGGCGGCGACGGCGGCAACGGCGTCGCAGCCACGACGAGCCAGAACGCGGGTCGCGGTGGTTGGGGCGGTTGGGCTCGCGGCGGCGCGATCTACTGTGCGTCCAACACCAATCCGTTGTTCGTCAACTGCACCATCGAGAACAACTCCGCGCAAGCCGGCAGCGGTGGCAACGGCGGCGCCGGCGTCGATAGCGGCGGTCTGGCCAACTATGGCGGCAACTACACTCCGTCCCTGCCCATCGACATCGATCCCGACAGGCTCGGGGCGACCGCGGTCGCGAAGGACCTGTGGAGGATCTGGGAATGGGACTATGCCACCTACATTCAGATGGTCTTCGCGTCCGAGAGTGTCTCCCTCAGCGTGAGCAACGTGCCTTTGGGCGGTGGCTCGTACATCGGTGATTACCGCTGGTACTCCGCCTACGGCGGCGGCGTCTTCATCGATGCCGCAAGCAAGGCCGAGTTCGTCGAGTGCACCCTTCGTGGCAACAGCACCGTCGGCGGCATGACCGGCCAGGGCGGCGCCCAGCCGCCGACCGGCAGGCTCACCGAGCCGTTGACCGCCTTCGAGGTGCCCAGCTACGGCGGCGCCGTCTACTGCGCCGCCGACACGGTGGTGGCGTTCCGAGGCTGCAACTTCGAGAACAATACCGCCTCGGCCGACTCCGGCAACTTCCGGTCGGATCCCTACGTCGGCTTCGGCGGCGGCGTCGCAGCCGAGTACTCCGCCAGCGTGTCCTTCGAGGACTGCAACTTCGTGGATAACGAAGCGGATACCGGCGGCGCCGTCTATCTGGCCGACGCGGTCGCAAGCCTGATGGACACGATCCTGGCGACGAACACCGCGATCCGCGGCGCCGGTGTGGCCGGCGTGGGCGGCGAGATCGGCATCGCCGGTTGCGAGGTGAGGAACAACATCGCCATCGTCAACGCCGGCGACGTTGCCGGCGACGGGGTCGTGGCCGCGGGTGCGGGCATCTTCTTCTCGTCTGCGAGCGGTACGATCCAGGACTGCAACATCGCAGGCAACTCCGCCGACGGCTCCGGCGGCGGCATCTACCTCCGCGGGGAGGACAGCACGTCGATCGTCAACTGCCTCATCCGCGGCAACCTGGCGACCCGCGACGGCGGCGGCATCTCGACCAACTGGTATGCCACGCCGATGATCCGGAACTGCACGTTCTACGCGAATCAGTCCATCGATCCGAACAACGACCAGGTGGGTCTCGGCGGCGGCCTGTTCTGCGGCTACTTCAGCGATGCCAACGTCGTCGATTGCATCTTCTGGGAAAACGGCGGCCGCCTCGGGACGGAACTGGCGGTCGGGACCGGCTTCGATCTCGATCCGCATTGCGGTACGCTCCGTGTGTCGTACAGCGACATCTTCGCCGGTCCGAACGACGTGTACGTCGATGTCGGCTGCACGCTGGTGTATGGCGAAGGCATCCTCCGCAAGGATCCGAAGTTCGTGGAAGGCCCGCTGGACAACTTCTACCTGAGCAACAAGAGCCCGTGCGTCGATGCCGGCAGCAGCCTGGCCAGTGTGGTCGGAATGTCGCGGTACTCGACGCGAACGGACAGCGAGCCCGACACCGGAGTGGTGGATATGGGATACCATCACGCGATCCTCGAGCCGTGCAAGTTCTGCGACCTCGTCTACGACGGCGAGATCACGTTCGAGGACTTCGCGAAGTTCGCCAGCCAGTGGCTCAGCACGGGCTGCTCTGCCTCCGATGGCTGGTGCAACGGCGCCGACTTCACGTTCGACTCGGCTGTCGATGCCTTCGACCTGGCCTTCTTCGCAGATTGCTGGTTGGTCAAGGACGAGACCGCTCCGCTGCCGAATCCGTCCGCGTGGGCAGTCGAGCCGTACATGGCCGACGATAGCGCCGCCCGGATGGTGGCCGTTGAGGCGGTCGATTCCTGGGGTTGGGATGTCGAGTACTACTTCGACTGCGTCTATGGCGACGGCCACGACAGCGGCTGGATTACGAGCCGGTCCTACGTGGACAGCGGCCTGGCCAAGGGTGTCGAATACGGCTATCGCGTCAAGGCGCGTGACCTCTCGCCCTGGCGCAACGAGACCGAGTGGTCCGAAATCAAGATCGCCGGAACCGCCGATAGGGTGGCGCCGACGCCCGAGCCGTACATCCAGTCGATCTCTGCCGTAGCGGGTTCCTATACTTCGATTACCATGGCGGCCAGGATTGCCTACGATGACAACGGCGTCCAGTACTACTTCGATGCCAACGAAGCGGACGGCGGCCACGACAGCGGCTGGATCGACAGCCAGGTCTACACCGACGTGAATCTACCGCCGGAGACGACGCACTGCTACCGCGTCAGGGCCCGCGACCTCTCGGCCGCGAACAACCAGACCGAGTGGTCCGGCTGGATCTGCGCTACGACGAATGTGGCGCCGGAGTCGGATCCCCCGACGCCCAGCCCGATGCAGTTCGATCCCAACGAGATGCCGCACGAGGTCTATGGCGGTCTCGGCAACTGGGACTACTACGCCGAGATGACGGCAGTCACGGCGACCGACCCCAGCGGCGGGGTACAGTACTACTTCCTGTGCGAAGAGCCCTACGATGATGAATATCCGGCTGGCTTCTCCAGCGGCTGGCAAGATGATCCGACGTGGTCCGTCCCGGTCGGTGGCAAGAACCGGAGTCTGCGGTTCAAAGTCAAGGCCCGTGACGTATACGGCAATGAGACGGAGTACTCGGATTGGGCGAAGATGACTATCATTGGTCAATAACAGCGCCGACCGGCGTGTTTCCGCCGACGCAGTGAGGTCGGCGGGATAGTCGAAGAGTGGAAAGACCAAGCCCCGGGGCGACCCGGAGCTTGCTTTTGGGGCTGGTTGAGTCTACCGGAGGAGTGCTTGCTCAGGATCGCAAGCGAAGCTCACGACCGGCTGCGACTCGCACAGGGACTCCTACGCCTGCTCGACTCGGCTTCGGATCGCCTGGTATCCGTAGTGCATCATGAGGTGGTCGAGGATGACCAAGGCGGTGTAGTTCTCCGCGACCGGCCAGATCCTGGCGACGATGGTCGGGTCCCGGCGTGTGATGGCCGCGAGGGCCTTGTTCTCCAGCGTGTACTTGTCGATCGTCTGCTGCGGCCTGGCGATGGTCGGCGTTGGCTTGACCGCCAGGCGGACCACGATGGGCTGACCGGTGGTCAGGCCGCCGGTGATGCCGCCGGCGTTGTTCGACTGGAAGGCCACCCTGCCGTTCACCGCATGCATCTGGTCGTTGTCCTGGTAGCCGGTCATGTCCTTGACCGCGAATCCCGCTCCGACCTCGACGCCCTTGACGGCGCCGATGCCGAGCATCCGCCCGAGTTCCGCATCGAGCTTGGCGAAGACCGGCTCGCCCAGGCCGACCGGGACGCCCAGCACGATGACCTCGACGACCCCGCCGGCCGAGTCGCCCATCTGGCAGATCCGGTTGCAGGCATCGACCATGGCCTGGGCGGCCTCGACATCCGGGCAGTTGAGAACCGGGTGTACGCCGTACCGCTCGCGGACCTCCTCGGGCGACATGTGCGGCGCCCTGTCGCGGATCTCGTCGATCTCGTTCTCCACCTGGGCCAGGACCGCGGCCTTCTCCAGCAACCGCATGTCCATGTTGAGCCGACCCTTGACGTAGAGTTCCTGGTAGAACGGATCGAGATCCCGCCGCATGGTCTTGTAGTCGTTCGCGGATCGCAGGGCCGCCTCGTGCGGAATGTCAGGACAGCGAACGCCCGCGATCTCCTTGGCGTAAGCGAAGACCTCGATGCCGCACTTCCGAAGGACCTTCTTAGCGACGCAGCCGGCCGCGACGATGGTCGAGGTATAGCGCCCGCTGAAGATGCCTGCGCCGATGGCGTCATCGTCCGGGCCGTACTTCACAAAACTGGCATAGGACGCGTGGCCCGGACGGGGCGTGCGGTTCGTGTCCTGGTACTGCTTGATGTGGACGAAGTGGCGGTCCAGGTTCGGGATCAGGATCGTCAGAGGGGTGCCGTTCGTGTGGTTCTTGTTGCCTGCGTTTTCGATCGTGTCGGCGGCGTTCACGCCCGTGTAGATGATCGGCAGGTCCGGTTCCTTGCGCGGGCTGGACAGCTCGTCCGCGCCGGGCTTGCGAAGCAGCAGGTCGCCGTAGATCTCCTGCTCGGTCAGCAGAATCCCCGGCGGGACGCCCTGCAACATGCTGGTGAGTCCTTCCTGATATGAGCCACCCGCGACGGTGACTTGAAACAAGCGTCCGAGATGACATCCGAGCACCGGTCACTCTCCTGTCAGAAGTCGATTCGTGGTTGCGGATTCCTGATTTGACTGCCTCGCAGTCGACAATCCCAAATGAAGAATCACACTCTACTATTAGAGGAAAACGCAGGAATTTGCAAGCAGAACTTCGAGCGGGCTACCGGCGGTTCCAGTCGGGACGGAGACGGTCCTGCACCTCCCACGCGTCCAGCAAGGCCAGGGCCGCCATGCTCTCGATGACCGGAATCACGCGAGGGACAATGCACGGATCGTGTCGGCCGTGTGTTTCGATGGGCTGGTTCCGCATTCCCGTGTCCAGCGTTCGTTGCGGCTTGGCAATGGAAGACGTGGGTTTCACCGCGATTCGCAGGATGACAGGCTGGCCGGTGGAGATGCCGCCGGTGATGCCGCCGGCGTGGTTGGTGAGGAACCCGCCGTCGGCCATGTTGTCGTTCGATTGACTGCCTCGCATTCGCGTCAACTGGAAGCCTTCGCCGATTTCGATCCCCTTGATGGCGCCGATGGTCATGATCGCAGCAGTCAGTCGCGAATCCAGCTTCTGAAACACCGGATCGCCCAACCCCGCGGGCAGGCCGTGAATCTCAAGCTGCACGACGCCGCCGACCGAGTCGTTGTCCTCCTTGGCAGCGAGGATTGCCTGGACCATTCGCTCGGCCGCCTCCGGATCGGCACAGCGGACCGGATTGGACTCGATGGTTTCATAGTCGCATCGGTTCGCCGTGATTCCAGCGATTTCGACCGCGTGGGCGACGATCCGCACGCCTCGTTGGGTCAATTCCTGTCGCGCGAAAGCGCCCCCCAGGACGCGGCCCGCGGTTTCCCGACCGGAGGACCGACCACCGCCGCGATGGTCGCGGAGGCCGTACTTGCGATAATAGGTGAAGTCCGCATGCCCTGGGCGAAAGAGGTTCTTGATCCCTTCGTACTTGGAGGAATCGTGGTCCCGATTGAAGATCGCCATCGCGATGGGGGCGCCCGTGGTCTTGCCTTCGAACACGCCCGAGAGGACTTCCACCTGGTCCTTCTCGTCGCGGGGAGTGGTCACGGCGCTTTGGCCGGGCCGGCGACGGTTCAGTTGCGTCTGGATATCCTGGGCCGAGAAATCGATTCCCGGCCTGACGCCGTCGAGGACCGCGCCGATGGCTGGTCCGTGGCTCTCGCCGAAGGTGGTGACGCGGATGATGTCGCCGTACGTGTTGGCCGCCCGGCTGCGGATGGTCAGCTCCTCGACGATGTGTCCCATCGCGATCTGTGCGATCTGCTCGGGCGTCCTGTCCGTAGTGTCGATCACCGCGTCCGCGTACGGGCCGAGCAGTTCCGCGCGATAGGCGACGTTCCTGTCGAGCTGGGTCCGGGCGTCCGGCCCGCGCAGCCAGGGCGGCAGGCCGTCCTGGGCGATTCGGCTCCACAGCGTCGTCGGATCGGCCGTCAGGTAGATGAGGATCGCGTTCCGTCGCAGGGCTCGTCGGCTGGCAGGGTCCAGCAGGCTCGATCCCCCGCAGACGATCAACTTCCAGTCCGTCTCGGCCAGCTCGATGGCGACCTTTCTCTCGACGGTGCGGAATTGCTGCTCCCCGTGCTCGATGAAGATCTCTCGGCAGGTGTGTTTCTCGCCGGTGTCTCGTTCGAAGCATTGTTCGATGAGACGATCCGTCTCGATTGCCTCCAGGCCGGTCAACTCCGCCAGCTTCGCCGCGACGGAACTCTTTCCCGCACCTTTGGGGCCGGCCAGAACGATCTTCACGATGAACCTCTGATTTCCATGTTCGCCCCGAGCGCCTGCATCAGGTTGACGAACTCGGGGAACGTCACTTCGATTGCCTCGGCGGTCTCGATGGTGCAGGACGGGTCGAGTCCCATCGCCGCCAGGGACAGGGCCATAACGATCCGATGGTCGTTTCGCCCGTCCAGGCGCGCCGCCTTGAGCTTGCTATGGTGTACGACCAAACCGTCGGGCAGTTCTTCGACCCTGGCGCCCATTTTGACCAGTTCCTCGGCCATACACTTGATTCGGTCGGTCTCCTTGCTGCGTGCCTGGGGCACGTTGACGAGCCGGGTCGTGCCCTCGGCATAGGCGGCGGTGACGGCCATGGCCGGCAGGGCGTCCGGCGTGGCGTTCATGTCGATGGTCACGCCGCGGAGCGCGGAGGCCTTGACCGTGATCCCGCCGGGACCGACCGTGATGTCGGCGCCCATGGCGCGAAGGTAATCGACGACCGCCTTGTCCGGCTGACTGTCCGAGAAATCGAGGCCCTGGAGGGTGACGCCGTCGCCGAAGAGGGCGGCTGCACACAGGAAGAACGTCGCGCTGGAGAAGTCGGCCGGCACGGGCAGATCATATGCCCTGTAGGTCTGGCCGCCGCGCATGTGAAACCGACGAAGCCCGTCGCTCTCGTACTGGATGCCTTGCTTGTCGAGCCAGTCGAGCGTCATTTGGACATACCCCGGCTCATTGAGCAGGGTGACCTCGATGTCCGTGTCGGACTGCGCCAGGGGAGTACACAACAGCAGGCTGGAGAGATACTGGCTCGTGAAGGCAGCGATGGAGGTCCGCCCGCCACCAAGCCCACCCGAGACCTGGACGGGGGCCTTGCCGTTGTTCTTCAGGCTGACGCACTTGGCTCCAAGGTCCTCCAGGGACTGCATCAGCGGCGCGATGGGGCGGCTCTGAATCTGGTCGTCGCCTGTGAAGGTCGTCGTCTCGCCCGGCCGGGCCAGAGCGGCCGAGCCCATCGCCACGCGGAGCGTCGTTCCGGAGTTGAGCACGTCGATGGTCTCTCGGGGCGGCGTGACCCTCCCGCCGAGGCCGGTCACCTTCCACGCCTTGTCGTCGCTCGTGTCGATCCGGGCGCCGAAGGCCCGGTAGCACAGGACCGCGGCCTCGGTATCGCCCGACCAGAGGGGATTGCGGATGATGCTGTCGCCCTGGGCCAGCGACGCGATGGCCACGGCGCGAATGGTGTGGGACTTCGATGCGGGGATCGCAACGGAACCTCGGAGCTGGGATCTTCTGGATACAAGCTGCATTATGACCTCTCTGAAACGCGAACCAGGGAATAACCCGACAGTATATCACCGAATCGCGTGGAGTCAAGCCTGTGCGACGATCCTGTCATCCTGCGCGATTGCGATCTCCCTTTGACGGGAGAGGCCTTGGCGCGGTAGAATGGAAACGTTGTCGGGGTGGTTCCCGAACGCCAAGCAGGCTTGTGAATGGGGACAGGACTATGGCCGAGAATCGGATCGATCGACGAGGATTCATCAAGAAGTCCGTGGCGACCTCCGCAGGCGTCGCCTTGGGTCTGCACAGTTTCGAGGAGCAGAACCTGCTGGCCCAGATGGCCCAGGGCGCCGGGACCGGGGAGGCCGGCTCGCAGGGCGGGAACTCCAGAATGCCCTGCGGCCAGATCAAGAACCTCAAGGTCAGCCGGGTCTTCTGCGGCGGAAACCTCATCGGCGGATGGGCCCACAGCCGGGACCTGATCTACGTCTCCTCCCTGGTCAAGGCCTATCACACCGACGAGAAGATCTTCCAGACTTTCGAGCTGGCCGAGGAACTGGGGATCAACACGGTCCTGACGAACCCGGTGTCCGACCGGGTAATCAACCGCTACTGGAACGAGCGGGGCGGCAAGATCCAGTGGATCTCCGATTGTGCGGCGGGCAAAGACATCAAGGAGGGCATCAAACGCTCGGTGGACAGCGGAGCCCACGCGGTCTACGTGCAGGGGGGCTTGGCGGACCAGGCGATCCGGGATGGCAAGGTGGCGGCCGTCGGCGAGGCGCTGGAGTACATCAAGGAGTTCAAAGTCCCCGGCGGACTCGGGGCGCATGACCTCGAGACGGTCAAGGCGTGCGTCAACGCGGGGTTCCAGCCCGATTTCTGGGTCAAGACGATCCACCCGGACAACTACTGGTCCGCGACGCCTGTGGAGAACCGCAAGGTGTTCGACGTGGTGGGGCCCGCGACCAATGAGCACGGCGGGTACCACGACAACATGTACTGTCGGAACCCGCAGGAGACCATTGAGTACATGAAAGGGCTTAAGACGCCCTGGATCGCGTTCAAGGTCCTGGCGGCCGGGGCGGTCGAGCCCAGGGCGGGCTTCCAGTTCGCTTTCGAGGGCGGTGCGGACTTCCTCTGCGTCGGCATGTTCGACTTCCAGGTCCGCGAGAACGTGATCATCGCGCAGCAGGTGCTCTCGGGCAAGATCGAGCGAGCTCGCGCCTGGTGTGCATGAGACTGTCAGTCGAAGCCGGCAGGTGTTTGCGTGCACAGACAGAGGGTCTGCGCGTCGGGGTGCGCAGGCTCTCCAGAGGACTTCCGACTCGCGGTACGTCACGGCCGCGTACTGCCGCCGACCGGGCGGAAATGGGCGATTGATTGACAAATTCGGGGGATGCTGGGCGGTATCGAGACGCCTCTCGCATCCCCCCATTTTTTGCGCGGTCGAAATTCGGTTTGACGACGAATCGAGTGGTTTGTACGATAGCCACAGAACCAAAACGGTTGGGACTCGGTGTCCGACCTCTTGGCAGGAAAGATACAGTGAGTTCGAGAGTCTATTTCATCCAGGCGTCGGTTCGCGAGGGGGAACAGGCGATTTCCCAGAAGGCCCGGGCGCTGTTCCGGGCCGGCGGGTTCGCGAGCTGCTTCCGTGAGAACGACTTCACCGCCGTCAAGGTCCACGTCGGTGAGGACAAGAACACCACATATGTCAAGGCTCCCTGTCTGAAGGGTCTCGTCGAGGAGCTGGTCTCGCTCAAGACCAAGCCGTTCATCACGGACACCAGCACCCTCTACACGGGGCGCCGGCACAACGCCATCGACCATACGATCCTGGCGATCCGGCGGGGTTTCAGTGTCGAGGGGTTGGGGGTTCCTTTCATTGCCCCCGACGGCTTGTTCGGGACCGCGGAGACGGCCGTTCAGATCGACGGAGAGCTGGATCGGGAAGTTTTCATCGCGGCGGACATCGTTCGTTGCCAGTCGATCCTGTCCGTCGCGCATTTCACGGGCCACTGTGCCGCCTGCGTCGGGGCCACGCTCAAGACGCTCGGAATGGGCTGCGCGAGCCGCAAGGGCAAGATGCGACAGCACGCATCGCTCAAGCCGCGAGTCAAGGGGGACAAGTGCACGCGCTGCGGTGAGTGTTTCCGGCATTGCCCCGCCGACGCTATTTCGCTCGACGAGGTCCAGGCACACATCCACCAGGACAAGTGCATCGGGTGCGCCGAGTGCGTGGCGGTGTGCCGGTTCGGCGCCGTCCAGTACGACTGGGGCCGGGAGAACTCGATCCTCCAGAAGAGCGTCGCCGAACATGCGCTCGGGGCGCTGAAGGGCAAGGAGGGACGGGCGGTCTTCTTCAGTTTTCTCCTGTCGATCACCAAGGATTGTGATTGCTTTGACCGACCCCATATGCCTACAATGGTCGAGGATATCGGGATTCTCGCCTCGACGAATCCGGTGGCGGTGGATCAGGCGGCAATCGACGTGGTGGAGACCCGGGGCGGAAGGAAACTGCCCCAGCTCATCGGCAACCCGGAACTGGATTGGCGTCACCAAATCGAGCATGCGGTGAAGCTTGGCCTGGGCCAGGCCGAGTATGAGTGGGTCGAAGTGAACATATGACGTTGCCGAAAGGGTGCAAAAGGTATGTCACTGGGACAAATCATCAGAAGCAAGCGGGAGCAGTTGGATCTGACGTTGGATGAGGTCAGCAACCGGGTGGGTTTTTCGAAGCCCTACCTGTCCACGATCGAGACGGGCAAGGTGAAGAACCCGCCGAGCGACGATCTGCTGACCCGGCTGGAGAAGGTGCTGAAGTTCGAGTCCGGCCTGCTGTTGCACATTGCCCATCTGGAGCGGATGCCGTCGGACATTCGGGGGGCGTACGAGTCCCGTGAAGCGGAGAACCAGAGGCTGCGTCAGATCGTGCGCAAACTCGCAGGCAAGCGAGTTCAGAGCAAGGAGATCAAGGACCTGCTGTCGCAGACGGGCGTCGGCGCCGACGACGGCAAATCGACCATGTCGGCGGGCCGGCTGGTGCCGATCATCAACAAGGTCGCTGCCGGCTATCCGACGGATTTCAACGACCTGGACTACCCGGTGGGCATCGCCGATGACTACGTCCGCTGCCCGGACCTGCACGACCCGAACGCCTTCGCGGTTCGCGTGGTGGGCGATTCGATGGAGCCCCGGTTCTTCGAAGGCGATATCGTGATCTTCTCCCCCTCGCTCGACGTTCGCAACGGGGATGACTGCTTCGTCCGGTTCACGATGCCCCACGAGACCACGTTCAAGCGGGTCTTCTTCGAGGAGGACAACAGGATTCGCTTGCAGCCGCGAAACGAACGGTACTCGCCGACCATCGTCGAAGGCAAGCGAATCGACGGCGTCTATCGGGCCGTGATGCGATACGAGAAGCTCTGACGAGCCCGTGGGCGGGGCTACTCGACAACGAACCACGTCGTGGAGTTCGGCGCCATCCGAAGCGGGATCGTCACATTGTACTCGCGGTTGAGCTTGTACCGCCGTGATTTGCCGTTGCGTTCGGCGATCCTCGCGGTGTTCGTCAAGCCGGTGTAGTAGAGAGGCAGCGTCAGTTCCCTCTTCACCTCGCGATCCAGCGGATTGTGTATGACCGCCAGTCCCCTCGTCTTCAGTCGCGGATTGACGTGCAGGATGCAGTCGATGTCCCGGCCGTCGGGCCGGCGGACGTGTACGATGTCCGAGTCCAGGATCGCGCGGTGCGCCCTGTAGAAATCAACCCACTTCTTGACGACTGTCTTCGTCTGGTCCGTGTCGTAGAGCCTGGGCCCGCGGTAGCAGGCCTGGACGCCGGAGGTGAAGTTCTGGGACAGGTGGGCCTCGTAGGCGTCGAGATGCTCCGAGAGCGGCTCAAGCGTGGCCGCGGCGCCGCCGCCCTGGTACTCCGTCAGGGGCACGAACATCCACCCCATGCTCGGCGCTTTCCACCAGGTGCCGTCGAAGATGTTCTGGCGTCCCAGGATAATCTGCCGCTCGCGGGGCAACGACCAGTTGACCTCGCGGTAGCCCATCCCGCTCTTGGTGGAGCCGGCCAGGAAGTACCAGTCGGGGACGTTCAGGTAGACGCCTCGCTCGCGGCACCATCGGTAGAAGTCCTTGATGACCTGCCATTGCTTCCACTGGGAGTCGTTCAGCCCGCTGTGGCCGGGATGGGAGGTCGAGGCGCAGACGTCGCCGGGATAGGAGCCGTCGTGCTCGATGATGTCGATCCCGGTGTGCTCGACGAAGGTCGTGATCCGCCGGAAGTACTCCCGACCCCACTCGCTGCACAGGCAGGGGGAGTTGCCGAAGATGGCGCCGCCGGTCTTGCCGGTCTGGGGATTGATGACATCGTGTTCGTCGCTGATTCTCCGGCTGGCCAGGAGCGAATAGCCGCCCAGCTCGATTCCTTTGCTGTGGGCGTAATCGACGAGTTCCTTGACCTGGTCCATGTAGGCCGGGTCGGTGTTCTCCATGTCGAACCCGCTGCCGAAGGTCATGATGACCATCTCGAATCCGACCTCCGCGCACTGATCGACTGCGAGTCGTACCGATTGGGGGTCCGCGTTGCGGACATGCATGATGATCGGATTCTCCGTGACCCAGGGGGCGACGGTGCGATACATTCGTCGGACCGCGAGGCCCTGGCGTTCCCGTTCGGTGCTGTCGTGGATCAGTTCGAAAGTCCGAAAAGACTCGAAAGTCTGTCCCGGCTCGATGGCCACGTCCGGCCCCAGGGGCGGCCGGCACTGCAGCATCACGGGTGTCTTGCAGAGGTAGTTGACCTGCGTCGTGTACTGGGGGTCCGGCACCCAGTGTACGGTCTTGTTGGCCATCTGGGGGTCGTCGCCGCCGAAGGCGTAGTCGCTCTCGATATGGATGTCGGGCAGTTCCCAATGGTTGGGCTGGCCGACCAGCGATTCGTACTCGACCGCCGCGAGGATCTCGTTGACGAAGGTGTTCAGCCGGATCGCCTTCTCGCCGCCGTTTTGGATTTCAAGCCACTTGGCGAGCAGGGGGATGCCCTCGTACATCTCATAGCACACGCGGACTGTAACACCGGGCAGTTGGCCCGAGGGCGGCTCGAACCGCAGCGTCAGCGAGGCGCCTGGAGGGGGCCAGGGCAGGTCGTCGCTGTACCGCTTGCGGTTCCAGGGGAAACGGGCTTTCGTCTCGCCGACCTCATAGCCGACGAAGTGGAAGGCGTTGGGATCGGCCGTGAGCGAATCGACCCACTCGGATCGCAGATAGGCGTAATCGACCTGGCCGAGAAGCCCGCCGACATGGAACATACGGCCGTCGATCTCGACCACAGCTTCCGGCTTGACCCCGCGCAGGATGGACTCACCGGTCATGAGGTTGTCGTAGGCGACGGTGGCGGCGCCGGGCTCCAGCCGGAAGGTCCGTCGGATCAGTCCGTTGCCGAGGACTAAGTCCTTTCCCTCATTGCAGGGGACGACCGTCACGGGCGTCTTGACCGCGGTCACCAGCCAGTCGGGTGTGTTCGAACCGGTGGCCTCCGCCTCCATTACGAGCAATCCCATCAGTGTCGCGACCACCCACGGTGTTTTCATAGTCCTGCCATCCTGTTTCATTCGTACTCGTGCGTAACATGGGGAAACGGAAGACCGGAGTATACACAGGGGGAGGTCTCTGATCCAGGGGGATTGCCCCGAATGAGATTGTGGGGGGGATTGACGTCGTGGTCGGGTGTCTTCAGGAGGCCGTGTTTGGGAGCAGCTTCTCTTCGAGTTCGTCGTCCAATCGGAACTCGCCCATCTCCTGGATTCGCTCGCCGGGGACGACGACGCGAGTGTAGTGTCTGGCCCACAGTTTCGTGGCGTCGTGGTAGCGGTTCAAGGCTGCCAGCAGGTCGCTCCTCTGCTTCTTGCAGGCAACCCCGTCGGGCTCGAAGTCCCTGCAACTCTGCGGCTTGTGCTCGTGGATCAGGCACAGGCGGCGGGTCATGTCGTAGAAGTAGCACGGGACAGGAGATCGGGGACGGTCGGCGTCGTTGTGGGTGTACCATTCCACGACCTCGCGGAGATCTGCCGGAAGCCGGTCCAACTCGTCCTCTCGGAACGGAGGAATGCTGATGAAGGCGCAGCAGACGCCGCATCGTTCGCACAGCCCGAGGGGGCTTTGCTCCTTCGCGACCCGATGCAGGTCTTTCTTCCATTTCGCACTCATGTCGTTCCTCGCACTCACCTTTCTGTGTTCGCCATCAGGTCGCCTATCTCGCCTGGACGGATGGACGCCCAAGGCCGCGACCAGTGGATGCTGCTCTCATCGGCATTTGGCAGGTGAGTCTGTCGTGGGTCTGTCTCCGCGGTGGGCAAAAAGCCCGATTTCCAGGGCACGAACCGAGGCGACGTGGTCGGTCTGGCCCCGGGAGGATGCGAATATCGGACCCGATCTCGGACGGCCGGTGCAGAGTCGCCGGCACGGCGCCGACCGCAGGGCGGAACGCCGGCGGGGCATCGGCTGTTTTTTGTGTTGACGGAACCCCATCGGACCGGTATACTACCTCTCAATGCGTCTGTAAGGGCGTCGCGAAGGCGCTACACAGCGGGGGCGAAAAATCCAGGTAGACTCCACACATTGATCTGTATTGGCGTTTCGACAGACGAACCGCCTCAAGGAGATGGCAATGATTCAGTCGGTACATACGTTGGCGTTTCTCAGTATGCCGGGCCACACCGAATGGCTGGTGATCCTGGTCATCGCGCTGCTGATTTTCGGCAAGCGCCTGCCCGAGCTGGCCCGCAGCGTGGGCAAGAGCCTGACGGAATTCAAGAAGGGCATCAACGAGGCCAAGGAATCGACGGACGAACTCGTGGACGACGTGAAGAAGGCCAGTGATGATGCCGCGTCCTCCGGCACGAAGGATTCGAGTTCGCGTTAACTACCCGCAAGTCCGTCCCGTCTCGATTGTATCCGCGACATGGTAAAGATCAGGAAGAACCTCGATCCCAGCCAATGCACGATGTCCCTTGGCGACCACCTGGAGGAGCTCCGCGCCCGACTGATCCTGGCGATCTTCGGCCTGGCCATCGGGGCCGTCGTGAGCATGGTCTTCGGCACGCACATTCTGAGCTTCATTGAGCGGCCGTACGTCAAGGCAATGGGCAAGTGGCTCGATGGGGAGGAAACACCGCGGATCAAGTCCGAGATGACCGCGTTCACAGAGGTGTTCTTCCGGACTCTGACTGCCAACCTCGATCCCAACGCACCACAACTCGATCCGAGTCGAGTCGAGTTCCTCCGCAAGGTTTCTCTCGATGCCGTCGAGGCCTGGATCAAGGAGACACGAGCTGCGGCGGGCAACAATGAGCTTCCAACCTTTGCTCGTCTTCAGACGCTGGCCCCGGCCGAGGCGTTCGTCGCCTACATGAAGGTGTCGTTTATCGCAGGCCTGATCCTCACGTCGCCGTGGGTGTTTTATCAGATCTGGATGTTCGTGGCAGCCGGTCTGTACCCCGCTGAGCGAAAGTACATCCACACGGCTATCCCCTTCTCCACGGCCCTGTTCGTCATCGGCGCGCTGTTCTTTCTCTTTGTCATCGCACCCCTGACGCTCGGGTTCTTCCTGAAGTTCGGCGACATCGTGGGTACGGCAAGCAACTGGACACTCCAGCGGTACATCTCCTTCGTGACGGTCTTGATGCTCGTCTTTGGCGTCGCATTCCAGACGCCGATAGCGATTTTCATTCTGGTCCGAACGGGTCTGGTCTCGATTGCGACACTGCGTCGCGTCCGGAAATATGTGATTTTGGGCATATTCATCGTTGCGGCCATAGCCACACCTCCCGATGTCGTTTCGCAGATCTCGCTCGCCATCCCGCTTTATGCCCTCTACGAGCTGGGTATCGTTCTGGCCCTCTTTGCCGAGAAGAAGGCCAAGGAGAAGATGGCGGAAACCACGTCGGGATGAAGTCGGCTGTTGCAGGCGCGGTCTGGGACTTCGCGCTCTCGAATACGTTTGCAGCGGGGGTTGAGTGTGACTATCATATCGACTCATGTTGACCCTCATCAATACGAATCGGATGGTGCCGCCCATTGCACCGATTGGTTTGGAGTACGTCGCGGAGGCGGCGGTCCGGGCCGGGATCGACGTGAGCCTCCTCGATCTGGCCCTGTGTACGAACCCGGAAGCTTTGCTCCGCGAGCATTTCGCCCGTTGCAGTCCGATGCTGATCGGGCTGTCGTTCCGCAACGTGGATGACTGCTTCTGGCCGAGCGCCCAGTGGTTCGTGCCCGGACTGGCTCAGCTCGTGCGGGACATTCGCGGGCTCAGCGATGCGCCGATCGTGCTCGGCGGCGTCGGATTCTCCGTCTTCGCCCGGCAAGTCGTCGAGTTCACTGGAGTCGATTTCGGAATTCGCGGCGATGGGGAAGGGGCCACGGTCGCTCTCTATCGACAGTTGCAGAACGGTCGTGATTTCGGCAGGGTCCCGGGACTCCTCTGGTGGAGCGACGGGCAGGTTCGCTGCAATGAACCCGCCTGGCCTGCGGATCTTTCGCTGCCTGTGCGACGAACTCTGATCGACAACGCGACCTACTTCGCACGAGGCGGGCAGTGCGGCTTCGAGACCAAACGAGGCTGCAATCGCCCATGCATCTACTGCGCGGACCCGCTGTCGAAAGGAGTGGTGCCGAGGTCGCGAAAGCCCGTCGAGATCGCCGACGAGATCGAGTCCCTCTTGTCGCAGGGTGTGGATGTGCTCCATACGTGCGACGCCGAGTTCAATATTCCGCGAGGTCACGCGATGGCGGTCTGCGAGGAGCTGAACCGCCGGTCGCTGGGCGAGCGGGTGCGATGGTACGCGTACCTGGCGGTGACGCCGTTCGATGCAGAGATGGCGGCGGCCATGCGGAAGGCCGGCTGCGTCGGAATCAACTTCACAGGCGACTCCGCCAGCGAGCGGATGCTCCGGACGTACCGCCAGTCACATCGACGCGAGGACCTGGCACATGCCGTTTGCCTGTGTCGCGAGAACGGGATGAAGGCGATGATCGATCTGCTCCTGGGGGGGCCGGGCGAGACTTTCGAAACCGCCGCGGAGACAATCGAGTTCATCAAGCGAATCGATCCCGATTGTGCGGGAACGTCGATGGGTATTCGCATCTATCCGGGCACCGGGATGGTGGACGCTGTGAAGGCGGAAGGTCCCCTCGAAACGAATCCGGGTCTGCGGCGCAAGTACACTGGCGAGGTCGATTTCTTCCGGCCCACATTCTACATTGCGCCGGGGTTGGGCCCGGAGCCTGCCCGGCTCGTCAAGGACCTGATCGCAGGCGACGAGCGGTTCTTCGAGCCGACGGCCGAGCAGCCGGACGCCGAGGCCACCGACCATAACTACAACGACAACACCGAGCTTGCCGATGCAATAGCCGCCGGCGCCCGCGGAGCCTACTGGGACATCCTCAGCCTGCTGCGCAGGAAGCACGAAGCACGAAACTCGAAATCCGAAATAGATTAAAACCAAGAATGATCCAGATTTTGACGAGCTCGTGCGCTGGTTGTTATCCCTCTGGCAGGCTCTGAACGGAGCGTGGCAGAGGGTGACAAAAACGCGGACTGACGCAGCCCGATGTAAGGGACCAGACACACGTCGCGACTCTGTCATCGCTGCGTCAAGCAGGGATCCAGGAATCGTGGGACCCAGCGCGACCCGGAGAGTGGATTCCCGCTTCCGCGGGAATGACAGGCGCGAGGCAGGCCCGGATTGGGGGTCGTGCCCGGCTTTGTGCGGGAATGTACGGAACCACACGACCCTTGTCACCCTCGTACAGATCATCCCCGATCCGTATGACCGAAATGCTGTCGCGTCACGGCAAGAGCGGTCGTGAGTCTTATGTGCTTGTTTCGGATTTGCGTTCCCGCTCCGGCGGAGGCGAGCTTCGGATTTCCGCTCACACGTCGGCGGGATTATGGGCCGGCTTTTTGGCGTTCCGCGAGGCCATGTACTCGACGATCCGCGTGTGCTTGGCCTCCAGGTGTTCGAGGTTGATATAGTGCTCTCGTTTGACCTTGCCGGTGGAGGTCTTGAGGAAATCGTCGGGGTGGATCTCGATGTTGTGGGCGGCGATCTTCTCGAAGCTGGAGAGGTGCTTGTTCCGCTGCTGGCAGTCGCGAATGCTCTCCCAGATGAGGTTCTTGACGAGCTGCGGCTGGGTGGCCAGTTCCTGTCGTGAGCGACCGGTGTGACTCTCGACGGCCTCCCACGCGGGCTGGACGAGGACGCGGACGGACTCCTCCATCAGGCCGCTGCTCTCTTCCCGCCGACTCGGGACGACCAGGACGTCCTTGACGAACTGTGCCTCCGAGAGGGCCGTCTCAATGCGTTCGGGATTCACATTCTTACCGCCCGGCAGGATGATGAGGTACTTCTTGCGGCCGGTGATGTAGAGATTGCCTTCCTCGTCGAGATAGCCGAGGTCGCCGGTGTGGAGCCATCGGACGCCTTGTTTGTCCACGTCGATGACGGCTTCGGTGGCCTTGGGGTTCTTGTAGTATCCCCTGGCGATGCAGGGTCCGCCCAGGCAGATCTCTCCCTTCTGGCGAGCCGGGAGCGTTCGATTATTCTCATCGACGACCTTGGTGACCAGCGTGCTGATCGGCTGGCCCACCGAGCCGATCCGGTCGATCCGCTCGTTGAAACCGTAGACAGGGGAGTTCTCCGTCGTGCCGTACCCCTCGTACATTTTGAACCCGCGCCGCCAGAGGCTCTCGAGCACCCAGCGGGGCATGGGCGCCGCTCCGGACAGGAAGAACCGCACCTTCGTCCAGCCGAGCTTCCTTCGCAGCTTTCGGCCGACGTACCAGGGCGCGTAGCGGTCGAGCAGCCTGACGAGGCGACTCTGCTTCTTCTGCTTGTTGATTCCGTCTTCGAGTTTCTTGGCCAGCGTGGTGTACAGGGCCGGGATGGCGATGAAGATCGTGATGTTCCTGTCGCGGATTAGGTCGGCGACCTCGCGGTACTTGTTGGTGTAGATGTTCGTAGCGCCGGCCAGGAGGGCCAGGAGTTTGCCGACGGTCATGCCGAACGAGTGGTGCGGCGGCAGGATGTGCCCGAGGACGTCCGCCTCCGTCAGGTCCACCTTGCGGATCGAGCCCTGGAGATTCGCGATGAGGTTGGCATGGGTCAGTTCCACCTCGCGGGGATCGCCCGTCGTCCCGGAAGTACACAGGATCACGGCGGTGTCGTTCTCTCTGACCTCCCGCGCGATTCTGTCCAGCGTCCCGGGGTCGGGAGCAGTGCGGTCGCAGAGCGGCTTGCCCGTCAGGATCAGGAGGCGGAGGTTCTTCGCATGGCAGAAATCGGCCAGTTCCCGCCGGGAGTCCTCCTCGCCGTAGTCGTCGGCCAGGACCAACGCCCGACAGTCCGTCGCCTCCAGATGGGTCATCACGCCGTGCGGACCCCGCTCCGGATCGATCAGGACCGGGATGATCCCCGCCAGGACCTCGCCCCAGAAGGCGATGTCCCAGTCGGCTCGGTTCTTGCTCACGATGGCAGCCTTGTCACCCCGCTTCAGGCCGGACTCGAGCGACAACCAGGTTGCGAAGCTCTCGGCCTGCGATCGCAACTGGGCGAACGTCAGCATGTCGTGCCGGTCGCCTCGGATCACCTCCACACACGTCTTGTCGGGGACAGTCACCCTGGCCAGGGACTGGTTGAACAGATCGATCAGATTGCGGTATGTCGGGCCCATCTCCATGTCGTCAACTCCACTTGATCTGTAGCCACAGCACGCGTATTGCTCATATCATAGAAGGAAACCGCCAGGAGGGAAGTGGAAAATCGTCGGTCTGCTCACACGCTCTGGAACCAGGCGCCCAGCAAATCGGCTGGCATGCCTGGGTGCCGGGTGGTATAAGAGCCGACGTAGAATTCAGTCCTATCACGGTGGCTGGGCAGCTTCGGGTCTGGCGGCGCGCCCTGTGTTCTCGTCCGGCTCTTTCGGATCCAAAGGAGTACGCAGATGCACAAGTGTTATGTGTTGGTGGATGGACAGTTGAGAGAAGGCGCCGAGGGAACGCCGCGGATCGATATCTATACCAACCCTGCTCCCGCAGAGAAAGAGGAGCTGGTCAGTGGCTGGAGGGTGGATGAACACGACCTGGCTTCCGCCCTCGATCCCGAGGAGGTCTCTCGCTTGGACGTGGAAGGCGAACGACTCTTCATCGTATGGAAACGTCCCAAGCACTTTTCTTTTCAGGAGGCCGCGAGTTTTGAGGTCGGTTCCATTGGGATTTTTCTCGAACGCGATCGGATGGTGGTCGTCCAGCCGGACGAGGCGCCTCTCTTCGAGGATCGCAGGATGCGACCCTACCGTTCGCTCAACGAGCTGTTCCTTCGGCATTTGCAGGGTTCTGTGAATCACTACCTCGGACACCTGCGCGCCATCAAGCAGGTATCGCGAGAGGCCGAAGTTCGACTGAGCAAGTCGATGGAGAATGAGGTGTTCCTCCAGATGTTCGCGCTCAGCGAGAGCCTGATTTACTACATCAACGCCTTGGAGGCCAATGCCGGCGTTCTGACACGTCTCCAGAACCTGGCTACCAGGTTGAGTTTCACCGCCGAGGAAATCGAGTTTCTCGAGGACTTGGCCATCGACAATCGTCAGTGCCAGCGACAAGCGGAGATATACGCGTCCGTCATGACGGGCCTGATGGATGCGCGAGGGAACATCGTCAACAACAACATGAACGTCCTGCTCAAGAACCTGACGATCATCAACGTGGTGTTCCTGCCGTTGAATCTGATCGCCAGCATCGGTGGGATGTCCGAGTTTTCGCTCATGACGCAGGGGATTCCCTGGCCCGTCTCCTACTTCCTGTTCTGCGCGGCCATGGTCGCCCTCGGCGTTGCGACCTGGAAGGCGCTGAATCGGCGAATTGAGCGACGAAAACCCGAGTAGACGCCTGTTGGTTTCACGCCTCGATGATCGCGGACTCGATTCATCGCGGTCGTTTCGACCGGATCCAGGACTTGACCTTGGCGACGGACAGAGTGTTGAGGATGTCGGTCTTCTGGGCCCAACCGCGTCCGGCGGTGGCGACGCCGAACGGCATGAGAGTCAGGCTGCTGGGGCTGTGGGCGTCGGTTCCCAGGGCAAGCCTGACGCCGGCCTCGACCGCCATTCGGCAATGGACGTCTTTGAGGTCCAGACGCATGGGGTCGCAGTTCACCTCCAGAGCGGTGCCCGTCCGGGCCGCGTGCTCGATCACCGCGGCCATGTCCAGGTCCATCGCCTCTCGCCGGCCGATCAGTCGCCCTGTGGGATGGCCGATGCACGAGACGTAGGGGTTGTCCATGGCCTTGAGGGTTCGCAGAGTGACCCGTTCGCGGGTCCCTCCCAGCGCCGAATGGACCGAGGCAACGACCCAATCCAGATCGGCCAGCAACTCGTCTTCAAAGTCAAGTCGGCCCTCCGCGAGGATGTCCACCTCCGCGCCCGCCAGGATCGCGGTTCCTTTGAGCTTCGCGTTAATCCTGTGGATCTGCTCGATCTGTCGGGCCAGACGTTCGGGCGACTGGCCGTTGGCGATGACCGTGGACTGCGAGTGGTCCGTGATGCAGAGAAACTCGTAGCCGAGGGATTTCGCGGCCAGGGCCATCTCCTCGATGGTGGCGGCGCCGTCGGTGGCGTTGGTGTGGGTGTGGAAATCGCCACGGATGTCCTGGAGCCGGACGAGTTTCGGCAGGGCGTGCTTCCTGGCGGCCTCGACCTCGCCGCGGTCTTCCCGCAACAGGGGTTCCACGTAATCCAAGCCGAGCTGGGCGTAGATCTCGTCCTCGGTCGCCCCGGCGATCCGCTCCTCGTCCCGGAACAGGCCGTACTCGTTGAGCTTGAGCCCCGCCTTCACCGCGATCTCGCGGAGACGGACGTTATGGGCCTTCGAGCCGGTGAAGTACTGAGCTGCAGCCCCGAAACTCTCGGGCGGCACCACGCGCACATCGACCTGCACGGGCGCCGCGTCCGTGCGGAGCAGGACGGAGGCCTTCGTCTCTCCGGCGCCGAGGACACGTTCGACAAAAGGGGCTTTCGTGAAGGATTGGAGGATTCCCTCGTTCGACGCGCTGCCGACGAGGATATCCACGTCGCCGATGGTCTCCGCCCGACGGCGTAGCGAGCCTGCCGTCTGAACCGTGTCCACGCCTGGAAGCTGCTTGAGATAGGCGGTCACGGCCTCAGCCGCGGCCATCGCCTGGTCCAGTCGGATCCGCCCGGCGGCCTGCGCGAGGAACTCGATGCCCTTGCGGATCGCCTCCGCTTTCTTGGGCCCGAATCCAGGGAGCGTTTCGACCAGACCCTCGTCGAGGGCCTTTCGCAGGTCGTCCAGGCTGCGGATGCGCAACTCGTGGTAGAACGCCTTGACCG
Organism: Phycisphaerae bacterium; assembly: GCA_017993835.1. GTDB lineage: Bacteria > Planctomycetota > Phycisphaerae > Sedimentisphaerales > Anaerobacaceae > PLanc-01. The sequence continues at coordinate 39,295 of JAGOLX010000020.1, forward strand.
TCTTGGGCCCGACGCCGGGGATGGTGAGCAGTTCCAGCAGAGAGGGCGGGATTCTGGTCAGCAGGTCGCGATGGGCCTGGATGGAACCCGTCTTGACGAACTCCTCGATCTTGGCCAGCGAGGATTTGCCGATCCCGGGGGTCTCGGCCAGTTCCCCGTTTTCGAGCAGGGTCGCCACGTCGGCAGGCATCTCGCCAAGGACGCGCGCGACCGTGCGATAGCTGTTGATGCGGAATCGGTCCTCGCCGAGGATCTCCATTACATCGGCCATCTGGCTGAAGATCGTACTGATTGCGGCGTTGTCCATGCTGTGATTATAACGATCATTCCATCCGCTTGTAGTGCTCGGCCTCCCGATTCGACAATCGTCCCTGCTCGATCAGGGTCCGCACCTGCCGAGCGTCCAGGTCGCGAGGCTGGCCGGCGGCACCGACCGCTGCGGCAGGTTCCTGCAGAATCTGGGGCACGGCGAGGCGCAACTGGCTGACGGAAAGCCCTGCGACGAAGACGCCAAGAAGGGCGGTCACGAGAACGAGCAGTCCTGCCGACACGCGCGGAGTGCCCGCTGAGACCGGCGTGCCCACGTGACGGCAGCGGTCGCAGTAGAGGCAGTCGAGATGGTCCGTGGCGGTCAGGCCGAACTCGCAGTGGCCGAATCCTTTCGGCGTGACCCATCGTCGCAGGAGGCGAATGCGGTTGAGCAGGGACAGGAACGCGCCCGCAGGACACAGATAGCGGCACCAGAACCGAGTGTAGAACAACGACCCCGCCAAGGCGGCCCCTGCGACCATCGGCAACCACCTGGGCCAGTACGATGGGGCCGACCGCAGAGCGAAGATCGAGGTCAGCGGGTCGCCGGCGAGAGTCCGGCGGTCTCTCGCGATGAAGAAACCGACGACGAGGATCGTCAGCACGAGGTACTTGATGAAGCGGGCGACCCGCATTTCATTCCTCTCCGCCGCCGGTCGGAGCCGGCGCGGCAGCACATAGCCCAGCAGTTCCTGGGCCGCCCCGAAGGGACACAGATAGCCGCAATAGAGGTTCCCGAACAGCAGCACGAGAATCGGCACGCCCACGGCCAGTAGGAATGTGCCCGCGAGACCGGCCGCAGGGGTGTTCCACGAAAGCAGGGTGACGATCTGCTCCGTCGAGTACTGGGCGTTCAGTACGAGACCGCCCAGAATGAAGGTCAGGACGAGCACCACGGCTCGGCTGCGGGCGCCGCCTCTGTAGACCGCGACGAAGGCCAGGAGTGTGATCGCGGTCAGGTATAACGCCGTCGCGTCCGTCGCAATTCTCGGTTTGCCTGCACCTGAGCCGACGTCGGTCTGGAGAACCTCCGCAGCGAATCGCTGCGCCGACGTTCGCAGCGCAGCGAGGACCGCATCGGAACTGACGGTTGCCCCTGCGACCGCGTTCACACCTGCGAGGGGAGCAGACCCGAATAGTTCCTTTCCCCTGAGAGAGTCGAGCCAGCCGCGGAGCATTTCGACGTAGGACGGGGTCTCGTTGGATCGTGCGATCAGCAGGTCCGCCAGCTTGCCTGTGACATCGGCGCGGGCGACGATATTGAGCTTGCCGCCGAAGCCGCGGACCTCGGGGGCGAAATCAGCCGAACTGAGCAGGTAGCCGACCGGCTTCTCGTTCGCGTCGAGGATCGTGACATACTCCGCCTTCCTGCCGCTGTCTGCAAGGCTCACCGATGCGTGTTGCGTCCGCTGCTGGCCCGCCAATGCGGCGATGGCGTATTCCGGCAGCGCGGGCTCCATCCCGCTGTTCACCCGGGCCAGGATGTTCGATCCCAGGACGACGCAGGCGGACAGGCCGAGCAATGTGTAGCCGACTCGTCTGATTCCCGCACCCCCGACGGGTGTGTCTGCGGTCGCTGAGCGCCAAACGCCTGCGATTGCGGCGGGCAGGTTGGCCAGCAGCAGGCCGATGAGGACCAACAGCGAGATCCGAGTCCCGAGCACCGGGACCATCAGGAGGCTCGTCGCCAGGCCGCCGAGGCAGGCGCCGAGGTGGTCAGCGGTTTCGAGTCGACTGCCTGCCTGGCCGGGGTGGAGTCTCCCGGCGGCGAGCTGTGCTGCAGCGATAGGCCAGTATCCGCCGCAACACAGACCCGACAGGACGAAGGCCAGCGCGAATACGCCGTGCCCGGATCGGAAGAGAGTCTCTCCATTCCCGGCCCAGGACCCGAACGAACTGAACGCAAGGGCCGCCAGCACAATGGCGTGCGTCGGGAGGAGGGTGACGAGCAGAGCGTGTACGGGCCGACGTCCCGGCTGTCGAGCCAGGAGCCGACTGGCGAACAGACCGCCCGCTGTCAGGCCGGCCATGAACAGCGACGAGATCAGGCCGACGTGCAGGTACAGCGAGCCGAAGTGCGTCTCGTACAGGTACATCAACAGAAGGACCATCGCGATGGCGACCCAGCCGGTGGAGAAGACCAGGAAGGCGCTGTCGAAGCTTGATGGTCTCATGTCGGACCGTCGGTCCGCCATCGCGAGCGTCCGCAATGCAATGAAGACGAGGACCGGTACGAGGAAGGGCAGCCATCCTGCCAGCATCAGCAGCCTGACGAATCGCGTCACCGAGGCTCCGGATTGTCGGGCCGCCAGCAGCAGGCCATAGAGGTGCGCCAGCGGACGCGAGTCCCGGTTGACCAGGAGTTTCGTCGGCAGATCGGCCTTGTCGTAGGCTCTCGTCGCCTGGGCGATCTGGTCGGGGAGATAGACGGACAGCAGGCCGGCGGGGGGGAAGATGCGTTGCGAGCCCTCCATCGAGGAGAAGCGGTCCCGAGCGGTCGCAGGGTCGTCGCTGAGATCCCGGGAGTCGGAGGCGATCAGCCAGGTCTGGTCGCCCGGCGCCAGGACCCTGTTCGAGAAGACCGCCGCCAACGTCGCGCGCGCGGAGGCCCCCAGGCTCGCCAACTCGGTTCCCAGGATGTTCTCCCCGCCGGCGATGCTCACGGCGACTACGCCGCCCGCGTGGAGCGAGGCCTTCAGGCGTTCGTAGAACTCGATGGTGTGATAACGGTTGAGTGTGGAGCCGGTCGCGTCGGGGATGTTCACCACGACGAGGTCGAAGCAATCCTTCGCATCAGCCAGGTAGCTGCGAATCTCGCCTTGGACGGGGTGGAACCGGCTGTCACGCACCGCGAACTCGTTCGGCAGGATCTCCAGCAGGCGGCTGGCGTACTCCGCGTCCGGATGGGCCCAAGCCAGTCGCTCGATCTGCGGCAGCATGAGGAGCCGATTGCACAGGGCCGGACCCGATCCGATCACCAGGATCTGTCTTGCCTTGGGGTTCTGGCAGAGGATGGTTGCTGCGATCCGGCCTGCCTGCTCCTCGTCGGGCAACGTTTCACAGACGCTGCCTTCCCGCATGGCGATCCACTGGCCTGCGTATTGGCCGTACAGGTATTCGGCCTGAGCGGTGAGGAATGCCCCCTGGAAGGCCTCGATGGGCAATAGCCTGCTCCATTTGGCCTGTTGCACCCGGCGTGTGGCGATGTTGTCGTATCCCATCAGCAGGACTGCTGACGCACAGCCCGCTACTGCCAGCGAAACAATCATCGCGACCCAGCGGCTCCCGCGGAGCGAGAACAGGCACACGATGACGACAGGCGCCGCCAGGACGAGAGCCATCAGAAGCGACACTCTCATCATGGACACGTGGCATGCGAGCAGGGCGGTGACCGCCAGACCTCCTGTGAAGCTGCCCAAGGCTTCGAGGACATAAACTCGCGAGACGGGCAGTGCATTTGTCTGCTCGACCCATCGGCAGGCGACGGGAAAGAACACCCCGGTGACCAGGCTCACCGGTGCATTGACCGCCATCGACCACAGGACCATCGTCTGGATGGAGACCATCGCGTAAGGCGCGATGCCCGCCAGCTCGCGAATCTGCACGGTCAACAGGAATTGGGCTGCAAACGCCGGGATGTACAGCAGGAACAGCAGCTCGATATGTCGCAGCAGGACCTCGGCAAAACGAGCCCACCGTCGGACCAGGGCCGCGCCGAGGCCCACCCAGAGGAACCACGAGCCGAAGAAGACGCCGACGCTGATGTCGTTGCCCTCGAACGAGGTGATGAACTCGCGGAACAGCAGGGTCTGGGCCGCGATCGCGACCAGGCCGTAGGCGACAATCATCATGCCACGGGCAAGTCTCATGGCTCCTCACCGAACACGTCCGCCTGGAAGACCTGGAACGTCGCGCCCTGTTTCCAGGCGTCCGCGGGCAGGCCGGCCTTCGTGGACAAGTGCTGGAGCGTCGTCGCCAGGTCCCAGCCTTGTTCCGTCGCCACTTGCGGAAGGAAGACCGCGGAACGCCCGTTCTTCTTCAGAACCATGCCGTCGATGCCGATGCGGATGTCCTGGGCCGACGCAACCGACGTTGGCGGGGTGAGCGCGGAGATCTCGATCTTGATCTGGTCGCACTCGTCGCTCCTGAGTTGCTCGAATCGCCGATCCCCGAAGGCGGCGTAGATCGCATTGCCGATCACCGCTTTGTACAGGGGGCGCTGGGGGAAGATGTCCCCGATGCAGCCGCGCAACTGCCCGTTCTTCTTGAGCGTGACAAACGCCCCCCTGGGCGGTTTCATTGACTCCGTCGGCGTGAAGTTCAGATCCGACAGCTCGGGGACCTTCCGGTTGTCCATCGCGTATCGAATGGTCCGGCGGGCCAGGTCCAGGAGCAGCTTCTTGTCCTCCGCGGTCAGCGGGGGTTGCTGAGCCTGCGTCGGCGGCGCAGGGGCGACGGTCCAGACACCGTGAAAGGCGACCGCCAGGTAACTGACGAAGTTCGTGTAGTCGCCCAATGCCTCGCCGGAGGTTGTGTACCGAAGCAACTCGACCTTCGTGTCCTTACCCAGGGTTTCCAGCAGCACGGCGATGGGCACGCAGCCGCAGATTGTGGCATGAGCCTCGTCCCGGTAGTCCAGCAGGCCCTTGGCGTCGAGCTTGCTGATGAAATCGAACGCGCCCATGTCGAGCTTCTTGATGTTCTGCGGGATGTTGTCCTTGAAGGGCACATACTGATACTGCGGCCCATAGTGCGTGAAATCGGAGCTGGCGACGACGAGCGTGTCGGCGTCGATCAGGCCCGCGAGGATCTTGCCTGCCTCCGCGACCGCTTCATGCGAGCACTGTCCCGCGATGATGGGGACGAGCTGGAAGTCGGTCAGCTTGTACTGGAGCAGGGGGATCTCGATCTCGACGCTGTGCTCTTGCTGGTGGGCCGCCGGGACGCTCTGGAAGAGCGGATACTCCAGCAGCTTGCCGATGAACGCGACGTCCAGGGGGATCTGCCCCAGGGGCGTCTCGTAGTGTGTCGCACGCGGCACGCTGAGCATGTCCTCCATCGGCAGGCGATGCGTCGGCCCGATCACCACGACCCGTTTGTAGTTCCGGCCCAGCGACTTGATTCCGCAGGCGGCGGTTGGGCCGGAGTAGGCATAGCCGGCGTGGGGGAGCACCAGCGCGATGACGTCTTGCTTCGGTTCGACCTGGGCCTTCGCCAGATAGTCCGCGATCTGTTTGCGGAGCTCGTTTGCGTCGCTGCTGTACCAACTCCCGGCGATGGAAGACTTCAGCACGACCTTTGTGTCCGCAGCCGCCAAGGGCGCTATGGGAGATCTGTTCACGGCGTGTCGGCCGATCACTGCCGCTGCGACGATCAGACAACATGCCAGCAGGATCGGACCGCCCGTCTTTCTCAATCTCGCGTTCATCTTAACCGCTCCATTTGGACTGCATTCGGATGTCGCCCATGGGCACGATGACGCCGGGGTAGTTCTTTGACCGACCCGCCCGAACGATCCGGCGGGGCAGGACCCTGCGGCTCATCCAACCAACCCATCCGCCGACTACCGAGACTGCAATGCTGATGTGATAGAGGAACTTTCGTCGTGTCATTTCCATACTCCGCTGATTTCCCTTCCACAGTCGGGACAATGCCCGTCCTTCAATCGGTTCTGCAGCACGGTGAAGCCGACTCGCTGGATCAGGAGCTTCTTGCACCCTGGGCAATAGGTGTTCTCGCCCTTTTCACTCTGGCGATTGCCGATGTAGACGTACTCCATACCCTCGCTCATCGCGATGTCCCGTGCGGATTCGAGGCTCTGCAACGAGGTCGGCGGCAGGTGACGCATCTGGTAGGTCGGATAGAAGCCGCTGAAGTGCAGGGGGGTCTCCCTGCCCACGTTGTCCCGGACCCACTGAGACAGGGATCGCAGGTCCTCGGGCTTGTCGTTCAGCGTCGGGATGACCAGATTGATCACCTCGACGTGTATGCCCATCGACTTGGCGACGACGATGGCGTTCTGGACCGGCTTGAGCGTTGCGGAACACACATCCCGATAGAACCCCTCGGACATCGACTTCAGATCGATCCTGACCGCGTCGATGTGCCGGAGCAGCTCTCGCCAGGGCCCCTCGTTCACATACCCGGCGGTCACGAGCACGTTTCGCAGCCCCGCCTCCTTCGCGAGTTTGGCGGTGTCGTACGTGTACTCATAGTAGACAATGGGCTCGGTGTACGTGTAGGCGATGGAGGGGCGGTTGTACTGTCGGGTCAGGGCCACCACCTTCTCGGGCGGGCACGCATACGCCCGGCTCTCCTCCGGGTTGGCCTGCGAGATCTCCCAGTTCTGGCAGTTCTTGCAGTGGAGGTTGCAGCCGACGGTGGCCAGCGAGAGGATCTTCGTGCCCGGCAGGAAGTGAAAGACCGGCTTCTTCTCGACCGGGTCGTCCGCGTTCAGCGAGCACGGGAAACCGTACACGACGCTGCGGAGCGTGCCATCGAGATTGACGCGGACCCGGCACTCGCCGCTCTGGCCCGGCCCGATGATGCACCGCTTCGGACATAGCTCGCATTGGACCTTCACGTTTGGCCCCCGATTCCACCATGGACGGCTCAGACTGCCGCGATCTCCATGGAACGCCATTATACCACACCCGTGCTGGGGGAGGCGAGTTTGTCGGCATGGAACAGGATCCACAGGACCTATCAGACAAACAGGACCTATCCTGCTTTCCACAGCATCCTTCAACACGTACAATAGCAGACCACCAAGTTGATGGTGTCTCTGTATTTGGGAGGTCACATGGCAAGAGTGCGTTGGGTGTTTCCGGCTGTGTTTGTTGTCCTCTGCATCGTGGGGCTGCCTTGTGCCTTTGCGCAGGATACAGGCAAGCTGGACATTGTCCACGGACCCTACGTTCAGGCGATCACGGAATCGTCGGCCGCCGTGGTCTGGTTCACGAACAAGAACTGCGTTTCCCGTGTCGAATATGCGCCGACGGACGCCCCCTGTGACGGCAATGAAACGAAAGTCGCTTTCGCCAGCCATCACGGCTTGGTCGACGCGAACACCCGGTTTCACAGAATCCCCCTGATCGGCCTGAAGCCGGGGGGCAGGTACAGATACCGCGTCGTATCCAGGGAGATCGTGAAGTTCGATCCGTATGAGGTGGTCTACGGCGACACGATAGCGGAGGGACCCTATCCCGTGCAGACCTGGAATCCGCAGAAGGCCGGCTTCTCCTTCTGCGTCGTCAACGATATCCATGAGAACGGCGACAGGCTCGATTCCCTGCTGAACCAGGTCCCGCTCGACAGGCAGGACATGGTGTTTCTCAATGGAGACATGATCGATCATTGGACTCGCGAGAATCAGCCGTTTGACGGATTCCTGGACCTCTGCGTGCGGCGTTTCGCACGGACCACTCCGATGGTCTACGTCCGAGGCAACCACGAGACCCGCGGTGCCCTGGCCAGGGGCCTTCTCGATTACTTCCCGACGCCCAACGGACGGTACTATCATGCCTTCCGGCATGGGCCCGTCGCATTTCTCGTCCTGGATTCCGGCGAGGACAAGCCCGATTCCAACAAAGAGTACTCCGGTCTGGTGGACTTCGACACCTACCGCGCCGAGCAGACACAGTGGCTCCGGCTCGCTGTCCAGGACGAATCGTTTCGGGCGGCTCGGTACCGGGTGGTCCTGGTGCACATGCCGCCGTCCACGAATCCGCGGGCCTACGGGGCTTCTCAGATCCACACACTCTGGTCGCCCATCCTGAACGAGGCCTCTATCGATCTGGTCTTCTGCGGCCACACGCACCGTCTCGCCTGGATCGACCCGAACGAGTCGGCCAACCGCTATCCGATCCTCATCAATGCGCCCGACACGGTCGTCCAGGTCGATGTCTCGGATCGCCGGCTCGGTGTAACCGTCAAGAAGGCCGATGGCCAGGTCGTACACGAGGCAGTATTGAAACCCCGTTCCGAGGGCTGAAGACCTCGATAGCAGGTCCAAGCCATTGCGGCGTGTGGCGGATGATGGAACCACAAGTCCTTTTGTATAAACACCTTGCGTGCAGATGCCTCTTTGGCTATACTAATGACATGGGTTCCAGTTGGGCGCAAGAATGGAAAAAGACCCTCATGTGACAGAACAGGCCGCCGATGTGGCGCATCTAAATAGTGCTGAAGCGACGGATGTGCCGTCCGACGTTTCACGCGAGCAGGATGTCGCCACGCTGGCAAAGCGGCTTCGGCATGGTGAGCAGGCCGCGGCGGTCGAGCTGGTGGACCACTATTACCAGCGGATCTTCTTGTTCATGCGGGCCGTCGGACACGACCGTCAGATCAGCGAGGACCTGACGCAGGAGACGTTCCTGCGAGCTTGGCGTCACATCGGGCAGTTGCGCGACGGCAAGGCCCTCAACGGCTGGCTGTTTCGGATTGCCGGCAATGTTTCGCGACTGCACCGACGACGATGGAAGGGCAAGAACAGCGTCAGTCTCGACACGATCGAGCCCCCGCCGGGCGAGATCGACGGGTCGGTGACGGCTGGCCGGCAGGAGCAGCTCGACCAGGTGCAGCAGGCAGTCCAGCGGCTGCCCTGGAAGCTTCGGCAAGCGGTTGTGCTGCACTATATGGAACAACTGACGATCTCGGAAGCGGCGGACGCCGCCGGGATTCGCGAAGGGACGCTGAAAAGCCGTCTGAACCGTGGCTTGGCTGCTCTTAGGAAGGAAGTGCCGGACGAATGACGCGGCGGCAGGCGTTGTTATCGGAGTATCGGAAGGGATAAGGCCAATCATGGGAACGCAGAGAATCGAGGATCTTCTGAAGGCCTTGGCCGTGCGCGGCATTGGACGTGCCCGACCCGGGCTCGCGCCCGAGATCAAGAGCCGCATACCAAACCGCCTGACCCCTCACCGAATGGACTCGGTCGGCATTCTGGCCGAGCTGAAGATCAGCCGACTCGCGGCGGCCGCGACCATCCTCGTCGCCCTCCTGGTGACCGGCAGCTTCTTTGGCGGGACCGACGCCATCGGCAAGCAGATGTATGAGGACAGCAAGCTGCTCCTCCAATACACGCTCGCAGGAGAGAACGCCTGCAGAAGCCGGATTCTCAGCAGCCTGATGCAGTTCCGCGACGACATGGCCGCCCAGGGGCGCGAGGTCGTCTTCTACGGCGACCAGGTCGACTTCAAGAATCGCTACGCCATCGTGATGTACTGGAAGCTGTCCGAAGACAAGTATGGACTGGTCCTGGGAGACCTGTCCACCTGGACGGTCAGCAGCGACACCCTGATCCGTCTGCAGACGCACATGCTCCGAGAACGTGTGCGGAAGTGACGCTGTCTCCGACAGCTCCTGCCTCTTGCATCCGTCGAGGGCGCCTGGTAAAATAAGTAGACCGGTGGTCGAAGTGTCGGGTATCTGATCCATCTTCAGTGGAAGGAACTCTCATGACCAGGCGCAGGGGTTTCACGCTCATTGAACTGCTCGTCGTCATCGCCATCATCGCTCTCCTGATGTCCATCTTGATGCCCGCGTTGTCGCGGGTGAAAAAGCAGGCCCAGTCCGTGACCTGCATGGCCCGTCTGAAGTCCTGGGGTCTGCTGTTCAAGCTGTACACCGATGACAATGGCGGCTACTTCAACGAGGGATGGGGCTACCTGCAGCACACCCAGAATGCGGGGAAACCGGAGGCATACGGGCTGTGGATGAACGCGCTGCGTCCCTACTACAAGGACGAGAAAATGCGCGTGTGCCCGACCGCCACCAAGGAGGTCTTGGGCGACACCGACTTCGGCACTTTCAAAGCGTGGTATCGCGACATGGAGAACCGCTACCCGATGGGCAACGAGGTCGCGGCGAAACACTTCGTCGGCAGCTACAGCATCAACAACTGGACCAACTACAGCCCGACAGGTCGTGGGGGGGAACGGCCCGCGGCGAATTTCTGGAAGAACACACAGAATCTGGTGAAGGCCAACGAGGTTCCGCTGTTTGGCGACAACACCTGGCATGATGCGTGGCCCCTGCACACGGATGCCCCCGTGCAACATCCATTCGACTACGGATGGGGCAACAAAGGCAGCTCGGGAGAGATGAACCAATTCTGCATCGACCGCCACAGCGGCTGGACCAACCTGGCGTTCACCGACTGGTCCGTTCGCCACGTGGGACTCAGGGAATTGTGGACCCTCAAGTGGCATCGGACGTATGTCGTCAATGGTCCCTATACCATCGCTGGCGGTGCTACGGACGACATGTGGCCCCAGTGGCTGCGGAAATACAGGGCGTATTGACCGCAGATTCCCTGCGCTGAGGGGGAGAAGGCAGACAGGCTCCAGAAGCGGCCGCAGGACAGAGAGACCGGATGCGCCCCATTGCCAGATGAGCGGCGGTTCGAACGTCCGGGTCCGCATCGCTGTGGGCGCGAAGATGCAGCGTGTCCAGATTGGATTCCACCGGGCAGACTCGCCCGAGCAACAGCCCGGCGAGGTACACCACGAAAGGGTCCGGCCGGGGCATTCTCAAGTGTTTGACCATCATTCCGACAACGGCCAGGACCGAGTGATGGGGCGCCTGCCAATTCTCGGACCTGGCCACAGGCAGCAGTCTCCACAGGCCCCGATGATGGTACGCATACAGCTCGTGCGGCATATCCGACGGGATGAAGAGCTTGTTGCGAACCAGGATGTAGAATGGATAGACGCAGGGCGACGACTCCGGCGGGTCCTCCAGGCTCAGGAAGGCGCGGATCCCGCCGTACCAGGGGAGTCGATTCAGGCTCTCGACAAGGGCCCAGCACAAGCCGGCGTTGTTCTCGATGGCCCGTCTGACTGCCTGGAACACCTGTTCGCATTCGAGTTCCAAGGCACAGAGGATCTCCAGGGCAACGGGCGCCGATCCGTCGCGATCCAGGTCCTCGATGAGAGCGGCTTTCGATGGCGACTCCGTAAGCCGCTTCAGGGCTTTCTGGGTGACTGCGGACGGCCAGGGCGCGTGCCTCAGGCGTTGTGCGGCACGAGTCAGTTCGGCTGCGTGCATGGGTGTCTCCTTGTGTTCGCCCACAGGCGCTGGATCGGAACATCCCACGCTGGAACCGGCCGGGCGGCGTTGCGGCGCTGCCCATTGCCATCCGATTCTGTCCTGTGTATCATGGTGTTCAAAAGAACCATTTTCACAAGGTAATGAATACGGGTAATGATGTCAACGAACCTATGAAACACGCTGTGTAGGACGGTTACGGCGGACAGCCATGGAGTGGCGATATGGCTACCACGGTGACCATATTCGGAAAGCCCAAAAGCCACCGTTTGTTGTGTCGTGCAGCCAAATGGGAGACCCGCGGCTGTTCCGGAAGCCATAATCCGGGTATGGAGAGCCTTCATGAAGGTGGAAAGTCGTCTCAAGGAAGTGCTGGCGGAACACGGTCTCGATCACCACGGGGTGATCCAGGAGATCGCTCAGGCGGTGGGTGTCAACCGGCACACGATCGCCAAGCTGTACAGCGACCGTTCGCCGGGTGTGACGTTTGCTCTGCTCGGCCGACTGTGCAACTGGCTGGCGACGAACGGGGTGCCGGCCGACGAGCTGCCCGGCGCCCTGTTCGGCGCCGGGCGCGCCGCGCTCTGGACGGCCATCGCCCGCCAGGGGGGAGCGGTGACGATCTACCTGGGCGAGTACCAGTCAACGCGGGATGGCGAGGTCCTCTGGCGATGGATCTCCCGACGTGACGCCAGCGTCGCCAACCTGATCGTGCAGCGCCTTTCCGCGGGGACGGAGGGCGGATTGCCGGCGCCGCCGCTGGGATTCGAGTACATCCCCTTTCGCTACTCGCCCACGGATCACATCGTGGATCCGCGAGTCCTTGCCGAGGACATTCGACGGACGCAAGAGGTGTTCGAGCGGACCCGGCAGGGGGCCAACGCAGGCACCGCGATCCTCATCGGCAGCCAGCGAGTGAACTACCTGCTGGAGTTCTTCGTGGCGGAGCTGTTCGGGTGTCGTCCGTTCGTGGTTCCCTCGGACAAACCGTCGGTGCCTTTCTTCAACGTCTATCGGTCCAGCGACCACAACACGCCGAGCTGTTTCGGCGGGCGGGAGAATCCCTTCCGGTCCCGGGACAAGACGGTGCCGGGACTGCACTACCTCAATGACCAGGGCCGCTGGGAGACGTGCCCCTGGCTGTCCGACCGGCAGGACGCTGGGATTGTCATTTCGCTCAAGGACCATCGGCGGGGCTCGCTGGTTCTGGCCATATTCGGTTTCTCCGGCTGGGCCACCGAGGCGATCGGCGGCCAGTTGGTTCTCAAGGAGGACCTGTTCTGGCCGCCCGCCGTGAAGCTCAAAACCCGCGAGATCGGCGTCTTCGTATGCCAGTTGACGCGTGACTCGTCGGACGAAGCCCGCGCAGAACAGGGGCACGTTCGGACCGGCGCCTGCGAGGTCATTGCCCTGGGGGAGAGAACGATCACGAACCTGCTGGGGCGGTAAATCGTGGGCTGCACCATAGGATGGTGCAGCCCTGAAGGGAAGCGTCCGTGCAGAATTCTCGTCAGAGTCAACGTCGCGGGACCGTCCTTCCCTATGGCGGGTCGTCGCGACAGAGGGTTGTCGTCAGTAGATGATGGCCGTCGCTTCTTCGATCCTCCTGATGATTTCGCCGGGGTCGGAGGGATTCGAGACGTACCCATCGAAGCCCTTGTGCATCAGGGCCACTGCTTCCTGGCTGCCCAAGGCATTCGCCAGGGCCAACACCTTGATTGTCGCGAGGTCTTCATTGGCCCGCAGGCTCGTGCAGATCGCATGGGCGTCGATGCCGTTGGTCAGGAGATTGATCAGGACCACGTGCGGCGAGAACTTCTGGGCGGCCGCACCGGCCTCGAAGCCGTTGTGTGCAACCAGGACGTCGTAGCCGCCTCGCCCCTTCAGAACGTCGATCAGGCCGTTGCCCGACTCCTCGTCACTGTCCAGGACCAGGACGCGGATCTTGCCGGCGGTCAGCGAGTCCGTCGGCATGTTGTTCGCCTTCATGAAGCGAACGAGCTCGCTGAGCGGGATGCGACGGTCCTTGCTGCCCGGGATGCGATAGCCCTTGAGCTGTCCGGAGTCGAACCACTTGGAGACCGTGCGAGGCGCCACGTTGCATATTCTTGCGACATCACCCGTCGTCAGTACATTCCTGCCTTTTGCCATAAGTAGGATTCCTGAATAAGTCGATTGCTGCCGTACCGTCTTTCGACTCGAAAACAGGGGTCGTTTAGCTAGGGATGCAGATTTCGCGTCGGGCGTTCCGCACGTGTGCTCCGTTGTTCCTGCACGTCCTATAATGGACTCCGATGCCGGCTGTCTTCTCCGGCAGGTTGTCGGTCGGAATTCCGTCCATAATCCGACGGAGACCTTGCGTGACCCCGCACGCGAGCCGATAGAGAGGGAAACTGGACGTGGATTCAAAGGAGATCGCTGTGCAGATACCGTTGTCGCGGCCGGACATCACTGAACGGGAGATCGAGTGCGTCGTGGAAGTCCTGCGCAGCCCGAACCTGTCTCTGGGACCGATGGTGGGCCGGTTCGAGAACGCGTTCGCGGCGTACCTGGGCCGACATCGGGCCGTCGCGGTCAACAGCGGGACCAGCGCCCTGTTCCTGAGCCTGCGGGCCCTGGGGATCGGCGAGGGCGACGAGGTCGTCACGACGCCGTTCACGTTCGTCGCTTCGGCAACGACCATCATGATGACCGGCGCCAGGCCGGTGTTCGTCGATATCGACCCGGTGAGCCTGAATATCGACCCGCAGCGAATCGACGCGGCGATCACCGGACGCACCAAGGCGATTCTCCCGGTCGAAGTCTTCGGCAACCCGGCGGGTTTCGACCGGATCTGCGAGATCGCCCAGCGACGCGGTCTGCCGGTGGTCGAGGATAGCTGCGAGGCGCTGGGCTCGGCCCTTGACGGCCGCAAGGCCGGGACGTTTGGTGCCGCGGGCGTGTTCGGCTTTTACCCCAACAAGCAGATCACCACAGGCGAAGGCGGCATGATCGTCACCGACGACGACCGCCTGGCGGACTTGTGCGTCTCCCTTCGCAACCAGGGCCGCGGAACGAGCAGCGGCTGGCTGGCCCACGAGTGCCTGGGATACAACTATCGACTCAGCGACATCCACTGCGCCCTCGGCGTGGTTCAACTCTCGCGAATCGACGAGATCAAGGCCCACCGGCGGCAGGTGGCCGAATGGTACCAGGAAATGCTGGCCGACGACGATCGGCTGATCGTCCCGCGGGAGGCACCCGGCTGCGAGATCAGTTGGTTCGTCTTCGTCGTCCAACTGGCCGAGCGGTTCGGCATCGAGCAGCGGGACCGGGTCCTTCAGGAGATGAGACGACAGGGCATTCAGGTGGGCAACTACTTCACCCCGGTGCATCTGCAACCCTTCATCGCCGGACAATATGACTATCGGGCGGGCGACTTCCCCATCGCCGAGTCGGCCGGCAGCCGGACGGTCGCGTTGCCGTTCCACAACCGCCTGACCCAGGACGAGGCCGCCGTCGTCTGCGGGACACTCAAGGCCATTCTCGACACCTGCCTGTGACGGCAAATCCATCCTCCCTTCTTGCATACCCGTGGTTTTATCGTACAGTTTAAGTAGGGAATCACGGAGAACGGCCGGAGGGCCGGTCGACAAGATCCAGCGACGGAAGGGGGGAAATCGCCGCATGGGCTGGAGAATGAAACTTGTTTCTCTGCTGATCGTGTACTGTGCCGGTTTTGCCACGGCCATCTACTGCCTGGCGCCGGCGCCTGAGCCGGGCGAAGGTCAGACGCCGCAACTGGCCAAGCTGGGCGGATCGATCGATTCGCAGCAGATCGTCAGGTCGGTGAACTGCGGGATCCACAAGTGCGTGGACCTCGGCAAAGAGGCCGCCGCGGACCTGGCCCAGCGAATCCAGAAACAGATCGACAAGGCACAGTCCAAGTCGGACAAGTAGCCGCCGACGTGTGACCTCGCCGAGGGTGCCTTGGGCGATCTTCGGATTCGAGATTCCGTCGGGTTGCGTTCTGAACGCGCCTGCCGTTGCATGGCGAGTCGAAGTCCCGTCAGTTGACGTGCAATCGCACGCCAATGCATCCCAGATTCCACGACATTTCTGATCATTGCGCTCTTGACCAGCCGACGCGTATATGCCTTTCTATGGGGAAAGATTTCTTCCAGTAGGCAGGTTCCTGGCAGGGGTGCGCACATGACGGACAGACACGGTTGTGACGAGAGGGAAGTCGGCCACTATACATGCCATCGGGTTGGCGAGAAGCTCGTCGTCGATGGCCGCCTGACAGAGGCGTGCTGGCAGAAAGCCCCGAAGTCGCCGCGATTCGTGGACATGGTGACCGGCGTGCCGGGCTTCCTGGACACCCGTATGGCGGCGCTGTGGGACGACGAGAACCTGTACATCGCCTTCTGGATCGAGGAACCCAACGTCCAGGCCCAACTCACCGAGCGGGACTCGCCCGTGTACTTCGAGAACGACGTCGAGCTGTTCATCGCGGGCCAGGACTGCTACTATGAATTCGAGATCAACGCGAGGGGGACCGTCTACGAGGTGTTCTACGTCTGGCAGGACGCCTACAAACGCGGGGGGTTCTCCGAGAAGGGGGAGTTCGATCTGTTGAAGCACCCCGTGGATGTCCTGGGCGGCTTCCAGGACGCCCTGCGGTACAAGAAGCACTCTCGCGGCCGGCGGTGGGCGTTCATGGACTGGGACTTCCCAGGGCTCAAGACCGCAGTACGGATCGACGGGACTCTGAACAATCCTGTCACCGTGGATCGTGGCTGGACGGTTGAACTGGCCTTTCCCTGGTCGGGCATGAAGACTCTGGCCGAGGGTCGGTCTCTGCCCCCTCGCGACGGCGATGTCTGGCGGATGGATTTCTCTCGTTTCGAGGCCCTGCAGTACAACGGTCGGATGACCGACCCCTCGGTTGGCTGGTCCTTCAACAAGCACGGCGTGTACGACTCTCACATCCCCGAGTGCTTCACTTTCGTGCACTTCTCCTCGGAGCCGGTCTGATCCCGACCCTGAGGACAGGCAGGCTCGCGTCCGCGGAAGGGATCGCTCGCTGGTGAATTCCGGTGATTTTGTGTTGAAACGACCGGGCAAATCGGTTATAAGTAACGGGTTTAGTGTCAGGCCCGGAGATAGTCTGTAGCAGTCCGGGTCGGCGGATGGATTGGTGGCCGCTACGGAGCTGTCGGCTATGAAGCGCTATACCGGACAGAAAGCGCTGTATGAGGCGATTAGTCGCTCTCGCGATAAAGCTAAGCAGCACAGTATCTTAGAGAAGCTGCGGCCGGTGCTCTCCAAGCCTCCGACGACGCCGAGCCAGGAGACCGGGCCGGCTATGGCGCCGGAACAGACGGACCAGCCGCCTGTTCAGGAGTTGACTGAGCCCGAGGCCGTGGAAACGCCGGCAATCGAGTTGCCGCTGCAGGCGGAACCGGAGTTGGAATTGCCGCCTGAGCCGCTCTCGGAGATGTCGGCGGCGTCGGATCCGCGGGTGGAGCCGGCTGCGAAGCCGCGACCGCCTGAGCGGTTTATTCATCCGGCGGCGCCGACCCCGGCCAGCGTTTGGCTTCGGCCCAGACCCGTGCAGTTCAACGAGGGCCGCATCGAGATTTCGATGCCGTACTACGTGGGCGCGATCGCCGCGATGGTGTTCCTGGTGGTCGTTCTGGCGGCGTATCGGATCGGTCAGGGCCGCCAGGCTGTACCGGCCAACGAGGTCAGTGGGCAGGTCCGAGCGGCGGCCGACCCGTCGGGCACGATGGCGAGTCCGCCTGTGAGGACGCCGACGCAGAATACGGCGACGTCCAATGCGGATCGGCCGTCGACGAGTACGCCGGTGACGACGGGCGGCGCGCAGCAGGACGTGGCGCCGGCCAGGGTCCAGGGCGACAATTGCATCGTTCTGGCTCGGTCCAGGACGAAAGAGGATTTCGATCCGGTCGTGAAGCACTTTGCGGATCACGGCATTTCGGTCGTGTCGCTGCCGATCGAACTGATACGAAAGGTCCTTGCGGAACAGGGGTTGAACCCCGCCGTGCTGCCCTCCGGCGACGGGCACCTGCTGGTGACGACGGACTATTATAGCAGTGCGGATGTCGCGAAGACGAAACAAAGGATCGCTGAAGTGGGAAAACTGTACAAGGGCAAGGCCCCATCCGGCCTGGAATCGTTTGCCCCGAATTACTTCAGCGACGCCTATGGGATGAAGATCAGGCAAATAAAGGAGAAACAGTAGATGTCCATAGACCCTTCTCTTAAGTTGAAGAACGCACTGGTGCGGCACCGCAACGTGTTGACGCGGGCCGAGCGGATTGACGTCCTCAAGGACGAGGAACGATGGAACGAGGGCGACCCGGTGCTGGGTCTCCCGAAGGTGGCGCATCGCAAGAGCGCCGCAGGCAAGAAGGCCAAAGCGGAAGAAGCCGCTGCTGGAGCCGCTCCGGGAGCCGCCGCTCCTGGCGCAGCCGCCCCGGCGCCGGCCGCCGCAGCGCCCGCCAAGGGCGGAGCCAAGGCCGCCAAGTAACTGCGGCGTCATTCCGCCCGGGGGATACTCCGCGGGCGGTTCGTGCATATTTCCGTTTGCCAGACCTGCGTGCCGAGCAACGATGCCCGGCACGCTTTCTTTTATGCGCGAACGACCTCAGCGCACCGCGCGCAGATGCTGGGGTGTTCGCTGTCCGTTCCCACGCTCGGCCAGTAGTTCCAGCACCGCTGACACTTCGGATGGGTGCTCTTGGCGGCCATCACGACGGTTTCGTCCGCGCCCTCTTCGAGCTTGACCTCGCTGACGATGCACAGGGCGGCGAACTGGCTCAGGCCGAACTCCTTCAGTGCTGCCGCATCGGGAGTCGTGCAGCGCATAGTGACCGCAGCCTCCTGGTTGCTGGCGATCACCTTGTCTTTCCGCAGGCCTTCCAGGACCCGCAGGACCTTGTCCCGCAGGGACATGAGGTACTGCCATTTGAGCTCCTGGCCTGCATAGTCGATGGCAGGATCGACCTTGGGCATGTGGGCCAGATGTACGCTCTCGCAATCCTCCGGCTTGGACTTCATCGCCTCCCATGCCTCCTCGGCCGTATGGACGAGGATCGGCGCGAGCATCCGCACCAGGGCGCTGAGGACCTCATACATCGCGGTCTGTCCGCTCCGGCGGGACAGGCCCTCCTTGGCGTCGCAGTACATCCGGTCTTTCAGCACGTCCATGTAGATGCTGCTCATCTCGACCGAGCAGAAGTTGTACAGCAGCGAGAACACGCGGTGATAGGTGAACTCCTCGTAGGCCGCGGTCACTTCCGCGATGAGCTTCTGGAGCTGCTGCATCGCCCACTTGTCGATGTCGAGCATCTGTTCGTAGGGAACTGCGTCCTTGGCGGGATCGAAATCGTTGATGTTGCCGAACAGGTATCGCAGGGTGTTGCGGATCTTGCGGTAGGCGTCCTGGGTCCGTCCGATCAGATCGTCGTTGCAGCGGACATCCTCCTGGTAGTTGACGCTGGAGACCCACAGGCGCAGGATGTCCGAGCCGTATTTCGTGATCTCGTCCTGGGCGTTGACGTAGTTGCCCAGCGACTTGGATTGTTTCATGCCCTTCTCATCGACGGTGAATCCATGCGTGAGGACCCGCTGGAAGGGCGGTTTGGAGATTGCCCCCAGCGCCGGCAGCAGCGAGAGCTGGAACCAGCCACGATGCTGGTCCGAACCCTCTAGGTACATGTCCACCGGCACCGGCCAGCCCTCCCGCCGGGAGCAGACGCTGTACCAACTGCATCCGGACTCGAACCACACGTCGAAGATATTCTCCTCTTTTTGCAGCTCGTCGAGGTTGAAGCCCTCAGGCAGCTTGAAGTCGTCGCCCAGGATCTGTCTGGGCGTGTGGGTGAACCAACTGTCCGAGCCGTGCTGGCCGACGTACTTGGCCACCGCCAGGACCGATTCCTTCGTCAGCAGGACCCGCCCGTCGGGCATCGTGAAGACTGGGATCGGCAGACCCCAGCTCCGCTGGCGGCTGATGCACCAGTCGGGTCGCGATTCGAGCATGCCAGCGATTCGCTTCTGACCCCAGGCGGGTATCCACTGCACGTGGTCGAGACTCTCCATCGCCATCTGGCGGAGGGTCCTGCCGGTGTCGGGCGACTCCTTGTCCACGCCCACGAACCACTGCTCCGTCGCTCGGAAGACCACCGGGTCCCGGCTCCGCCAGCAGTGGGGATAGCTGTGCGTGATTTGGCTCTGGGCGAAGAGCCAGCCGTGCTCCTGGAGCCAGCCGTTCACCTGTTTCTCGACCTTCAGGACGCTCTGGCCGCGGAGCCACTCGGGTACGGTGTCGTCATAGGTGCCGTCGTTATTGACCGGGGAGTAGACCGCCAGCCCGTACATCTGGCCTGCCATGTAGTCCTCCAGGCCGTGCCCGGGCGCGGTGTGCACCAGACCCGTGCCGTCTTCGGTCGTCACATAGTCCGCCAGGACCACCATGTAGGCGTCCTTGTCGGTCGGGTTGGTCTCGACGAAGGGATGCTTGTATCGCAGATCGTCCAGCGTGCTGCCTCGCACCGCCTTGTCGGCGACTGCGTACTGGCCCTCGGCGAGCCCGCCGGCCTTCACGACGGCCGGGAGCCGGTCCGTCGAGACGACGGAGACGTACTTACGCCCGTCTTTCTCATAGCTGATCGTGGTATAGTCGAGGTGCGGATGGACCGCGACCCCCAGATTGGCCGCCAGCGTCCAGGGGGTCGTCGTCCAGATCATGAAGCAGACGCGGGCCTCTTTGGCCTGGTCTGTCGTGACGAGTCCCAGCTCGATCAGCCGCTGCACGGCCTCCTCCGTCGCAGGGAAGTTGACGAAGATGCTGGGGGAGGCGACGTCCTTGTACTCCAGTTCCGCTTCCGCCAGGGCGGTTTCGCAGCCGACGCACCAGTGAATCGGCTTGAGCTGCTTGTAGACCAGGCCCTTGCCGACCAGTTCTGCGAAGACCTCCAGGATGCCTGCCTCGTAGGCGGGCTTGAACGTCAGGTAAGGCTCCTCGAAATTGCCGAATACGCCGAGATCCTGGAACTGCTTGCCCTGGATCTTGACGTACTTGCCGGCGTACTTCATGCAGTCCTTGCGGATCTCGGGCTTGGACATCTCGCGGGCCTTCGCGCCCAGGTCGGTCATGACCTTCGACTCGATGGGCAGGCCATGGCAGTCCCAGCCGGGGATGTATGGCGCGTCGAACCCGGTCATCGTCTTGTACTTGATCACGAAGTCCTTGAGCACCTTGTTGATGACGTGCCCCATGTGGATGTCGCCATTGGCGTAGGGGGGGCCGTCGTGCAGGATGTACAGCGGGCTACCCTTGCGGGCCTCGCGAATCTTCTCGTAGATCTTCTGCTGGGCCCACTGCTTTCGCATCTGGGGCTCTCGCTGCACCAGGTTGGCCTTCATGGCGAAGCTGGTTTCCGGCAGATTCACGGTATCCTTGTAATTGTGCTTGCTTTCATCCGACATCTGATGGTCCTCGAAATCTCCAAAAAGAATCGCGTATCATACGAACTCGGCGGCGTTCCGTCAAGGTCGCGTGCCGGCCTGCTGGGGGCGTGGGTGCAGGACCGCACTTGCTCGCGTGCAAGAGGGGTTCGCGAAGACCCTGGATTGTCATTCCCGCGAACGCGGGAATCCAGTTCCTGGGGCACGTCGCAAACCCCGGCAAATGGATTCCTGCTTGGCGCAGGAATGACAAGGTCCGGGCGGCGTCTCGCCATCTGACTCGAGGCTGCGACTACGATCATGGACCCCATTGCAGAACGTCGGATGCGGGACGGGGAGGGTTGTGGTAGGATAGCCTCCCGGCCGGCGGGCGAGGTCCGCCAGGTGAAACTGTAGCGTTGGTGTTGGCAGGGTGTCTCGAATGGGCAGGTCTTCATGCGTCATGTGTCTGGTGGTGGTCTGGCTCGCCATGGCAGGGGAGATTTCGGCGACAGAGGTCGCGCAGCCGACGAGGAACTACTATGTCGATGCGATTCAGGGCGACGACGCCGCGGGCGGATTGACCCCCGAAACGGCTTGGCGGTCCCTGGACAAAGTGAACGCGGCGTCGTTGCAGCCGGGCGACAGCGTCCGGTTCCGACGCGGCGGCCTGTGGCGCGGCCAGCTCGTGCCCCGCAGTGGCGACAGCACCGCCCGAGTGACCTACGGCGCCTTTGGAGAGGGGGCCAAGCCTGCCTTGGTCGGCTCGGTCGCGATGAACTTGCCCTCGGATTGGGCCTGCGAGGGCGGCAGCATCTGGGCCACCACCGCTCGGAGCGACGACTCAACTGCTCTGTCCGTGGACGTGGGTAATATCATCTTCGATGACGGCGCGGACACCGGTGTGAAGAAGTGGAGCCGCGCGGATCTCCGGGAGGCGGGCGACTTCTTCTACGATGCCGCCGCCAGGCAGGTGAAGCTCTGGTCGAACGGCAATCCCGCCGACGCCCATCGCAGCATAGAGCTGGCCCTCAAGAGGCACATCATCGACCAGTCCGGCAAGAGCTATGTGACCTTCGAGAACCTGGCGCTGCGCTACGGCGCCGCTCACGGCATCGGCGGATCAGGCGTGCGGGGCATCGTCGTCCGCGATTGCGACCTGTCCTACATCGGCGGCGGCCACCAGCACACGAACGCCAGCGGGACGCCCGTGCGGTATGGCAACGGGATCGAGTTCTGGGCCAGTGCACGCGATTGCCTCGTGGAAGGGTGCCGGCTGTGGGAGATCTACGACGCCGCACTGACCAACCAGGGCAGCGGAACGAACGTCCAGGAGAGTATCGTCTATCGCAACAACGTGATCTGGAATTGCGAATACTCGTTCGAATACTGGAATCGTGACGAGAGCAGCCGGACGAGCAATATCCGCTTCGAGCACAACACCTGCGTGGGCGCCGGCTTCGGCTGGGGACATCACCAACGCCCGGACCGCAACGGACGGCACCTGATGTTCTACGACAATAGCGCCGCGACCTCGAACATGGTCGTGTGCTACAACATCTTCAGCAATGCAACGGACAGCCTCCTGCGACTGCACGGGCGCGACTGGACGAGCGCCCTGACGATGGACTACAACTGCTGGCATCAGTCGCAGAGGGCGATCTGGCTCTGGGGACAGACCTCCGTCGGGCCCGCGGAATTCGACGCATTCCGGCGGCAGCGGGGGTTCGATCTGCACTCGATTGTTGCCGATCCCGGGTTTGTCGATGCGAAGATGTGCGATTACCGATTGACCGCGGACAGCCCGGCCCGAGGGCTCGCAGACAACGGCTCGCCCGCCGGGGCGATGCCTCAGCGACGGATGGAGACGACTTCTGGCGAAAGGGCGGACCCATGAGCGGACGGTGGATCGTGCTGGCGGCTTGCGCAGCGGTCGGGCTGAATCGGGCGGCGGCTGCGGCGGAACTGAAGGCGGTCGAGTTCACGCCGTTCTACGGCTACTGCTTCAGCGGCGACATCGAGGACGCCGACAGCGGCGAAGAATTCGAAATCGACGATTCCGCCTGCTGGGGTGCGATTCTGGACATCCGTGTGGGCGAGGCAACGCAACTGGAGTTCTTCGTGAGCCGACAGGAGACGGAACTGGAATCCGAAGGTGGGCTGTTCGCCGGCGAGACGCTCTCTGATCTTGATTTGGACTACTATCACATCGGCGGGACGTACATCCTCGTCGATGGGCGGTGGCAGCCGTTCGCGGTCGCCACGGTCGGAGCCACGCATCTCGATCCCTCCATCTCCGGGTCCGACTCGCTCACGCGGTTTTCGCTTGGTGTTGGCGGCGGGGTGCGGTTCTTTCCCACGGAGCACTTCGGCCTGTACCTGGCCGGTCGCGGCCTGTTCACCTTTGTCGGCACCGATACCTTCGTCGAAAGCGACTCCGGCTCGCTCACCGTAGAAATCGACGGCGGCGGTCTCTGCCAGGTTCTGCTCCAGGTCGGCGCGATTATCGCGTTCTGACTCGCGGCGACTTTCGGCCATTGGGCGTGCCGGTTGTTCCGCAAGGTCGCCCAGTTCGGACAAATCGGCTTCAAGTTTGGCTGGTGGATCGACGTCGGTTACTGGCAACTGATTCTGTAGAGCTTCTCCGTCTGGACGGCATGACGGCAGTTACGCAGGAGGATTCATGGCCAGAAACTATTTTCAGAAGAGAAGGAAACTGTTCAGTTGGCTGTTTGCCGCAGTCCTGGGCCTGTTGGCCCTGGTTTCTCAGAGTGCCTGGGAGGGCACCAGCATTGTGAGCGATGTCTTCTTCGCTGCAGGGCTGGTGCTTATCGGTGTGGCCACTGTGGGCCGACTGTGGTGCTCCCTGTACATCTGCGGGTACAAGACGAACACGCTCATCACGGTGGGTCCGTACTCTGCCTGTCGTAATCCGCTGTATTTCTTCAGCCTTTTGGGTGGTGTCGGGGTGGGACTGGCCAGCGAGAGCGTCACCGCGGCGGCAATCATCCTCATCGCTTTCATGCTGTACTACCCGTTTGTGATCCGTGCAGAGGAGAGACGGTTGCGAGCCGTCCATGGCGGCGAGTTTGACGCGTACGCTCGTCAAACGCCGAGATTCTGGCCATCGTTCTCGCGGCTCCGAGAGCCGGAGGAGTACA
Source organism: Phycisphaerae bacterium (assembly GCA_017993835.1). Classification (GTDB taxonomy): domain Bacteria; phylum Planctomycetota; class Phycisphaerae; order Sedimentisphaerales; family Anaerobacaceae; genus PLanc-01. Next base: position 63,270 of record JAGOLX010000020.1, read on the forward strand.
CGGTCAGACCTCGCGTGTTCCGGCGTGGTGTCTTTGATGCGATGATTTTTGTTTGGATCGCGGGGATTCTGGAGATTGTGGAAGCTCTGCATGAATACGATGTGATCCCCACGTTCCTTCGACTATACTGACGCGCGGCGCACGGGCGACCCGCCCCACGAAAAGCCAATGAAGGAAGGAGGCCCTGGACATGAAGAGCGGATGTGGATTCTCAGTGTTGCTGTCGATGATTGCTGGACTGGCGGGACCGCTGCGGGCGAGCGACTACGCGATCGGAGCGGACCTGTCGTTTCTTCGACAGGCCGAGCAGGGGGGCACGGCCTTCCAGGACGAGGGACAGGCCAAGCCCGGCTTGCAGATCTTCAAGGATCACGGCTACAACTGGATTCGCCTGCGTCTGTTCCACACGCCGAACCGTCTGCCGAACAGTCTCAATTACACCATCGCACTGGCCCGGGATGCGAAGAAGCTCGGCTTCAAGTTCCTGCTGAATTATCACTATTCCGACACGTGGGCCGACCCTGCCAAGCAGTTCATCCCGAAAGCGTGGGAGGGCAAGTCGCACGAGGAACTCGTGCACGCGGTCTACGAGTACACGCAGGATACAATCCTGGCCTTCCGCGACGCCAACGCCATGCCGGACATGGTCCAGATCGGCAACGAGATCAGCAACGGCATGCTCTGGCCCGACGGCAAGCTGCCCGACAACTGGGACAACCTCGCGGACCTGTTGCACGCCGGGATCGAAGGCGTGGAGGAGGGCCGAGGCGACGCTCCGCACCCGCTCATCATGATCCACATCGACAAGGGCGGCGACAAAGAACGCACGAAATGGTTCTTCGACAAGTGGCATTCGTATGGCATCAACTACGACGTCATCGGGCAATCGTACTATCCCTGGTGGCACGGCTCGCTCCTGGACCTCCGCGACAACCTGATCTTCATGGCCAACGAGTACAAGAAGGACATCATTCTCGTCGAGGTCGCGTACAACTGGCGACCGGTCGAGTACCGTAAGAAGCTCGCGCCTTTTCCCGAGACGCCCGAAGGTCAGCGGCAATTCCTCGACGAGGTTCATCGGATGGTCCTCGCCACGCCGGGCAATCGCGGCAAGGGCGTCTTCTGGTGGGAGCCCGCTGTCCAGGGCCCGCTGCGAAGTCGCGGCTTCTTCGATGACGACGGCAATGCGCTACCCGTCATCACGGTCTTCGACCGCTACATGAGGCATTAGGAGACCGCTGCTACATGAATGCCAGACACGTACATATCATTATGACTGTCCTGGTCGTCGCAATGACCTCGTGCGTCGGTGTCCTGCTCATCCCATTTTGGACCCTTCATCGCATGTTTGCCCCAGGGCCTCGGATTGCCGATGTGAGGTATGGGCATGGTTTCCCTGCCTCCGCCAAGTCGTTGCTGATGTAGAAGAAGCAGCGGATCTCGTCGAACAGTCGCTGCTGGCCCTGCGCCACGGACAGGTTCTTGCGCAGCACGACGATGCGGTAGATCTTGTGGCACTTCGTCGGACGGGAGTCGAACTCGGCTACCTGCTCGGACTGCAAATGCACGTCCTCGTACCCCCGCTCTCGGACGATCCGCTTCTTGACGTTCGCAGACCGCTGTCTCGGCTCCGTGCGAACCTCATACTTGGAAGGCCGGTGCAAGGGCTGCCAGAGGCCTTCCGGCAGGCCCTCCGCCAAGGTGACCCGATTGGGCATTGCGTCGATCCCGAAGACGAAGCAGACCTCGGGTCGGTCATCCCAGCGATCCAAGTGTTCGGTCTGGCTGAAGTCCGTGTCGCCCCCGCCACTGCCTGCCTGGCCTTTGCCCGCGAGACGGATGAGCTGCGCTTCCCGAACGCCGGATGGGATCTCCACCCGCAAGGTCTGAGTGACCGATTGCCCGGTGTGCGGATCGGCACGCTGCAGATGAATCATGCGCGTCGAACCGTGCAGAACTTCGTCGAGCGTCACCAGGATGTCGCCCTCGATATCCTGGCCGCGTTGGGCGAGTGTCTCGCCTCCTGCGCCATCCTCTCGTGTTCGGCCGAAACCGCCGGATGGACAGCCGTGACTGCCGAAGAACTGCTCGAAGAAGCCGCTGAAGCGCGTGCCCTTGAAATGGAATTCCGAAGCATCTGGGTGACCTCCACTGAATCCGCCCTGCGGCGGCGCCGGCTGCCGTTCCGGATGGTTCCAGTTGGCTCCCAACTGATCGTACTTGGGCCGTTTCTTGGGGTCGCTGAGGACCTCGTTGGCCTCGTTGATTTCCTTGAACTCTGCCTCGCCCGTGATTTTGTCTTTGGCAACTCGTATAAAAGCATGTCACAAGAAGCGATTCTCTCCGAAAAACCCTTACCGCGCCAGTCCAATTTGCCTAAGGTGCACGCTGGCCCTGCCCGGAAACGAAGCGGGTGGCCGTCTGCATCGGGCCGGAGCATGGGACCGTCGGCCCGGAATTGGTGAAGGAGGCGGCGTGCGTCAGAGGCATGGACTCCTGCCCGCGATCGGAGCCCGTCCTCGACTTGATCGGCGCGGGCATGGTAGGCTGGCTGCGGAGACGCGGGACGCTGTAGACATTTTGGAGTCTCACTATCAAGGGGCCGTGGGGTGAGTAACGGGGTCGCATCTGGGATCTCCATGGGCATTCTCCCGTTTGCACCTTCGTGTGATCCCTGCGGCAGGCGGAGCATATCCTGCAAGCCAATTCGTCGTGCGTCGGAACCGTGGATTCCCGCTTCCGCGGGAATGACAAGGCGGAGGATCTCTGCGGTCTTGGCGTCCCTGCTCACGTGGGTTCACCGGCTGGTTTGCAGGGGGCGGGTGGGCTCTGCCGGCGGACAATGCCGGCTGGACGAGGCTTGACCCGTTGCGACGGTCTGGCCTATAATCGCCGAATGTGGGTTTCCTCGCCCAGGTTGTCATGGGCCGTATCCGGAAGGATTACAGGGGACAGGACCGTATGAGGAAGATCGTCAAGGAGATCCTGGAGACGGAGTCGAGGATCGGGGAGATCCTCCAGCAGGCCCGCCAGCAGGCGTCGGAGATGCGGCTGGCGGCCGACCGGGAGGCGTCCGAGCGGGCCGCGGGGGCCCGTCAGCAGGCCCGAGGGATCGTGCAGGCCGCGGAGGAGGAGGCGCAGCGCGAGTCCGAACGGCTTGCGGCCGAGACCCTCGAACAGGCCGAGCGGCAGGCCCAGGCCCTGCTCGACGGCAAGGCGAAGGCCATCGAGGGCCTGGTGACCCGGATCTGCAACGCCATCCTGAGCGTCGAGCCTGAAATGGACGGGCCGTGATGGCAGGTCCGTTGGCCAAATACTCGCTGGTGAACGCCAAGCTGCGTGCGCGGATCAGCAAGATCCTGCCCGATCGAGTCTTTCAGCAGTTGGCGAGGGCCCCCTCGCTGGAGGCGGCGCTGGCCCAGTTGCGCGAGACGCCCTTCGCCCGACTCGATGAGATCTACTCGGCGACCGGGGATCTCCGCCAGGCGGAGCTGGAACTGCTCCGGGACGAGATCGATCTGTATCGCAACCTCAAGGGCCATCTGCATCGCGAGTCCGTCGAGCTGGTGGACGCCTTGCTGTGCCAGTTCGAAATCGACAATCTCAAGAACGCGATCCGGGTCTTCTTCGACCGGGTGGTCCGCGGCCGGCCGGCGGAGCCCAGCGCGCACTATATCCTGTACGAGCCCATCCTGCACGACATTCCGATGGACATCGTGGTGAACGCCCAGGGCTTCGACGAGATCGCGGGGGTGTGCGAGGGCACGCCGTACAGCCTGATTATCCGCAAGTACAGCCACACGGCGGAGTCGGAGGGCTCGCTGTTTCGCCTGGAGATCGCCCTCGATCACTTCTATTACGCCAATCTCCTGTCGGCCATCGGGCGTCTGGACCGGCGGGATCGGGCCATCGCGGAGCGGCTGGCGGGTGTGCGGATCGACCTGCAGAACATCGACTGGATCATCCGGCTTCGCAGCTTCTACGATCTGCCGATGGAGACCGTCCTGGCGGCGATCGTCCCCGGCGGGTTCAATCTGAGCAAGGCCGCGATCAGCGAGCTGTACAGCGCCCAAAACGTCACGTCCATCCTGCAGGAGTTCGTCAAGGCGCGGTATCCGGGCCTGTCGGCGCTGCTATCCTCGCAGGTTTCGGACAGCGTCTCCCGCCTGCTCCTGATCCGACGGATCATGGAGGAGATCATGAGACAGGAGGTCCAGCGGATCCTGGCGGGCTATCCGTTCACGGTCGGCATCATCGTCGCGTATTTCGTGCTGAAGAAGAACGAGCTGGATCGGGTCCGCATCGTCCTCAACGCGCACCAGCAGGGGCTCCAGCCGGAGCGGATCGAGGGCCTGATATGATCTTCACCAGCCGGATGACGCAGTTGTTCGCGGTGGTCCTGCAGAAGGACGCCGAGCGGGTCACCGAATCGCTCTTGGGCGAGGGCGTGATGCAGTTCATCAGCACGTCGGAGATCGGCGAGCCGGCGCAGCACGCGGCGCCGGTCGTCGCCGGGGTCCAGGCGTCTCTCACGGAGATCTCCGACCTCCGCAAGCGGATCGAAGGGCTGCTGCACACGGTCGGTGTCATCCCGTCGCCGCCCAGCCAGACGGATTTGACGCGCCGGGTGGCCGTCGATCTGGAGAAGGAAAAAGGCCTGCTGACTCGGATCGACACGGAGCGAACCGCCATTCGCGAGAGGCAGCGGGAACTTCAGCAGGAGGTTCTGAAGCTCGAAGACATCCGCAGGCAGATGGTGCTCTACGGCGCGGGGCTCTCGGACATCACCGCATCGGCGCCGCGGTCCTTCATCGCCATGCAGACCGGCAAAATCGCGGGATCGAATGCGAGCCGATTCGAGGAGGGACTGAGGGAGTTCCCCTCGGTGAGCATCCCGGTCGGTCGGGAGCGCGACAGCGTCCACTACCTGCTGATCTCCATGAAGCGGGACGCGGAGAGAGTGCAGCGGGTCCTCGACGGCGCGGGGTGGGTCCCCATCGAGTTGCCCGAGGAACTCAGGTCGGTCAAGGAGGACGCGTTCAAGGAACTGTCCGCGAAGATCGAGACCCTGGCCGAAGAACAGAAGAAGCTGGAGACGCAGGCGGACGATCTGGTCAAGCGGGAGGTTCCGCACCTGCGCGAGGTCTGGAGCCATCTGCGGGTCAGCGAATTGCTGCACCGGATTCAGACGCACTTTACGCCGGTGTCGCGGACGATGGTCTTCACCGGCTGGCTGCCCGCGGAGAAGCAGGCCCGCCTGACGGAGGCGATCCGCCGGGCGAGCGAGGGCCGATGCTACCTGGAGTGGCACGAGGCCTCCGGGCGGGACCCGCTCGGCGACGAGGTCCCGGTGCGTCTCGACAATCCGCGGGTGCTGGCGCCCTTCCAGATGCTGGTCAGCAATTTCGGGGTCCCGCGATACGGCACGATCGATCCGACGCCGCTGGTGATGCCCTTGTATCTGGCGATGTTCGGGCTCATGTTCGCGGACGTCGGGCAGGGCCTCGTTCTGATGTCGCTGGGCGTTCTGGGACTGGTCCTGCCCAGGATTCGGGCGGCAGGGAGGGGGTGGCATCAGCTCTCCTGGCTGATTGTGTGGTGCGGCCTGTCCTCGGTCTTCTTCGGCCTACTGTTCGGCTCCTTCTTCGGCATGGCGGTCCTGGAGCCGCTGTGGTTCGATTTCCACGGGATCGTCACGGGCCATCAGCCCGAGGGCTCCGCTGTGAAAGACGTGTTCGACATTCTGGCCATCACGATCTACTTCGGCATCACGGTCATCGGGATCGGCCTGCTGTTCAACTGGGTGAACATCGTCCGCACGGGCAAATGGGCGGAACTGATCTTCGACAAGGGCGGCGTCCTCGGCGCCTGGATGTACGCCGGCGGGATCTACGTCGCCTTCTATCTGGTCGCGCACGACTACGGGCAGTTCCCGTCGCGCGGGCGGCTGCTCCTGCTGGTCGGATTGCCCGCGATCCTGCTGCTGCTGAAAGAGCCGTATCATCGTTGGTGCCGGGAGGGCGAGCCATCTGCCTCCCGGACGAATCCCGTCCTGGCGGCGCTCAACGCGATGATGCACTGGGTCGTCGAGCTGCTGGAGATCTTCAGCGGCTACCTGTCCAACACGCTGTCGTTCATGCGAGTCGCGGGACTGGGCATCGCGCACGTCTGCCTGATGATCAGCTTCTTCACGCTGGCCGAGATGACGTCGGGGATCGCTTCGATTCTCCTGCTCATCCTCGGCAATATCCTGGTGATTGCCCTGGAGGGCCTCTCGGCGGGCATCCAGGCGTTGAGGTTGAGCTATTATGAGTTCTTCACGAAGTTCTTTCACGGAACCGGGAAACTGTACACGCCCATTTCGCTGGACAGCGAGGGGTAGGGAAAGGGTCGAGCCTATGGATGATGCGGAAAGCAAGCTGAAACTGAACATCACGCAGAGCCTGGTCGTGCTGGCCACGGTGATGGCTATCGTCGCGACTGTGTTCTGCACCAGTGTGTTCGGCGCCACGGGCGAATCGCAGCAGGCCGCGGCGCAGGTGGTGAAGCCGCCGGAGAACGTCAAGTACGGCCTGATCGCAGCGTCCATTGCCTTCGGCCTGGGCGCGATCGGCGCCGGGATCGCCATTTCGCACGTCGGCGCCGCCGCGATGGGCGCGGTGGCGGAAAAGCCGCAGATCGCCGGCCAGGCGCTGATCTTCGTCGCCCTGGCGGAAGGTCTGGTCGTGTTCGGTTTCATCACGGCCCTGATGATTCTGGGCAAGGTGTAGAGGGCCCATGAAGTACTCGGTTCTAGGGGACGAGGATACCGTGCTCGGCTTCGAGATGGTCGGGGTGTCCGGAAAGACGGCCCGGAACGCCGAGGAGGCGCACCGCGCCTTCGTCTCGATGATCGAGGATCGGGAGGCCGGCATCATCATCATCACCGAACGCGTCGCGGACATGATCCGCCCGCTCGTGGACAAGTACCTGTTCACGGCGAGCTTCCCGTTGATCGTGGAGATCCCGGACCGCAAAGGCCGGGAGCCGGATCGGCCGGGAATCCGGGAACTGGTCAACGCGGCCATCGGAATTCGATTGTGACAGGGTGCAGCATCGCATGGAACCACAGGAGCAGGACAAGACGTCGCTGATCTCGGACATCGAGTCCGACGCCAAGGCGGAGGCTGCCGCCATCGTCAAAGAGGCCGAGACCCGGGTCGCTGAGAAGAAACGGTTCGTCCAGCAGCAGGTCGAGTCGATCCTGAACGAGGCCCGCGCCCGAGCCCAGGATCGGGCGGAGACGATCCGCAAAAAGGCGGTCTGGGCCGCCCAGCGGGAGGCCAAACGCCGGTCGCTCCGCCAACGGGCCGACGTCACGCAGGATGTTCTGGATCGAGTCGAGAAACGTCTGGCGGCCCTGATCGACGAGCCGGCGTATCGGTCCTCGCTCGTGGACTGGATCGCCCAGGCGGCCGTGGGCCTGGACGCGGACCGCGCGGACGTCAACGCCTCTGAGAAGGAGTGTGCCCGGATTGACGAGGGACTGCTCTCGGAGGCGGCACGGAAGGTCCAGGCCGCCGCCGGCCGGCAGGTTGTCCTGGAGTTGTCTGCGGCGCCGCCCCTGGCGGGTCAAGGTGTCGTCCTGACAGCTTCCGACGGGCGGACCGCCTTCAACAACCAGGTCAAGACGCGGATGCTGCGGAACCGTCGCAGGATTCACGCGATGATACACGATTGTCTGTTTGCGAATGAGTAGATATGACGCAGAGGATCATAGGACGTGTCAGGCGGGTGAACGGTCCCGTCATCGAGGTGATGGGGATCAGCGACGCCCGGATGTTCGAGCTGGTCCGGGTCGGCGAGGAAGGGCTCGTCGGCGAGCTGATCAAGCTCGAAGCCGACAGCGCCGTCGTCCAGGTCTACGAGGACACGACGGGCATCGCGCCATCCGATCCCGTCTACGGGACGGGCATGCCGCTGTCGGTGGAGCTCGGTCCCGGCATGGTGGGCACGATCTACGACGGGATTCAGAGGCCCCTGGAGGCGATCCGTGCAATATCGGACATCTACATCCGGCGGGGCATCACCGTCCCCTCGCTGAATCGCGAGAAGAAATGGCATTTCGTCCCGTCCGCCAAGGCTGGGGACCGCCTGGCAGGCGGCGCGATTCTCGGCACGGTCCAGGAGACCGGAAACGTCCTGCACAAGATCCTCGTCCCGCCCGGCGACGAAGGCGTTCTCGAATCCATCGTTGCGGAGGGGGACTACACCGTCGAGGATCGCATCGCGGTCCTGAAGACCCCCGATGGGCGGACGCAGGACCTGTTTCTGATGCACCGATGGCCCATCCGCGTGCAGCGTCCCGTTCGCAGCCGCCTGGCTCTCGACATTCCGCTCGTCACCGGCCAGCGAGTGATCGACACGCTGTTCCCTGCGGCCAAGGGCGGCACCGTCTCCATCCCCGGCGGCTTCGGCACCGGCAAGACGATGACGCAGCAGGCCATCGCCAAGTGGTGCGACGCCGATCTGATCGTCTACATCGGCTGCGGCGAGCGCGGCAACGAGATCACCGATGTCCTGACCGAGTTCCCCAAGCTGGTGGACCCGCGCACCGGGCGGTCCCTCATGGAGCGGACCATCCTGATCGCCAACACGTCGAACATGCCCGTGTCCGCCCGCGAGGCCAGCATCTACACCGGCATCACCATGGCGGAGTACTTCCGCGACCAGGGCTACGACGTCGCGGTCATGGCCGACTCGACGTCGCGATGGGCGGAGGCCCTCCGCGAGCTGTCGGGGCGCATGGAGGAGATGCCCGCGGAGGAGGGCTTCCCGGCGTACCTGCCGACCCGGATCGCGGAATTCTACGAGCGGGCGGGCTCCATGGAGACGCTGGGCAGCGGACGCGGGTCCGTCACGATCATCGGCGCGGTCTCCCCGCCGGGCGGGGACTTTTCGGAGCCTGTGACGCAGCACACGAAGCGGTTCATCCGCTGCTTCTGGGCCCTCGACCGCGGCCTGGCCAACGCACGCCACTATCCCGCCATCTCCTGGCTCGACAGCTACAGCGAGTACCTCGGGGACGTGATTCCCTGGTGGGAGCGGCAGGTGGGCGCCGAATGGGCGGCCGACCGGACGGAGATCATGGACCTGCTGCACCGCGAGGTCCGCCTGCAACAGGTGGTCAAGCTGGTGGGACCCGATGCGCTGCCCGATACCCAGCGGTTCATCCTCGAAGTGTGCTCGCTGTTCAAGAACGCCTTTCTCCAGCAGAACGCCTACGACAAGATCGACGCCTTCTCGGTGATCCGCAAACAGGCGAGGATGCTGCACATCCTCGTCGCGTACTGGAAGCGGGGCTCCGCTGTCATCCGCGACGGCGCGACCCTGATGGAGGTCAAGAAGCTGAAAGTGTACCAGGAGATCATGCGAATGAAGTTCTCGCTCGCCAACGACGATCTCGCGGGGTTCGACAAGATCGAAGCCCACCTGGAACGAGCCATGGACCAGTTGGAGGCCCTGCATGCCCGAGATGCGAAACCGACGTCTGCTGTCCGGACGTGAGTACATTGGCGTCGACAAGATCGACGGCCCGCTCGTGTTCGTCGGCCGGACCCACGCCGTGGGGTACCGCGAGCTCATCGAGTGCGTCGACCGGACTGGGAACACCCGCCTGGGGATTGTCCTGGAGTCCTCGACCGACGCGGTCATTGCCCAGATCTTCGAGGGGACCGCAGGCCTGGCGCTGCCCGACACGCGGGTGCGATTCCGCGGCGAGCCGCTGACGCTGCCGGTCTCGCGTGAGATGCTCGGGCGGATCTTCAACGGCCTGGGACTCCCGATCGACGGCGGGCCGCCGCCCCGGGGCCGCGTGGAACGCGACGTCAACGGCATGGCCATCAACCCGACCGCTCGCCAGTACCCGCGCGATTTCATCCAGACCGGCATCTCCGCCATCGACGGCATGAACACCCTCATCCGCGGCCAGAAGCTCCCGATCTTCTCGGGGAACGGCCTTCCACATAACGAGCTGGCCGCCCAGATCGCGCGCCAGGCGCGAATCCGCGGGACGAAGACGGAATTCGCGGTCGTCTTCGCGGCCATGGGGGTCAAGCACGACGTCGCGCGGTTCTTCATGAGTTCGTTCGAGGAGAGCGGGGTGCTCGACAACGTCGCGCTGTTCCTGTCTCTGGCGGACGACCCGTCTATCGAGCGGCTCATCACGCCACGGACGGCGCTGACCCTCGCGGAGCACTTGGCCTTCGACGAGGGAATGCACGTCCTGGTCATCATGACCGACATGACCAACTACTGTGAATCGCTGCGCGAGATCTCCACGATCCGCGGCGAAATCCCGTCCCGAAAAGGGTATCCCGGATACCTCTACTCGGACCTCGCGGAACTCTACGAGCGGTCGGGGATGATCAAGGACCACCCCGGCTCCATCACCTCGCTGCCCATTCTGACCATGCCCAACGACGACATCTCGCACCCGATCCCCGACCTGTCGGGGTACATCACGGAGGGGCAGATCGTCTTCGAGCGGGAGATGGACGGCCGGGGGATCTATCCGCCGGTGGCGGGGTTGCCCTCGCTCTCGCGACTGATGAAGGACGGGATCGGGGAGGGCATGACCCGCGGCGACCATCCGCACCTGGCGAGCCAACTCTTCGCGGCGTACAGCCACGTGAAGGACGTGCGGAACCTCGCGTCCGTGATCGGCGAGGAGGAATTGACGCCGCTGGACCACAATTACCTCGAATTCGGAAAAGAGTTCGAGCAGAAGTTCATTTCGCAGCGTAAAGAGGAGAACCGCAGCATCGAGCAGACGCTGGATCTGGGCTGGGAGGTCCTACGATCCCTGCCCGCCAGCGAGCTGCACCGGATCACCGAAGAGGAGATCGAGAAGTACTACGGGGCGTAGACAGGAATTCCTATGGCACAGGCCGATCGAGCGCCGACGAAGACGAATCTGCTGCGTCTGAGGAGCGAGCTGAAGTTCGCGGAGCAGGGTTATGAACTCCTGGACCAGAAGCGGAACATCCTCATCGTCGAGCTGCTGGCTATGGTGGACCAGACCGCGGATCACCAGGAGCGCGTGGATCGCGCCCTGGCGCAGGCGTATCACACGCTGGAGGAGGCGGTTCTCGACATGGGCCGGCTCAAGATGCAATACCTGACCGGCGCAGTGAACATTGCGGCCGAGATCACGGTTCGCTCCCGACGGGTCATGGGCGTCAACCTGCCCGTCGTGGAGACCCAGTTCACGGATCGCAGTCCCTATTACAGTCCGATGGGCACGAGCTTCTGGATCGACGGCTCGATCCGGTCTTTCAAGGAGGTCCTGCGAGTGCTGGGCAAGCTGGCCGAGCTGAAGATCTCCCTGTTGCGGCTGGCCAACGAGGTCAAGCGGACGATCCGGAAGGTCAACGCCCTCGAGAAGATCGCCATTCCGGACCTGAAGGAGGCCGTGCGCGGCATCGAGGGGCGGCTCGAGGAGAACGAGCGGGACATGTTCACCCTCATGAAGATGGTCAAGGAGAATCTGGACAGGAAACGACAAAAAGCCAGGGAGGCCGATCGTGCGTAAACCCATCCAGCGAATCATGGTCTACATCGACGGCAGCGAGCCCTCGATCACGGGCGCCCGGTACGCCATCTGCCTGGCCTCGTCCTGCGAGGCGGAACTGATCGTCTGCTACGTCGTCAACACCACCGCGGTCGAGGAGTTGCTCCGGGCGCGGATCTTCCTGCAGGACGAGCAGGTCGAATACGAGCACGACATGGAGGCCAACGCCGAGCGGTACCTCAACTACGTCGGCGATCTGGCGGCCCGCAAGGGCGTGGCGGTGATTCGGGAGAAGGGCCGGGGGAGCGTACACCGGGAAATCGTGGAGGCCGTCAAGAGGCACGGCGCGGATCTTCTCGTTGGCTCGCCCGATCAGAGCGGCCCGCACGTGCAGGCGTTGGCCGACGTGGCGAGGCTCGCCCGCTCCAAGGCGTTCTGCCGGGCGGTGGTCGCCGCCCAGAATGCGCAGGAGATTGTGGATTTGATGCAGGACACTTGATCCCTTCAGGTGCGACAGGATCGTTCGGCAGCCAACCGGTTGCGATTAGCTGACCCTCCTCGTCGGTTTTGCCGCGAGGAGGGCAATGATGTGGAGGACTGCGTATGACAGAACAGACGATCGCTCGCTTGCGTCTTGTGTCCGCTGGGTTGCTGGTCTGTGGAGTGTGGCTGTGCCTGATCGCGGGCAGCCCCTGCGCCGGCGCGTCTGCGGGATCGCCGCCAAATGCATCGGCGCCCGGCCGCGTCGAGATTGCGGCAGGAGACCTGCGGATCGTCCTGGAGAAGGTGGAGCACGGCCTCCTCGTCAGCGGCCTGACCGACGCCGCGACGGGCCAGGAATTGCTGGCCGCCGAGCCGTTGCCGCTGTTCGCTGTGACCTTGCGCGACGCGACGAGCAAGGAGCTGCTCACTATCACCGCCGACTCCGGCTGGAAACAGGCGTATGCAGCCTACAGTGAGACCCGCAACCGGCACACGCTTGTGTTTCGTGACCCGACCGACGGTCGTTTGGCGGGAATCGGCGTGGAAGTGACGCTTAGCGTCGACGCGAGCGCCGGCGCGCTGATCTGGGACCTGAAGATCGCGAGTGACAATCCGCAATGGGCCCTGTGGCGCGTCGTGTTCCCCCAGGTGTCGGTGCGGGACCTGGGCGAGGGCAGCAAGGTCTTCGCGCAGGTCACGTCGGGGATCGAGCTGTCCGACATGTGGACCAAGGCAAGCAAGCGGGGAGGCGTCTATCCCGGCGGATGGACCCCCATGCAGTACATGGCCGCCTACAACCGGGCCCGTCGCACCGGCCTGTACGTGGGCATGCACGACCCGTTCGGATCGACGAAGGACATCTTCGCCCAGGGCCGGCCCGAGAAACACGCGGTCGCCTTCACCTTTGACCATCCGGTCCCGAACATGGGCAAGCCGGGCGTCGGCTTCGAGCTGCCGGGCCAGGCGCGGTGGCAACTGCTGCGCGGAGACTGGTTCGACGCCGCGATGATCTACCGGTCCTGGGTCATCCAGGAGGCGAAATGGTGGCCCTCGCTCGGGCCCGATGGCCGGGAAGACACGCCCAAATGGATGCGAGAGCTGCCCGCGTGGGTCATGACCGGGGGCCCCGCCTCCGAGTGCGTACCGCGAGTCAAGGCCTTCGCCCAGGCGACAGGTGTGCCGACCGGCTTTCACTGGTACAACTGGCACCAGATCCCCTTCGACAACGATTACCCTCACTACTTCCCGGTGAAGGACGGATTTCGCGAGGGCGTCGCGGAACTCAAGGCCGCGGGCGTCCATCCGATGCCCTACATCAACGGCCGGCTTTGGGACATCCGCGACAAGGGCGCCGACGACTGGGAATTCACGCGGACCGCTCTGCCCGCCGCGACCAAGGAGGAAGGGGGCACTCCGTGCACCGAAAGCTACGGCAGCAAGGAGACCGACGGCAACAGCGTCAAGCTGGCGGTCATGTGCCCGACGACGTCCCTGTGGCAGGGGCGGGTCAGTGACATCGTGCTGCGTCTGTTCAACGAGTATGGCGTCAGCGGCGTCTATATCGACCAGATCGCGGCGGCCCAGCCGCGACTGTGCTTCGACGCCTCTCACGGCCACGCTCTCGGCGGAGGCCACTGGTGGACCGAAGGCTACTGGAAGATGCTCGACGCCATCCGCGCCGCCAAGCCTGCCGACCGCATGCTCACCACCGAGTGCAACGCGGAGCCATATGTGAAGTGGTTTGACGGCTATCTCACCTGGCACTGGCAGCAGCAGGACATGGTGCCCGCGTTCTCCGCGGTCTATGGCGGGGCCCTCCAGATGTTCGGTCGCGCCTATCGTGGCGGCCCGACCCAGGACCTCGCCAATCGCATGAAGGCCGGACAGCAACTCGTCTACGGCGAGCAGATCGGCTGGTTTGGCCCGGAGGCCATCGAGCGGGCGGATTCCGGCCCGTTCCTCCGCGACTGCATCGCGCTGCGATGGCTGCTCCGCGAGTACTTCTACCGAGGTCACATGGCCCGTCCGCCGCGCTTCGCAGGACAGGTCCCCAAGGTCACGGCGGACTGGCAGTGGAGCGGCGAGTGGCTCGTCACGACCGACGCCATCCTGACCGGCGCCTGGCGGATCGACCGGGAGAACAAGGTCGTGCTGCTGTTCGCCAACGTCTCGGACAGTCCGTTCGCCTCGCGTCTCGACCTGAACCCAACGGACTACGGCCTGGCCGGCAAGCCCGTCACGGCGACCGCGATCCGACCCGATGGAACCCGAGTCCCGCTTGCCATCGGGGCAGTCCAACGGGCGGAAGTGGAACTGGCAGCGCGAAGCGGCGTCGCATGGGAGATACAGTTGTCGGATGGCCGGTAGCGTGAAGACGTTTTACGTCTGTGCTTCGCGGGAATGACATTCCGCAGTTTCCATGAACCCCTATTGCACGCGTGCAGATACGCCGATACACCTGCTGGCAAACTGGAAATCCGAAGCTCGAAACCAATTCAAACCACAGATCGCAAATGACCCCAACGCTGGCGCGTCGCCGGCGGTTTGCCTTCACGACCTCATTTGTATAGCGTGATCTGATCGAAGAGGACGCCGTTCTGGTCGATGGCCTGGAGGTACAGGGTCTTGCCGCTGATGGTGACGAACGCGAAGTGATGGTCGCGATGGACCTTGGCGGTGAACCAGGAGCGGGTGGGCGCGTAGTTCTCCAGTCCGCCGCCGGCGCCGCCGACCTGGAGGTAGATCACGCCGTGCGCCGGATCGACCTGGTCGCCGCGGATGGGCCAGGTCCGCTCGTAGTCGTGGATGTGGCCATAGAAGCAGATGTCGAGCCCATACTTCTCGTACAGGCCCACCAGTGGATGGAGCTTCAAGTCGCCGCGAGGGGACTGCTGGCCTTTCCACGTGTCCCCGTAGTCGTTCTCGTCGGAACTGTAGGGGGCGAAGTGGTGCACCGCGAACTTCCAGGTCGCCTTGGACTTGGCGAGCTCCTTCTCAAGCCATTGGTATTGTTCGCTCCCCACGGCTACGTCGCGTTTGGTGTCGATCATGAAGAACTGGGCGTTGCCGTAGGTGAAGGTGTACCGGTGCTCGGGGGTGGGATTGCAGATATAGCGGTAGTAGTTCGCGTGGTCCTGGTCGTGGTTGCCCAGGATGGCGAAGATCGGCACGCGGCTCATCAGCGCGTGCGCGGGCCTGAGGAAATGGTCCGTCCATTGCTCTGTTTTCGGTCCTTCGCCCACGATGTCGCCTGCATGGACGACGAAGTTGGGTCGCTCCGCGAAGACGAGCGACGCGATCTTGCCCCAGATGGGCGGATTGGTCTGCGTGTCGCTCACGACGCCGAAGGCGTACGGAGTCTGCTCGAGGACCGCGGTTTGGAAGCTGTACAGGTCGCTGACGGATTCTCTGCCGGAGGCGGTCGTGGAGATGACCCGATAGAAGTAGTTGGTCTGGGCTTTGAGGTTCTCGATCCGCACTTCGTGCATGTTGCAGTCGGCGGGTCCCGCGATCCGGCCGGTCAGCGGCGCCTGCTCGCCATACTCCACCAGGGACGAGGCCTTCTCCTGGGTTTCCCATAGGATTGTGATGCCTGTTTTCGTCGCATACTGGAGATAGGGTCCGGACGTGATGATGGACGGCTGCGGCGGGATCTGCGCGCTCACCGCGACGGTCAGAACCAGGGAGACCATGAGGACTTGTCTGTAGGTCGGGATCATCGTTGCGTTCTTGGCCAAGGCAATCTCCTTTTCATAACGTGACACGTACGCGAGCCCTTCGCGCAGGCCCTTCTGGCGACGCGATTATAGGGACAAGCCCGCAGATAGGCAAAGGCAAACAGCGGCACTCCCGGGTTGCCGGGTTGGGCTGCATGACCGCTCCTGCGGCCTCCCGTGGCGTGACCAGGCAAATGACAACCCAGGGTTTTCGTGAACCCTATCGCACGCGCACAAGTACGGTCATGTCCCCCGGCCCGGCGACGCCGTCATTGGGATTTCTGTGTTTTGGATTTGTTTCGGACTTCGAGCTTCGGATTTCGAGTTTGGCCGCCATCGGGCGGGGTTTGTGCTTGACTTGGGGCCGTTGAAATGATACAATGCGGACATCGAATTGGGGTGGGTTGATACCGGCTTAGGCAGCCGGCACAGCGTTTCGCAGGGAAGCTCGGCATTGATCGTTATTGGGGGTGGCTGATTCCCGGTTCGGCGGATGGCACCGCAGGTCTCATATTCCCTGGGTCTGTGTACGGAGCAGGGACCACAGCGGCCGGTCATCCGCTGTGGACGCGCGAAAGCGGGGATATAACGAGGTCTGGGAGCCCGGCATTGCATGCCTGGCGACTTGACGTTGCAGGGGGGTAGATGAACGAAAAAGGGGCATTTCAGCAAGCCAAACCTTGTCCCGGCGGTTCTGCGCGAATCCTCGCTCGGGTCAGGGTCTTGTGCGTTATCCGACTCGTTGGCCTGCTGGTATTCGCCGGCACGGCCAACGTCTGCCTGGCCCAGGGGCCGATCCGCGACCCGCTGAATCCGCAAGCGTACATGTCGGAACTGGCGTCGCGCCTCGATTCTTCCGACAGCAAGGACCTTCTCACGAAAGGGATAAAGACGCAGAAGGTCCAGAAAAAGGCGCAGAAGGCGGGGTCTCCTCAGGCGAACCCTACGCCGTCGAAAGCCGCTGTCCCGCCGGCGACCGCCCCGGTCCCGGGCGACAGTGCGACGAAGACTCCCACGGCAGCGCCGGCGCCGGCCAAGAACCAGACGATCATTCCCGCTGCGTCGCCGGTCCCGGTCCGCAGTCCGATCCTGATTCCCGCCGCGAGTGCCTCTTCCGCCAGCGGCGTAAACGTCCCTGCTGTCGGACCCGTTCGGGAGAGATCCGAAGCCGTCGGGAACGACTCGCTCGGGCAGGTGCCCGGCCTGACGGCGTGGAACGGATTATCGCCGGGCAATCAGGCGGCCCAGCGGGCTCTGAAGGAACTGGAAGCATCGCGGGCGGCCAGGGTGGCGGCCTTGTCCCATCCCGTCGAGAGCGACATGACGAGTGCGGCTCCCGCAGCGCGGATGACTGCCGCCGGACAGGAGACGAAAGTGGCGGTTGGTCCGCTGAATCAGTCCCTCATGTCGGCCGGTACCGGTCTGAGCTTGTGGACGACGCCGACTCCTGCCAATCTGGCGGAGAAGATCGTGATTGACCCGTCCGTGGCGCTGCAAGATCCGAATGTCGGGAGCGCCGACCCGAACGCCTCGTCGGAGCGGAAGGCATGGTCTCTGGGGTCGGACCTGGACAAGTATCGGGCTCACGCGGTCAAGGAAGGGTCCCGTTCCAGCGGCCAGAGTCTGAAGAAGGCCCTGGAGAAGGCGGGTCTGGCCGTCGGCGACGGCGTCAACGTGTTCATCCTCGGCTATGGCTCGGATCGCGCCAAGCCGTTCCGGGTCAACGACGGCAAGGGCCTCCTCGACGAGCCCGGCAAAGTGCCGCAACGCGCGGGAACGACCGTGGTCAGTTTCGCCGACGGGGTGTACTCGCTCGCCGATCTGATCGCGTTCGATTCGCTGCCTGATCCGATCAAGGAGGTCTACGGGGACAACCATCCGCTCGTTCGGCCGCTGATCTTCACCGGCCGGACCATCGGGGGCGTCTGGAAGACAACTGAAGAGGTCGGAAATGCTGTGACGTGGGGCTACTTCGACAACGTCACCGGCTGCGTGGGCATTGTGATCGAGGACATCATGGAGCTTGTCAAGCACGTCGGGCAGGCCGCCACGAATCTGGTCCGCGCGCCGGTGAAACTGGTCGCCGGCAAGAAGGAGGGCGTCGAGCGGACCATGGACTGGATCCTGCTGGTCCCCCTGGAGTTTGTAACGAACTCCGCGCAGATGAAGGGCATAGCGAACATGGACGACTACAAGACCGCCTTCGAGGACAAGGGCGTGATCGGCTCGATCGTCGAGCTCGGCGGTTCGACCTTCCTGGCCTATCGCATGGTGGACGAGCTGGTGGACAGACTCAAGGACGACAAAGGCCATCACCGGTCGAAAACAACGGAACCGGAACCGGAAACCCCGACGGAACCCACGACGCCGACCGCTCCGCACGGCACGGAGGTGTTGTTCATGGTGGAGGGAGAATGGCCCAATCTCACCTCGGGCTCCGGCATTGTCTACTTCGACGGGCCGCTGCCGACGGTCACGGTCCTGATCGAGTAGGTTCAGGTCTTGAAGACTTCGTCGGCGATGTCCTGGCCGGCCTGGGTGTAGTACTGCTTCACGGCAGCCCGGCCGCGGGTGTGGGCCTGGTCCAGGGACGCAAAGATCCCCGCCTTGGCGAGGGCGAGCACGGCCAGACACGCCGCCATGTTGACCAGGGCGTTCTGGGGACCGGCCCAGCGTTCCGCCAAAGAAGGTTCAGGCTGTGCCTGCTTGAGCTGGTCCGCCTCGGGGGTCTCCCGCAATCGCCGGCTGAGCATGTGGATCGCGGCGTCGTTGGCCCGTCGAAGCAGGTCGAGCCGGTGCGGCTGCGACTTGAGCAGCGACAGCGCCAAGTCCACCCTGCCCAGGGCAGCCATCCGCGCCTGGCACCGGGGGCAGTGGGCAATATGGCGTTGCGCCCAGGGTGCATCCGGTCCCAGTCGTCGGCGTGCGGCGTCCATGAGACGCTCGCGGAGGTTCTCCCACCGGTTCGGCACAGAGCCGCTCGCCCGCGAACAAGTTGTCTGCCCAAGCTTGCCAGGTCTCATCGATTCTCCTCGTCATTCACCCACATCGCCAACATCTGCACGGCCTTGCATCGATAGACCCGCGCGGTCCCGGTCGATACGCCCAGGATGCGGGCGACCTCCGGATAGGACAACTCGCCGAGATCGCGAAGCGTGATCACGTTTCGCAGGTGTTCCGGCAGTTGGGCGATGTGGGCGCGGAGACTCTCGGCCAGGTGCCCCGAGTCGAAGTCCACTTCCGCCGTCGGTTCCTGTTCGTCGGCCGGCGTCATGTTCGACAGGGTTTTTCGCTCGGCGATCCGCTGGCGCAACATCGAGATGGCGACATTGCTGGCCGTGCGGAACAGGTATGGCCGGACCCATCGGGGCTTGCGACCGCCCTCGTGATGAGCCAGGTGCAGGAAGGTCGTCTGGTACGCGTCGCAGACGTCCTGCTCGTTGCCCAGGATCCGCCATAGGAGGGTGACCAACTCGTGGCCGTACCGATGCATGGCGGTGAGGATCCACCGCTGGCTCTCTTCCACGGCCTCGCAAGACACAGAGGCGCCGAGGAGGTTGTACTGGATGGCCCGGTCGAACATAGGCACCGTATTACGATCCTGTATTCCGAAGAACTAGGACGCGCCGCGACCATTCATGTTAACATGAAAAACGTGCCAAGTCGAGAAAAACGTCCAGGTCGAGAAAAGCATCCGGCTGATTAACACGAGAGGCCGGTGTGCGTCTAACTGGTGTACGGGCGGAACAGAGGACAGACAAGGAGTTCTGACTGCGTGTCACGATGACGAAGAACCGCAAAGAGCATCCCGAATCGAAGCCGCCGGCCCAGGACGTGGTCGAGATCGTGGAGGAACTGCTGGCCAAGGGGGTTGCTGCAGGGGCCAGCGACATCCACTTCGAGCCGACCGGCGCCGATCTGAAGGTGAAGTATCGCCTGGACGGCGTGCTCCACCCGGTGGAGAGCCTGCCGGTTGCGGTGGCCGACAACGTGGTCGCCCGGCTCAAGGTGCTGGGCGGTCTGCTCACCTATCGCAACGACATTCCCCAGGAAGGCCGGCTCGAACTGGACGGGAAAGCCGCAGGCAAGGTCCACGACGTCCGCCTGGCGATCTTCCCCACCCTGTATGGGCAGCGGGCCGTGGTCCGCCTGTTCTATCGCAACGAAGAGCTGATGGACCTGGAGCAGTTGGGTCTGGCGGCGTCCATCGAGCTGGGTCTCAAGGCCATCGCCGCCCAGAGCCAGGGGGTTCTCCTGGTGACCGGTCCAGCCGGCAGCGGCAAGAGCACGACGCTGGCCGCCGTGCTGCGGTACATCGCCAAGACCCTGCCGGGCAAGAGCATCGTCACCCTGGAGGACCCGGTCGAGATCCGCATCGAGGGGGTCACGCAGGTGCCGATCACGCCGCACGGCCAGATGACGTTTCCCACTGCCCTCCGCTCGCTGCTCCGCCAGGATCCACAAGTCCTCATGATCGGGGAAATCCGCGACGCAGAGACCGCGAGGATCGGGATCGAAGCGGGCCTGACCGGCCACCTGCTGATGAGCACGATGCACAGCGGCACGCCCGGGGGCGCGCTGTTGCGACTGCTGGAGATGGGCATCGAGCCGTATCAGGTGACCTCCAGCATCTCCGCGGTCGTGAGCCAACGACTGGTCCGCCGGCTGTGCGACTGCTGCAAGAAGCAGGGCGACCGCGGCGGGTACGAAGCGGTTGGCTGCCCGGCCTGTCTGGGCACCGGCTTCCACGGCCGGACGCTGATTGCTGAGATGGTCCAGCTCGACGGTGAGCTTCGCAAGGCGATCCTCGCCAAGGCGGACTTAGACAAACTGGAGACTCTGCTCAAGACGAAAGGCCACGCCGGCATTCTGGAGAACGGCAGGACCCTCGTCGAGTCCGGCGTGACCACCGCGAGCGAGCTACACAAAGCGTGCGGCGTCGTTCCGGAGCGAACCACAGGTTGGCAGGCGCAGTGGCAAGGAGAGCGGACATGAAGACGAAACGGATGGGACCGGTCTTCGGCTTGCTGCTGCTCTGGTTTGGGCACTGCTGTTGGGCTGCGTCCGGCGGACCGGCCTCGGAGGGGACGAAGAAGCTGGTTCTGCATCCTCTGTCCCCGAAGGGATCGGGCGGCGAGTTCCGGTTCCTGCCCGGATCGCAGGAGATGACCGAGGGCGACGCCTTTCCTCTGTACGTCAAGGCGGTCGAGTCGCTCCCCAAGGATCTGGATTGGGCGAAGATCAAGAGCTTCAGAGAGTTGCCTCTGAAGGACCTGCCACAGGGGGAGGTCGCAGTGGTGCTTCGTTTGCACGACATGATCGTCCCCTTGCTGGAGCAGGCGGGCAGGTGCAAGCGGTGCAATTGGATCATCAATTCCGCGGGCAACTCCACCGTCGATCTCCAGTCGCTCCGCAACCTCGCATTTCTGACTCTGCTGAAGGCCCGGTCCCAGCTTGCCCGCGGCGATTACGCCTCGTGTGTGCAGACGCTGGGGACGGCATTCTCGCTGGCCCGCCACCTCAGTGAAGGTCCGACCCTGGTTTATACACTGGTCGGCGCAGCGATTGCCGGCGTAACCTGCGGCGAGATGGAACTGTACGTCCAGCAGGCGGACGCGCCGAACCTGGGGGAGGCGCTTCGCGCGATCCCGCATCCGTTCATCGATGAGGAGCCCTCGGAACTCTACGGCATGAAGGAGGCCGACCGGGTTCGGCCCCGCCAGGTCCTCAGACGTGCGAATCGGCATCTGATTGCCATGCAATACATCGAGGCCCTCCGCGGATACGCCGGGAAAGCGGGCCAGTGGCGCGAGACGCTGGATGAAATCAAGCCGGCGCTCCCGAACGATCCCGTGACGGACAAGCCCTTCGAATACCGACGGATCACGAAGACGCAAGCCACTCTGACGGGACCGATGCCCGAGGGGGGCTCTGCAAAAGACATTATCCGGTACGAGTTGAACCTGCAACCAAAGGAACGATAGATGGCGACCTTCAGGTACGATGCACTGACGTCGGCCGGCAGGCTGATGAGAGGAACCGTGGAAGCGGGCTCGCCCCAGGAGGCGGAACAGACGCTTCGCGGGATGAACCTCAACGTGAACTCGATCGAGAAGGCCAAGCCCGAGCCGCCCAGGACCTCGGTGGGACGGGACGAGTTCCTGCTGTTCAACCAGCAGTTGGCCTCCATCGCGAAGGCGGGCGTCCCGCTCGAGCGTGGGCTTCGCGAGCTGGCCCAGGACATCGTGTCCCCGTCGATGCGAAAGCTCATCGAGGAGATCGCGGGCGACCTCGAGCAAGGCGTGCCCATCGAGCAGGCGTTCGGCAAACGGGAGAAGAACTTCCCGCCGCTCTATGGGCGGATTCTGAAGGCCGGCGTCGAGACGGGCCGGCTCAGCGAAATGCTCACGAGTCTGAACCGGCATCTGGAGCTGACAGGGCACACCCGCCGGATCGTCATCGAGGCGGTCAGCTATCCGCTCGTGATCCTGATCCTGGGGGCCATCATCCTGACCGGCCTGTTCACGTTCGTGGTCCCGCAGTTCCAGGCGGTCGTGCAGGAGATGGTGGGCGGCAGGCTGCCTCCTCTGACCACGGCGCTCTTCACCCTCGCCGACAACATCGTTCCGTTCTGGATCACGGTCGGCGTCGTCATCGGAATCGCGGTCATCGCCTTCGCGGGTCTGTCCTCCACGCCGGGCGGGCGGCGAGCGAAAGAGTCGCTGTTCCTGAAGCTGCCTGTGCTCGGCGGGCTTTATCATGCGACGATCCTGAGTCGCATGGCGGAGGCGATGGCTGTGCTGGTCGGAGCGGGCTGCGACATCCCGGAGGCCCTTCGTCTGGGGG
Source organism: Phycisphaerae bacterium (assembly GCA_017993835.1). Classification (GTDB taxonomy): domain Bacteria; phylum Planctomycetota; class Phycisphaerae; order Sedimentisphaerales; family Anaerobacaceae; genus PLanc-01. The sequence goes on from JAGOLX010000020.1 coordinate 85,866, forward strand.
CCGTCAGTTCGGGCAGCGACAGCCTCGTTCTGGACAGTGACATGGTCTCGCAGCAGGTCGAGCGCGGCGTGAACGTCCTGGAGGCTGGGCACGGCGCCAGGGTGCTGCCTCGCCTGTTCCTCTATTCCGTCCAGCTCGGCGCCCAGAGGAACGAGCTGCAGGATAACCTTAACAGCCTGGGCGAGATGTACGCCGACCAGGCTCGCGTGGGGCAATCGCGGCTTCAGACGCTCCTGTTGCCGATGCTGGTTGTCGCTATCGGGGCCGTGATCGGAATGGCGGTCGTCGGGATGTTCCTGCCGATGGTGCAGGTCGTGCAGAGTCTGGGGTCCGCAGGATAAGAGGAGTTGCCATGGCCGAGATCGGCACGTTCTTGTGTGTGGGCATTTTGGCGGGCTATATTCTGCTGGCCTGGAAGAGGCCTGCGATTGCCTTCTCCACGATGCCCATTGCCACCGCCTTTGTGGTCTACGTCGCGGTGATGACGGATACGCCGGACAACCTGCTCGTTGCTTGTGCCCTGTTCCTGGGCACGTTGTTGATCGTCGCCGCGGGCGGTCGCGACCGGGAGAATCGCCAGTGGTTCCACTGGGGCGCCTGGTACTTGCTGGTGGGCATCACGGCAGCGCTGGTCATGGGGCTCATCCTCGCGGGATTCCAGACCGGGATCAATGTTGGCGGCTATGCCTTGCTGGTGATTCTCATTGCCTCGGTTGTGATCTTTGTGGCGTCGCTGGTCTACTACGGCATGAGTTCCCGCCGTGTACGGGCCATCGACGTGTTCGCCACCCTCCGGGCCATCATGAAGCAGAACCTGCCCTTGCCCATGGCGCTGGACTGCGCCGCCGGCGGGAAAGTGTCCGGGACGGCCGCGATCCTGCGCGGCATCAAGGGCTGGCTCGTGAAAGGCTGTTCCCTGGCGGATTCCGTGCGTCGAGGGTACCCGGGTTGTCCGTCCGCCGCTCTGGCGATGATCGCGTCGGCGGAAGGGATCGGCCAGCTTCCCGCGGCCCTTGTCGCGATCGAGGCCGACGTGAAGTCCCGGACCGTCGGACCCCGGCGACTGCGTCCGATCCATCCGTTCTATCCGGTCGTCATCATCATCCTGATCTTCTTCATGACTACCGGCCTGATGATGTTCATTGTCCCTCAACTCGAATCGGTGTTCGCGGAAATGTGTGAGCGGCCACTGCCGCCGCCGACGCGACTGCTGCTGCACATCACCCATGCGTTGGCCCGCGGGTACGACGGGGTGTTCCTCCTGGTCCTGGTGGCCTGCCTGATTCTGTGTCGTTCCCATTACCTCGCGTCCCGCAGGCGGCGGGACCGCGGCGGGCTGGTCCTGTGGCTCGGCGATGCGCTGCTGTGGGGGGTGCCACTCGTGAGGGGGTTCGAGATACGCCGGGCCAGGGTTCAGGTGCTGGAGTTGCTGCGGTTCTCCCTGATCGCAGGCAGTCCGGTGAACGAGGCGATCCGTGCTACGCTGACGCTCGACGTGAACCGGTTCTTCCGAAAACGGTTGCAGTGCTGGCTGGATCGTGTCGAGCGGGGCGAGGACATCGCCCGGTCCGCCAAGGTCTGTGGTCTGGGTTCGGCACTGGCCTGGGCCTTCGACCGCGGCGTCGACACGCCGGCGGTTCTGGGAATGCTCGAGGAGCACTACCGCTGGTGCTATCTGTATCGACTGAATGTGACGCGCTTCATCTTGTGGCCGGTGGCGATCGTGCTGCTGGGTCTGATGGTTGGATTCATCATTCTGGCTGTCTTCCTGCCGATGGTGCAGATCCTCACCGCCACGGCGGCCTATATCTATCCGTAGAACCGGGGACGGAATATGAGCGGGATTGCACAACGAACGAGGTACAAGGGGGTCTTCACATCCGAGCTCATCATCGGCATCGCGCTGCTCATGCTGGCCATGGCGGGACTGACGATCTCGGTCGTGGGGATCTCCCGGTTCAATCACTACCAGTGGACCCGCCAGCGATGCACCGCGGCGGCTTCGGCGCAGCTCGACAGCCTGTCGGCCGCCGGCGAACCGATTGCCGATGCCGAGATCGAGCGGCTCTGGCCCACGGTGAGCGTCGCGACCGAGCGGACGCCGGGGGTCGGGCCATGGGATGGATTGGAGCTGCTTCGCGTGACCGCCACCGGCAAAGTCGGCAAGCGTCCGGTCACCGTTTGTCTGGCGCGGTATCTTCGGAAGGATGATTGATGATGGATGATGGATTATTGAAAGAGAGCGGTCCCATGTTGGCACAATCGTCAATTGTCAATCATCGATCCTCCATGCCCCGGGCCTTCATGCTCGTGGAAGTCCTCGTGGTGATTGTCATCCTGCCGTTCGCGATGATCGCGATCAACGCGCTGTTCGGGGATTTCATTCGCGATGTCCCGCGGATGATCCGCCTGGTCCAGCAGAACACGACGGTGCAGAACCTGCTCGATCAGGTGCGTCGGGACGTGGATGACGCGACCGCGTTGCCAGGGCAGGTTGGGGACACAAAGGCGGACGAGACCTCGCTGCTCATCGAGCGGCCGGAGGGCGTCGTCTGCTATCGAGTCACCGACGGGCGAGTCGTGCGAACCCTCCTGGGCGGGCAGGGGGGCGACGAGCGGATCTGGTCGGCGCGAGACGCTGTCATCGAGTGGAAACCCTGGACGCGGGGCGGCAACGCCTGCGCTGTGGAGGTCCATTCGTATCTCAAGCAGCGGATACACGGCCACCCGATGCAGAAGTTCGTCAATGCCCATGTGTTCTTCACCCACAGCCTGACGGCGGGAGGCCAAATCCCATGACCAGACCACGCGGCTTCATCCTGTTATTCGTCATCATGGCGCTGATCGTGGTCGGCATTGCCGCCTTTGTCCTGACGGACGGCGCGAACACGACGCTCTTTCACGCGGACGGCGCCCAGCTCCGTGCGGTCGAACGCAATCTGATTGCCAGCGGCCTGGCCTGGGCGAGCGAGAGGGTCTCTGCGGGAGCGGACTTGCCCGTCGGGCAGACGGTCGATCTCGACGTCGCTGCCTTTGGCTGCCCGAGCGCCAGGCTGGCGGTGCAGATCGAGGCCGTTCAGGACGGCAAGGCCACCGTCCGGATCGAGTCTTCCTGCCGCAAAGGAAGACGCTCCTTCGATGCGTCACGCAGTTTCGCGATTCCCGTCGTCGCTGCCCGCCGGCGGTAGAGGGTCGCCGTCGCCTTGGACGCGGTTTTGAGCGTCATAGAGCGTTTCGTATGCTTTCAGAGGGGTTATGGATGCATACGATGATGACCGATGACTATTCGCTGCCTCGGCGGCATTCGCAAGACGATGTGCGACGCGACGGGCCCTGCGTCGAGCACAGGCCCTGTCGGACAGGCAGGTCCTGCTGGTTCCGGCTGACGCAGGTCGGCGTCGTGGGTGTGCTCGTTTTTATCGGAGTTGTCTGCGTCGGGCTGCTGGATTCCAGCGGCATCAAGGCCCGAGTCCTCGCAGGCGTTGCGGACACGTACCCCGACAGCGCTCGTGCCAGCACGTTCCTGAGGAAGCACTACGCCACGGCCGAACAATCGGCCAAGAGCGTGGCGGCCTGCGAGAAGCTGGTCAAGCTCAAACCGACCGACTCCACCGCCCAAGTCCTCCTGGGAGACGCCTACGCCGACGTCGGGCGGATTCAGGAAGCGATCTGCTGCTTCTGCGAAGCCATCACTCTCGATCCGAACTGCTTCGATGCCCACCTCGGGCTGGGCGGCGTGTATTTCGATCGAGGTCGCTATAGTGACGCCATCGATTCATACAAACGAGCGCTGCGGATCCAGCCCGGTTCGGCCGATGCGCACCTGGCTCTCGGAATCGCCCTGTCCAACTCGGGACGGTTCGACGAAGCGATGCAGGCCTTCAAGCGGGCCAAGGAACTGGACCCGCGAGTCAGCGAGGCCCAACTCCTGACCGGCAGAGCCTATCTCCAGGCGGGGATGTGTGCGCAGGCGATCGAGTGCCTCAAGGGCGCCGTACAGATCGACGATGGACACGCCCAAGCCTACTACAACCTCGGCAGGGCCTACCTGCAAGTGGGCGACAAGGACCTGGCCCTGGAGCAGCATCGCATTCTGCAGGGTCTCAATCCCCAGATGGCCGGGCAGTTGTACTCGCTGATCCAGCAGTAGCAGACCCGTGCGTCACGAGGTGCCCAACCGGCGTGATCCGCGTCGTGCGACTGCGCCGGCACCCTCAGAATGTCATTCCCGCGCAAAGCCTACTCCCGACCTGATCGGGGGCAGGAATCCACTCCCCAGGTCGCGCCTGGTCCCGCAATTCCTGGATTCCTGCTTGACGCAGGAATGACAGAGTCCGGACAACGCCTCGTCACTCCACGGGAGGCAACAAGAGCGGTCACGCCCCCCTTGACGATAGCCGTCGGTTTTGTTGCACGTCTTCCGCGCCTCCGATGGTACAATAGAGGCGTTGGCTTCCACAGAGAGATTCTGTGTCGATGGAGGATGTGTCATGGCGACGTACTACACCCGACTTGTGACGGTCTGGCTGGCGGTTTCGATCCCGGCCTGCTGCTGTGGACAGGCCATGACGCTCGGTCTTCAGTCGGACGGCGGCGAATTCGTGTCGGCCGGCCAGACGTGGAGCTTCTTCCGCGGCGTCGGCCCGGCCGGCAACCCCGCGGATGCCTGGACGCAGACGGGTTTCGACGACTCCCTGTGGGAGACGGGGACTGCCGGCTTTGGCTTCGGCGATGACGATGACGCGACGCTCCTCGACGACATGCAGGGCCACTATGCGACTGTCCACATCCGCAAGGAGTTCACCGTCGCGTCTGTCGATCTCACAGCCGCCCTGGAACTGACCATCGATTACGATGACGGCTTCATCGCCTATCTCAACGGCAAGGAGGTCGCGAGGCGGTGTATGCCCGATGGCGCTGCAACGTATGCGACGCTGGCTTCCTCGTCCCATGAAGCGGGCACGCCGGAAGTCATCGCCCTGGGAACCGTCGGCCAGTGGCTCCAGGAAGGAGTCAACGTGCTGGCGATTGAGGGCCACAACAACTCGCTCAGCAGCACCGACTTCTCGTTGAACCCGACGCTTCGGACTGTGTCGGGCATCGTCCGGAACGGGGACCTTGTTATTGTTACGACGGGTAGCATTGAGGTGACGGGCGCGACCGATGTGCCTGGTGTTGCGACGGTCACGATCCAGGACGTCGCGGCGGCGTTCGACACGCAGGCCGGAGTCTGGAGCGCCCAGCCGACGCTGGCTGCCGGTCTGAACACGATTGTCGCGAGGGCCCTCGACGCGGACGCCAACGAGGTCGATTCCGGCTCGATGCAGATCGTCTGCCTGCCCGCGGAGAACGAGCTGACAGGCCAATTGGCGGAAGACGCCTCGCTGGCAGGGGCATGGCTGCTGGACGGCACCGTGCACGTGCCCGCGGGAACCGTGCTGACCATCGAGCCCGGGACGTTCGTATTCCTGAAACCGGGGGCCTCCATCGTTGTCGAAGGGCAGCTCCTGGCCCAGGGGACACCGGACGAGCCGATCCACTTCACCCACTACGGCGACGGGACCACATGGAAGCAGATCCTGTTCGTCGAAGCCGCCGACAGCCGGTTCGACCACTGCGTTTTCGAGTACGCCGACAGCGAGGGCGAGCACCAGGACTACTACGCGGCCGGACCCAGGGACTACCACGAGGCGATGGTCGTCCTGGCCTGCCACCTCGATGTCAACGACTGCACGTTCCAGAAGATGCCAAACGATCGAGCCAACGCCGAGGGGGACGCCCTCGCGGTGATCTCCGACGATCCGAATCATCCGGGCGAGGCATCCGCCCATGTCCAGGGGTGCCAGTTCCTCCGGATCGGACAAGGGGTCCACACCCGCTACTCCTACGTCCTGGTCGAAGACTGCTACTTCACCGGCAAGCGAGGCGACAACGACGACGTCGATCTGTGGGGTGAGAGCACGCCCGCGCCGGTGGTCCGCCGGAACGTGTTCTGGTATCCCGAGCACGACGATGCGATCAACCCCACGCGGTGCTCGGCCGTCATCGTCGGCAATCTCATCGTCGGGACCGACGACCACGGCATCGTCCTGCGGGACAGAGGTTTTCCCATCGTGGTCAACAACGTTGTCGTCGATTGTGCCAGCGGCGGCATCGCCATCGAGAACTCGAACACCGCCTATTTGCTGAACAACACCATCGTTGGCTGCGGGCGGGGCCTGCGCCTGTTCGATCTGGGCCGTTGGGACGCGCCGTACTACCTCAACCCCGGTGGCGGGACTGCCACCGTGGTCAACTGCATCATCTGGAATTGTTCTCAATCGATCACTCTCGCGGACACGTCCAACACGAGTCTCGCCGACCGGGGCTCGCACGTGACGATCCTGCACAGCGACATCGAGGGCGGGCGCGGCGGGATCTCCGTCTCGGGATCTCAGTCCACCGTCGTCTGGGGCGACGGGAACCTCGATGCCGACCCCCTCTTCGTCGATGCCGAGAATCTGGATTTCCACCTGCTCGCGGGATCGCCCGCGATCGATAAGGGTGATCCGAACGAGGCCCCCGACACGGACTGCGAGGGCAATCCGCGTCCCGCCGGGGCGGGCGCCGATATGGGCGCCTATGAATTCCAGCTCTGATCCGCAAGCGAATTGTTCATCTTTTTCTGCGGATTCCTCGGAAGCGGCCGTTTCTGTGCTATACTTTTCGTAGAACACAGGCGATCTTGATTGGCAGGGGGGCAGATCGTGGGGGTTCCTGGCGAACACGAGGCCGAGATTCGGAGGATGATCAGCGAGATCCAGTGCCCGCGGCAGGGAGAGTGCTGCAGTCCGGGTGTCGAGAAGCACGTCCGGATTCGCAGCGTGGCCGGCGCCGACCTCGTCGAATGCCAGGACAACCGTAGTCGAAACTGCCGTTTCGCCATGCCTTTCGGCTACTCGGTCTTCTGCCGGTGTCCTGTGCGGAAGTACCTTGCGGAGCACGGCCTGCCGCAGTGAGCCCGTGATCGTGCGGCTCAGCCGGCCGGCTCCGCGGCTTGCCGGGGCCGGCGAGAGAGCAGGGCCAGTGCGCCCAACGCGCCGATGGCAGCGCCGACGCATAGCCACTGTGTCAGGCTCATCAGCCCGAGGTACAGAGGGCCTTCCGTATCGCCCCGGAGGAAATCGGTGGCTGCGCGGCCCACGCCGTAGACGGCGAGGAACCAGAGCAGCTTCGTGCCTCGCCAGCGGTCCGACCGGAGCCGTGCGAACAACAGCAGCATGGCGAGCATGAGGGCCACTTCGTAGAGCTGCGTCGGATGGACCGGAACGCCCGGGGGCGCGCCGCGTGCGCCCTCGGGGAAGGTCACGGCCCAAAGCAGCGAGCAAGGTCGGCCGTAGCAGCACCCGTTCAGAAAGCAGCCCAGCTTGGCCGCGATCCACGGGATCGGGATTGTCACAGCAACAAGGTCCAGGGCCGACGCCCTCTGCCGCGAGAGCAGCAGGGCGAGCGGAACCGCCAGTGCGAAATACGCCAGCAGGCCGCCCCACAGGCCGCCGCCCGTCCAGTGCTCTGCCTGCAACAGCGCAGGGAGGTCCAACTGCCCGCTTCGGATGTCATAGAGCACCTTGGCGCCGACGATCATGCCGAGCAGGTAGCAGATGCTCACGGTCAGCCACACGCGGCGCTTCAATCCGTAGCGTCGGGCGACCCGCCGGCTCAGTACGAAGTGCAGCAGGATGCCGACCAGGTACATGATCCCGTACGTGGCAATCGGTCCGATTCGCGGCCACATGGACGCCTCCGCGTCAGTCTGGTTTTCTGGTCTGAGTAGTGTCTGTCATCAGGTGTCTCGCCCGGTCCAGCAGGGCCGGCGGGTAGCCCTCCTGCTCCAGGATGCGCAGCGCTGTCTTCGTCTGGGCCGGGCCCGGGCGAAGCAGGTAGTCGAAGGCGATGCCGCCGTCACGCAGATGCTCCTGAAAGTGGAAGTTCCTCGCCAGGGCGCAGCTCGCGGCGGTTCGGGCCAGCAGTTCCTCGTGCGTGGCGATCAGGAACAGGTTCTTCGACGCCATGAGGTGTTCCAGGAGGGCAATGCCCGCGGCGGCCCGCTCCTGGGAGTTGGTGCCTCGGAAGGGCTCGTCGATCAGCCCGAGCACCGGTGGGCCGGGCTCCGCGTCCATGACGATTCGCCGCAGGCGGCGGACCTCCGAGAGGAAGTAACTCTCGTTGTGGGCCAGGTCGTCCCGGATTCTCACGTCGGTAATCAGACGGAGAGGGGACCACGTCATCTGCTCGGCCGCCGCCGCGGCGCCGATCTGAGCCAGGAGGACATTGACTCCGACCATCCGCAGGCAGGTGCTCTTGCCCGCCGCGTTCGGGCCGGTGACCACCCAGGTGCTTGTCTCGGGAGCCAGGCGGATGCTGTTGGGTACGGCGCTGTGCTGCGGGATCAGCGGATGATAGCCGTTCGTGATATCGAGGGTCCTGTCCCCGCCGGGCTGCGGACTGCAGGCGACCGGGAGTTCCGCGGAGAAACTGGCCAGACTGCACAACGCCTCCAGTTCGGCCATGGCCGACAGGCCGTGCAGGAGAACGTCGCGATGAGGCACGACCCGTGCGAGCACGGCTTCCGCGATGTGCAGATCGAAGAACACCAGCAGATTCAGGATGCTCCGTACGAGGCCGTGTAGGCCGGCCCACTCCAGCCATCCGCACAGCGACGGGATGCGCGCGTGCGACGTGACATCTTGGAACCGCTCCTTTAGAAGACCCAGTTGCGTCTGGTCGGGCAGGTCCCGCTGGCCGTGCTGCGAGATGGTCAGAAGGCACCGCAAGGTGGATGGCAGGGTCGTCCAAGGTGCTACGACATCGCCCAGCCTGCGAAACATGGACCTGGCAAAGGTCAGGATTGCGACGTTGATCAGCACCAGCATTTCTACGGGACGGACCCACGCGAACTTGCCATTCGCGACGGCCAGCACGCCGCCCAGAAGGAGCAGGCCGCTGGCGATGGACCACAGTCTGATGACGCCGGACGCGGCGGACCTGGGAGGACGCTGGGTTTCATGGAGGAGTAGAACGAGTCGGTCCAGGTGTTTGGCTCGGCTGCGGAGCGATGCGATAGTGGCCATCAGTCCCAGTCGCTGCTCGTGGTGGTGCTCCAGCCAGCAGACGGCTTCCTGTCGCCTGCGGATGTGTTCGGATGAGAGACTCGGGGAGTCCAGGATGTCGCGGAGTCGGCGGGCGCCCAGGGGCGTCGAAGTGCGATTCAGCAGGCCGAAGATGCCCACCGGGGGCGCGTACAGATCGAGATCGTCGCGCTCCTGGTCCGTCAGCGGCCAGGTGGGACCGGGATCGACGATCTGCGGGAGGGACAGGGCATCCTGCGGCCGTTCCCAGGAACGGGCGGGACAATCCCGACGTGTGCTCGCATGATAGGACTCGCCCGCGATGGTCAATGCCCGCTCGGCGAACGCTCGCTTGCCCTCCCAGGTCGCGTGTCGCTGCACGGTGGCCGTGAAGACCGCGAAGCCGGCGATCGCGGCTCCAACCGCCATCGGCGCCGTGTGCCGCAGAAGGACCACGATCACGACGCCCGCGATGAAGGCGACGAGTCGAATCGCGGACCACCGTGCCTGGAGGCTGCGAAAGCGGGTCAGGTCTCGCTGCATTGCCTCGCGGTATGCAGCAAGCCAATCCGGATAGGATGAGTTCGACGACGCCATGAGACCACAGATACCACGCCCGGTATGGTTGTGCAAGACAGGCGGTCGCCGCATCGGCACGCAACGGAAGCTCCGTCGCGGATCCCTGACTACCGGATCTGCGGCATTGTGCTGAGCTTCGCGGGAATCTCGGCGGGCGCAAAGCCCTCCCCCTGGACGATGCGGCTGCTATCCAACAGGACCAACCATGGCAGGGATTGAATCCCCCAGGCCTGCTGCACTTCGTCCTCGCTGCCCGTGGGCGTTAGCAGGTGGATGCCCTTGATCTGCGCGTCTGCCCACTCCTGCAACTGGGTGGTCAGTGCACTGCCGACCTGGACTCCAACGACCACGACGTTTCCTTTGGCGAGCAACTCGTTCTGGCGGTTGATCTGCGTCAGCACGTGGCGACAGGGGCGCTGCTCGATATCGACGAAGCACAGGAGCACAGCCTTGCCTTCGAGTTGGGATGCCAAGTCGCCCAACCTCAGATTGTCCCAGGCGGCAGGCCGGGTCCCGACTTGCGATCTGGCGAACGTGAGCGTCTGACCCAGGATGATCTTGACGTTCTTCTGGCTGGCGGAGGTCTGAGTTGTGCCTTCCTGACTGGCTGGCGGCGGAGTTTGGGCGGTGATCTCGACTGGCCCTCTGCATACTCTCTCGATTCGGAATCGACCCTGTGCGTCGGACAGGACCTGCCGGTGGGGCTGAACTGCGTCCTGGCGCCAGGAGGAGTCCCCGAAATCGGCGGTTTCGACCAATATCCCCGGCACAGGCTTGTCGTTAACGTCGACGACGAGTCCGGACACCGCCTCATCGGCCGGGAGCAACACGATGGTGTTCAGGTGGATCGGCTCGTCCACCGGGCCGCTGAGCGGCACCGGTTCCACGGAGGCTTCGTTGTAGCCCGGCCCGTGGGCGACGACCCCATAGTAGTAGCTGTCGTCGTTGGGGGCAGGCACGGGGACCGCACCAATCCGATAGACGCCATTGCTGTCCGTGATGACCTCGGCCTGGGCGGAGATGCGACTCGGGGATCGTTGCGGAGAGCCCAACACGAGCCTGACATAAGCGGCAGGTATCCCTTCGCCGTTCGGATCGGTCACACGCCCGACCAGCGAGTAGGCAGGCTGGAGAACGATCCGCCCTGTGGGTCGTCTTCCCCCGGATGGGTCATTCACTTCGCCTATGCGCGCAAGGCCCGACGCTTCGTCGCGTGCCATGAGCGGATGCTTGTTCCCGGAACCCGTCGTGTAGTAGGCGTACTGGAATCGTCCGTCGGCGTCCGTTGGTGGGACGAGCCAGAAGGGCCAGTGAGTGATGGATGCCCCCGCGACCGGATGGCCTTGCGGGTCTACGACAATCCCGCTGACGTTCACGGCCAACATGCCGTTGAGCCGCATCTCCTCGCGGTCGGTCTGGCCTTTCTCCAGTTCCACTTGTCTTTCCGGGTAGACGACGCCGTACATGGGTTTGACGCCCTGGATGCGACAGGTGTCCGCCGGCGCGCGCAGGCGGACGAGCCCATTGGCATCGGTTGTCTGCTCCCTGTGGAATTGCCCGCCCGATACGATGACCTGGACCCCCTCCGCACCTGCGTCACTTTCTGCATCGAGGATCAGGACTTCCAGAGTGGTTCCTCTGTTGACCGCCAGCGTGACGTCTCGCGTTGTCTGTCTATCTTGGACTGTCAGCACCGGGCCTTGGCCGAACCACTCCTGTTCATGCCCCTCGGAGGCGACCGCTTCGAGCCGGTACTGTCCCGAAGTCAGACCGGTCAAAACAAACCGGCCGTCGGGATCGACAGAAGCAGAGGGTGGGCAGTAGTCCGCATTTCCTTGTTCCTGGGGTCTTGCGAGCACACAGAAACCTGTGACGCCCTGGCCCGTGTCTTCATTGATCACTTTGCCCTCGATTCGCGTCTCGGGGGGCAGCACGATTCGCAGGTCCGTTTGTCCGGCAGGATACTGCCCGCCTACGTCGAGGCCGGACCGGCAGAAGGTCCAGATGGGCACCCGCCCAGGGGCTTCGATCTGGAAATCGGCCGTGCTGTCGGCCGGGATGTTGTCGAACAGGAATCGGCCCTCGGCGTTTGTCCGGCGCATGTGCCAGTCCTCGGGTCCAGGCAGAGGCAACTCGGCGGTCTTCATCATCTCGTTCTTGATGCACAGGCTCACGCCGGCGTTGGCAACGGGTCGGCCGGTCTCGTCCACGACCACGCCGCCCAACGGCTTTGGCTCGCTCAAAACCACTGTGATGTCGCGTAGGCCCAGACCTTCAGTGGTCCAGCCCATCGCCAGTCCGTTCTTGTATGCGATGAGCCACCATTCCCCAGAGTACCAACTGTCCTGACGTTCCGCGGACAGAGTGAATCGCCCGTCTGGGAGACTCTGCGTCTCCGCCAGCTTCACGAAGACCCGCTGACCCAATGGGCGAGGGGTCACATCGTTATAGAGGATGACCTGTGCGCCCTGCACCGGCTGCGCCCGACAGTCCACAGCCCGCCCAGTGATGAGGACAGGCTCGGCCACTGCTGGGGCAATGGGGACCAAACCGACGACGGACAGGGTGAACCACGCGATTGCACAATTCCGCACGAGATACATAACGGCTTTCCCTCCGATACATAGAAGACTTGCTCACTCGATTGTCAGTTCCAGTCTGCCTTCGATCTTGCCTGCAAGGATTGCGGCGAAGATCCACAGTCTTTTCATCCTTACCTCCGCTTACAGACGACTACAAATCGGACTTCTTTGAGACTCCTCCAAGCTTTGGCACATCTTACTACATTTGTCGTAGGCTGTCAACAGGAAGATGACACAAGAGATCCAGAGGGTGGTTCTATGCGAAGGGGAGCCTTCCGATTGGCGGGATGCGGAGGCTCTGCTTCTCGCGAAAAACAACCACGCCCCGACCTCTGTTCGGGAGGCCGGGGCGTGAGACGACGCATGTTATCGGGTAGGCTTGGCCTACTCGATCGTCAGTTCCAGTCTGCCTTCGATCTTGCCCGCGAGTGGTCCGGTTTCCTGCGTCATGACAACCGTGTACTTGCCTACCAGAATGAATGGTCCTCGCCACGAGAACCCGCAGCGACCGCCTCAGCCATACTCCATGTCGGCGGATGCCACCTCTTTTCCGCTGGCGTTGAGAATTGCGACGTGTGGTTTGACGTCGGTCCACTGATTGCCGTCGGCCTGTTTCTGTGAGAATCGCGTGTAGACCTCGCCGACCTTGCCTTTGATCACCGGCGTCAGGTAGATCTTGGTCCCCCGACCGTAGGTGGTCTTCTCCTTCACGTCGCTACGATATCGCTCTCCTTCATCGACCGCCTTGATGGTCAGCGTCAGCTCGCCGATCTCGACAGTCGCGGTTTGGTCCTTGACGACGGTGAAGTTGGGGCCCTCGCCGAAACTGATCTGCCACTGATCGTCGCTTTGAACGCCGTAGCAGACATTCCCCGATGCAAGCTGGTACTGGCCGACGGGGATTATGGACTGGGCGTTGCCCGTACTGAACTGGATGCTGTCGTCCTTGCCGCCGGTGATCGTTGCCCAGGCCAGGCGGGTCTTGACAGGCTCCTTTCCCTTCAGGCGGATCGCCACTTGCCCGGTTGGGGACGTGTCCTTGCGGAGCTTGACCTGGAGCGTCTTGCCCTTCTCGTGGGACCCATCGAGCGAGAGCCTGTAGAACGCGCCGTCGTGGCAGATCAGGCCGCTCAATGTGTTGCGAGGCGGATACTCCGGCAGTTTCTGGTTGGCCGGGACAAGGGAGAAGGAGCATCGCCCAAACGTGCTGAACGAGCCGGTGAACCCATTGCCAAAGAGGAACAGCCGCATCGGCTCGCCTGCGAAGGTCGCCTGGCCCTCCAGGACGCAGCAGGGACTCCACATGTAGTTCAGCCGGTCACCGCCGTACAGATTCGCTACGAGCATGACGCGGAAGGGGATTTCCGATCCGTCGTCCCGACGCATAACGAAATCGGGAGTGACGAATACGAACTCCTGTCCAGGCTGGGGCTGTGAAGGTACCGTTGGCAGAATCCGCTCGCCATCTCCCAGTTTGCCGTCACCGTCGAGGTCGAAGTACAGAGCGACAGGTTTCTTCCCTTTGACTTCAACGATGCTCCACTGCTGTGCGCGTGGCATGGCACCATTGAAGACATCGTCCGATTTCTGAACCTGTGCTTTCACCGCGTCGACGAAGGCGACGCCTTGGGGAGGGTTGCTTCCGAATCCCCAGAAAGAGTGGTAGCTCAGAGGATCGTCTGAGCCGGTCAGCGCCCGGTAGTGCAGGTCGAAGACGACCGTCTCGGGCGTCTGGGACTGGTTGCTTGCGACTGGTTCTGTGGCCGCGCCGCCCGGCTCGGACACAGCAGCAGGGGCGCCCCAGAGACAGACGGTCACAAACCCTGCGACCATCAGCATCGCGAGCCAGAGGACAGATATCGGCCTGTTTCTCATTCCTCACCTTGGTTTCTGATCGTTCCAGGCGATCTCGTTCGGCCTGGTTCCAGTCCGGTCTCAACGAGAAACCGGATTCAGCGAAATCCTACCACAGCTCTGGACGATCCGCAAGCGAAACTGCACGATTGACATCGGGCCCGTCGGCAGTAGGATAGGGCAACCACCCTGTGTGTGGAGTTTGATGGACCGACCAAAGGAGTGACCTCGATGAATCCGGAGATTTTCAAAGCCTATGACATCCGGGGCGTCTACCCGGACGACCTGTGTGAAGAGGACGCGTGGAAGATCGGCCATGCGACCGCCCGCTTTCTCCCCTCGCTGATCAAGGGATATGATCGCGGGCTGCGCGAGGCGCAGTCCCTGTGCATCAGCCGGGATATGCGAACGCACAGCGAGCCGCTGGCGCAAGCCCTCATCGAAGGCATCCGCTCGGCGGGCGTCGGTGTGATCGACATCGGGATGATCGACACGCCGCAGATCTACTTTGCGGTCAACTTCCTGGGTACGTGCGGCGGCATCCAGGTAACGGCCTCCCACAATCCCGCCAAGTACAACGGCTTCAAGATCTCCGGCCGGGGGGCCATCCCCATCGGCGTCGACACCGGTCTCAAGGAGATCAAACACATGGCCACGGCGCTGCCTCATACGAAAGGCAATCCGACCGGCCGGATCGAGCAGCGGGACCTGTGGCCAGAATACAGAAAGCATGTCCTGCAATTCCTGCGACCCAACCTCAAGCGCAAGAAGATCGCGATCGACGCCTCGAACGGCATGGCGGGCAAAGCGATCCCCATCCTGCTGGCGGATCTCCCCATCGATGTGGTCCAAATCAACTTCGAGCACACGGGCAAGTTCAAGCACGACCCCGACCCGTTGAAGGAGAAGAACCTCACCCATCTCAAGGCGACCGTGAAGAAAGACGATTGCGATTTCGGCATCTGCTTCGACGGCGATGCGGACCGCATGATGATGGTCGATGAGAATGGTGAGACGATCCCGTGCGATCTGCTGACGGCGTTGCTCGTGCCGTACTTCCTGGAGAAGAAGCCCAAGTCAGCCATCGTGTACGACCTGCGGAGCAGCCGGGTCGTGATGGAGGAGATCATCAAGTACGGCGGGACGCCGCGACGAGAGCGGGTCGGGCACTCCTATATGAAAAAGGCCCTCCGCGACACGCACGCGGTCTTCGGAGGCGAACTCTCCGGCCATTTCTACTTCGAGCAGAATTTCTATGCGGACTCGGCCGCGATCATGCTGATGCACACGCTCAACGTCGTGGACGAGAAGAACAAGCCCATGAGCGAGCTCATCCGACCGCTGAAACGCTACTCCTGCAGCGGCGAGAACAACTTCCGCGTGGACAACAAGGAACTGAGGATGGAGGAGCTGGCCCGTCGGTACAGCGAGGGCAAGATCGACCACCTCGACGGCGTTACGGTCGATTTCAAGGACTGGTGGTTCAACTGCCGTCCGAGCAATACGGAGCC
>JAGOLX010000105.1 GCA_017993835.1 Phycisphaerae bacterium
ACGGACATCTCCGGAATCCGCCGCATTGCGTCGGGCATTTCCCGCTTTAGTCCAGCAGCATGGAGGTAGAAGAATCGGTCGCTCGACCGGAACTTGTATTGCCGTCTCTTCCTCCGTTTTCATGCTGCTGGCCCAATGCGCCAAATGCCGGGGGTTTGGGGGCAGCGCCCCCAAATGAAGGCACGTGGAGAACAACCGAGTGCATTGCGCGTCTCTCAGAGCCGTGCCGATTTCCCCACAATTCCGTGAAGAACCTTCTTCAACGCACCATTGCCCCGTCTGATGGTCGGTGGTATCATCGCGTGCGTGTAGGAGACCGCGGATGTTGTGAAGGTGTGAGATAGGGAGTCTGAGTGGAGCGTCTCATCGTGACAGCCGCCTACACGGTGAAATGGAGGATCTGAAATCATGCGGACCACCCTTTCAGGCTGTGTGCTTGCCGCAGCACTGTTATGGCTTCCCAGTCATGCCTTGCTCGATGTTCGGATCGCAGCCATCGGCCTGGGACACGAGATGTCGCCGGATGAGGCGGTTCAATCTCTCGCCGGGGTCCACAAACCCAGACTCAGGATCAGCCTTACGCTGATCCCGCCCTCGCCGGTCACGGACCGGATCGAGCTGGATATCCGGGGATCGGTGCGGAATGACGTGGACGCAGCGAGGACTTCTGAGGTCGTGCTGTATCTCGATGAAGAGAAGCCACAGCAGCGTCTGCATCAGGCAGCTCTCACCATAGACCCTCAGTCGGCCGCAGGCTTCGGCTTCCGCTGGCCCACCCAGGGGCACGCGGGCCGACATCGCATCATCATGACGGCGAGGTCGGGCGATGTGACGCTGCGAATGGAGCGTCCCATCGGGATCATCCCATCGGATGTCCGCTCCACTCGCCGGCTCGGGGGCGCCTGGGTGGACCTCTATCACCATGACGAGCAGGAAGGAAGACCCTTCAACGCTGAATTGGGCAAAATGACCGACGGGAACTGGCGCGAGCTGGTCCGCGCGATGCACGCTACCGAGCAGAATCTGCTGGTTATCACGATGATGTTTCAGAACTTCACTCATCGCACCAAGCACGCCTTCACTCCGGACACATATCCGGGCAAAGCATACTATCCTTCCGAACTCTATCCCGCCCGCATGCCCATTGCTTCGACCGACCCGCTGGAGACGATCATGGACGAGGCCGACAAGCTGGGCATGCACGTGATGCCGGGGGTCGGCATGTATGCGTTCTTCGACTACACGCCGGCTTCGCTACGCTGGTGCACGAACGTGGCGGACGAACTCTGGCGACGGTACGGGCACCATCCGTCGTTCTATGGCTGGTATCTCAGTCACGAGCAGGGCGGCGGCCTGTACATTCCCGGCCTCGGCGACCCCGCGCTTCAGCGTCGGGAGATCGTCGACTTCTTCAGGACGTTCACCTCCCATGTCAAGCGGTACGCCCCGGACAAGCCCGTGCTCCTGGCGACCAATCCCTACGGTCTTCGCGGCGCGGAGGAAACCTACCGCCAATTGCTGTCCCATGTGGACATCCTCGGGCCGTTCGGATTCCACCGCATGCCGGAGGGGGACTTGACCGGCGAGCAGGCCGCCACACTATTGCAGTCGTTGTGCGACGAAGCCGGGTGCCATCTCTGGCTGGATTTGGAGACATTCGTTTTCAGAAATGGCGCCGAACTCCATCCTCGCCCGGTCGGCGAGTTGATCGGCGACTTCCGGCGTTTCCCGAACTTCGAGAAGATCCTGCACTACCAGTTCCCCGGCATGATGAGCGCGCCCCAGATGACCCGCCAGCCCGGTGGGCCGGCCAGCGTCACGCTATACGAGGATTACAGGCGGTATCTGGAAGAAGAACAAGATCCATCAACGCCCGACAGATCCAGGGACGATTCGGGCCAGCCCCTGGTGTCAGAGAAGCGTCCCCAATGTGAATGATGCATGAAGATGTCGCTTACGTGGTGAAATGGAGGATCTGGAATCATGCGAGCCACCCTTTCAGAATTCGCACTTGCCGCGGCCCTGTTATGGTTTCCAAGCCAGGCCTTCCTCGATGTTCGAATCGCAACCGTCGGCCTGGCCGCGGCTAAGCCGGAGACTGCCGCCGATGCGCCCTATCTCTGTCACGGCGTGCAGTTGCTCCTCGACGACTACCTGATCCGCCAAAGCGAGAACGTCGCCAGGGTCGTCAACAAGCCGCAGCGAGATCCGAGTCTGCCCAATCCGCTCATCACGGGCGACCAGGATCGCTGCTTTCAGCCTTTCTTCAGCGTCCTTCGCGATCCGCAGACCAAGCGATTTCGCATCTGGTACGGCTCCTGGTACGACGACCAGCGAATCGACCGGTCGCACATCGCGTACATGGAGTCTCTCGACGGCATTCACTGGATTCGCCCACATCGCGTATTGAAGGACCCCGGCACCATCCAGTTCGGCTCCGAGGTCCTGGACGAGGGGCCCGACTATTTCGACCCGAGCCAGCGATACAAGTACGGCTACTGGTTCGACGGCGGACTGCACATCGCGATTTCGCCCGACGGGCTGGACTTCAAGCCGCTCGTGGACCGCATGGTCCTCAAGCACGACCATGACATCGACAATATCTCCTGGGACCCCATCCGCAAGTGCTACGTCGCGATCGTCTCCACCTACACGACCGACTCCGAATGGGAGGGCCAGCGACGAGTCACCAAGCAGAGTTTCAGCAAAGACCTGGTGAACTGGGAGGAACCCTGGTACGTGGTGCGGCCCGACAAGGACACGGATGAGGGCATCACGCAGTTCTATGCAATGTCCGGCTTCCTCACTCGCGGGCCCCTGCGGATCGGCATGGTCAAGGTCCTGCGAGACGACCTCAAGGCCGACGAACCGCCATTGATCGATCCCCAGGCCTACGGGATCGGCTATACCGCTCTGGCCTGGACACGCGACGGGAGGCATTGGCATCGCGAGCCCGGCGCCTTCTTCGATCGTAATCCGCAGCCGCAGACGTGGGACCGCGCCCATGCATGGATCGACGAACAGCTCATCGTGGGCAACGAGGTCTATCTGTATTACGGCGGGTACAGGCAAGGCCACAAGATGAATCGTTTCAGTGAGCGGCAGATCGGTCTCGTGAAGATGCCCTTGGATCGATACATCGCCCGCAAATCGCTGGCAGGCGAAACCGGCCGGCTCTTGACCATCCCGCTGAGCGTGGGCGCGATCCACGGACTGGTCGTCAACGCGGACGCGTCCAAGGGAACGCTCAGAGTACAGGTCCGCGATGATCGAGGCAATGTGATCGAAGGGTTGTCTTTCGCTAATTGCCTGACCGTCGCCAATGACGGCACGAGACTCCCGATCCGTTGGACAAACGAGCAAGAAACGATAAACAGATTCGCGACGCTCCAAGACAAACAAATCAGCCTCGAATTCGAGTTGAAAGACGCAAGCCTGTTCGCCTTCGAGTTCCTGGAGTAGCGGGAAACAAGGTGGCCTTCGGGGACCCAACTGTCATACTGAACGCAGTGAAACATCCGGCGTGGACGTCATAACCTGCGATTAGTATGGCAATGTGGTCGCACGGCCACCCACGGGAATTGGTCGCACAGTCGAACGGTCGTGGTTCGTAGTGACGCCGTAAGGCGTTATCTTTCTGTGACCCGTGACCCGACCCACAAACCGGATATGCCCTCACGGGCACACTACAAACAAGCCGCCGCGAGTCTTGCCGGCGTCAAGGTCTCTTCACATACACGCGAACGGGTCTATAGCCGCCCCAAGCTGAATGAAACCCGGTTTTTCCTGAGTGCACTATTGACCCACCCGGCAGATGAGGATATCATCGACCACATATACAGGAGAGTGCGGATGTTGCGATGGTTTGACACAGAAAGCCCGAGTCGATCGCCCATGGCGCATGCGGCTGTCTCAAAAGCAGCCCTCGGGGGCCACTCCACCCGGTGCGCCAAGGCTCGCGCATCGGTTACAGAAGCCCCTGCGGTCGAGACACTCCAACCGCAGAACGACGGAGAGTAACGGTCGCAGGGGGAAGGGATCTGTCTACAGACGGCTGATCACGGACTTAAAGCTTATCGTAAGGGCTGAGCCTCGAAATCCCCGAAGAGTGAATAGGAGACAATTGACACCCCATATGGAATCGGGTACATTGAGCACAGGCGCCGTAGTTGGGGCCAACCGCCCGGCATATTGGTTCTCTGTTCTTCATAAAGACGTACCAACAACCAACAACACAAAGGGTGCGAACATGGAAGCCAACAACAGACCTTTCGGGACCACCAGTAGGACCGTTCTGCTTATGGGTGGCAGTGATTGCGTCACTTCCGCCGCTCCGATTCAGTGTTGGGTGAAGGCTCGCAACAACAAGAGGTCGTCGCAGATCGCCACGAGCACGAAGGGCTTACTGTCCTCCAGATTGTTACCGATCTTCTCGTTGCCTTTGCTTGTGCTTCTATGCGGGTGTGCGACGAAGACCGCGGAATCCTTCCTCCCGGCCGTGGGAGAGGAACGGCCCCCAAACACTGCCAGGATCTATGCGCATACCGGTTTGTTCGTTCCGCTTTATTGGGTTGACTGGGGGGATGGAGCGCCCCGAAATGCTATGATTAGGGCATGGCGTCCAAAGCCTTCTGGGTATAGAGTTGTTGCCCGGCATTATGCAATTCCTCCTGACAGTGACTTAGCGGAGGCTTGCACCCAAGCCCTCTCGGGCACCACCGATGAACGATGGGAGCTTACGAAGGTCCCTCCCACGATACTTCGCTTCTCTTCCTTACCAGGACTACTAAGTGGTACGGCCGAGGTCACTGACGAGACGGGCGTCCACCGCATGCATTATGTTCAGAAGCAAGCCCGCTCGGGTCAGGCACGCACGTTGTGTAACGCATTTGCATATAATCTTGAGGGTCTCATCCCCACAGCCACACCTGGGGGATTTGTCTCTAGCTCAGAAGAGACCGGGATATTCGTCTTCAGCTCAGAGGAGGCTCTCAAGCAAGCTCTCTCGACAACAAGGGGTCGCACACTGGGCACGCCAGCGCGGGACAGTCTTCTCATCAGTCTCAAGAAACCAGATGGAACTACAGAATGGTTGTCGGGGTCTATGGATTACTATGGACAGTTGAACCTCATACTCCAAGACGACTTGACGGACCCCGAACAGGGGTTCCTCTGCTGCGTCCCAGTCATTGGGGAGGAAACCCCTGGCATGTTTACAGATGCCTGCATCATTGGCCGGATAGGGTACGGAGGCACCGTTGTTTATGACAGGCCACCGGGCATGGTGGATCTCGATGCGCTTGGGTCTGGCGACATAGGAACAAGTGGGCTTGGGTCTGGCGACATAGGAACAAGCTACATGCGTGTGCCAGTGAAGTTCCGCGTCGAGGCAGGGAAGACCTATCACATCACCTGCAAGTGGGGATGGAAGTGGGAAGTCCGGGAGGAACATCAGACGGATCGGTGACTTGGAGAGGTGGAGATGAACGTGGGGGAATACGGACTGTCCCTCAGCAACCCAGAAACCCCTTCTCCAGGGGAAGGGTGGCATATGGGCAGGTTAAGAAGTCGGCTTCCTTGCCGGGCAGGGGCCATATGGGAAGTGTAGTTAAGGAGATGAAAGATGCGGATGACAAGATGCGGTGTAGCATTAACGACATGGCTTCTGTTGATCACGCTATGCCTGTACTCTTCTTCCTGTGCTGGTCTTGTCACACGACAGGCATATGAAGGCCCCAAACGTCCGGACACCGAGACAGCACGGGTCGAGGTGGAGAGCCAACACGGCGAAGGAACGGGGTCATCGTCATCTATTGGGGCTGTTAACAATATGGACTGGCGTGGTTTAGTCCTTGCCGTTCGTGTGTTGCCCGGCCCGCATGACTTTTACGTGGTGACTGATCGCATAACCAGTACCGTTCAGGAGGTGCCGACAATCACCCCACAAAGTACCAAGTGGTCGATTATCACGTACAGATGGAAGTACTACTGTACCAAGGTGGTATGGAAAGTTACGTTTGATGTCGCTGCAGGTTCAAAATATCGCATTGTTTCAAGCGGGGAGGGGTACTTACCGCCAGAAGTGTTCATTTGTGACGCGGCGGGCAAAGATACGAAGGTCATCGCGCCAGCCGAGCGTTTCGGGAATTAACGGTCGGGGGATGGGGGTCATCCATATAGGGTTCCTGTCAAGTACAAAAATACTCCCTCCGAGCCGAAATTCTTCTCGCCTGTAAATCCGACGATATTT
>JAGOLX010000106.1 GCA_017993835.1 Phycisphaerae bacterium
CCGAACCGGTCCGCGTCGTTGATGAAGATCGTGTTGGCGTTCGGGATGTCCAGGCCCGACTCGATGATCGTCGTGCAGACGAGCACGTCAGTCGCGCCGAGCACGAAGTTGACCATCGCGTCCTCCAGCTCGCGGCGGGTCATCTGGCCGTGCGCGATATCCACCTTGGCGTCGGGAACAAGTTTGCCGATCTCCCAGGCCTTCTTGTCGATGGACTGAACTCGGTTGTGGAGGAAAAAGACCTGGCCCTGGCGGTTCAGCTCGCGGTAGATCGCCTTGCGGATCATGTCCTGGTTGTAGGTCGTAACGCTGGTCACAATGCTCCGTCGGTCCAGCGGCGCGGTCGTCAGCGAACTGATGTCCCGCAGGCCCAGCAGGGCCATGTGCAGCGTGCGAGGGATGGGCGTCGCGGTCATCGTGAGGATGTCCACATTGACCCTCATGCGTTTGAGACGCTCCTTGTGCTCGACGCCGAACCGCTGCTCCTCGTCGATGATGAGCAGGCCCAGGTCCTTGAACGCGACGTCCTTGCTGAGCAGGCGGTGCGTGCCGATCAGGATGTCCACGTCGCCGCGTTTCGTCCGCATGAGGATATCCTTGGCCTGCCGGGCGGTCTTGAAGCGGTTCAGGACCTCGATCGTCACCGGGAAGTCGGCGAATCGCTCGCTGAACGTCCGTCCATGCTGGACGCACAGCACCGTCGTCGGGACGAGGACTGCGACCTGCTTGCCCCCTTCGACGGCCTTGAAGGCGGCCCGCATGGCCAGCTCGGTCTTGCCGTAGCCGACGTCGCCGCACAGGAGGCGGTCCATCGCGACGGGCTCCTGCATATCGGCCTTGATCTCGCGGATGGCGCCGGTCTGGTCCGGCGTCTCCTGATACGGAAACGACTCCTCGAACTCCATCTGCCACTGCGAGTCCTCGTCGTAGGCGATGCCGCCGACCGCCTGGCGCTTCGCCTGGACGTCGAGCAGCTCGGCCGCCAGGTCGCGCACCGACTCCGCGACCTTTTCCTTCTGCTTCTGCCATCGCTTCGTGCCCACCTTGCTGAGCGTCGGTCGCTTGGGACTGGTGCCGATGTACTTCTGGACGAGCGCGATGTTCTGGACGGAGACATGGATCTTCGCGTTGTCCGCGTACTCGATGGTGAGGTACTCCGCCTTACCGCCCTTCTCCTCGATGGTCTCGGTGCCGAGGAACTTGCCGACGCCGTAGGAGACGTGGACCACGTACTCGCCCGGCTGCAAGTCCGCCAGCGAATCCACCGGCGCGGTCGTGCGGGCCGGACGCTCCCGACGACGCAACGCGTATTGCCCGAACAACTCGTGGTGACTGACCACAATCGTATGCAATGACTCAACGACGAAGCCCTGGTGGACATAGCCGAGCGGGAGTTGGAAGTTGTGCGGGA
The DNA here is from genome assembly GCA_017993835.1 of Phycisphaerae bacterium. Taxonomy (GTDB): domain Bacteria; phylum Planctomycetota; class Phycisphaerae; order Sedimentisphaerales; family Anaerobacaceae; genus PLanc-01. Next base: position 1,412 of record JAGOLX010000106.1, read on the forward strand.
CCTGACCGGCGATCTCGCGGATGATCTCCGTGATCCGCTGCGTCTCCGCGGGACTCTCGCAGTACAGCAGGACCTGGCTGCCCTCCTTCGCCTGCTGGAGCAGCTCGTCGAGGGCCGCCTTGTGTCCGGCCCAGAGCGACGTCGCGGTTCGCTCGAACTGCTGCACGCTCTTGACTTCGACGTGGAGCAATTCCTCCGGCCGGTCCGTCGCAAACCGGCAGACGTGCAGTTGCGCGAATCGACCCGCGGCGTTGTAGATCTCCGGCCAAGGGTATAGCCGGTCCGCTTTCTCGATCCGCGTGAGAAAGACGTTCGCGACTTCCTCCACGTCGGCAGGCTCCTCGAAGACGACGATGGCATCCTCCGGCAGCACGTTCAGGAACAGCTCTCGCTGCTCGATCACCGCGCCGGACGCGGCGGCGATGATGTGGACGTCTTGGATCTCCTGCGTGGACCGCTGCGTGTCGAGATTGATCTCGCGAATGCTCTCGACCGTGTCGCCGAAGAACTCGACGCGGACAGCCTGGGCTTGCGGCCCGGCAGCACGCCCGTCCCGGACGTGAGTGCCCTGGGCATCCTGCCTGGGCAGGTCGTCGCGATTCGTGGGCGGGACGCCCGTGCTGCTACTGGCCAGCGGCGCGTAGATGTCGATGATCCCGCCGCGACGCGCGAACTGGCCGGGCAGGTCCACCGCATCGACCCGCTCGAAGTTGTTTTGCACGAGCCACTCGACGATCCGCTCCGGGTCCGCCACGCTGCCGCGCGTCACCTGCAGCTCGCTTGCCCGCAGAGCGGAGGGCTTCGGGATCGGCTGGCACAGAGCCTGGACGGGCGCCGCGATCACGAGATCCCGCAGCGGCCCCCCGCCGCCGGTCAGGCAGGACACGATCCGCAGACGCTGGGCGCGAGTCTCGTCGGTCGCATCCGCCAGTTCCTCCTCGCCCTCCCAGGCGGGCAGCGACTCGACCCGTTCGACGCCGAAGGTCTTGAGATCGTCGAACGCCCGGTCCGCGTCGTCGATGTGAGCACAGACATGGAGGATCGGCCGATGGAGCATTTGCGAGAGGTGGGCGGTCAGCAGGCGCGCATACGATCCCCACGTCCCCTCGACTTTCACCGGCCCTCGCGACCGGCTCAGTCGGGCGACGACCTCCGAGACCACCTTGTCACGCGACAAATCCATCCATATCCGAAATGTTCAAAGCTCGAAGCACGAAATCCGAAACAAACCCAAATGACCCAAATCCAGATGACGGAAACAAGGACAAGCCGTCCGGTCGTCCGTTTTAGATTTCGGTCATTCGTGCTTGTTTCGGATTTCGAAATTCGGATTTCGGATTTTCTTGCGTGTGGCCTACTGCCCCTGCTCTTTGAGCTTCTTGAGGATCTCCTTGGCGGCCTTGACCACGTTGTCCGTCGTGATGCCGAAGTTCTCGAAGCAGGTCTTGTAGGGAGCCGACGCGCCGAAGCTCTGCATGCCGATGAAGACGCCGTGCTCGCCGAGCCAGCGATGCCAGCCGAAATCGGTGGCCGCCTCGATCCCGACGCGGGCCTTCACCTGCGGCGGAATCACGGAATGCCGGTACTTGTCGTCCTGCTTCTCGAACAGCGACCAGCAGGGCATGCTCACGACCTGCGAAGCGATTCCCTCGGCGTCGAGCCGGGTGGCGGCCTCCATCGCGATCTGGACCTCCGAGCCGCTGGCCAGGAGGATCACTTCGGGATCGCCCCGGCTGGTCAGCACGTACGCCCCCCGGCTGAGGTTGGACGCGGACGCGTAACGGTTCTGATCGATCACCGGCATCCCCTGCCGACTCAGCAGCAATCCGATGGGCCGGTCCGCGTGCTCCAGGGCGTACTTCCACGCCTGGGCGGTCTCGTTCGCGTCGGCGGGACGAATCACCAGCAGGTCGGGGATCGACCGCAGCGCCGCGAAGTGCTCCACCGGCTGGTGCGTCGGCCCGTCCTCGCCCAAGCCGATGCTGTCGTGCGTCCAGACGAAGATCGTCGGGTACTTCGACAGGGCCGCGACACGGACCGCGCCGCGCATGTAGTCGGAGAAGACCAGGAAGGTTCCGCCGTAGGCACGCAGCAGACGCGAGACGCTGATGCCGTTCATGATCGCGCCCATCGCGTGCTCGCGGACGCCGTAGCGGATGTATCGCCCGTTGCGCGCGTCCTTCTGGAAATCGATCGCGCCCACGAATTGCGTGTTGTTCGAGGGCGTCAGGTCCGCGGAGCCGCCCAGCACCATCGGCATCTTGGGCATGATCGCGTCGAGGACCTTGCCCGACGCCTGGCGGGTGGCGATGGCCTTTCCCGGCTCGAACTTGGGCAGGATCTCGTTGAGCTTGACCGGCAGCCGGCCCTCGGCGGCGTCTCGGAACTCCTTCGCCAACTCCGGATGCTTCTCCGCGTACTGCTCGAACAGAGCGTTCCACTGCTTCTCGATCTCGGTCCCCTGCTCGACCGCCTGGCGCATGTGGTCCAGGACCTGCTGCGGAACGACGAACTGCTGATTCGGGTCCCAGCCGAACTTCTCCTTCATTCCCTTGATTTCCTGCTCGCCCAGCGGCGCGCCGTGCGCCTTGGCGGTGTCCTGGAGAGTCGGCGCGCCGTAGGCGATGTGCGTGCGGAGTTGGATCATCGAGGGCCGCTCGACCTCGCTCTTGGCGTTGATGAGCGCCCGCTCGAATTTCTTCATATCGTTGCCGTCGCCCTCGACCTTCTGAACATGCCAGCCGTAGGCCTGGAACCGCTTGGCCCGGTCCTCGGTGAAGGACAGTTCCGTCTGGCCGTCGATGCTGATGTGGTTGTCGTCGTAGATGACGACGAGGTTATCGAGGCCCAGGTGTCCCGCCAGCGAGCAGGCCTCGGAGGAGATGCCCTCCTGCATGTCGCCGTCGCCGCAGAAGACGTAGACCTTGTAGTCGATGATCGGGAAGCCCTCGCGATTGAAATGGCTGGCGAGGTACTTCTGTGCGATGGCCATGCCGACGGCGCTGGAGATGCCCTGCCCGAGCGGCCCGGTCGTCAGTTCGATGCCGAGTCCCGGATGGTACTCGGGGTGTCCCGGCGTCTTGCTGCCCCACTGCCGGAACTGCTTGAGGTCGTCGAGCGCCATGTCGTAGCCCGTCAGGTAGAGCATCGAGTACAACAACATGCTGCCGTGCCCGCCCGAGAGGATGAATCGGTCGCGGTTGTGCCATTGCGGATTCGCGGGGTTGTGACGCAGGTGCCGTGTCCAGAGGATGTACGCCGCGGGCGCCAGGCCCACCGGCATCCCCGGATGCCCGCTCTTGGCCTTCTCCACCCCGTCCACCGCCAGGAAACGAATCGTGTCGACGCACAACTGGTCCAGTTTCAACAAACCCGGATGACCCATCGGTTCTTCCTATACAAACAAAGGTTATCAATGCCTTGTCGCGATGAAACGTCGGGTCAGAATACCCGCGAACACCCGAACAGGCAAGCCTTTTCACGCCTGTCCCTGGACCTTGGCTTTTTGGCATCCTTGGGTTTCTGGGAGAAGGACGCCAAGCGCCAGCCTGTAGGGTGCCTGTCACGCGCCAGACACACAGGACCTGATGTGTCAGGGCAGACCGCTCCCATGCAAAGGGGCCCCACGAAGAGTCGTGAGGCCCCTGTACTTGTCACATGCTATGCGGGGTCGAATCGGTTGCAACCCCGATCCGCCTGACGAGGGTTAGAGCGTCCTGCGTTTCCGTAGCCAGCCGACCAATCCCGTGCCGATCGCGCCGAGGAGGACCGCGCCGGGGGCGGGAACGACGCCGCCGTCAGCGACAAAAGCCAAGCCGCCGCCATTGGGAATGCCCGTGTCGCCGATGATGATCGTCGCGAGCGTCGTGGGGTCGATGGAATACAGATAGGAATCCTGGCTGCCCTTGGCGTAGAGCAGACCCGCCTGGGGATCGTAGGCCAGGCCGCAGAGGTTCATTTCGATCCCGATGTTGCCCAGATCGGTCCAGGCGTCGTCGGCGATATCGTACTTGAGCAGCTCGCCTCGGGTCCCAGAGTAGCCTGCCAAGCCGTAGATCGCGCCGTTCGCATAGGCCAGCCCCTCGACGTCATGGCTAGGCGACGCAAGGTTCGCCAGCTTGGCGCCGGTTGCGGTGTCCATGGTGAAGAAGCTCTTGTTGATGGCGCCGTAGAGCGTGCTGGTCGTCGGGTCGAAGGCCAGACCTTCCGTGGCTTCGCCGCCGACATCGACGTAGCCGCTGCCATCGGAATTGATGAGCAGCAAAGTCATCCATTTCGAGCCGTAGAGCAGCCCGGGCGTCCCGCTTTCCGTCAGGCCGACCGTGTTGCCAGTGACGCCGGACGCGCCAACGTGGGTCGCAGCCCCTGTGGTTGTGTCCAACAGATACAGCCCGTCCGCGTCATCGTCCACGCTGAAGTACAACGACCCCGCCTGGGCCTGCCCCACCGCGAGGGCACACACGACGAGGCCTACACTCAAGGAAACCGTTCTTGCCGTTTTCATCTTGCCATTCTCCGTTCGTCTAAGATTTGAATCGCTGGAGGCCAGCCCTCCATCGCGAAGATCCACCCTTTCGCCCTGTAGTACATCTCCCCCACGTCTGCCCCCTCCGCGAGAGCCGTCGTAGTGTTGACTAGTTTATGCGATTTCCACGTCGGTGTCAAGTGGAATCCCGCGTGTCGCAGCACAGGAGCGTCTGCCGTACCATCTTGGCATGGATTACGGGACAATGGCTCACAACGATCCGGTTGTCCTTACACGACAGCAATA
>JAGOLX010000064.1 GCA_017993835.1 Phycisphaerae bacterium
TTTTTGCCCGAGACCAGTTCTTCATTGAACAGCTCTCCGGTTTTGAGCATCGCCCGCATGATCGTCAAGAGCTTGCGGGCCGTGGCCACGACCGCCACTTTCTTTCGTTGGTTCTGGCCGCCGACGATCTGTTCGTAGAAAGCCTTGCACTTCACAGTTGAAACCTTAGCCTTGGAGGCTCCAATTTCATAGCTGATGCCGGAGGGCGGGGGGCGGGCCCCCAAGAGACACGAGCGGACCCAAGGCCCGATAAGCCTGCGCTTTGGTTGCGGCCGAAGGCCGCGCCAAGCCAAGCAGGAATCCAGAGACCGTGGTTTGCGACGTGTCTCAGGAACTGGATTCCCGCGTTGGCGGGAATGACCAACCGAGTGTGGCAGGCTCAGTCCGTGGATGCGGTCAAGCCCACGTTGCGCGGACCCATCGGGAAGTGCAGGTACGCGTGGATTCCGTGCATAGTGCCAAATCACTTGCAGTTTTCCTGTGGGGCCTCCAGAATAGAGCGTCACGAAATTGACGGACTTCCAAGACGATGCAGACAGAGGAGTCGTTCAATGAACCGCAGTGAATCATCAGGAATCGTCTCTCAGCCGGCTGGCTGCCTTTTCCAGAGCGCACGTCGCCGCAGTGCCGTGCTGCTCGGCATCTGCGTCCTTGTCTCGATCCCGGCGACCTCGCGGGCTGAGGATTTGCGTCTGGCCGCCTTCGACGTGGACGTGACTCCGCCCGTGGGCAGCATGATGGCCTATGATCCGGTGAAGGGGCAGGGGGAACTCGGCCTGCGCGGTCGAGGTGTGATCCTGCTCGGCGCCGGCGACCCGATTGTCTTGTGCGCGATCGACTGGATCGGGATCAGCAATGAGGCGCACGACGTATTTCGCCAGAGACTGGCCCAGGCCGCGGGCACCACGCCGCAGCGCGTGGCGGTCCACACCGTGCACCAGCACGACGCCCCGGAATGTGGCTTCGCGAACGAACGGCTGCTCCGCGAGCGAGGCCTGCCCCTGGGTCCTTACGAGGGCTCGTTCACCCGTGCGACGCTCGAACGACTGGCAGTGGCGGTGAGCGCGGCGCTGAGCGAGGGCAAACCCGTCACGCACCTTGGCCTTGGGCAGGCGGAAGTCCGGGAGGTGGCCTCCAACCGGCGCCTCCTCGGGCCGGACGGCAAGGTGCGCGCCACGCGATGGACCACGACGACGGACCCCAACCTGCGTGCCGAGCCGGAAGGGACCATTGACCCGATTGTCTCGCTGGTCAGTTTCTGGAACGACGAGCAGCCGCTTGCGGTGCTCAGCTTCTATGCCTGCCATCCGCAGAGTTACTATCGCACCGGGATTGCGAATCCGGATTTCCCCGGCATTGCCCGCTTTCTCAGGCAGTTGCAGGTTCCCGATGCGCTGCACGTCCATTTCAACGGCGCAGGCGGCAACCTGGGCGCGGGCAAGTACAACGACGGCTCGCACATCACGCGTTGGCTGCTGACCCAGCGACTTGCGGACGGGATGAAACGAGCGTGGGAAGCGACCCAGAAGGTCCCGCTGGCCGCGGAGGACGTCAACTGGAAGGCTGTGTCGGTCGCGCTCCCGCCGGCAGCACACCTCAACGAGGCGGATCTCGAAACCGCCATGCGCGAATCGGACAAGGTCCTCCAGCCTGTCGTTACGGCGCAACTGGCCTGGCTCCAGCGGTGTCAGGCAGGACACCAGATGGATTTGTGCTGTTTGTGCCTGGGCCGAGCCCGCGTGCTGTTCATGCCGGGCGAGCTGTTCGTCGAGTATCAGCTCGCGGCCAAACAGATGCGGCAGGACCTGTTCGTCGCGATGGCCGCCTACGGCGACTACGGTCCCGGCTACATCGGCACGGCCATCGCCTATGAACAAGGTGGTTACGAGACCGGTCCTCGCGCTTCCGGAGTCGCCCCCAGCGCCGAAGCCGTTCTCATGGAGGCCATGCGGGAGTTGCTGCGCGACGAGGTCATTCGATCTTCCGCGCAGAGCACGCACCCACACGATTGATCCACTGGTCTTGGTGTCACGTGCCTTGTCCCGGGTAGTTGGGCGAATAGAGCAGACGGCTCTTGCGCAGGGCGAGCGCGCCGTTCTCGACGAACTCGATGCCACGTTCGGACAGGTGTGCGACCATGCGTTGCCGCCAGAGCCTCAGTGTCTCCTGCCGGCCCGGATCACCCGCCAAGTCGCGACATTCGCCCGGGTCTTCGCCCAGCTCGAATAGCTGCTCTCGTCCGTCATAGGCGTAGTAGATGTACTTGTGCCTGCCGTCGGTCAGTGCGGTCCAGTGGTCGTTGCTGTAGCACATCGAATGCTCGAGGTCGATGAAGGGGCGCCACCCTTGTGCCCGGCCACGGACTAGCTCCAGCAGGCTCCTTCCGTCGAGATGGCTCGGGATGGGCACGCCGGCGGCGTCGAGAAAGGTTGGCAGGACGTCCCGCAGTTCAACGGGCTGGGGCAGCTTCGAGCCTCGTGGTTGAGCCATGCTCATGCCCGCGGGCCATCGCAGGATCATGGGGATTTTCGCCGATCCCTCATAGGCGTAGGTCTTTCGCCATAGGTGATGGTCGCCGAGCATGTCGCCGTGGTCGGCGAAGAAGAGGATCAGCGTGTTGTCGTACAGGTTTCGCCTCTTCAGAGCCGTGATGATTCGTCCAATCTGCTCATCGATGAACGTCACCGATCCATAATAGGCTCGGCGCGATTCCTTCGCCTGGCGGACGCCAAGGTCACCATGCCACAGATTGGGGTCGGGCGGCTCCTCGTGGGAGGCGTATCGGCCGGCCCAGTCCCCGACCTGGGGAACAGGCATGTCATCCACGTCATACATGTCCATGAACCGCTGCGGCGGATCGTAAGGGCTGTGCGGCCTGGCGAACGAGACCTTCAGAAAGAACGGCTCCGCCCGGGCATAGCTCTCGATGAATTCGACCGCCCGATCGCCCGTCCACGTGGTGGGATGGAGTCGCTCGGGCAGCGCGTAGGACTTGGCCCGATGGTCATTCCAGCCGATCCCGGTTGCGTCCGGATCGAGATCGGGCGCTTGCTGCCGGAACCAGAGTCGGTAGTCGCTGACGAAGCCCGGCGTCTCCGCACGTCCCGATTCATCCACCAGCAGGCCATGATAGCCGCGGAGTTTCTTCTGCGGGTACCAGTGCATCTTGCCGATGCCGAACAGGTAGTAGCCCGCGTCCCGCATCGCCTGGGGCAGTTCGAACGGGTATTGTCCAGCCACGCGGCCGTAGCCGAGCATCCCGTGATGCCAGGGCGACAACCCCGTCAAGATCGCACTACGCGCGGGCGTGCAGCTTGGCGTGGACGTGTACGCATTCGAGAACAGAACCCCCTCGTCGGCGATGGAATCCAGGTTGGGCGTTTTGACGATCTTGTTCCGCGCACAGCCGAGACAGTCGCCGCGATGTTGGTCCGTCATGAGATAGAGGATGTTCGGCTTCGACTGGACCGATGCGGCTGACAATGTCCCACAGGACAGCAGGCGGGCGGATGAGATGCAGGCCGCTGTCTTCAGGAAGTCCCTTCGTGTCATTCCCGACCCCATGTGGGAGTTCATGCTTGGCTCCTTGAGTCTTTGTGTGTTGACCGACTATCCCATCGTAACATCGACAGAGGTGTTTTCAAGGGAAGTCTGGTGCTTACAGCCTCCCGAAGGTCGCGCGCAAGACAAAACCACGAAACGGGATTCCACAAGACTCCCGCGTCGGGGTAGAATAGGCGCCGCGCGGCGCCTTCAGGCACATGGGTTCGTCTGGAGCCTGGAGGCGGACCAGCGACATACGCCCGACTGACAATCAGGAGGTGTCTCGATGTCCAAGCAACGACTCAACAGGCGTGACTTCCTGGCTACAACCGCGATCGCCGCAGCTATCTCAGTTGTCCCCAGGCATGTTCTGGGTGGTTCGCAGCACACGCCGCCCAGCGAGAAACTGAACATCGCCGGCATTGGCGTGGGCGGCATGGGCAGGAGCAACCTCCGCGAACTCGAAACGGAGAACATCGTTGCCCTGTGCGACGTGGATCATGCGTATGCGGCCGAGACGTTCAAGCGGTACCCGCAGGCGAAGGTGTATTACGACTACCGCGAGATGCTCGACGCGGAGAAGGGCCTCGACGCGGTGATGATCGCCACGCCGGACCACACCCACGCGGTGATTGCCATGGAAGCGATGCGGCGCGGCAAGCACGTCTACTGCCAGAAACCGCTGACCCACGACATCCACGAGGCCCGGATGCTCGCGAAGACGGCCAAAGAGACTGGCGTGATCACACAGATGGGCATCCAGGGTCATTCGGGCGAAGGGGCGAGGTTGATCTGCGAATGGATTCAGGACGGCGCGATCGGCGAGGTCCACGAGGTCGATGCGTGGTGCAGTCTCACCTACTACCCGTTCGGTCACGCGTACTGGAGTTCCAAGTGGAATCGGCGTCCTGCAGACACACCCGCTGTTCCGGCGACCCTGAATTGGGACCTGTGGCTCGGTCCCGCCCCGGAGCGACCCTATCATCCGGCGTACCATCCGGGGGTGTGGCGGTGCTGGTGGGACTTCGGATGCGGAATGATGGGAGATCGCGGCGCCCATACCCTCGATCCGGTGGTCTGGGCACTCAAGCTGGGGTACCCCACGAGCGTCGACGCCACCTCTCTGGACCTGAATCCCGACACGCATCCCCTGGCGTCTATCGTGACCTACCAATTCCCGGCTCGTGAGGGTTTCCCGCCGTTGAAGCTGACGTGGTACGACGGCCTGCGTCCGCCCCGACCGCGGGAGCTGGAAGACGGCAGGCAGATGGGCCATGCGGAAGGCGGCGCGCTGTTCAAAGGCACGAAGGGCAAACTCGTGGGCGGCGTGTATGGCGAGAGCCCCCGACTCATCCCCGAAAGCAGGATGCAAGAATACAAGCTGCCGCCCAAGTCGATTCCGCGCGTCGAAGGTTCGCATGAGCAAGATTGGGTCCGGGCCTGCAAGAACGGCCGACCGGCAGGCGCCGACTTCGAGTATTCGGCACTGCTCACGGAGATCTGCCTGCTGGGCAACATCGCCAAGCGGATGGATACGAGGATCGAGTGGGATGGCCCCAATATGCAGGTGACGAATCTGCCCCAGGCGAATCAGTACGTCCGGACCCCCTACCGCGAAGGCTGGAAGCTGTAAGAAATCGTCATCGTAGGAGTCCTCATATGAAGCTGCACCACATCGACGGAACGTTCCTCTTTGTGATCGGAGTCGCGGTCTCGCTCGGCGCCGCGCTGCGCGCGGAATCCAATTCCGCAGCGACCCACCTGGCGAAACCCATGCCGGCGGACGAGGCGCCTGGACCTCGGCCCTATGAAATGGTCTGGGCCGACCGCAAGCCGCCGCACATGCCCTTGGTTAACTTCGATTCGCTCCAGGGATGGCGCGTCGAGTGCAGGGACGGCGCCGTCGCGGACCTCATCGGGTCACAGAGGCAGCGAGTGTGGGAGTCGCCGGTGGCGCGACTTGTCTATCGCGGCACATCGAGTAGCAGCACCATGGTCTTGCGCCCGCCCGAGCCGGTTGCGATCCCCGATGATGTCTCTGCGACGACCCTCTGGGTCTACGGCAACAACTGGTCCTGGGCCCCCGAGCCGGGGACGCCCCAAACGAAGATCACACTGCTTGTCCTTGACAGAGACAACGCGGCCCACACGCTCGATCTTGCCCAGGTGGGCTGGAAAGAGTGGTGGCTGATCCACAGGGTCCTGCCGGAAGATCTGCTCGAAAAGAAGCCGCTGCGTTTTGCCGGTCTGCAAGTCACAGGCGGCTCCAACACAGAGGACCGAGAGCTGTTCTTCGAGGATCTCGTCTTCTTCAGGGAGAATCCGGCCCCGCTGGCATTCGAGTCCCGACCGAAACGCGGCATCGATCCATTCCCCGGCCAGTCGCCCGGCGCCAACACCGGTCCAGGCCGCTTGCCTTTCCCGACCCGCGACCAGACCATTCTGCCCGACAACCTTACGACGAACTTCACGGTGAACCTGGAGCGGGCGGGGGAACCCTGGCGGTTCACCTATAAGGATGCCGAGACGCGGATCGAGTACGAAGTCCGGCCAGGCGAGAGCTTTTGGGAGCCGGTCGTTGTTACGCTCAACGGGGCCGTCGTGGCCAGAGCGATGACCGAGGCCGGGTGCCGGTTCGTCGCGGAGCCCAAGGATGCCCGGCTGATCGACGTACAGACAGTCGGCAACGAACGGAAGGCATCCTGGCGGGTGAAGGTGAATGACGCCGAGGTGGTGATCCAGTCCACAATGCGTCTTTGGCAGAAGAGTCTGGTCGTAGACTGCACCTGTACTGGCGGACTGGCGACCGAGCTTGCCTACGGACGGATCGAAGGCGTCGAACAGCCCGAACTCCTGATGCTGCCCTTCATGAACTACGGCGGCCATCATCTGAATGTCCTGATGTCGAAGGGCAAGATCCCGTACTTCGCCTCCGTCTGGATGGACTGGTATCTCTCGAATGCCTCCGTACCCTACTGTGTGGACAAGATCGACGGGGACAAGGTCCACCTGAACGGTGGAGTCCGATACCTCCCAAAGACCGATAGGCAACGGAACGACCTCTACGAGAGGTTCTTCGTGACCTTCTCACCCACGTTCGAGGAGACGCTCGCAACGATTGCCAATCCTCCCGCGAAGCGCGGTCGCGAGGCCGGCACACGGCTGTGGCAGGAAAGCTGGGGGCCGGACAGCTATGAGCGCGAGCACGAGCGGTCGAAGAAGCTGCGCGCGTATGGCATCGAGCTGCTGACCCAGTGCAACCACGAAATCACCTGGCGCGACAGCGGCGAGAGTTTCACGTTCCGCGATAAGTCGGCGCCGGGCAGAGGCGGTGACGAGGCGCTCAAACAGTACGTGGCCGCCCAGCGGTCGCTCGGCTGGCGGTCGGGCCTCTACACGAACTACACGGACTTCGCGCCGGTGAACGCCTACTGGGACACCGATCGCGTGATGCGCAGACCCAATGGCGATCTGGTCACCGCCTGGCCGCGATGCTACTCGCCCAAAGCACTCTTCGCGGTCGAGATGGACCGCAAGCTCGCCCCGCTCATCCAGAACAAGTTCGGCACGAATGCCGCTTACACGGATGTCCACACGGCGGTGAGTCCGTGGGATCGGACGGATTTCGACGCCCGCGTGCCCGGCGCGGGGACGTTCGCGGCGACCTTCTATGCCTACGGCGAACTGCTCCTTCACGATCAGGATGTCTACGACGGCCACTGCTGGTCCGAGGGCAATCACCAATGGCTCTACGCCGGCCTGTGCACGGGCAACTACGGCTTGGCCTACAGCAGTCTGAGGCTCTGGGAGTACCCGTATCTGCCGCACTTCGACCTGCTCAAGATGCACCCGCTGTCCGTCGATATCGGCGTGCCTTGGACAGGCCAGTTCTTCAGCGGCAAGGAAGGCTGGTCCAAGCCGGAGAACATCGTCACGAGCATCGACCAGTTCCTGGCGGCGACTATCGCCTACGGCCACATCGGCTGGCTCGTCGAGGAGGCCCACGGCATACGTCAAACCTGCCGATCGTACTACATGCTCCAACCGCTTCAATCGCGGTACGCCATGCTCAAGCCGCAGGAAATCCGCTATGGCACAGACCACGGCCTCGTCAGTTCCTCCGAGGCCTTCCGCAGCGGCGACTGGCGCAAGTCGAAGATCTTCATCCACTACCCGAACGGCCTTCGCGTCTGGGTTAACGGCAACACCAGCGAATCCTGGCGGGTCCCGGAGGTCTCGCAGGATCTGCCTCCGTTCGGGTGGCTGGCCCTGGGAACGGACGGCTTCATCGAGTGTTCGGCATCGCTCGAAGGCGGACGGTACGACCGCGCCAGTTCGCCCGAGTGCATCTTTCTCGACGGTCGAGGCGTTTGGCGGAGTTCTGACGGCGTCGCCACCTCCGGCAGCGTCGCCGTCCGGCGGGCGAAAGAGGGCAGCGGCATCTCGGTCATCCTCATCGAAGGCGTGGACCGGCTCGTGGTCACGAAACCCGAGGGCTCGTTTGGCCCGGACGATCTGCGGACAATGATTGCCGCCATCGCAGACAAGCCGGCAAAGGCAGTTGCCTTCGACTTGGACGGCACGAGCATAGGTGAGGTTGCTGTTCGGAGGCTTGAATCCCAGTTGGAGATCGTGCCGCCCCCGTCGGCGGTTCGACTGGAAATCGGCGTAATCCCTCGATAGGAAATGGGAGCCAGTCTGACCTCGCACCGATCCATCGCAGATCGAATCCGGCGGCTCTCGGTCGGAATGCAGCAGCAGATTGATAAAGGAGATGAGTAATGTACACAAGGCAGATCTCCGCACTATTGCTTCTTGCACTGTCCCGATCGCCTGCTCTCTCCTCTTCGTCCTGGGATTGCGAGGTTCTCCCCTCGGAACAGAAGGTCGAGGTGGACCCCCAGAGCGGGGCCAAGATCCTCTTCGTGACGACGGCGCCGTCCTCGGATACCAACTTCTACTTTCACAATCGGTGCTTTCTCTGGGACAACCGCTTGATGCTCTTCTTCTCGGACCGTTTCGGCCGGACGGAAGTCATGGGCTACCTCACTGACACGGGGGAGTTGCTGCGCCTCAATCCGGCGAATGCACCCGCGGCGGGATCTGTCGCAGTCTCCTGCAAAGGGGATCGCCTCTTCGTCTCCAAGGAACATGCCATCTACAGGTGGCAGTTGGACATCGCCGCCGAGCCGCGGACCGCAGTACGCATCACCGAAACGAAGCTGATGGAGATGCCCCCCGAAATGCAGGACCGCTCGTTCCTGGTGGAGAACAGCGATGGCAGCCTCCTCGCCTTTCGCTACCGATGTGCCGATGCCTACTTCATTGGATTCTGCGATGCGACGACGGGTCAGCTCCTTCCTCCCGCCAAACTCGATTTCAAGCCCGACCACCTGCAGTTCCACTGGACCCGGCCCGACCTGCTGGCCTTCTGCTGCGTCTATGACAGCGATGTCGCGCCGCTGGACCCGAATGTGCCCCGTCATGCACGTTTCTGGTTCATGAACGTCCATGCGCGCGTGCCGGTTCCCGCCTTCTACCAGGTGCCGGGCGAAATCGTCACCCACGAGTGCTGGTGGGTCAACGATCAGATGACGTTCGTGGGCGGTCATCACCACGAAGGCAACCGCGAGGAGGGCAACGTGAAGGTGTTCGACCTCAAGACGGGCGAGATCCGGATCATCGGCGCCGGCGCCTGGCTGGAAGATGCCACGGCGTATGAATTGTCCCAGGTGAACTGGTGGCACGCCGCCGGGAGCCCCGACGGCAAATGGCTAGCTGCCGACAACTGGCATGGCATCATCGCCCTGTTCAATGCGAAGACGACCGAGAAGAAGATCCTGACTACCGGGCACCGAACCTATGGCGGCGGTCAACACCTGCACGTCGGGTGGGACCTGACCGGAGAACGCGTCGAATTCACCTCGAACAAACGGGGCAATCCGGACGTCTGCATCGCAGTCCTCCCCAAGTAGGCACATTCTCCTGTTGTCCGGCGTCACCTTCTGTGTTCGTGATACCGGCTCTTGGTCGTTGACTTTCGGTCCCGCCTGAATACCATGAGTGCTTGATCGAAGTCCGCACACAGCGATGTGGATCGAAGTCGAGTGGGACCAGACTGTCCCTTGCCGTCCTGGAAACAAGGGACTCAACTGCAGAAATGGAGTCGCGTCATGAAGAACAACACACTTCTGTTCGTCGTCCTGTTGCCGGCAGTCCTGCTGGTCGCAACCTCGTGCCGGCAAGGCGATGTGCGCCAGCAGAGTCGAGTCGCTCCAACGATGGAGAAGATGCCGTTCATGGACCCGGGGCTGTCCATCGACGAACGAGTGACGGACCTGATCGGTCGGATGACGCTGGCCGAGAAGGTCTCTCAGATGACCTACGACAGTTCGGCCATCGAGCGGCTGGGCGTCCCCGCCTACAACTGGTGGAATGAGTGCCTGCACGGCGTTGCGCGGGCCGGACGGGCCACCGTGTTTCCCCAGGCCATCGGCATGGCCGCGACCTTCGATGAGGACCTGATCTTGCAGGTCTCCAACGCGATCTCGGACGAGGCCCGCGCCATGTATCAGGCGTCCACCGAGAAGGACCGGCGCCTGCGCTACGGCGGCCTGACCTTCTGGACGCCCAACGTCAATATCTTCCGCGATCCGCGATGGGGCCGAGGTCAGGAGACCTACGGCGAAGACCCCTATCTGACCTCGGTCATAGGCAGCGCCTTCGTTGAGGGTCTGCAAGGCAACGATCCTCGATACCTCAAGGTCGCCGCCTGCGCCAAGCACTACGCAGTCCACAGCGGGCCTGAGGCCTTGCGGCACGAGTTCGACGCCCGCGCCAGTCTCAAGGACATGTACGAGACCTACCTGCCCGCCTTCAAGGCCCTGGTGGATGTCAAGGTCGAGGCGGTCATGTGCGCGTACAATCGGACCAACGGAGAGCCCTGCTGCGGCAGCAAGACCCTGCTGCACAAGATCCTCCGCGAACAGTGGGGTTTCGAAGGTCACATTCTTTCCGACTGCTGGGCGCTCGTGGACTTCTATCAAGGCCACAAAGTGGTCGGCACGCCGGCGGAGGCGGCTGCGATGGCGGCCAACAGCGGGGTGAGCCTCGACTGCGGCAATACGTTCCCTCACCTTGTGGACGCCGTCAAACAAGGTCTTGTCACCGAAGAGATCATCGACAGGAGATTGGCCATCCTGCTGCGGACGCGGTTCAAGCTCGGCATGTTCGATCCGCCGGAGATGAACCCCTATACGAAGATACCGACCAGCGTCATCCGCTCGAAAGCACACCAGCAGCTCGCGAAAAGAGCGGCCGTTGAGTCCATTGTCATGCTCAAGAACGCCAACGGCGTCCTGCCGCTGCGCAAGGACATGAAGCGGCTATACGTCACCGGTCCCTGCGCCGCCCACGTCGAAGTGCTGCTGGGCAACTACTTCGGCATCAGCGACGACCTGGTCACGATCCTCGAGGGCATCACGAGCAAGCTCGAGCCCGGCACTTTCGCCGGCTACACCCAGGGTTTCCTGCTGGATCGCGAGAACGTCAATCCGATCGACTGGACGAGCAGCGACGCCAAGGAAGCCGACGCCATGATCGTGGTTATGGGCAACTCGCCCCAGCTCGAAGGCGAGGAAGGCGCGGCCATCGCGTCGCCCCACAAGGGGGATCGCGAAGACATCGGGCTGCCGCCCAACCAGGTGAAGTTCCTGCGTAATCTGCGTCAAGGCAACACCAAGCCCATCGTCGTCGTCCTGACTGGCGGCTCCCCTGTGGCGATCCCTGAGGTACACAAGTTGGCCGACGCAATCCTCTACGTCTGGTATCCAGGCGAGCAAGGCGGCGTAGCAGTCGGCGACGTGATCTTCGGCGACGCCTCCCCTGCCGGGCGATTGCCCCTGACCTTCCCGAAATCGACCGACCAGTTGCCGCCATACGAGGACTATTCCATGGTTGGGCGGACCTATCGGTACATGACAGCCGAGCCGCTGTACCCCTTCGGGTTCGGGCTTAGTTACTCTCGCTTCGAATACAGCAATCTGAAGCTGGACAGCTCCCAACTGCGCGCGGGAGACGCGGTTCACGCGACCGTCACGGTGAAGAACGTGGGCGATGTCGCAGGCGACGAAGTTGTCCAACTCTACTTGACCGATGTCGAGGCATCGGTCCGGACGCCGGTCTGCGCCTTGAAGGGATTCCATCGCCTCCGGCTCAAGCCCGGACAGCACGAGACCGTGGCGTTCACGATCACGCCGGAGATGATGTCCCTGGTCGATGAGAACGGCGACAGCAGGGTGGAACCGGGTCAGTTCAAAGTCACCGTCGGTGGCTGCTCGCCCGGCCAGCGAGGCATGGACCTCGGCGCCCCGCAACCCGTCCAGGCCACTTTTGCAGTAGTCGAGACCGCCCACGAAGGCCAATAGGCATACACGACCAGCGGTCCAACCAAGTGTGGCGTCGGAAGAAGGCAGATCGGGCCTACTTTGAGGCGGAAAAATCTCCGTGGCGAGGGCGTCCCGCCCTTGTGTCGCGAGGCCATCTTGGCCTCGCCTGTCCTGGGGATGCGTCTCCCGTCCGAAGAGCAAGGGCAAGATGCCCTCGCCACGAAACCACAAGATTTCGTTGAGGAATCCAGGCCCGATCTGCCTTTTTCCAAGCCTGTCGCTTCGAGGAGATCCATGCGGCATTCGCGACACAGCATGGCGTCTGTGCGCGCTATGCCGCGTTCCGCGAGGAGGGCGCGGACGCCCGCCCGCGCGGAGGAGACCCGTCGGACCGTGCGGTGCTTCCACGGCCCGCGACTCCCTGCGATCGGAAAGCGGCGCCCGCACAAGCAGCACGCGCCCGCTCCGCTGGGCGCGTTGCCAGATGGGGCACCCCCGCCCTCGGGGGTGATTTCCGGGACTACCCAGCCGGGGGCGGCTAGGCTACATGGCCTTTCCCCAGCCAACCCTACAGGTATTCCCTAAAGATACTATCACCAGAGTGGGTCGCCACGCTTCAATGAATCCCGCCGCTTTTTTTGAGGGCGTGTTTGTTTCTTCTGTCGTGCGGAGGGCAAGCCCAGCCAGGGGTATACTCGGGGCGCTCGCGCTGCCGGCGCAGCGCGGCCATCTGCTGCGCCTTGATGTCGTCCATGAGACGCCAAATGAGCTTCAGGACCAGCTCGTGCTTGCTGCGCGTCTGCGTCTTGAGATACAGGGTGCGCACCCCTGCCTTCACAGTATCTTCCGTCGTTTGGAGACGCGCGCCAACCTCCGGGTTCGTCGCCACCCCTTCAAACAGCAAATCAACGATCTGCGTCTCTCTGGGGGAGAGCCGGAAGGCCTTTCGCAGCGTATCGAGCTGCGCGTCAGTCAGTTTCACGCGAAGATCCCGTGGTGATTCCGAGCTGACGGCGGGTCGTCCCCCTGAGGCACTCCTCCGCGATTCGCGGCGCCCGCCATCGCACGGGATGGTAGCGGACGGCTAGCAGGATGTCAAGCGTCTCCATCATGCCCTGCACCGCGAAGTCGAATTGAAGATCGCACGGTGCAAAATATCCTTGCATCCGGTGTACCGCGGACCGGCGCGGATCGTATATAATGGTGCAACTGGTGTCGGATGGCCCGACGGGGACCATCGTCGCGAGAGAGTGAAGTGCTCTCGCCTTTGGCTTGAATCGGATCGAATACATGCACGAGAATCTGGGCAAAGTCATTGGGCTGCTCCTGTCGTCGATCTTGGCGTTGAATGCCTCGCCGACCATGGTTCTGTGCATGGGCTGCGACGGGCACGTCGCGATCGAGCCCGTCGGACATCACCACGACGATTGCGGCAACCACGCACATCCGGACGAGTCCGGCATAACATTCTCGCCGACGTCCGAAGGGGCATCGTGCCGAGGCTGCGCGGATGTTCCCCTTCCTGGTGAAGCTCCCAGCGGCAATGCGACCGACCGGTCGAAGGTGATCGCTGGTGCCGTGGCGGGCGATGTCCTCCTGACGATGGCCGCAGAGAACGGCCATGCGCATGCGGTCACAGCGACGCCCGAATTCCTGACCTATAGACATTTCTCTCAGCAGAGCATCGTGCTGCAAGTCTGACCTCCCACCGCGTGTGGTTCGGCTCCGGCTGCGCGGATAGCCTGCGCGTCGGTCCCGGACTCTCCATTCCACCTATCCCGAGTGGATACCGTGTTTCCGTGTGGGAGTATCTCCATGCGTTTCAGCCTGTTCCTGTTCGTCCTTGTGATTGCTCCGTCGGCCCGTGCGGAGTCGCAGTCCGCCATCGTCCGTTCTGTGCCATCGGATGCCGCTCCTGTATCGTCGGTCGCACCCGATGAGCGCCCGGCGCCCACAGGCATACTCACATTCACCGATGCCCTGGCGCTGGCGATGGTGAATCACCCCGACCTACTGAGCTTCCCATTCGAGCTTCGCGTGGCCGAGGCGCGGATCCTGCAGGCGGGTCTGAGGCCGAATCCGGAGTTGGAAATCGAATTGGAGGAATTCGGCGGCAGCGGCGACCGGAGCGGATTCGACAGCGCCGAAACCACCTTCCGGATCGGCCAGGCCATCGAACTCGGCGGCAAGCGCGCCCGGCGCACCAGTCTGGCCACGATCGAGAAGGACCTGGTGCGATGGGACTACGAATCGGCCAGGCTGGACGTGGTGTGCGAGGTGACTCGGGGCTTCGCCGCGGTGCTGGCGGCCGAGGAACGCCTTGCGTTGGCTGAGCGGATGCTCGAACTGTCGCGCCAAGCGCGGTCGGCGGCGGCCCAACGGGTCCAGGCTGGGAAGGACTCGCCCGTCGACGAGCTGCGGGCAAGTGTCGTGTTCTCCGAGAGTCGCATCGAGCAGCGGAAGGCGGAGCAGGCACTGATCGCCGCGCGGCACGCGCTGGCGGCTACATGGGGCGACAGCGAACCGGCCTTCGATGCGGTTGCGGGCAATCTGTACGATGTCGAACCGCCTGTCCCTCCGGACGATCCCGCTGTCGCCATCGCAAACAACCCCGATGTGGGACGCTGGGAGATCCAGCAGGAACAGCGAAGGGCGGCCCTGCGGCTGGAAAAGGCGCGGGCGGCGCCGGATCTGACCCTCTCCGGCGGCGTGCAGCGGTTCGAGGAGGCCGACCAGTCGGCGCTGGTGTTCGGCCTGTCGATTCCGATTCCCCTGTTCGACCGCAACCAGGGCGGGATCGAGGAGGCCACGGTCCGGCTGGCACAGGCCCGCCGGCAGCATGAGGCCGTCCGTGTGAAGACTCGGGCAGCACTGGCGGAGGCGATTGCTGCGCTCGGCGCGGCCTACGACGAGGCCGCCATCCTCAGGGATGACGTGCTTCCCAAGGCCCAGCAGGCGTTCGAGGCTGCCACAAAGGGCTACTTGGAGGGCAAGTTCGACTATCTCTATACTCTGGACGCACAACGCGGTCTGCTCGAGGCGCAGGCCCGATACATCGATTCCGTGGAAGCATACCACAAGGCGCGGGCCGACGTGGAACGCCTCATTGGTGGCGCACTGCACCCTGCAGATGCGGATCGCTCCCCGGCGTCGGTCAACGAACCTCTTTCACAGGAGTACTCTTATGAGAAATAGACTCGTGCGTGGTGTGGCAATCCTATTGGTTTCGGTCGTGTTTGGCCTGGGATTCACCGGCTGCGAGAGAAAGCCGGCCCAAGCCGAAGGCGACGGCCACCGCCATGAGGAAGGCCATGCCCATACGGAGGTAGTGGACGGCGTCGTCATGTGCAGCGAACACGGGGTGGCGGAGGCACAGTGCGGCATTTGCAGGCCCGAGCTTGCGGGCCAACTGAAGCCGGGTGAGAGCGTCAAGGTGCGCTTGCCTTCCAGCGAGTCCGCGAGGATCGTGGATATCCAGACGGCTCCTCCCGGGATCGGTCCGATCGCCGACGGCGTGGAGTGCTTTGCCGAGGTGCGTTTCGATCAAAACGCCATGGCGCAGATCGTCGCGCCCGTCGGCGGCATCCTCCAGAGTGTGGAGGCGGACCTGGGCAGCCGGGTCGAGGAGGGCCAGGTCCTGACCAGGCTCTGGTCCGCTTCGATTGCCGAGGCAGTGGCCAAGGCGGTGCTCACGCACCAGAGCCTCGACCGCGAACGCAAGCTCAGTGCGGACCGCGTCACGTCCCAGGCTGCTCTGCAAGAGGCCGAGGCGGCGCACAACGCCGCGTGTCTGCCCCTGCGGACGCTGGGGTTCACCGAGGAACGGATCGACCGATTCAGCCACGAGCCGCAGGAACAGGTCCTGCTGGAGGTTCGTGCCCCGTTCGCCGGGGAGATCGTCGAGCGGACAGCGGTCCGCGGGGCGATGGTGGAGGCAGGCAGGCCGCTGTTCATGCTTGCCGACCGTTCCATCGCGTGGGCGATGCTTCAAGTGCCCGAGACGGTGCTGTCTCGCGTCCAGACGGGCCAGGCCGTCGAGCTGCGCGTGGACGCGATGCCTGGCAAGCCGTTCACAGGCGCGCTGACATGGATCGGGCCGGCGGTGGATGAGCGGACTCGCATGACGCTCGCACGGGCCGAGTTCGCCGACCCCAACCACCTGTTGAAGGACAGGATGTTTGCGACGGCGCGGATTCTGACCCGCCGGACCGAGAAGGCCATGCTGCTGCCCGCGGAGGCGGTCCAGTACGTCGAGGGCAGACCGTTGGTCTTCGTGAAGATGGCCGACGATCTGTTTGACGCTAGAGCCGTTCGATTGGGCGCACGCCGCGAAGGGGGCCAGGAAGTACTGGCCGGTCTCGAACCGCAGGACTTGGTGGCCATGACGCACACCTTTGCCTTGAAATCCGCTCTCTTGATGTCGCGTCTGGGCGCGGGATGCGCCGATGACTGAGTTTCCCGTCGTGACGGCGCCGCAAGGCGTTCCGGAATTCGTCCTGTAGGGACATCGGACAATGGCCTCCATGGAGACCTGACATGCTGAATCGAATCATTGACTTCTCTCTGAACAACCGACTGCTCGTCTGCATCCTGGGCGCGGCTCTCGTCGTCCTTGGCGCATGGTCGCTGAGCGTCCTGCCGATCGACGCATTTCCCGACACGACACCGGTGCAAGTGCAAGTCAACACGACGGCGTCATCCCTGAATCCACAGGAGACCGAGGCGCAGATCACGGCGCCGGTGGAACTGGCGGTCAGCGGCCTGCCCGGCTTGCAGAACGTCCGTTCGGTCTCGAAGTTCGGCCTGTCGCAGGTCGTCGCCACTTTTGATGACGACACGAGCATCTTCCTCGCCCGCCAGCTTGTCATGGAGCGGCTCCAGACGGTCGAACTGCCGGAGGGGATCGAACGTCCCCAGTTGGGTCCCATCGCCACCGGCCTGGGCGAAGTCTTCCATTACGTGATTCGGTCGGAGGATCCGAATCGGACGCTGACCGAACTGCGGGAGATCCACGACTGGGTCGTCAAGCCGGAACTGCGAAAGGTGCCAGGAGTGGCGGAGATCAACTCCTGGGGCGGTTTCGAGAAGCAGTATCACGTGGTAATGGACACGGGACAACTGATCAAGTACGGCCTGACGTTCGAGCAACTCGTCGAAGCCCTCCAGGCCAACAACCAGAACGTCGGCGGCGGACAAGTCGTTCGCAGCGGCGAGTTGCTGCTGGTCCATGGCATCGGCCTGACCACGAACGTCGACGAGATCGGCGACATCGTGATCGCGGCCCACGGCGGCACGCCTGTGCGAGTACGAGACGTCGCCACCGTCCGGATCGACCACGAGATCCGGCGCGGCGCCGTCACCGCCGACGGCAAGGGCGAAGCGGTCCTGGGCCTGGGCTTCATGCTCATGGGCGAGAACAGCGCCGTCGTGACGAACGCGCTCAAGAACAAGCTGGCGGAGGTGCAGAAGTTCTTGCCCGCGGACGTGACCCTGGAAGTGCTCTACGACCGGACGGAGCTGGTCGAGAACGTCATCCACACGGTGCGTGACAATCTGCTGGCCGGCGCCCTGCTGGTCATTGCGTTCCTCTTCGCGTTCCTGGGAAACCTGCGGGCCGGACTGATCGTGGCCGCCGCCATCCCGCTGTCCATGCTCTTTGCGAGCAGCCTCATGCTCCAGGTCGGCATTGCAGCCAGCCTGCTGAGCCTGGGCGCGGTGGACTTCGGAATCATCGTGGACGGGTCCATCGTCGTCGTGGAGAACGGGATGCGACGCATCGCCGAGCGACAGCGCCAGCTCGGCCGTCTCCTGACCGCGAGCGAGCGGGAGGAGGTGCTGAGCCTGGCGCCGCGGGAGGTGGCCCGGCCGGTGGCCTTCGGGGTGGGGATCATCTTCATCGTGCTGGTGCCGATCCTCGCGTTGGAGGGGATCGAAGGCAAGCTCTTCAGACCGATGGCACTGACGCTGATCTTCGCCTTGTGCGGCTCTCTGATCCTGGCGATGACACTGACGCCGGTGTTGATGACGCTGCTTCTGCCGAGGCGGGTCAGGGATAAGGACACCGCGTTGATGCGGCTGGCACGCGCCATGTACACGCCGCTGCTGAACCTGGTGCTGCGATTCCGCAGGCTGACCCTCCTCGGGGCGCTGGCCCTCCTCGCAGGTACGGCGGTCCTGGCGCGGAGCCTGGGCGGCGAGTTCCTGCCCCGCCTGGGCGAAGGGGCGATCGTCGGTACGACCGTGCGTCTGGCAGGCATCTCGGTGGATGAGTCGGTCGCCCAGAACCATCTGATCGAGCAGCGCCTCATGGCCGAGTTTCCGGATGAGATCGAGCACATTTGGACGCGGCTGGGCACAGCGGAGGTCGCCACGGACCCGATGGGCATCGAGCTGGCCGACTTCTTCCTGGCCCTCAAACCGCGCCGGCAGTGGACGAAGGCACGCACACAGGCGGAACTGACGGAGAAGATGCGCGACTTCCTGAACCAGGTCCCCGGCATGCGGCCGACTTTCAGTCAACCCATCGAGATGCGCATGAACGAGTTGATCGCCGGCATTCGAGGCGACATTGGCGTCAAGATCTACGGCGACGACATCGAGGAGCTGCGCCGGCTCGGCGGCCGGGTTCAGGCCGTCTTGGCCGCAATCCCCGGAGCCAGCGAAGCATCGGTCGAGCAGTTGACCGGGCAGACCTTCCTGCAGGTCCGCGTGGACCCGAACGCGACAGCGCGCTTCGGCGTGCCGACCGGGAACGTGCTCAACGTAGTGGAGGCCGTCGGCACGAAGAGAGTGGGCGACGTCCGCGAAGGCCAGCGGCGGTTCCCGCTCGTCGTGCGACTCCCGGACCGGCAGCGCACCGATCCGGAGGCGCTGGCCGGCACGCTCATCCCCACCGAGGCCGGACCGATCCTGCCCCTGAATCGCGTGGCTCAAATCACGGAAATCGAGGGGCCCGCGACGATCAACCGCGAATGGGGTCGGCGGCGGATCAACGTCCAGTGCAACGTCTATGGCCGCGACGTCGCGGGTTTCGTGACCGAGGCCAAACGAGCCATCGCCGAGCAGGTGACACTGCCCGAAGGCTACAGCATCGAGTGGGGCGGCCAGTTCGAGAACATGGAGCGGGCCAATCGCCGCCTGATGTTCGTCGTGCCGATGTCCCTGGGCCTGATCCTCGTCATGCTTTTCTTCAGTCTCAAGTCGCTGCCCGAGGTCCTGATCGTGGCCTCCTGCATTCCGCTGGCCCTGGTGGGCGGCGTCCTGGCGCTGTGGCTTCGTGGCATGCCGTTCACGGTCAGTGCGGCCGTAGGGTTCGTTGCCCTGAGCGGCCTGGCCGTCCTCAACAGTCTCGTGCTCGTGGAATTCATCCACCGCAAGCTCGACGCAGGCGAGCCGTTGGAGCAGGCGGTGCGGGGCGGCTGCCTAGACCGGCTGCGCGCCGTCCTGCTGACCGCGGTCACGGACGCCCTGGGCTTTCTCCCCATGGCCGTGAACGTCGGCGTCGGGGGCGAGGTTCAGCGCCCTCTGGCTACCGTTGTCATCGGCGGCGTCTTCACCAACATGGTCCTGACCCTCCTGGTCCTCCCCGTCCTGTACACGACGTTCAAACGGCGGCCGGAAACCCCGCCGGACGTGCAGGCTGAGGTCGGCGGAATATAGACCGCGCGAATGCCTCCGCCTGCACCTGCCACGCGGCGGTCACGTTCACGGTTGCAGGTGCATCTGCATGAATTTCAGGAATACCGGCCAGTCGTCCGGGGCGAAGCCATGCCCGCCGGCACGCAGGTAGAAGCCAATCGTATGCAGGATGGGCTCTCCGGCGGCGGGCATCTTGTCCGTATCCAAGCCCTGCTTGCCGAGCAGCGTATAGACCGATCCCGCAGCCACCGCGGCCAGGAACTCGCCATAGGGGTCCGACCATTTGTCGGTGTTGCCCGTCTGCAGGAGCACGGGGCGCGGCGCGATCAGCGCGATGAGCATATGTGCATCGACGGGGAAGTCGTCCACCTTGTCCGCCCACTTCCCGTAGTTGGCGCAGAACTGGTAAGAATACCGCGTCGGTGCGGCCAGATGCGCGATGGTTTCGCCATAGTTGCGCCGACTCAGCGCCGCGCCGCCCTCGCCCGAACAACTGGCGATCACCATCGCGATGCGCGTATCGCGAGCCCCTGCCCACAGCACGGTCTTGCCCAGCCGGGACACGCCCATCACGGCAATTCGCGTCGCGTCCACATCCTTGTCCGTCTCGAAGTAGTCGATCGCCCGACTGATCCCCCACGCCCAGGCGGCAATGGAACCCCACTCGTCGGGCGCCGGCTCCGTCTGTCCCTCCTTGAGATACAACTGCCGCACGCCGTGAGCGATCGCGCTCGGAGCGTCCGGATCGACGTCGCTGTAATTGAAGGTGGCGACGCCGAACCCCTGCTCCAGCAGCGGCAGCACGTTCAGGTATCCGAATCCTCGGGTGGCAGGCACTCGCTGCTTCTTCTGCGGGTCCCACCAGGAACCGACTTTCACATTCGGGTCGTTTACCGCCGTATTGTTCGCGCTGAAGCCCAAATTCAACAGCATCGGCACGGGTTTGCCCGCACCAACGGGCAGGTAGATCAACAGGTCCATCTGCGGACCGGTCTTGTCCTTCAAGAAGTGGATTGTCACTTGTCTTCGCGTAGCCTTTCCGCCGAAGGCGGGCGTCGCTCTGTCGAACAGATCGAAGCTCATATCGACCGGCCGGCCCGGACTGCGACCGTACTGGTTCTCCTCGAACAGTCGGATGATCTCGGGTCGGCGGCTTTCGAACCACGTCGCGGCGTCACGCACCGGCCGCCCGTCCGCGAGCTTCAGCGCGTCCGGTAGCGCATACGCTCCCACCCTGGCCTCCGTGTAGTTGACGGGGATATTCGCGACATTACCGTCGGGCGAATCTGCGATCTGCGCCTGTGCGGCACCGCATACGAACAAAGCGACAAGACAGTACTTGCTGGTCTTCATTGCATCTACTCTCCCGGAACACGCGTCTACAAACGGCCCATGGCAGTCACGAGCGTCGGTCCTTGCCGGCCTCCACAAGGCTTGTCACTATGCTATCTTCGGAGTGTCTGGCGTTCAATGAATATCCGGCGTCGGAGAGCCGCTGCGGACCGGTCGATGCCGGCGAGACGTCTTGCGGCTGTTGCGGCGACCGGAGGAAGACTATAATTCGGCTGTCGTGCCCGGATGAAGGCATTGTGAGCGCGGAGACCGCATCCGCGCAGGGAAAGGAGCAGCGGCATGGTCTGTTGCAGAGGTTATGCGCCGGTAGCTGGGGTCGTGGCAGGCTTGCTTCTCGCAGCCGCGACCGTGTCCCATGCAGTCCCCCCGTCAGGCGGTGCAATCCAACCTCCCGTCAATCCGGTCCGCCAAGTCATCTCGCTGAGTGGCGCGTGGCTCTTCCAACGCGACGGTGCGCCGGCGAACCAGTGGAAGACGGTGACGGTGCCGTCCAGCTTCGAACAGCACGAGGGTATCGAATTCGACGGGGTGGGGTGGTATCGCAAACACATCGAACCTTTCGTCCTGCCTCCGGGCAAGCGCGTGCTGCTGCACTTTCAGGCGGCCGCGACCGAGGCGGAAGTCTGGTGGGACGGCGAGAGGCTGGGCACGCACCTCGGCGCCTGGACGCCATTTCGTTTCGACATCACCGAACAGGTGCGCAAAACGCCGGCGGGTCAACCCCATGAACTCCGCGTCCGTCTCGACGAGAAGGTCGGCCACAACACGCAGGGCTTTCTGCCCATCGTGGCGCCCCACTTCGGCGGGCTCTGGCAGGAGGTGACGCTGCTGATCGTGCCGGCGACGTACTGCAACGATCTGCACCTGCTTGCGGTGGGTGACCTGGCCACGTCGGAAGTCCGGCTTGAGGTCCCGCTGGCGGGGGACGTCCCGGAGGATATCGGGCGCGTCGCGGTGCGATCGCGCCTGCGCGGCGAGCGGGATTGGGTGGCCTTGTCGCCTGGCGTCGTCCGCTCCGGAGACACGCTCGTCTGCCGGGCGCCGATGCCTGACGCACGTCCATGGTCTCCCGCGGAGCCATGGCTCTACGAAGTCGAGGTGGTCTTGCCTGGAAGCGGCGGAGACATTGTGCATGCGCGGGTTGGCTTCCGGACTGCCGACGTCTTCGGTCAGCAATTCCGCCTCAATGGCCGGCCCCTGCAGATCCGCGGACTGTTGAACTGGGGGTACTCCCCCCCGCTCACCGCCCCCAATCCGGGCGAAGCCGTCTGGCGCAGCGAGTTGGAGTTCGCGCGGGCTTGCGGCTTCAACCTCATGAAGTTCTGCCTCTGGGTCCCGCCAAAACGCTATCTGGAACTGGCGGACGAGATGGGTATCCTCACCTGGATGGAGTACCCGACCTGGCATCCCACGCTCACCACGGAGTTCCTGGAGCCGCTGTGCCGGGAGTTTGCCGAGTTCTTCGACTACGACCGCAATCACCCGTCCGTCTTCCTTCGGAGTCTCACCTGCGAGACGGGTTCCTCCGCAGACTTGAAGGTGATCCAGCGTCTCCACAACCTGGCCAAGGCCGCGATCCCCGGCGCGATCGTGGAAGACGACTCGAGCTGGATCGGCTGGAACCGCGTGCATGATTTCTACGACGACCACCCATACGGCAACAACCATACGTGGGTGCAAACCCTGCAGGGCTTCCATCAGCACATCCTCGCGCACGGCCTCAAGCCGCTGGTGCTCGGGGAGGCCATCTGCGCCGATACGTGGATTGACCGCGAGGCCATTCTGGAGCATCTCGGCGCCGAGCGTCCCTGGTGGTCGTCCAGTGTGCTCGACGCGGTCCCGCGCTGGACAGAGCGAATGCAGGCGGTGGCCGGCCCAGGCGGGATCGAGCAGCTTCGCGAGGATTCTCTGTCCTATGGCCTGCTCATGCGCAAGTTCCAGGCGGAGGTCTACCGACGGGAAGTACCCTACGGCGGCTACGTCATCAGTGTCATCCGCGACATCCCGAGGGCCTCCATGGGGCTTATCGACTACCTCGGCTCGCCCAAGTGGAGCGAGGCCGACTGGTCCTGGCAGCGCGATACGATCTGCCTGCTCAAGACCGATGCGGACCGAAGGAGCTTCGCCAGCGGTGAACGGTTGCATGGTGACATCCTGGTCAGCCACTTCGGCCGGCAGGCGATTGACGATGGCCGGTTGGAGGTCACGTTGGAGACCGCCGACCGAGCCGGTCCCCCCTTGCAGCACAGTGAAGACAAGGACATCGACCAGGAGGTGGGCACTCTGGCCGCGAGGCTCGCACTGGATTGGCCCCTGCAGGCGACAGCCGTGCCGGTCCGCTTGGTGATCCGAGCAACGTTGACTACCGCGGCTGGAGTATTCCGCAACGAGTGGCCCATCTGGGTGGTTCCAGCTTCTGTAGCACAGACCATGCGGCAGGTGGAAGTGCACGAGTCGCTCGGCAAAGACCTGGAGAAGGAACTCCTCCCGGGTGTGCCGCGCTACCGTGGAGGCAGCACCGATGTGGTCGTGGTGGCTGCGAGATTCGACGAGGGACTTGTGCGGTTCCTCGAAGCAGGAGGCCGCGTCCTGCTTCTGCCCGACGGCCAGGTGGGCAGTCTCTCGCTCGGCGACCATTGGTTCCTGCGAGGAGCGCCCTACGTGCCGGGCAGCGCTCTGGCCGCGCAGGCGCCTCGCGATCTTCTTGTCGAGCTGCAGCATTTCGATCTTGCCGGCCAGGTCGTTGGGGACATTCAGTACATCGAGGGCATCGACCCGATCCTGATGCTCTGGGACACCCACGACCTTGCGACGGTAAAGACGCATGGCCTGATCTTCGAGACCCGCGTCGGGAAGGGCCGTCTCCTGGTGAGCGCCGTACGTCACGAGGGCGAAGGCAACGCTGCCGGCCGTTGGCTGCTCGGCACGCTGATCGACCACCTCCGCACGTCCACCCAACCGAAGAACGCCCTGCCGAATGACATCCGGACATATCTCCGGGCCGAAGGCCCCCAGGATGCAGATCATTGACATCGTAAATGCTTCGGCAATAGCCTCGAGTGAGAGTCAGGGTGCCGGGGTGCATGACCGTAGTTGCGACCTCCCGCAGAGTGACGAGACGTTGCCGCGACTCTGTCATTCCTGCGTCAAGCAGGAATCCAGGAACCGTGGCATGCGACGGGTCCCAGGGCGTGGATTCCCGCTTTCGCGGGAATGACAGTCCGGGGTTTCCATGAACGCCTACTGGATGCGCGCAGATGCGGTCATGCACCCAGGGCACCGGGCGGGTCTCATGGCGCCATGCCGGGCGTACTGTTTCCATGGACTTTGGCGTTGACTCAGGTGCGACACGCGGGTATCAGGAGACGCACAGCGTGCAGGAGCACGACGTCTGAAGTCAGACGGCCGACCCCGGATCGAAGGAGGTTATGCGATGACGCGATCAATCATCCTACTGGCGGCGTTAGCGTGTTCTGTCGGATTTGCGACGCCGAGCGCGTCGGCGGGCGAGCCCTTGAAGGCCCAAGGATCGCCCGCGGAAATGTGGCGTGCCGAGCAATGGACGCAACGGTTCGCCCCCCAGGCGACGGACCCGAATGTGCCGTTCTCGTTCGTGTTGGGTTCGCAGCTGTCGGCCGCGTCATGGCCTTCCTGGACTGTGACATCCGGCGTCGAAGAGTCCTCCGCGTCGAGCCGGCGCCGGTCCGTGTCCTGGCGAGATCCCAAGACAGGCCTGGAAGTTGTCGCGGAGATGGTCCGCTTCAACGACTTCCCGGCGGTCGAGTGGGTCTTGCGGCTCAAGAACCACGGGACAACCGATTCGCCCATTCTCGAACAGATTCTGCCTCTTGACCTGCGAATCCCATCCGGCGTAGCAGGCGAACGGACCCCGGTGCTGCACTACGCCAAGGGAGCCCTGTGCTGCCTGGACGACTTCGCACCTGTGATTGCGCCGCTGACGCCGGGAACCGAAGTGCGTCTTCAGCCGGGCGGCGGTCGGTCGTCAAGCGAGGTGTTGCCCTTCTTCAACCTCGACCAGGGAGGTCGCGGCTTCGTCCTGGGCGTCGGCTGGACCGGCGAATGGGCGGTCACAATCCGAGCGGACAAGACCGGCAGACTGACGATTCAGGCGGGGATGGCACGCACGCATCTGAAACTGCATCCCGGCGAGGAGATTCGCACGCCGCGAATTCTCATGCTCTACTGGGAAGGCGAGCGTCTCCGCGGCAACAACCTGCTGCGACGTTTCCTGCTGACACATCATCGACCTCGGCCGAACGGCAAGCCGCTGGTGTTGCCGGTCCTGGTTGGCTCCTGGGGTGGTTCCCCTGTCACCGAGCACCTCCAGACCATCGACCGAATCATCCGCAGAGACCTGCCCATCGACTTGTACTGGATCGACGCCGAGTGGTTCGGCGGCGCGCCGTGGTACTCGCACGCCGGGAACTGGGAAGTGCGGAAGGACCTGTATCCGCAGGGCTTTCAACCGCTCAGCGATGCGTTGCACCCGTCGGGGCGCACATTGCTGCTGTGGTTCGAGGCGCAGCGGGTCTGCCAGGGGACGCCGTGGGCCCGGTTCCGAGATCGGCCCGGCTGGCTGCTGGAACTCAAAGGCGCGAACCCCGAGTACCAGCAACGCAATATGAACTGGGGCGTCCCGCATGAAGACCCGCGATGGATCGTGCGGGAGAGCCACCGCAGCCAGATCTGCGAAGGGGACATGCTGTGGAACATGGGCGAGCCGGAGGCGCGACGCTTCCTAACTGACTGGCTGTCCGCGCGGATCGTCGAGTTCGGACTCGACTGGTATCGCGAGGACTTCAACATTGCCCCGCTGGAATACTGGCTGGGGACCGATGCGCCCGATCGCCAGGGCATGACGGAGATTCGTTTCGTCGAGGGCCTGTACGCGATGTGGGACGAACTGCTGCGGCGACATCCGCACCTGGCCATCGACAACTGCGCCAGCGGCGGACGACGGATCGATCTGGAGACCATCGGGCGGGCCACCGCCCTATGGCGAACCGACTGGCCGGCGGATGCCATTCATCGCCAATGCCACACCTTCGGCCTGTCACAGTGGGTGCCGTTGCACATGAGCGAGGGTGTCCCGCTCACGGCGGGAAACGAGTACGAGTTTCGCAGCACCATGACCGCGGGACTGAACGTCAGGCTGCCGCCGCAGGACGATGAAGCGTCGGCCCGACAGGCAAAGGCGATGATCGAACAGTACAAAGCCATTCAGAAGTACTTCTACGGCGACTTCTACCCGCTGACGCCGTACAGCCAGGCGGCGGACGTTTGGCTGGCTTACCAGCTCCACCTGCCCGATACGGACGAAGGAATCGTCGTCGTTCTGAAGCGGCCCGCCAGCGTCTACACAAATGCCGCGCTGCGTCTTGGCGGGCTGAACCAGGATGCGTCGTACGAAGTCACCAACCTGGACACAGGTCGCAGCGACAAGCTCGCAGCCGGCCGACTGACCGACGCCGGTCTGGAGATCGAGCTGGCGCACCAGCCCGACTCGGCGATCCTACAGTACCGTCGGCTCGCGACTCCATGAGCCGTGCAGGGTGACCGGGCCACGCCCATGCCCTCGGCCCGATAGGAGATACGATATGAAAAGGCGTGATTTCATTGCGGCTTCGGCGTTCGCATTGGCTGCACTGTCGAGGAGCCCAACGAGCAACGCTCAGGGGAAGACCGCGAAGTACCGGGTCGCAGTCATCGGCAGTACAGGCCGGGGAGACTACGGCCACGGACTGGATGTCGTGTGGAAGGACATCGAGCAGGCGGAACTGGTGGCGGTATCCGACCCGGATCCGAAAGGCCGAGCTGCAGCGGAACAGCGTCTCGGCGTGTCGAGAAGCTACGCCGACTACCGCGAGATGCTGGAGAAGGAGCGGCCGCAGATTGTGAGCGTGGCCCCGCGATGGCTCGACGGCCATCGGGACATGGTGCTGGCCTGCGCCCAGTCCGGTTGCCACGTCCTGCTGGAAAAGCCGATGTGTCAGACGCTCGAACAGGCGGACGAGATGATCGCCGCTCTGGAAAAGCGCAACCTGAAACTGGCCATGGCCTGTCAGACTCGTTACAGCCCAGCGCTGGCGCACGCACAGAAGATGATTGCCGAGGGAACGCTGGGGGATCTTCTGGAGTTGCGCGGTCGAGGCAAGGAGGACCGTCGCGGCGGCGGCGAAGACCTCATGGTGCTGGGCACTCACGTCATGGATTTGATGCGGCTTCTCGCAGGCGATCCGCAATGGTGCTTTGCGCAGGTGAGGGCCGACGGGCATCCCGTCACAAAAGACGATGTGCGCGACGGAGCGGAGGGAATCGGTCCCCTGGCTGGAGACGAGATCCATGCCATGTATCGTTTCGACGGGGTAACCACGGGCTACTTCTCCTCCCATCGTGCCCGGCATGGCGCGTCCAGCCGATACGGCCTTCAGATCTTCGCAAGTCGCGGCATCCTCACGATGACAATGGGCGCCGCGCCGGAGATCTGGTACGCGGAAGATCCATCCTGGCGACCGGGGCACAGCCAGGCGCCATGGATTCGCATATCCAGCGAGGGAATCGGCAAGGCGGAATCCCTCAACGACCCGGGCCAGGCATATGGCAATCATCTGATCGCACTCGATCTGATCCACGCTATCGAGACCGATACTCAGCCGAAGTGCAACATGTACGATGCGCGTGCGGCCCTGGAGATGATCCTGGCGGTGTATGAATCGCACAGGCTCAATGCGCCCGTCCGACTGCCGCTCGAGAACCGAAAACATCCCTTGAGTCTGTAGTCAACCGGGAGATCATCATGAGAACCATCTGTTTCAGCGTTGCTTTGGT
This sequence comes from Phycisphaerae bacterium, assembly GCA_017993835.1. Lineage (GTDB taxonomy): Bacteria > Planctomycetota > Phycisphaerae > Sedimentisphaerales > Anaerobacaceae > PLanc-01. The sequence goes on from JAGOLX010000064.1 coordinate 27,771, forward strand.
GCTGTTGTGCTGGGCAGTCCCGCCGGCTGCCGCCGGGGCAGGGGAATTGAATCTCTCCCAAGATTTCCGCATCGGCGACACAGAGTGGATACGAGACTCGTCATCGACTCCCGGCCTGCAGTTCGAGATTCGAGGGTACCCCGAGTACAACGCGGTCGAGTGGCAGGTGCGGCTGCACGCGCCGGTCGATGGTGAATCGCCGGTCTGCGAGAACCTGCGCTCGGCGGATTGGGTGACACGCTTTCCGTCCGCCGCGACCGTGACGCTCCATTGGAGCAAGGGCAGCCATTCGGAGACTGCGGACTTCCAGCCGCGAGTCGAGACGCTCAGCGTCGGCAAGCCCTTCGTGCTGGAGTCGTTTGGTGGACGTTCGTCGGATGGCGCGATGCCGTACTTCAATCTCGCGAGCGACCGCGGCGGACTGATCGTCGCCGTGGGATGGTCGGGGGACTGGAAAGCGTCGTTTGAGGCCCTGTCGGAAGGCAAGGTGCGAATCACGGCCGGTCTGAAACGGTCGCGATTCCGACTGCGGGCGGGCGAGCAAGTCCGGCTGCCGTCGATGCTCGTCCTGGCCTATCGCGGCGACTGGCTGGAGGGTCAGAACCGGTTCCGCCGTCTCATGCTGTGTCACTTCACGCCGCAGAGCCATCCGCCGATGGAACTGATGCCGGTGGCCGCGAGCGTACACGGGATGATCGGCTTCAACGACACGACGGAGGCGAATCTCACCGCGCTGGCTCGTGACATCGCGTCGCTAATACTGCCCATCGACACGTACTGGCTGGACGCCGGATGGAATGAAGGCGGTTTCGCCCGGGGGCAGGGAAATCCGCAAGCCGATCCCGCTCGCTTCCCACAAGGCCTCGCGCCGGTGGGAAGAGCAGCCCGCGACGCGGGACTGCGGTTCCTCGTGTGGTTCGAGCCGGAGCGGGCCATGCCCGGCACCTGGCTGGAGCGAGAGCATGCCGACTGGCTGCTGGCGCCGAGCGATACGCCCGCCGAACTGGGCTACATGGAGAGGGACGGCTTTCGCCTGCTCGACCTCGGCGATGCTCAGGCCCGCGCGTGGGCGCTGGACGCCATCTCCAAAGACATCCGCGATTCGGGTATCGCGGTGTATCGCCAGGATTTCAATCTGTATCCCGCCTTCTTCTGGCACACGGGAGAGTCCCCCGACGAGATTGGGCTTCGCGAGGTGCGTTACATCACCGGCTTGTACGAGTTCCTCGACGGACTCGCCGCCCGCCATCCCGGCCTGATTCTGGACAACTGTGCCAGCGGCGGACGACGTCTGGACTTCGAGATGATGCGCCGCTGCGTCGTCCTGTGGCGCAGCGACAGTTGCTGGGACGCGAAGTCCTTCCCCCGCAATGTGCAAGCCATGACCTACGGTCTGTCGCTCTGGCTGCCCTTGCACGGTCTGGGCGCTGCGGCACCGGATGACATCGCGCTGCGCAGCGGCATGGGCGCGTGTGCGTCTTTCGCCATCAACTTCCGCGATCCGCAGGCGGTGGCCGCCCTGCGAGGCCATCTCGACCGCTATGTGAAAGTGCGTCCGCTCTTCGCCGCGGACTACCACCCGCTCACGGAATGGAGCGACGATCCGGCACAATGGCTCGCCTTTCAATTCCACGATCCGCAGAAGGGCGAAGGCCTCGTGCAGGCATTCAGCGGATCTGACGCCGCCGAACGGGCATTCACGTTCCGCCTGGAGGCTCTGGACCCCGCGCAGAGCTACACCCTCCTCGATTGGGACCGTCCCTCCTCGCCTATGGAGCGATCCGGCGCCGACCTCGCCGAAACAGGGATCGAGATTCGCGCGAATGCCGGCGGCCAGCAAGCCATCGTGCTCCACTACACTCCGCGTGGCTCATCGTCACGATCTCGTTGACTTCGCACCGGTAATTCGGTATCATGGAGTAACGTCGCAGAATAGATACGAACCGAAGTCCGTGGTTTGCTGTGCTTGCCCCCGAGGTGCTGAGTATACGTCATGCCTTGCCCTTGCATCGGGTATTCGAAGCGCCGGCTTCTCAACGGCAACCGGGCGCTGTAATGGAATCGGAGAGGCTTGATGACGATGAACTGTCAGACCATGACGGGGCGCTGGCTATTGGCGGTATT
>JAGOLX010000107.1 GCA_017993835.1 Phycisphaerae bacterium
CGATTTCCACGTCGGTGTCAAGTGGAATCCCGCGTGTCGCAGCACAGGAGCGTCTGCCGTACCATCTTGGCATGGATTACGGGACAATGGCTCACAACGATCCGGTTGTCCTTACACGACAGCAATAGGGGGCATATCGCCCGCCGTCTTCTACCTGTGCGAGGGCTACCCTCGTCGTCGCGGGTGTGGTACAATGCCGCCCGAACGCAAGCTCAACCTCTGTGAGAAGGAGTACGCCATGAACGTCGTACGGTCCGCCAGCGTCGCCCAGTCCACGTCACGAAGAGAGTTCCTGAAACGGTCCGGCGTGGTCGCCTCGTCGGCCCTCGTCGCAGGGATCGTCCCTCGCCTGTATGCAGGCGGCAGCAGCGAGATCCGCCTGGCGCTCGTCGGTTGCGGCGGGCGGGGCACCGGCGCGGTCGCCGACGCCTTCTCGACCACCGGCGGACCGGTAAAGCTCTACGCGGTCGCGGACCTCTTCGAGGATCGCGTCAAGGCCAGTCTCAAGAACCTCCAGGAGGGCCACGCGGACAAGATGGATGTCCCGCCGGAACGACAGTTCGTCGGATTCGACGCCTACAAAAAGGCCATCGACTGCCTCCGACCGGGCGACGTCGCCCTCCTGACCACGCATTCCGCCTTCCGCCCGATGCACTTCGAGTACGCGGTGAACAAGGGCGTCCACATCTTCGCGGAGAAGTCCTTCGCTGCGGATGCCCCGGCTGCCCGACGCTGGCTGAAGGCCACCAGGCTCTCCGAGCAGAAGGGCCTCAAGGTGGGCGTCGGCTTCATGTGGCGTCACTCGAAGGCCCGCCAGGAGACGATCCAGCGAATCCGCGACGGCGTCATCGGCGACGTGCACACGCTTCGGATCTACCGCGTTCACGGCCCGGTCCAGTGCCCGCCTTTGCCCAAGGACGCCAACGAGCTGGTCTTCCAGATCCGCAACGCGACGTGCTTCTCCTGGACCTCGTCGGGGTTCTTCATCGACTGGCACTGTCACAATATCGACGTTGCCTGCTGGGCGAAGGGCGCCTGGCCGGTGAGCGCCCAGGGCATGGGCGGTCGCTGCTTCGAGTCCGCAGGCAGCCAGTTCGACCACTACACGGTCGAGTACACGTTCGCCGACGGGACGAAGCTGTTCGCCTTCTCGCGTCACATGCACAACTGCTGGGAGACATACTCCGACTACGCCCACGGGTCGAAGGGCTCCGCGGTCCTGATGGCGACGCTGGGCGAGCCGCGACCGAGGATCTACCAGGGCCACAGCATGACGAAGGAGAACCTCCTGTGGGAGTTCGCGGGCAACGATCCGAATCCCTACGTCGTCGAGTGGCAGCGCCTGCTCGACGCGATTCGTCAGAACCAGCCGCACAATGAAGCCGTCCGCGCGGGCGAAGCGGAGATCGCGGCCCTGATGGGACGCATGGCCACCCACACCGGCCAGATGGTCACGTGGGACCAGGCGATGGATTCGCAATTCCAGTTCGTTGCGGACATCGACCACATGACCTGGGACACGCCCGCGCCGATCCACGCGGGACCCGACGGCCTGTACAGCCCGCCGCAGCCGGGAATCACGAAAGAGATCTGACGCGTTCGTAGCGTGCCCGTGAGGGCATATCTTCGGGCCATGGAAAGACAACGCCTCACGGCGTCACTACAAACGCACGTGACGAGTGCCCCTGTCCGTGGACCTTGGCGCTTGGCGTCCTTGGGTTTTTGCGAGAGAAACGCCAAGAGCGCCAAACACCAAGCGCCAGACGCACAGGACGCCGACGGGGCAGTCGTGACCCTGTCATTCCTGCACTGCAGAGGCGCGACATCGAATGGCACTGCCGTGGTAACTCATTTCTGGGTATGGGATTAGGCCTTGCCGGGTTCAGCTTGTAGTTGAGCCCGCAGTCGTTTCATGCGGGGATAGCTATCGCGGGGGCATTTGAGGACCCTCGGTTCGATGCGGCCCGGCCGGTCCGCCACCTCATCGGCTGCGATGTGGGTCAGCAGGGTCACCCACAATTCGCGGCGGACCATCTCGGGCGTCGTCCAAGTCGGCCGCTGGGACCACGTCCAGGCAATCGGATGGTCGCCCGGTCCCATCTGACGCCCCCCGCGAAAATGGAGCGGGACATCGTCCGGCGGCAAGGACACGAACAGATGCACATCGTTCGACGAAACGTGCCCCGGAAGGATCTCCACTTCGTCACGACGGCACTGTTCCCGGATGACATCCCGAACCCGTACGGCCACCTCCCCCGTCAGGGCCCGCTTGCGATACTTCGTGATCTACACCGAGTGCAGGTGGATACTGAACACCGAATGACTGCCATGCCGATACGACTCCATCCGCCCATTATGCCGAAGCTGTCGCCCAAAGGCGAGGGTTCTAACCCTCCCAAGCGGTGACAACAAACAAAGCCCGATCTCGTCCCAGAGACAGAACCGAGGTACTGTCACAGTCTGAATTCTCTCACAGCCTCAGCGCCCCCAAGAGACACGAACGGACTCAAGACCAGACGCACTTACACTTTGGTTGCGGCCGAAGGCTGCTCCAAGTCAAGCAGGAATCCACAAGCCGTGGTGTGCGACGCGTCCCAGGAACTGGATTCCCGCCCCCGATCGGGTCGAGGGCAGGCTTTGCGCGGGAATGATACTCCAGGGGCTCCGTGAACCCCTATTGTGTGCCTGCCTGTGTGGTCGTGCACTCCCGACGTGCTCTCCGAGACGAAATGTCGCCGGAGATGCTTGCAGCACACGGGGGTTTCGGCTATAAAAGTTGATTCTTTCGGAGCTTAGGTGGTTCGTGGCAGGTCCCGTGGCGTACAATCCCGCGGGCCAAGGAGATTCAGGTACATGCGATATAGCCAGATGTTCATACCGACGGTCAAAGAGGTCCCCGCGGAGGCCGAGATCATCAGCCATCAGTTGATGATCCGCGCGGGCCTGGCCCGCAAGGTCGCCAGCGGCACGTATACCTATCTGCCCCTGGGCTGGCGGGTGCTCAGGAAGATCATCGAGATCGTCCGCGAGGAGATGAACCGGGCCGGGGCGCAGGAGATCCTGGTGCCCTGCCTCCAGCCCCTGGAACTCTGGCAACAGACCGGTCGAGCGGTGGATTACGGCGAGACCATGTTCCGTCTCAAAGACCGGCACGAGCGGTGGAACGTTCTGGGACCGACCGCGGAGGAGGTGTTCACCTTCCACGCGGCGGGCGAGATCAACTCCTACAAGCAACTGCCCGTCAACCTGTACCAGATCAGTCCGAAGTTCCGGGACGAGTTCCGGCCGCGATTCGGCGCCCTGCGGTCCCGCGAGTTCATCATGAAGGACGCGTACAGCTTCGACGCGACGCCCGAGAGCCTGCACAAATCGTACATGGCGATGTACGACGCGTACTGCAAGGTCTTCCAGCGTTGCGGCCTGGAGTACGTCATCGTCGAGGCCGAGTCCGGCGAGATGGGCGGGACCGGCTCGCACCAGTTCACGATTCCCTGCGAGTCCGGCGAGGACACCATCGTCTACACCGCCGACGGCGCCTACGCCGCGAACCTGGAGAAGGCCTCCATCGATCCCCTGCCCAAGGAGCCGTCCCGCGGCGCGATTCCCGCGCCGCAGGATGTCCACACGCCGGGCGTCGGCAGCATCGAAGCGGTCTGCGCCTTCCTCAGGTCGCAGCCGAGGGACATGATCAAGACGCTCATCTTCGACGCCGGCGGGCAAATCGTCGCCGCCCTCGTCCGGGGCGACCACGAAATCAATCCCGAGAAGCTCACCCAGATCTGCGGCGGCGTCCACACCGAGCTGGCCAAGGAGGAGTCGATTCGCGAAGCGACCGGAGCCAACGTCGGGTTCGCCGGGCCCGTCGGGCTGGCGGGCCGGGTGTCCAGGATGGTCGTCGATCACGCGGTCGCCGCGATGGCTGTCGGGATCACCGGCGCTAACAAGACCGACTATCACACTCGCAACGTCGTCCCCGGGCGGGATTTCCCGCTGGAAGGAGCCAACGTCGTCATCGCCGACGTTCGCTTCGCCGCGCCGGGCGACACGCACAATGGCGTCCCCGTGCAGTTCAAGAAGGGGATCGAGGTCGGGCAAGTCTTCAAACTGGGTACGAAGTACAGCGTCAAGCTAGGCGCCAACTTCAAGGACGAGGCCGGTGACCTGCACCCCTGCCTGATGGGCTGCTACGGCATCGGGATCAATCGCATCCTGGCCTCCGCGATCGAGCTGTACAACGACGAGAACGGGATCATCTGGCCGATTTCGATCGCGCCGTTCGAGGTGATCGTGACGCCGGTGAACCAGGACGAGCCCGATGTCGTGCGGGTCGCCGAGGACCTGTATCGCAAGCTCACGGACGCCGGGATCGAGGTGCTCCTGGACGACCGCGACCTGCGAGGCGGCATCAAGTTCAAAGACGCGGACCTGATCGGCATCCCGATCCGTGTTACGGTCGGCAAGAAGTCCGTCGTCGAGGGCAACGTCGAGGTCAAGCTCAGATCCGAGAAAGACAGCCGCAAGACCCGGATCGACGAGACCCCGCAGAAGGTGATCGAGTTGGTGAATTCTCTAAAGGAACGAGTCAAGGCATAATCGTCTGGCGTGAGCTTGTCATACTGAACGAAGTGAAGCATCCGGCATGTGGACGGAAAGGGCGCGTCGAACTCGAATAGCGGCCCCGCATCCGGCACCCGTGTCCTCTGCTTCGCTCAGGATGACAAGTCGCAGTGGCGACGAACTTCAACAGGAGACGACCGATGAAGGACAACGAGATGACACGCAGGAACCTGATCCGCAACGCGTCGCTGCTGGCCGCGGGGACCGTTGCGACCCAACTGGCCGGCACGGCCGCCGGGGCCATCGACTTCGACAAGATCGATCGCGTCGCGACCAAGGGCCGCATCAACCAGTCCGTGAGCCAGTGGTGCTTCAACAAATGGTCGCTCGACGAGTTGTGCCAGGTGTGCCAGAAGCTGGGTCTCAAGGCCATCGACCTGCTGGGTCCCGCCCAGTTCGCGACGGTGAAAAAGTACGGGCTCGTCGTCTCGATGGTCAACAGCCATCCCCTGACGGACGGGCTGGCCGACAAGAAGTACCACGACATGTGCCTGGCGACGCTGCGACAGACCATCGACGCGACCGCGGAAGCAGGCTTCCCGAACGTGATCTCGTTCTCGGGCAACCGTCGGGGCATTCCGGACGACGTCGGGATCGAAAACGCAGTCGAGGCCCTCAAGAAGATCGTCGGCTATGCGGAACAGAAGAAGGTCACGATCATCCTGGAGTACCTCAACAGCGTCGGCCATAAGGACTACATGTTCGACAACATGGCCTGGGGCGTCGAGGTCTGCAAGCGGGTCGGCTCCGAGCGCGTCAAGATCCTCTACGACATCTATCACGCGCAGATCATGGAAGGCAATATCATCGACACAATCCGCCGGAACAAAGACTACATCGGCCACTATCACACCGGCGGCAATCCCGGACGCAACGAAATCGACGACACACAGGAGCTGTACTACCCGGCGATCCTGCGTGCCATCGCCGAGACCGGCTACCAGGGCTACGTCGCCCATGAGTTCGTCCCCAAGCGGGACCCGCTGGAGTCGTTGACCTATGCGGCTCGCATCTGCGACGTTTGAGGCTCGCTACCCGGTCGTGCAGAATGTGGGAACTGAAGGAACCCAGACCGGTCAAGCTCATCGTCGGCATCCTGGCGTCGGATGAACGATGCCTGGCGGCTGCGAGGGATGCGGTGTTCGAGGGCTTCGGCCAGCCGGACCTTCAGAGCGATGTGTGGATCTTCGACCAGACGGATTACTACGTCGGGGAGCTGGGCCCGCGGGTGCTCAGGCAGTTCGTCAGCATCGAGCGGTTGATCGACCCGGGCGACCTGGCCGACGTCAAGCACCGGACGAACGAGATGGAGAAGCAGTTGGCAGCGACCCTCGCGATGCCTTTTCCCCGGCCGGTGAACCTGGACCCCGGCGTGATCGAGCCCT
>JAGOLX010000065.1 GCA_017993835.1 Phycisphaerae bacterium
CAAAAGGCCGCGTTACCGCCACGGCCGTCTTGCGGTACCAAAGTGTTACCCTGCAACAACTTAACAAGATACCGGCTTGATATATCTGCGCAGGACAACAAGATGTGAACAAGTAGTAATACGAAGCAGGACAGCCGACGAGTTCTGGTCTGTGCGCAGACGAGGCGATAGCGGTAGGGTGTGCTGTGCACACCATGTACGCTCGGCCGGCCACGGCCATCGCCGTGTGGCGGACTTGCGTCGACGCCCACAAACCCGAACGGGAACATCCATATCGTCAAAGCCTGAAACAAGGTCAGGCCCTGAGGTTCCCCAGCAGTTGCAGCTTCTGATACAGCTCTCGCCCCACCCAGGCGTCCGTTGCCGCGTATTCGATCTGCGCACGAGTCAGGATTTCGTTGGCCCAGTTCGAAGTCTGGGAATGCTTGGACACCCGGAATCCCAGCAACATCGTGGCCAGCCCACGAAGACCATGATTCGGATAACCTGCCTGCTCAGCAAGTTCTCCTACATCCACGAATCCCGCAGGTTGGAACGAGGCCAACGTAGTCAGTTCCCGCACATCCCGATCGCAGGCGACGCCCGCCTTAATGATCCTAGGATTGGCCAGCAGCCGACATAAAGCCTGGGACAAACGGCAATGCCGCAATTGAAAGATGTAGGCCGCTTGTTCCCCGACCAATTGCAGGACCGCAGGCGGGTAGCTCTGCCCCACTTGAAACGTGGGCCTCGTTTCCGTGTCGAACCCCAGGACCTTTTCCTCTTCCAACTGCCTGACCGCCGGCTCGACTCGTTCGGATCTGCGAATCAAATGGATGCGTCCTTGGTACTTTTTGACCGGATGCGCATTGATCTGCTCCTTGGTCAACCGAGGCCGCACTGCGTCCGAAGACACGTGAAATTCCTTGGGCGTATTCCGTTCTGTCATTGTTGAATCCGTCATCGGCTGTCTGAGATTCTTTCAGCCTTTCCTTTTGGGCCCTGCCATCACAGTCATTGTAATCCCTCCGCCCACGCTCCACCACGCATTTCCTTCAGGATCCTCCACGGCCTCCGAGCTTTCCGAGAAGACGGGCAAGTTGCATACTGTGAACTCCGTCCGAGTGCCAATGGAAGACGATGAACAGGGAGAGGGCGCTGAGCGGACTCCATCTGCCGTTTTGGAATTCCGGGGATGCCTTGCTTGTTTCGACCTCAGATTGGTATGTTGCCTTTGAAGACCCGGAGGGGTATCCGCAGATTCCGCGGATTTACGCCGATTCCCGACTTGTCGTTCTTGCGAAGGCAGGATCTCAGGTCTTTCTCCACGGAGACACAGAGGACACTGAGATGAGAGGGGGACGTTCCGCTCTGTGTTCTCGGAACCTCTGCGGTGAACGATTCCACCACGAAGGGCCACGAAGCAGGACAGGCGACGGGTTCTGGTCTGCGCACAGACGAGGCGATAGCGGTAGGGTGTGCTGTGCACACCGTTGTCCTCCGCAGACCATGGCCATCGCGGCCTGGTGGGCTTGTGACTCGCCTCGCTATTCAGTCAAGCCCATCGAGCAGACTCAGTTGTCCGTGGGCGGGCTTCCCTCGCTTTCGTTTGGGAGGCAGATCGAGCGCACGCGACGCCTTCAGGTTCGCAATCGAAACCAACGCGCCGGCGCAAATGCGATCCATCAGATTCGCCTGCTGTGGCTCCAGATCGACGAGCAATCCGAGGACATTCAGCAAGTCGATCAGGTCGGTCGTGTACTCGGCAAGCCAGTGGTCGGCTTGAACCTCTTCGAGCTTCGACGGCGGGCGACGGTCCCCCATCACAGGGCGCTGGCGGTTCTTCTGGCGATAGCTGAACCACTGGCGCACGACCTGCTTTCCCGAGACCTCGTAGGTCCACACTGCCTTCGGCACCCGATCGACATAGCCGGCGCCGACCAGGAGTCGCTGGCGGGCGGGATCGTAGTCAATTGCGTCGGGCATGGCAGCGGGAGTGTCCCGGATCGCTCCCTGGGCCGGGATGCGAGGCATCCGGTCCTTCGGCAGTCTCGGCGGCCCCTTGGGCCGACCTTCCTTGGGCGACGCAAACCGCTCACCATACGTGTGCAGCCAGATGACACGACGCCCAAGCTGCACCGCCTCTCGGAAGAGACTCGCGTCGGCGGTCAACGGGATTCGCAGGCCCGGCTGGATAAGGTCGGGTTGAAACCGCGCGGTGAAAGCAGGATGAGACGCGACCCCTGCCAAATAGGCCATCAGATCCTCGGCACTCGTTTTCTCGCCGTATCGTTCGCCCAAAAACGCCAGCAAGCCCGGCCGCAGATTAGCCTCTTGCATGTTGGCGTCCGTCCAAAGCGGAAAGACCCTCCCTCCGAAGCTCCCCTTGTAGTGGTCGAGGTCTGAAATCAAACCTGCGAAAGTAATTGCGGGGCCTGATGTAGGGGACGTGCGACTCAATGCGGTGAGGTGCACCTGCTGATCCGAATACCACTCCCACAACTGCGGGTTCGGCCTGTTGATGAGACGGTTGTCCGGAATGATCCACTGCCGGTCGAAGGAGCGGAATGCATACCGTGTCGCCTTGACGCAAGGACCGTCATCAGAGCCAACCGGTTGCGTCCGCGCCTCATGCCCATGCAGACCGCCGGATACAGCACGCATCAGGTGACGGTCACCCAGTTTGCCGTGTGCCATATGCGGATAGAACGAATCCTCCTGTTGGTCTTTCGGTGCATGGATGAGCGTGTCCCAACGGCGTTTGAGCGACTCGGCGTCGGGCGCGATGATCCACGTCCGTCCCGGCATCACTCCCGATCCGTTGTAGACGAAGAAATCGTCGAGGGCCGGGAAGGTGGACCACTCGCCCGTGGCGGCCGGGAGGAACGGCGCACGCCAATCCCTCGGGCATTCAACCCAGGCGTTGTCGCCGAGCCCGATTCCGGCGAGGGCTGCGAACTTGCCCTCTCGCGGTCCCTTGGGCAACGCGCGGAAGCGGACCGTCGCGGGCGTGTCGTCGTCCCGCGTGACTCGCGAGGCCAGCACGATGCAGACCGGCTGCTGAACGCCCTGGAAGATCCGCGTGGGGACATCGGCCTGATGCCCGTCGGGCGAGCAATCGATGACCCAGATCTCGTTTGCGCGCCGCCGGAGATAGTCTCGCATCTTCTGGAAACCCGGACCGTTGAGCAAGCCCGCCACCGTGATGAAGCAGACGATGCCGGTGTCGGCCTTGGGGTCGTGATCGAACACCTTGTACGTCGCCCATCGCCAGAAGTAGACGTAGAGATTGCGAAGGTGCTTGGCGTGGGCGCCGACTCCCCAGTCGCGCGGCGGCATCCACTCGTTGAGAATAGCCGGTTTGCGTTCGTCTCCGCTTTCGACCCACCCGCCGAGGCCCTTGGCCTTCTCCTTGTACGGCGGATTGCCCAGGACGACCGTGATCGGCTCGTGCTTCTTGATCTCGTTGGCCTCGCGCCGCGATTCGGCAATCGGCGCATAAGTGTTTGGAAGCCATTCTTCCTCGATGTTCGGGTTCGCCAGCGTGTCGGTTACGAACATGCGCGGCGCTGCGGTCGCTGTCCCGTGGGTCAGCGCGTGGACTTCGGCCAGAATGCGAAGCTGTGCTACGGCGAACGGCCCAAGCTGCATTTCGAAGGCAATCAGTCGTGCGAGCGCTGCATGGACGGCCCCTGGAACGGCTCCCTCTCCTTCCGCCGCGACGACCGTCTCGGCGATGCGGCGCAACGCGCCCAGCACGAACGTCCCGGTTCCCACTGCCGGGTCGGCAACGGTCACTTCGCTCGCCGCCAGACCTCGCGAGAGCGCGAACCGCTCGGGGCTCCGTAGCGTCTCATCCACCAGACGCACCATCGCGCCAACGACTTCGGGCGGGGTGTAGTACGACCCGGTCTTCTTCCGCAGAGAGTTGTCGTAAACTTCCAGGAAGTCCTCATAGAAATAGAGCCAGGCGTCCGTGTTGCCTTTGCTGATCGCCTCCCACTGGACGACGTCCAGCACGCGAGTGAGCGTTGTGAGCGACGTCTTGAGCGTGGTCTCACTCTCGACTTCCTGTGTCACGATGCGAAGCGCCGCGCCGATGAGCGAGTTTGTCGAGGCAAGCTCCCTTGCCACGCGGTCCATGCCGTCGCACAGGCGGATCTTCCGTGCGCGTGCAACGAGCAGGCCGAAGGTGACGGCCTGTGCGTAGCCGTCGGCGAACTGCGCGTCGGTTGCCTCGGGAAAGAGCATTCTGCGCCACCCGGCCTCCAGCACGCCGAGCACTTGGCTGCCGGCGGCGAGTTGTTCGCAGACTTCGTCCCTCAGGAGCCGGCACAGGCGAGCGGTCTGCTTGGCCAACTGCTTGGCGTCCTTCGGCGGTTCGGGTTCCCACCGCAGAAAATCGCTGAACAACTTCAGCAGCTCGGTGGGCGCATCAAGCTGGCTCCCCGACTTTTTTATGTCCCCGTCGAGACGCACGAGGCTGACGAGATCGTCCGCGTGCCAGAGGCTGAACTCGTTCCCATCCGTATAGACCAGGTTGGGCAAGGATTGAAGTTTGTCCCACTGCTGCCTGTCGTGTCCCTTGTACCTGCGAGGGTCTGCTCCCTTGCCCGGCGCCTTCACTTCGATGAAGCCGACCAGAACGTTCCGCTTGGTGACGGCATAGTCGGGACGGGTCTTGAGGTCGGACAGCGTTGACTCGCCGACGCAGGTCACGACGGCTCGCGGAAGACCACAGAGCTCGGTCAGGTCCGATAGCAGGGCCTCCAAGGGGGCACGGAGCTGGTCTTCCGGCTCGCCGGCGGCCGCGACATTCGACAGCTTCGCTTTCGCAGCCGTTCCAAAACGAGCCATTGCCGACTTGAGTGTCAACTCCATCTCTCTTGTCCCTGCGTCCATTGGCTGCCGACGAGTGCCAACCACCGACGCCGGCAGGCGTGTCTTACGCTCACCTCTTCACCGAGGCTGTCACGCCACATGCAGGAGTTGATTATAGTCCGGTGCACAGCACGCACAAAGGGGAATCTCGGGGTGAGCGATTGGGACCATGAATTGAGGCTGTTGTCGTTTGTGCCCGAGGTCTGGCGTGTTCTCGGAAGGGCGGCCGAGAAGAACGAAAGAGGACGCACGAAGGGGGCGATGATCCAGCTCGGCGCTGCGTCTCTCTCCTTTGGGCCCTTTTCGTTTCTTGCGGCTAACAAGAACGGTGGGCACAGCCCACGCTACCGCTGGAGATTGAACAGAAAGCAGCATGATCCCATGAGAACGGCAAGCCTGTCACATGGCGAGTCCAGGACCCCCCGCGGGTATTCAATTGAGGCTCATCCGGTTCTTGCGTACTTCCCTGTGCGATGGGGGCTCTACCCCCGCCCTCCGGGATTCAAAAGCCCACCGACAAACCGGCCTATGGAAAATCTCCATGGCATCTGGACAACGTCCGAGAACTTCATTGCAAACAGGGCACACGTTGATTTATACTGTAATCACGGCTGTGAGGTGTTGGATTGAAAGGATCGGATTAGGGTGCTCCTCGGTCAAACAAGGCGAGCCTTCTCGCCTCTCTCATCCCTTGTCCACCGACCATCCCTGCTGCCTTACAACCGCTTTCTTTCCTCAGGACTCGGGCGTCGCCCACGGGCCTGGGTGGGTTTGGGGCCTTGCCCCAGAACCGACGAATCCCAACGACAGGCAGGCACATTCAGGGAAGGAGGTGAGGCAAAGAACCGTGTAATCGGTTTGGGGACCCACAGAGGATTTTGAACAAATCACCAGTACGGCGAGGCGCGGTGCAACGCGCGGCGAAGGGGGACTGCTTCGGTGTGTGACTGACGCAGAGGTCGAGACTCAATCGAACAGGATAAGAAGGAGGTACCAGCAATGAAGAAGTTAGCATCAGTCCTGATGGTCGTGCTGGCGCTTTGGGCCGCACCGGCCCCGGCCGACATCGCGATTTCCGGCCAGGCAAACTGGTATTCGCAGGCGGCGGCCGACCGCGAAATGCAGGAAATCGTCGACAACGTCAGTGGTCAATCGATTGAGGTGTTTGACGCAGGCAATCAGGCAGCCCTGGCCACCTGGGTCAGAGCCCACACAGGCAACGGCAAGGTGGACCTTCTGATCCTCAACGGACAGTTGCCTGGCACCATTTATGCACCCGGCAATACGCAGGCAGACAACTCAATCGTCGAGCAATTCCTGGATGACGGCAATGCCATTATCAACACCGGCGACTGGATATTCTACGTTGTCAATAGTGCTGGAACCAACGGGCCAGGAGGGCTGCAGACAATCATGGATATTCCCGCTGTGACGGTAGCGGGCGAAGACGATACTGCCGTCACCGTTACTGCCGAAGGCCAGGAACTCACACCGTCTCTACTGAATTTCGCGACCGACCGCCCGTTCCATCTTGACACGCTTGCAGGCGATTGGTACACGGAACTGGCACTCGCCCAGAATGCCGCCGGCACCAGAGCCGATCCTGTTATCGTGCGCAATTCTGTTACCGGCGGTCGCATAGGTGTCTTCTTCCAGACTGCGAGTCAGGACAACGACCCGCGCGGTGAAGTAATCAGCGAGTGGATCAACAACTGGTTCATCCCGATCCTTCGCAAGAGCTCGATCCCCTCACCTGCTGACGGCGATGATGACGTTCCTCGCGACGCCGTGATGAGCTGGAAGGCCGGGGACGGCGCCACGGCGCACGACGTGTACGTCGGAACGGTGATGGACGATGTGGCCGCGGCCACGCGTCAGAACCCCATGGGCGTCCTGGTCGCTGAAGGCCAGCCCGATGTGACCTACGACGTGCCTGGTCTGCTCGATTGGGGCACGCCCCTCTACTGGCGCGTCGATGAGGTGGTCGCCGACGGCGCCATTACCCCCGGCGACGTCTGGACCTTTACGAGCGAGCCATATGCCTATCCGATCACCAATCTGACGGCTCAAGCTTCCAGCGAGCAGCCCGCCTCGCCTGCAGCCAAGACTATCGATGGTTCCGGGCTCACAGACGGCCAGCATTCCATCATCACGGACGACATGTGGATGTCCAAAGGCGTGCCGGCCTGGATCCAATACGCGTTCGACAAGGAATACATGCTCTACGAGCTGCGGGTATGGAACGCCAACTGGCAGTATGAATTCATGATGAACTTCGGGGCCAAAGACGTCACGGTCGAATACTCCACCGACGGCGAAACCTGGACCGCGTTGGAGAATGTGCCTCAATTCGCCCAGGGGACGGGCGCCGCGACCTACGAAGCCAACACCATCGTCGACTTTGGCGGCGTCGTTGCGAAATACGTCAAACTGACGATCCATTCGACGTATGGCAGCACCATGGCAACGAGCCTCAGCGAAGTGCGGTTCTCCTATGTCCCAGTCCAAGCGTTCGGGTCCGATCCGGCCGACGGCGCCACGGATGTCGGTATTGAAGCGGAGCTGAGCTGGCGAGCGGGACGCCTGGCAACCTCACACGAGGTCTACCTCGGCACCGACGCCAACGGCGTGGCTGAGGGAACCGTGGCCCCCAAGACGGTGGTTGACCACAGCTACGCCCCCGTAGACCTGATGCTCGCAACGGACTACTTCTGGAAGGTCGATGAAGTCGGCGACACCGGGACCTACGAGGGCCACGTCTGGAGCTTCACGACGCAGGAGTATCTCGTCGTCGACGACTTCGATGACTACGACGATGACGTCGACGCTGGCACGACGATCTGGC
The DNA here is from genome assembly GCA_017993835.1 of Phycisphaerae bacterium. Taxonomy (GTDB): domain Bacteria; phylum Planctomycetota; class Phycisphaerae; order Sedimentisphaerales; family Anaerobacaceae; genus PLanc-01. The sequence continues at coordinate 7,706 of JAGOLX010000065.1, forward strand.
AGGGTTGGATCGACGGTATCGACGATCCCACAAATGGTGGTGCCGTTGTGGGTTATGGCGAGTCACCTTTCGCCGAGCAGACCGTCGTCCGCTCGGGCCAGTCGATGAACTTCAACTACACCAATAGCAGTGCATCGGCCATCTCCGAAGCCGACCACACTCTGAGCCCTGCTCAGAATTGGACAAGCAATGGCATCCAGAGCCTTTCACTCTGGTTCCGCGGGGCGACAGGGAACACAGGAACCCTGTACATCAAGATCAACAACACCAAGGTCCCCTACGATGGTCCTGCCACGGACATTGGAATCGGTGGTTGGCAGAGGTGGAACGTCGTCCTGGCCGACACGGGGGCAAACCTGAGCAATGTCACGACATTGACGGTGGGTGTCGAAGGCGCCGGTTCCGGCGTCGTCTACTTCGACGACATCCGGCTGGTACGTACGGTCCTTGAGACCGAAGACCTTGGCATTGACATTGCGATTTCAACGCGAGCAGGCTGGTTCGGGCAAGCTGCGGCTGACCGAGAAATGCAGGAGATCATTGACAACGTACCTGCCCATATCAAGGTATTCACCCTCAACGACCTGGATGGCCTGGCCGATTGGGTGGCGGCCCACACAGGGGATGGCGCACCCGATCTTCTGATTCTGTGCGGACAGTTCCCAGACACTATTTATGGAGGTGCGAATGCACAGCCGGATGGCTCACTAGCCGAGCTATTCCTGGATGACGGCAACACCATTATCAACACCGGTGATTACTTGTTCTACGTCAATACGGCTGGATCAAATAATGCCGAAGGCGGAATACAGAACATGATGGACATTCCTACCATTACCATGTGGGACGACGACACGGCTGTGACTGTCACGGCCGACGGTCGGACCTTCACACCTACGCTACAGGATTTCGCAACCGACCGCCCCTTCCATCTGGATGAACTCGGAGGCGATTGGGTGGCCGAACTAGTGCTCGCCCAAAACACTGACGGCACCAGGGCCGATCCGGTTATCGTGCGCAATTCAGTGACAGGTGGTCGCTTGGGCATCTTCTACCAGACCAGCGGCCAAGATGATGATCCACGCGGCGAAGTGATCAGCGAGTGGATCAACAACTGGTATCTCGATGCCGTCTCAGGCGGGAATTAACGAGCAAGTGGTCTGAACACGGATGGCAGACAACTTCTGTATCCGGTGAACACCAACACCAGGGCCTGTGCTAATGCAGCACAGGCCCTTTTTCATGCGATGTCCTGCACCCGTCAATCGCAATGAGACCATGCTCGATCAGCCGCGATGTCGCCTCTGTATTCTTGTTGCACTTACCATGTTGATTCGCCATACAAGTTAAGGGATTGGGATTCCCGGGACGCCCTTCCTTGTTCGACCTCAGAGCGAGGGCCGGCGCGTGTCGCGTTATCGGATCCAATACGTAATATGCCATTTTCCGCTGGAGATTGAACAGAAAGCAGCATGATCCCATAAGAATGGCAAGCGTGACATATGGCGAGTCCAGGACCCGCCCGCGGGTATTCAATTGATTTGACAATTGCGCCGGCGCCGTTCGAGATGTCTCAACCCTTCACGCGTCCCACCCGATGGAGAACCCGGAATGGCTCTCCCTGTCACATCGGCGAGGGAGGGGCCCCCAGATGCGCACGGTTGGAACGTGCGATGAGATCAGGGGCAGGAGGCCGGTTAACGACGAGCTGTTGGATGAGAATCGCCAGGGGGGGCGGTCTCCGACTTGCGGGCTCGGGCGATTGTCTCCAGCGATCCAGGAGAACCACGAAATGACCATTCAGAGAAAGATGTTCGTGCCCGCGCTGGTTCAGCTTGCGGTGCTCGTTCCGGTGGTGATGGTGAGTCTCAGCAGCCGGAGCGATTCTCAGAACAGCCTTGTGCGATCGCAGGAACAGACCCAGCGCATCGCCGAACTCAAGGATCTGCACGAGCGGACGAATCGTTACTACCACGAGAGCCTCCATCGAGCCGACCTGCAAACGGAGATCGAGAAGGGCGTTGAGCAAGCCCGTGCCCGTTTCGATGAGGCCGAGGCCCAAGGCGTTCTCGATACTGTGGCGACCTGCCAGAACCAGATCGTCACGGCCCGACATCGCAACGCGGAAATCGAGCAAGCGATCCTGGAACTGACCGACCTCTCGATCCGCCAGTCCAACGGGTATATCGAGCAGGTGGTCGCCAAACTGGCCGACCCCAACCAGGACGATTCGGTCACGACGCTGGAACGGCTGGTCATCATCGGGGCCAACATCAACACCACTTCGAACTTGACTATCCGGAACCTGTTCTACCGCATCGTCTCCGACCCCGCGGCCGAAACGGAGCTCGTTGCCTTCCTCGACAAGGCTATCGAGAACACCATGGTGGATATCAAGCGTTTGGCGAACACGCCTTTTGCCGCATTGCCCATCGCGGCGCAGAAGGCCAACCAGACCATCCATGGCCTCGTCACCGAGTACATCGCGAATCTCAAGGCGATGACACAGAACAAGACGACGCAGGACGAGCATCTGACAAGGCTGGTGGCCGCGCTGGATCAGGCGAATCGACAGGCCAATGCAACGGTGATCGCGTCGATTCAGCGCTCGTATCTGAAGATCGGCGTCATGCTCGTGATCGCGGCCATTCTGGTGGTCGGCTTGACCGCGGCGGTTGTCCGCGGACTGACCCGGACCATTCACGGGGTTGTCGGTCGGCTCCGGGAGACCACGGGCCAGGTGACTTCCGCTTCCGGCCAGGTTTCGCAGTCATCGCAGTCGCTGGCCGAGGGCGCCACGGAACAGGCCGCCGGACTGGAGGAGACGTCCTCGAGTCTCGAAGAGATGTCGTCCATGACCAGGCAGAACGCCAACAATGCCCAGCAGGCCAACGTCCTGGCCGCGGAGGCCAAGAAGGCCGCGAGCACGGGCGCCGAGTCGATGAGCCGCATGAACGTGGCCATCGAGGAAATCCAGAGGAGTTCCGACGAGACTGCCAAGATCATCAAGGTCATCGACGAAATCGCCTTCCAGACCAACCTGCTGGCCCTCAATGCAGCGGTCGAGGCGGCCCGTGCGGGCGAAGCCGGCAAGGGTTTCGCCGTCGTCGCGGAAGAGGTGCGGAACCTCGCGATGCGGTCGGCCGAGGCCGCCAAGAACACCGCGGGCATGATCGAGGAATCCGTGAAGAACGCCCGGAATGGCGTGGATATCGCCGCCGAGGTCGGCAAGGTCCTCGACGAGATCGTGCAGAGTGTGGGCAAGACAACGGACCTGGTCGGTGAGATCGCTGCGGCGTCTCACGAGCAGGCGCAAGGCATCGATCAGGTGAACACGGCCGTTACCCAGATGGACAAGGTGACGCAGCAGAACGCCGCCAATGCCGAGGAGTCGGCCAGCGCTTCGGAGGAGTTGAGCGCCCAGGCCGCGAGCATGAAAGAAGTCGTCGACCAACTGGTGGCGCTGGTCGAAGGAAACGCCGCTTGAAGAAAGCAGGGACTGCCCCCCAGGGCCCCGAAGAGGGACCGCCGTGAATTCGGACGAATCATCAATCGCTGCTTCCAGAGCCACCGCGGCAGGGTGGGCTCCGCCCGCCGCAGTTGTGGCGCGATGGCAGAAATCGAAAAGGCCCGCCCCCATCATCTCTCGTTCACGATGTGACGCTGCTGTTCCCTCTCGAGCGATACGCCGAGCTGGGCCTATTGCAGCGTGATGTTGTCGAAGACGACATCAATCGAAGAGCCGCCGATATCGAAGCCCAGGCGGGCCTGGTTGTCCGTCGGGTAGTTCATGAGGAAGGAGTACGTGTACGTTCGCTTGGTCGCGGTCAACGTGAAGACCTGACTTCCGCTGTAGACGGTCCAGGGGCTGGAGTTCCTGCCGACCAGAGGGGAGATCGTTCGCGGCGCCGCGGCGTAGGCATCAAAGGAAACCGTGTATCGTTTTCCCTGTTCGATCAACAGGCCGGCCTGTCCCACGTTGATGTCCCAGACGTTCGCGCCCCCCTGACTGATCGAGACCGCGTACTCGCCGGCGCGGACCGTTGCGGTGGCCTGCGCGGGCCACAGAGTACTGAACGTCCAGCCGGTGTCGCCCTCGGAGAAATCGCCGTTTCGAATCTGGGTCGCAGGGGCCGGTTCCAACTCCGTCAAAGAGAGGTCGTCGAACCAGTAGTGCCCGGCGTGTCCGCCCAGGTCCAGGTGGAAGGAGGCCATTGCCGTTGCCGGGGCGGTGAAATCCAGAGAGTATTGCTGCCACGTGCCCGTCAAGGCCATCGTCTTGCTCGCATATGGGAAGAAGGTCGCGGAATCGACGATGATGAGAATCGCGTCGCTCGGCGCCCAGGTAGTCCTGGCAAAGAAGCTCGCCCGGTACAGTTTTCCCGCTTCGAGCGGCAAGTCCCGCTGGGACAACTGGGCATCCCAGGGGTTGACTCCGGGCGTCTGGACTTCGACCGACAGGCATTGCGCGTCGGCATATACTCCCTCCGATGCCAACGTGAATTCGGCCTGAGCGGGATACAGCCCTGTCTTGTGCCAGTATTTGACCCCGGTTTCGAAACCGGGGTTTCTCAGGTAGTTGGGCGACACGGTCACCGGAGCGGTCCAGGTATACGATTCATCGCGCGAGGCGGCGTGGGCGACGACATCGCCGCCGAGTGCGCCCCAATCAACCGTGATGTGCGGGGTGCCCTGCCCCGACACGATCCGGGCATCCGAAGGGACGGTCCAGGTGACACGGGCGCCCCCCAGGCTGGGGGCCAGGTAGGGAGTGCCTTCGCTGTGCTGCAAGACGAAATCGGCGCCGCAGATGGCCGTGTCCTCTATCTCCTGATAGACGCGGACATAGTCGACTTCCATGACGGCCGGAAACACACTCGTGGCGCCAGGTTCGCCCACCCATCCGCCGCCAACGCCCATACTGAGGATGAGGTAGAACGGCCGATCGAAGGGCCACGCTGCCGAGCCGCCGTGGTCGTTCGCGAAGGTGAAGCACTTCTGCTCGTCGACATAAAAGTCCATCTTATCCGGCGTCCATTCGACGGCATAGACGTGAAAAGCCGTCTCCGCATCCGCGACTCGGATACTGCCGCCACGAGGTCCCGAGCCTGTAAACGAGTTGTACGCTTCGGTGTGCACCGTGCCGAAGATCTTGTCGATCTGATTGGTCGGGTGTTCCATGACATCGATTTCGCCGCTCCGGGGCCACCAGCCATAGAGATCGTCTTCCGGCATCAACCAAAACGCCGGGACGAAGCCATTGGTGCCTGGGAGCTTGATCCGCGCCTCGATGCGACCGTAGCGCCAGTATGCGGAACGACTCGTCTTGAGCAGGGCTGCCGTGTAGTCGTATCCGTTGTACGATTCCCGGAGGGCGATGACGCGCAGCGTGCCATTCTGCACGCTGGCATTCTCGGGGCGATCCGTGAAGTAGTGGACGCAGTCATTGGCCGGTCCGTACTCGAAGCTCCAGATGGAGCGATCGATTGCGGTCCCATTGAACTCATCGGCCCAGACCTGCCGACGAGTCTGGGCGGTTGACCCGTTCGCACACAAGAGCAACAGGAGAAGAGCGGGCCCTACTGGACAATTCTTGCGTGTGGCAGTACCCATAGCAACTCCTTCACGTCGCCGAGCCGCATGCAATTATTATACCATTGCCCCCCTTGCGTTGCGCCCGGATTCTCTCTCGGACCGTCGTCGCGGTGCTACTTGGTGTCCGAGGGCGGGCTCTGCGCGGGAATGACAATCCAGGGGCTCCGCGAACCTCTGCCGCATGCGTGCCGGTATGGTCATGCCACCGCCCTTTGCCCGGGGCTGCTTGCGAGGTTGACGTGGGCGCGGGTCCACAGTAGGATAGACCCGACAAGCAGTCTGATGCCGGTTCCTGGGAGCCTTGTGAGCGTGCCAGGCGTGCATGACATGACTCGTCGGGCTTTCTGTCCGGTTGACAAGAGCGACGGTGCCCTATGGTTGTCCGACTCTGGCGCATGCTGCCTTTCCTGGGTGTGTTGTGGGCATCCGCGGTCTGGGTCGAGACCGGCAGGGCGGCGACGGAGGGGGGGATTCGCTACAGCCGACAGGTTGCGGAGATTCGCTTCGGAGTGGTCGAGCCGCCGGTTGTGGCGCAGCATGACATCACGGTTCGCATGCCCGTCTCCAATCAACAGCTTGAGGAGAAAGCCCTGGAGTGCAGCGGCCTGGCCTGGGTGCCCGGTCATCTGCTGATCTCCAGCGACCGCCACGAGCATATCGTGTTCGACTGTCCAATCGATCTGAAGAGCATGACGCTCGGCGACCCGGTATCCCATGTTGTCGTGCGTAACGAGCAGCAGCTCCTGGAAGACGCCGAGGCCATTACCGCCATACGAGATCGCGACGGCAGGCTGGCGGTCTACATGATGTCGTCGTTGAGCAACGATCCGCTCGAACGACCGCTGCCCAAGCGCCGGCACATGCTCTGCTTCGAGATCTCGGGCGTCTCGCCCTTGACTCCACAACGGCCTGTCGTGCTCAGCGTCGCAACCCTGCGAGACACCATCAACGGCTACCTCAAGACCGTGGGAATCGACCCGTACCGCACCTTCAATCCGCAAGCTCCGGGACCCGACCAGAACACGTATCGCTGGGGCAACGTCGAGGGGATGAGCTTCACGCCCGACGGGTCGCTGCTGCTCGGGATGAGGAACCCCTTGTGCGGCGAGAGCGCTCTGTTCGTGGTCGTGCAAGGCGTTCCCGAGGCCTTCGACGCAGCGGACCCGGGGAGAATGCGGATCGAAGATCTGTTCGTCCTGGACCTGGGCGACCGCGGAGTCAGCGATTTGTGCTGGGACCCGCTGACCCAGGGCTATCTCATCGCCGCAGCCAGGAGCAGCGGCCCGAGACTCAACAAAGACCAGCCTTTTCCCCCGAATACTCTGGACAGCGCCTTGTTCTGGTGGAGCGGGCGAAAGGCGGAACCCGCGATTCTCTTTGCTCGCCTGCCGGACATGAAGGTGGAGGCCCTCTGCCGCTTGGGCGCGACGCGCTTCATCGCCTTGGGCACGGACGAGGGAGACGTCAGTGAAGGCCGCGTCCTGCAGCAGCAAAGCGTGATCGCAATCATGTACTTCGCCGGCGTGGACCTTGGGGATAACAGGCAGCCGAAACCATGAGCACCGACCCAAACAACCCGAATCAACGCGAGTCCGGCGATGCCGAGTTCGAGGCGAGTCTCGTCTCCGACACCGATGCGGACCTCCTCGGCGCTCAGACGGAGATTGTCGAGGCCGAGGCAGCCTCGCCCAAGCCCAGTCCGGCTTCCGCGCAGCCTCGCTGGGCAGGAAAGGTCCTGGGGCATTTCCGGCTCATCCGGCTGATCGGCGAGGGGAACATGGGCCGGGTGATACAGGCCCAGGATATCAACCTCCATCGGACCGTGGCGCTCAAGGTCCTGTGCAAGCGTCTGTCCGGCGTGGAGGACAACAGGCACGTGGAGCAGTTCCTTCGGGAGGCTCGTGCCGCCGCCCAGATCGAGCACCCCAACGTCGTGCAAGTCTACGAGATCAACCAGCACGACGGCTGGTGGTACATCGCCATGGAGTTGCTGGACGCGGGGAACCTCAGCCAAGTGATCAAGGCGGCAGGACCGCTGTCCGCGCCGCGTGCGTGCAGTCTGATCGCCGATGCGGCTATGGGCCTGGCCGCGGCGCACCAACTGGGGATCATCCATCGCGACGTGAAGCCGGCCAATCTGATGCTGACCCGCCAGGGGCGCTGCAAGGTCACGGACTTCGGCCTCGTCCGACTGGACGATCCCAACGACCCCTTCCGCTTCACTCGCAAGGCGGTGGGCTCGCCGGCGTTCATGGCCCCGGAAGTGATCGTCAACCGCGAACAGACGCCCGCGATCGACGTGTACAGTCTGGGAGCGACGCTCTTCTACGCGTTGACCGGCAAGGCGCCATACACCGCGCGAAGCATGAAGGAGCTGCTGCAGAAACATGTACACGACCCGATCCCGGACGTCCGCGCGTCAGTTCCGGATTGTCCGGCCAGCCTGGCGGCTCTCGTAACCCGGACGCTCGCGAAGAAACCGGCCGGCAGACCGTCGGCTGCGGACCTGGCCACCGCGCTTCGCGCCGAAGCTATCACCACGCAGTGGGAGGACTCCGGTGCTCTGGGCACCGCCGGCACGAGCCTCCTGCAGACTCTGCTGGCGTCCCGTGCGGGCACCGCGGCGTCTTCTCGCGCCTGGGGCAAGCTCCGCAGCGTGGTGGCGATCCGCCCTCGCGGGCTGCTCCCTGTCGTGCTGGTGCTGGCAATCATTGCGGGGGCTGCACTGCTCGGTCTGTACAGCGCCGGCCTCTGGCCGCGGGGTGACGGATCTCCGCACCCGGCTCGTCTGGCCGAGCTGTTTCCGAACGCGCCGCAGAGCTACGGCGTCTTGCCGCCGGCAACGGTGCCCCAGCCCATCCGCGTGGATTCCGAAGCGCCGCCGGCCTTTAGCTGGGTCCACAGCATCGAGCCGGGAAGCGTCAAATTCGTGGCGACGAAGAGCGGACGATGGTTCTATCCTGCGGATTCCGCCGAGGCCATGCTCATCCCGCTGCGGGACCTCGTTGGGTACAAGACAATCGAACAGGCTCGGGCGGACGGAAAAGTGCCCGCCCCTTGAACACCGGGCGGGAACGCGCGTCGGTTCGTATGCGGGCGTATGTTCCCATGATCGTTTCTTGCGGCCCTCATTCTCAGCGGATGGGGGCCGACGAGGGATGAACTCGGGGTGCACGATTGTTGTTGCGACCTCCCGGAGAGTGACGAGACGTTGGCGCGACTCTGTCATTCCTGCGTCAAGCAGGAATCCAGGAACCGTGGTTTGCGACGGGTCCCAGGAAGTGGATTCCCGCTTTTGCGGGAATGACATCCCGGGGTTTTCACGAACTTCTACTGCACACGCGCAAGTACGGTCCTGCACCCTCAGACCTGGTGGTTTTCAGAAGTGCTTGACAAGGCGGGAATTTTCGTTACACTATACAGCACCGTGGCAGCGCCGGCTTGCCGTTCGGTTGTCCCAGGCATCCTGTGCCTGGGTCGTGCGGGCCGGAAGATGCGTCGGTTTGGATGGAATGCGCAAGAGTCTCTGGGGTATGCCCAGGGTTGTGTTTGTCCCTCGCGGAGCTTGACTCCGACGACAAGGGCAGCTTGTTGAGATAGCGGTGACAGCGTTCACCGGCGGAAGGGTATGAGAGCAGGGTGGTGGAGGGTCTCCTTCGTGACAACAGCGACGAGGGTCGCCTCCTCCCCGGTCTGCGCCGATGTGACGGCGGAGTTCCGTGGGATTGCAGCGTCGCGTCAGGCAATGATTTCGGGTCGCCATGACGCTTATCCACCACGTTCCCAAGGCGTCCGTCCTGCGTATCGGGTGTCTGCCGCTGCAAACGGGATTCCCGCCGTATCCATCGTGGCTTGCGGGCCGCCCGCGCTGCCATGAATCCAGGTTGCCTGCCCGCTCTGTGCCTGGGCGGGAGGGCGAACCATCGCAGAATTGACTACGTGGCTTGGCCAATGACCGAGCACATTGATTGAGTGTAACACAGAATTCCAAGGAGTGAGACAGTGAAAAGGTTCTTTCTTACCGCAGTCCTGGCAATATCGATGGTCGAGGTTACCAACGCAGACCCCATGACGTGGACCTTGAGTCCCACCGCCCCCTCCACCACCCTGAGAATGGACGACGACAGAGCCTATGCATGGAACCTGGATTACAAGCTTGGCGCAGGCGAGACCGTCACGGGCGCCGTCCTGAAGATCAGCAACCTCAAAGACAGCGACTACGATCGGCTCGATAGATTCTACGTCCACCTGCTGAACGACCAGGTGACCTCCGCGGATGGGTGGGTCAAGGCTGGCAGCGATGTGGATCCTCACCGTGAGCTTCGCTGGACGGGGTGGGTGCTGGTGGGCGAAGGCGACTTCTTCGCCGGCGACTTAGTGAACAAGCCCCTGATCGACGCTTATGACCCGACAGGCACTGCTGCTGTGACCAAGACCTATGACCTGGCGACTCTGGGTCTTCTCGACGAGCTGACCTCCTTCCTAGCCAACGGCCAGTTCGCATTTGGCTTCGATCCGGACTGCGAGTGGAGCGCGAGCAGCATTACGTTCACGCTGACGACGTGCACCGTTCCGGTTCCCGGCGCCGCTCTGCTCGGTGTCCTCGGCCTCGCAGCCGCGGGCAGGAAACTGCGGAAGCACGCATAGAGAAACCGCGTTCGATCCTTACAAGATGCCTGGAAGCTTCCCATTGCGGTGGAATGCGCGGTATTCTATTGGGCGACTGCCTTGGCGGCATTGGCTGCCGTGAGGCCACAGAGAACGCGGGTCCAGGCCCGTGTGCCTGCGATCCGAGATCGTGTGCAGGTCGGAGGTCGCGATGTCTACAGAGAGTGGGAAGAACGAGGATCGGCGGATACGACACACCTGTTGTGACGACCACGGGACCGGGCCGGCGATCAGCCGTCGCGGTCTTCTGGGCGGGCTCGGAGCCGTTGCGGCGGTTGCCGGGCTGAACGCGGCGAGCCCTTCGCAAGGCCAGTCCGGGCAAGGCGGGCGGGCGGTGAAGGGCCAGCCCCTGCCCAAGGGCCGCGCACTCCGCGTGCTGCCTGCGCTGATGTACAATCTCGAGCGGCGGCAGGAGAAGACGAGCTGGCGGAGCTACGGCGGCCTGTGCACCGAGGCGGACGTCGCCGCCGAGATCGGCCGGATCGCAGGCGAGTTGAAGCGGCTCGTCGAGAAGGCGGAGTTCCCAATTGAGGTGTTGCCCCTGGCGAAGATCCGGGACGAGGCCGCGGCCCGGCAGGTTGCGGCGGCGGACGCGGACGCGATCGTTCTCTACGCCGCCTCCGGGGGGACGAACCTCGTGAACATCGTGGCGGCCTCCAAGACCCCGATGGTCATGTTCATCCGCCACAAGTCGGGACCTTTCTACCTGTGGTATGAGATCGCCCACTGGCGATTCCTCCGCCAGAACGGCGACACGTTCGCCGTTGCCAACGCGGATGCGCAGGACATCGTCGTGGATGACTACAGCGAGATGCTCTGGCGACTGCGGGCGCTCTACGGCCTGGCCAACGCCAAAGGGACGAAGATGCTCGCCATCGGCGGCCTGGTGGCCTACAGCGAACCCGCCCAACAGAACGGGCCTACCCACGCGAAGGAGGTTTGGGGGTACGGGATCGAGACGATCACCGAGGAGCAATTCGCGGAGCACCTGGCGAAGGCCCGCAGCGATCCGAAGACGGTGAGGGAGGCCGAACGCCGGGCCGAGGAACTGCTCGCCACGCCGAACGTCGCCCTGCAGACCGAGCGGCGGTTCGTCGTCAACTCGTGCCTGGCCCTGGCGGTCTGCGAGCAGTTGATGGCGCAGACGGGCGCCTCGAATTTCGGCTTCGGGCGGTGCATGGGCCGGCCTGTGATCGAGATGCTGGACACGCCGCCATGCCTGGTGCTGAGCTTGGCGAACGATGCGGGATATACGGCCTATTGTCACACGGACCTGTCGCACACCTTTCCCGGCGTCTTGATGCGGTGGATCGCAGGCCGCCCGACGTTCGTCTGCAACTCGCATTTCCCACACGAGGGCCTCTTCACCGTGGCGCACTGTGCGGCCCCGCGGAAGATGAACGGCGTGGACTACGAGCCCGCGACGATCATGACCCATTATGAATCGGACTATGGCGCCGCGTGCCGGGTCGAGTACACCAAGGGACAGAAAGTCACCGTTGTGATCCCGAACCTGCGTTGCACAAAGTGGCAGGGGTTCCGCGGGACCATCGTCGAGTCGCCCGCGTTTCCCGCCTGCCGATCGCAGATGGAGATTGCCATCGACGGCGACTGGCGCCGCCTGGTCGCCGAGATGGAGGGTTTCCACACCCAGATCGTCTACGGCGACTACCTTCGCGAGATCGGCTATGCCCTGAAGAAGCTGGGCAAAGTCGAGTGGCAGTCCTACAGTCCCGTCGCGTGAGGTTTCGAATACTGCTCACCGCCGCGACACAGGGATCGCGATGGCACGTCTAATTGGACAGGCTGGCCTGGAAGGTGCCGCCATAGGCGCCCAGGTTGACTCTGTCGCCGTTGGGCGTCGGCTCATCACCCACAGGTGCGGCGGGATCGCCCGCGTCGATGCAGGGACTGGTCTTCTTGTCGAGTATCCACCAGCCCCGATCGGGCCAGAACCGACCCCTGGTACTCAAGAGGTGGCAGTCCGCGGGTACCCAGACGTCATCGGACGGGTCCGCCGGCGTGCTGGCGTTGCTCCAGACGCCCGGGTCGGCGAACAGCGGGTCCACATCGAGATTGCCCAAGCCCGGCCAGCCACCCTCCACGTCGCTGTACGTGATGCCGGGCACGGGACCCGAGACCGTGCGAATCGTGGCGGGGGAGTTGTTCCAGAAGATGCAGTTGGAGACCGCCACGTTGCAGTCCGTCACTGCCATGAGAGAGGTGCCCGAGTCGCCGAGGTTCCCGGTGACTGTGCAGTGGACCATCACCGCATTGCTGTCCTCGAAGGACAGGACTGATCCCGTCGCGCCGATGGCCATGTTCCCGCCTATCACGCAGTGGGCAATCACCGGGTCGGCGCCGACGCAGGAAATGGCTGCTCCGCCCTCGCCTTTGCCTCCCGTGATCAGCAACCCGCTGAGGGTGCAGGCACCGGCCGCTCGACCGGCGAAGGTCACGACGGGGCCGGTCCCGTTGCCGTCCACGACGGGCATCTGCGCGACGTTGGGATCGGTCAACCACAGACCGCGGACCGTGATGTCCTTGTCCGCCAGGTTCAGGCACTCGGGATACACCCCCTCGTGTACGAGGACGAGGGCGCCGGGCCCGGCGGAGTCGATGGCCTCCTGGATGCTGTCATAGGGGTGGGCCTCGGTGCCGTCCTGGTTCGGATTGCCGGCGGCATCGTCGTCCACGTGGATGATGCGTTCAAGTGGGGGAGTCTTGAACTCCAGCGATACGCCCTGGCTCATAGCGGAGCCGTCCTTTTTCCTGGCCTCGGCCGCGAAACGGTAGGTCGAATCGGGTGTCAGACCCGTCGCGGTGTATTCGAATGCCTCGCCTTGGACGACATCAACCCAATCTGTGAGTTCGTCTTCTGCATCGCCCACCCGCCTGTAGCGGAATCGTCGCTGGCAGGCGGCCCCGCCGTCATCGACGAGATGCCCGTGCAGGGTGGCGCTGTTCGCGCCGATACCCGTGGCCTTGTCGGTGACGACCTTCAGGTCAGGCCCGGGAATCGGGCGCCATTCGCCCCAGCTTGTGCCGGCAGAATTCGTAGCTCCGGCCCGGAATTGGTAGGTCAAACCGGGCGTCAGATCTGCCACGGACGCCGTGAACACCTGGCCTTCGGTGATGTTGCCCGGCACCGTCAGTGTGGCTGTGCCGCTGCCCGATGTGATCTCGAACTTCCCCTGGCAGTCGCCGCCGCCGTCATCTTCAAGGTGACCTTGGAGGGTTGCGCTCGTCGGTGTGATGTTTGTCGCATCATAGGTGGAAACCGTCGGAGGATCAAGCGGAGGACCGACAAGGGTCTTGAACGAGGAGTTGCTGGCCCAGGTTCCCTCGCCCGCGCAGTTCCTGGCCTGGGCGGAGTACTCATATGTGGTGGCGGGAGTCAGGTCGGATAGCGCCTCGGTGAAGTAATTCCCCGTCCGGACGGAACCGGCCCATTCGGTGTATGAGTGGTCGTCGCTCCCGGCCGGCCTGTAGCGGAATCGGTACTCGCACGCTTGGCCGCCATCGGATTGGATCATGGCACGGATGTTGGCTGTCGTGCTGGTGATCGTATTGGAGGAGAGGTTGTACACGGCCGGCGGACAGACCGTCCTGAACGACGTGTCACTGGTCCAAGTCCCTTCGCCGGCGCAATTCCTGGCTTGGGCGCCGAATTCGTATGTGGTGCAGGCGGTCAGGCCGGAGAGTGCCTCAGTGAAGGAGTTCCCCGTCCGGACGGAGCCGGCCCATTCGGTGTACGTGTACTCGCCCCCGGCGGGCCGGTAGCGGAATCGATACTCGCACGCCTGGCCGCCGTCAGACTGTATCACAGCCTTGATGTTCGCGGTGGTACACGTGATCGTATTGGAAGACAGGCTGTACACAGCCGGCTCACACACCGTTTTGAACGACGCCTCGCCGGACCAACTGCCTTCGCCGGCGCAATTCCTGGCCTGCGCGGCGAACTCGTAGGTGGTGCAGGCGGTCAGGCCGGAGATCGCCTCGGTGATCGAGTTTCCCGTCCGGACGGAGCCGGCCCATTCGGTGTACGTGTACTCGCCCCCGGCGGGCCTGTAGCGGAATCGGTACTCGCACGCCTGGCCGCCGTCAGACTGTATCACAGCCTTGATGTTTGCCGTCGTACATGTGATCGTATTGGCAGACAGGCTGTACACAGCCGGCTGACACACCGTCTTGAACGACGCGTCGCTGGTCCAGGTCCCTTCGCCGGCGCAGTTCCTGGCCTGGGCGGCGAACTCGTAGGTGGTGCAGGCGGTCAGGCCGGAGATCGCCTCGGTGAAGGAGTTTCCCGTCCGGACGGAGCCGGCCCATTCGGTGTACGTGTACTCGCCGCCGGCGGGCCGGTAACGGAATCGGTACTCGCAGGCTTCGCCGCCGTCGGACTGAATCACGGCCCGGATATTGGCGGTGGTGCAGGTGATCGTATTGGCGGACGGACTGTACACGGTGGGCGGACAGACCGTCTTGAACGACGCGTCACTGGTCCACATCCCTTCGCCGGCGCAGTTCCTGGCCTGGGCGGCGAACTCGTACGTGGTGCAGGCGGTCAGCTCGGAGATCGCCTCAGTGAAGGATTGGCCGGTCCGGACGGAGCCCGCCCATTCGGTGTATGTGTAGTCGCCGCCGGCGGGCCTGTACCGGAATCGGTATTGGCAGGCTTCGCCACCGTCGGACTGGATCACGGCTCGGATGTTCGCGGTGGTACACGTGATCGTATTGGAAGACAGGCTGTACACAGTCGGCGGACAGACGGTCCGGAATGTCGCGTCGCTGAGCCAAGCCCCTTCGCCGCCGGAGTTCTTGGCCTGGGCGGAGTACTCGTATGTCGTGCAGGTGGTCAGGCCGGAGATCGCGGCGGAGAAGGATTGGCCGGTCCGCACGGAGCCGGCCCATTCGGTGTACGTGTAGTCGCCGCCGGCCGGCCTGTAGCGGAATCGGTACTGACATGCTTCGCCGCCGTCGGATTGGATCACGGCTTTCAATGTGGCTGTCTCGCAGGTGACGTCGGAGACAGACAGGCTGCGTACGCTGGGCAAGTCCGCACCGTGGGCGACACTGGGGACAAGCAGGCAAAGAGCGACGATGAACCGAGACAGGCTGTGCGTTCTCATGACATGATCCTCCGGAAAACACCACGTGAACGTTCGAAGCCCCTTGATCGCCAAGGGCGGCTGGGTACGCAAGGCAGTCTTCTGTGTGTTCGACGATGACCGGTCGGTGTGTCGATGAATGAAAGAACACAAACCCCCTCCGCTGTGCCCTCGCTCCGAAACGCCGTGCCGCGTGCACGGCACATCAATCCCCTCTGGCACCAGGCTCGGACAGCCACCAGACATCTAACACCGTTCGCGGAATGGCTTCTCCGCGGCGTGGCGTCGTGAAGCCCGGGTTTTAGCCTACGACTGGATGCTACCCATGCCCGTTACGCCAGGTCAAGAATTATCCTCACCCGTGCAAGAATTTCTCTCCGGATGCAGTCCTCCTGGAGGCAGGCTCGTGCCGGCGCGATCGTACTTGCCAACGCGGGCTGCCCGTCGCATAATCGCGATTGTAAGACATGGACTTGCTTAAGGATGCAGCAGTATGGCGATCTCGCGAAGGAAGATGCTGGGGGCGTCGGTTCTGGCGGGTGCGGCTTGGCCTGGTCTTGTGTCGGCGGGGCGACGCGCCGAAAGCGGGACGACGCACTTCCACGTCAGTCGCAGGCGGTTGTTGCTCACGCACACCTGGACCCTCTCTCGCAACTCCAGCGACTTCAAGGACAACGTGTTCCTCCGCGTCGAGCGGGACGGCGTCGTCGGTTGGGGCGAGGCGGCCCCCAATGTCCGCTACGGTCAGACCGCTGAACAGGCCGAGGCCGATCTGGAGAAGGCTCGCTCGCTGGTCGAAGCGGGGGACTGGCTCAAGTATGTGGATCTGCGCCAGCAGTGGGAGCGGGTGCTGCCCGGCCAAGTGTGCACCCACGCCGCCCTCGACATCGCGATCCTGGATTGGGTGGGGGGGAAGCTCAACACGCCGCTGTATCGATTGCTGGGCCTGGACGCGAGCAAGACGCCGGTCACGACCTTCTCGATCGGGATCGACACGCCGGAGGTCATCAAGCAGAAGGTCGAGGAGGCGAAGGACTTCCCGGTCCTCAAGATCAAGGTGGGTCGCGACAACGACGCCGAGATCCTGGCCGCGGTCCGCGAGGCGACGGACAAGCCGCTACGCGTGGACGCCAACGAGGGTTGGAAGACCAAGGAGCAGGCGCTGGAGAAGACTCGCTGGCTTCAGGACCTGGGCGTCGAGCTGATCGAGCAGCCGCTGCCCGCGTCGATGGTGGAGGAGACCGCCTGGCTGCGCGAGCGGGTGGAGATCCCAATCCTCGCCGATGAGGCAGTCAAGACCGCTGCCGACATCCCTCGCCTGGCAGGCGCCTACGACGGCATCAATATCAAGCTGATGAAGTCCGGCGGCGTCCAGGAGGCGATCCGCATGATTTACGTCGCCCGCGCGATGGGGCTCAAGATCATGCTGGGCTGCATGATCGAGAGTTCCGTCGCGATCTCCGCCGCGGCGCACCTGAGCCCGATGGTGGACTGGGCCGACCTCGACGGCAATCTCCTGATCTCGAACGACCCCTTCACCGGCGTGACAGTGGAGCGAGGCAAGCTGGTCCTCAACGACCGCCCCGGCTTGGGAATCCGCGAGCGATCTTCAGTCCTGACTCCGCCTGCACGCGTCCAATAGGCGTTCGCGGAAACCCTGGATTGTCATTCCCGCGAACGCGGGAATCCAGTTCCTGGGGCACGCTGCATGTACCATGGATGCAGCATCGCGTGACGGGGCTAGTACTATTATCTCGGCCTGTTCGACGACGAGGTCGAGGCGGCCAAAGCGCGCGACCGCAAGGCCTATGAACTCCACGGCCAGTTCGCATACCTCAACTTCCCAGAGGATTACGGCATGTAGCGGAGACCTGGCCCATCAGGTTCTTGCACAGCTCTGTGCTTGGACAACGTTCCGCGACCGGGGACCCGACCTGGCATTCTGCGCTTTACGCCAGCAGCATGGAAACAGCTCTGTAGGGTGCGCATCACGCACCGACTCTTGCTGTGCTATTGGATTGCTCTCGCTATCTCCGGACAGTCGTGGTGCGCTTCGCATGTGAATGTGCCTTTTCCCTTGGCAGCCTGTGACATTCTGTTGGCGACTGCAAGTACCCTTTGTCATACTCGGCAGTCACGAGTACACTATGCGAATGCCAGGTACGTTAGGTGTTGTCGGAGATCAGGAACTATGGACAAGGCAAGACGCAGCAGAAGGAACACGTGTCGTACTGCCGAGCGGGGAACCTCACGGCGTGCGTTTCTGGGAGGAGTTGCCGCCGGGGCCATTTGCAGCATCGTGCCACGGCATGTCCTCGGGGGGAATCGCCAGATCGTTCCGAGTGAGAAGACCACCCTGGCCTGTATCGGAATGGGCGGACAGGGCCACGTGGACCTCTTCAACCTCTTGCAGCTCGCCGAAGTGCAGGTAACGTCGGTCTGCGACGTCAATCGCGAAGGGCCGGGATACATCTCGTGGGACTGGATGGAGGGGAAGGAAGCCAAAGTCGGAGGGCGCGAACCGGCCCGCCGTCTGGTGGACGAACACTACACCCGGACCAAAGGGGTGGCTCAGTACCGCAGTTGCCGGGCCTATGCCGACTACCGCGACTTGCTGAACCGGGAGGACGTGGATGCCGTCGTGGTCGCCACGCCGGATCATACCCATGCGGTGATCGTCATGGAGGCGTTGAAACGCCGCAAGCACGTCTATTGCGAGAAGCCCCTGGCCTATACCGTCCGCGAGGCGCGGATGCTGACCGACGCCGCGCGCCGCGCAGGCGTGGCCACCCAACTGGGCAACCAGGGACAGGCGACCGACCAGGCCCGCCTGACCCAGGAGATCATCATGGATGGCGCGATCGGTCCCGTGCGAAAGGTCTACGTCACTCTGGGGGTGAGGTTCTGGGATGCCCCGGCCTCGGGCCATCGTCCCGCGGATACGCCGCCGGTCCCGGAAGGGCTGGACTGGAATCTCTGGCTGGGGCCCGCTCCCGAACGTCCCTATCACCCGGCGTACCATCCCTGGCGCTGGCGGGATTGGGAAGACTTCGGCACCGGTCCGTTGGGCGACATGGGCTGTCATATCCTCTCGACCGTGTTCAAGGCGCTCCAGCTCCGCCATCCGATCAGCGTCGAAGCCGAGTGTACTGAGATCGGTCCCGAGGTGTATCCCCGCCGCTTCAAGGTGGAATACGCCTTTCCCGCACGGGGCGACATGCCGCCGGTGACGCTGATCTGGTGCGACGAGGGATATACGCCGCCCGTGCCTCCCGAGCTGGAGCCCGGACGACGCCTGGGATCTCCCCTCTATGTCGGCGATAACGGAACCCTGATGGACTACCTGTTGATTCCCGAGACCCGACGGAAGGCCTACGGTGACCCGCCGAAGGTGCTGCCGCGCTCTCGGGGGCAGTATCAGGAGTGGATCGACGCCTGTCGCGGGGGCGCCCCGGCCGGCTCGGATTTCGTAGCCCACAGCGGCCTGCTGACCGAAACGCCGCTGCTGGGCAATATTGCCATGCGCACCGGCAAGAAGCTGCAATGGGACGGGCCCAACCTGAGAATCACGAACGACGAAGCGGCCAACCAGTTTCTGCACCGCACATACCGCGAAGGCTGGACACTATAGGGACAGCCCGTCTCGATAGGAGACGCCATACTGGACTCCAGACTCCCGTGTTAGGCTTCGCGTGTTAATTTAAGGTCAGGCCCTGAAGTGGCCAATAGCTATCGGCTCGGATCATGCCGTTCTGCGTTTCAGCCGCCGGCCAGAATACAGCAGACCGATGGCGCCGAGGAGAACGGCGCTGGGGACGGGGACAAGTGCGTAATCCGGATTCCTCTCCAATCCATAAACACTCGCCAAGAAGCCCCCATAAGAATCAGGGGCATACATGTCTGCGTCGGACCATACAATCCACCGAGCGGCACCAGTCGTGCCGTATGCCGCTATAGACCAGTACTGGAGGTTGTCCGGATAGGGTGGGTTGTCCATATCATCATCGGAATCGGTCACCCAGATGCCATTGTAGTAGTACGGGTTGATCGTGGGATCCGTTTCATATTGGAGGCCCCATACGGTGATTACGTGACCATCACCGCAGAGGGGAGTGATATCAAGCATTGTGCCGTACCCTGCATGAAGGAATTGGTCTATGGCAACCATCGACTCCCGGCCATTGCGACTGTCAGAGACTCTTACGTGATAGGAATCGGCGAAGTCCGCAGTCGAGTAGAACCCGCCGCCCGGCACGTCCACACGCGTGGCACCGGTCGCCACACTGATTCCGTCAAACCACCATTTCCACGCAGTCCCCATCCCCACCGAAAACGGCATACCATCATCCGTCCAATGGTCCTGGAAGTACCCGAAGATCGCATCCGTATTCGTCAGATCCCCCGGTCCGTGCCATCCAGTCCACTCCAGAGTATTCGATGCAGCGGCCGCCCAACACATGTAATCGTCCCCCGTGCCTGCCCCAGGGTAGCCATCCGGTAGGACCTTCTCTGCATCCGCCCAGGTTCCACCCCAGTCATCCCAAAGGAAGTAGTCCTGGACCTTGGCAACAGCCGCATTCACCACAACGAGAAGCACCACCAGTGAACCGTAGATCGACGATCTTCCCACGATGTCCTCCTTCCCGCAACATCTACTACATAGGCAGACGCACATACATCACGACTCTGGCCACGCAGAACCCTATGGACCACCGTTGGCTCCGTCCGTGACCGTGACTTACTCCGACTCCATAGTGACATACGACACTGTTTTTGTCAACACGATCTTATGAACATCCTGAATTCGTGTGTGAGGGGGGTACCCGGGGCCTGGCCTTGTTTCAAGCTTCAAGCCGGGAGGGTGCGTGATACGCACCCTACGCGGATTGCGTCGATCCACTTCGATGGCTGAGGATTGTGTTTCGCGCAGAGGCGCAGGGACGCTGGGTTTGGGAAACCGTCGGCATCCTGTTCTCTCTGCGGCTCCGCGTCTCTGCGTGAGTACTTCTTGGTTGCGGCCGGAGGACGCGAGGCGACCTCTTTGGTTACGATTTCCTCCAATTGCGCAGGCTGTCTTAGCCCAGAGCCCGCACGACCGCCTTGGGGTCTTTCTCAAAGACGCGGAGGAGGGCCTTGGCCGGGCCTCTCGGCTGCCTGCGCCCTTGCTCCCAGTTCTGGAGTGTGCCTTTGCTGACCCCGATCATCCGTGCAAACTGCGACTGAGAGACATCGACAGACTCCCTGAGCTTGCGGATGTCGATGGCATCGTATGTGAAGACCCGCGAGGGCTTCGCCTTGCCCTTTCGAATTCTGCCGGCTTCTCTGATGCTCTCAGAGAGTTCCTTGAACAGTCTCGAACTCATAACAGTTCCTCCTGCACGAGCTTTCTCAGAATTACAAGCTCTTTCGCAGTCAAATCCTCTTTGGCTCCCTTGGCGTAGGCGACCAGCATGAAGATCTGGTCGTCCGAAGCCACATAGTAGTAGATCACCCGGATTCCGCCGCTCTTGCCACGACCTTCCACGGCCCAGCGGAGCTTGCGTAAACCACCGCCTCCGCGTATGACTGCCCCGGCCAATGGGTTTATGACCAGTCTCTCCTGAAGTTCCCGGTACTCATCGTCCTTCAGGAGACCCCTGATCTGCTTGGTGAAGACGCTGGTTTCGATGATCTCCATACACACATATTATACGTCATTGGCGTATAGGTACTACAGCAAATTTGCGAAAAGATATAGAAAAGGGGGAATTCCAGGGAGTGCCCTTGAATTGGACTTTGCTCCTGGGGAGGCAGACGCCATTCTGTTATCTCCGTGGCTGGGCGTCTGGGCGTGAGTACGTGGATTCCCGCTTCCGCGGGAATGACAGAGTGAGGTGTTTCTGCATCCCCGCTTCGTATTACTACTTGTTCACATCTTGTTGTCCTGCGCAGATATATCAAGCCGGTATCTTGTTAAGTTGTTGCAGGGTAACACTTTGGTACCGCAAGACGGCCGTGGCGGTAACGCGGCCTTTTG
>JAGOLX010000066.1 GCA_017993835.1 Phycisphaerae bacterium
GGTTGGGATCGAGCCCCTTCGCCGCGGCCTCGCTGCGGACGATTCGGATGGCGCGCTGCAGATCCTGCCACGCCGTCGTGTGCTTGGCCAGCCCGCCCAGCGGACGCGGCGTGCGGTATTTCATCGTTACGACCGTCATGCCCTTTTCGTTCAGGTAACGCCGCGCCGGCGCGACTTCGAATCCGTCCGGATCGTTGCCATTGTAGCCGCCGCCCGAGTAGATGATCTGGATCGCCTTCGTCTTGAGGTCCTTCGGCATGTGCCATTCGAGATAAGGCAGGCACTGGTTCGTCTGCACATCCGGCATCTTGCCTTCCGGCCAGACCGGCTCCTTGCGGCATTCGCCGCGAGCATCGTCGTTCGGATAGCGGGCCATCAGATCTTCTTCTTCGCCGAGACGCCCGTCACAATTCATCTGGCGGAGATACTCGGCGATACGGTCGAGCCAGTGGTCGTAAGCCGTGCCGTTCTCGTCCTTGCTCGAGTCGCCCATAAAACCGTGGGGACGGTCCGCGAACAGATGGATCTCGGCCGGGATTTTCATCCTGCGGAGCTGGCGGTAGATCTGTGTCGAGCCGTTCGGCGAATAGATGTCTGCCCCGCCGTGGAAGAGCGCCATCGAACAAGTCTTCGCGTCGAACTTGAACACGTCCGAGAGCTTTACGTCGATCGCGTCGCCCTCGCGCGTGTTGGGGCCGGTAAGTCCGTCCGTGAGCGCGTAGGCGGGGTAGATCGGCACCGCCCAGTTGACGTGGCAGGGAAGCTGGTCGAGTTCGTCGACCGGCCCGTACGCCGGTGTGAGCGAGCTCGTCGCGAGCAAGACTGTCAGGTGCGAACCCGCGGAGAACCCGAACGCGCCGATCTTCTCCGGGTCGAACCCGCGTTTCTTCGCGTCGTTGCGGACGAGACGGACGGCGCGTTGCCCATCCTCCCACCCGCTCTGGTAGATCGGCAAGCCTTGCGGACGCGGCGTACGGTAGGTGAGGCTCGCGCAAACGAATCCGAGTTCGGTGAACTTCTTCGCAACGCGGTCAATCCACACCCCGTCGCAACAACTGTAATAACCGCCGCCCGAAATGAGCAACATGCATCCGCCGTTTTTCTCCGCCGGCGCCTCGTACCAGTCAAGATACGGCATCGCATGGTCCGCCGCCTTGAATCCTGGAGCCGTCACCTCCTGGGTGGTCGCCGCGATCTGACCGGTCTGGAAATCCGGGATCTTCCCTTGGGGCCACAGCGCGACCCGCTCCCCGGCGAACGCCTGAACGATGACCAGTAACCAAGAACACAGAACCGCTGATAGGAATTTGGATTTTATAGCCATGCCACGATGATATCACCTATGGGGACAGCGATTCAAGGGAGAAATCAGCCCAGGAATTCCGGGGACACCATACTCCTCTCTCCTGTCGTTTGGGCTTGCGCCCGCGCTTGGCCGGACGGATCTCCCGTCCCAGGAGGTGCTCCTCTTGGAAGAACGTCGCTTGTCGCCGATTGCCACGTTGCGTGACGTGGTGGGCGACGCCCGGAACCGCAACTCTCGCCAATCGCGCCATGACGCCAGCCTACCAGACCCAATCCAACGGGTCAACCAGAAGTCGACAGATTGGTATGGTGTCCCCGCAAATCCAACAATGGTTATATGCTCTCTTCGGGACTTCCGCGAGGACATCCTATCTCATAAGGTCGTAAACAATGCTCGTTGAAATTGGGATAACAACAAGTGTGATCACCAAGATCAATCTTGTACGCTGTTTCTTCTCTATGTTTAAGTGTTCTGCTCCAAAGTTAAACTCTATATTTGGCCAAAGGCTGAGTAGCCAAGAACGAATACCAAACGCCCCCCAAGCTAAACCAAGGGCCCAACGCCATATCCATAGAAGGAAATACAGGAATGGGGCAATTGCCCTGGCAAAATCTCGCCAAGGGGAAGTGGGGGCTAAGGTGGGTAATAATCGATCAATCCCAGCACGCATAAACAACTGTGTATAGAATAGGTCTAATGCACATTGAGAAATGCTACCAATACCCAAAGCTACAAGGTGAAGGAGGATTGATGGATGCTTTCTGAACCAGAATGACTGCGGAGGGACGCTATCTATAGCTTCCTTTAAGGCCAAGAAATTCTCACTAACCCACCCTTGCTCCGTGCCACTTACTAATGCAGAATTACCATATCTTGACTCACCATGGCTAATTCTAAAGTCAATACGACGGTGTAGTTTGTAGTTGTGGAAGGTAAAACTGATCTGAGTAGGGCGAGCAGGTCCATTGATAAAATCACTATCGAGAAGATCGAGCGAATCACTGTCCAGAGATGTGTTGTCTGAAAGGTCAATTTGATAGGAAGTTTCAGCGTGGTGGTCAGATCTACAAGCAAGATCCCGTTGCTTCTTGAAGATCCTGCCGACTCTCTGAAGATCAGAGATAGAGAATACTTTGTTCTTAATCGTGATTTGTCGTGTCTGCTTCATGCTGCTGAATAGTCGATTCTAACAATGGTTATATGCTTTCTTCGTGACGCCTATGGGCCACTAAGTTGCGGTATAACGCCACAACACCCGGGGGAAGAATTCGCGGTCACCCTTACACATTTCACTTTCTTCCAACCGGTACTTCCACTGGCGGGGCCCGGCGTGTCTCGGCATCAGCCAGGGCTCCTTCATTTTCAGTCTGCCATTTCATTGTAGGACCTCGCGGACAGGGTGTAAAGAGGGATTTCCGCTTCCGGACCGGCCGGACGGCCGGGGGTGTATGACCCCCTGGTATCATTCGCTTTACGCCAGCAGCATGGCAGACATGCCTTGTACGCGTGGGGCTCTCTCCAGGCTGTTGAGTAGCACGGGCATCTTGCCCGTGAGTAGCACGGGCGTCCCGCCCGTAGGATAAGACAGTCCTGGCAGGGCCAGGATGGCCCTGCGACTCATGGGCAAGATGCCCATGCTACGGAGAATGCCGGCTTATCCGGTCTTCCACTCGCCCCCCGGTATCCGTCGAGCGAGGAATGGTGCGACAGCCGGACGAGGCCGGGACGGCCTCGGGATACAAGGGCGGGACGCCCTCGCTACGGGGCGAAGAAATTCCTGTCCCAATTTTGGTTTCTGCGGAACATACAGGCACTGTGAAGCGTCTGTAGTTGTGGTAACGGTGCGGCTGCCGGTGCGATTTCGCCACTGAGACACCGAGGCCACAGAGATCAATGCGAGTTGTGGTATGCCTGAAATTCCTGCTACGAAACCACAACAACTGAAGAGGGTTGGCAGATGATTCCCCGAAGTTGCCACAAGTCCTTTCGGATACACGGATTGTATCTCACGCAGAGCCGCAGGGACGCAGAGGGGTTGAGAGAGGATGGTCTTCTTGGTCTCTGCGGCTCTGCGTCCCTGCGTGAGTTGATTGGTTCCGGCCGAAGGCCGGGCTGGGTTCATCCGTGGTTCGTGCGAAACGAAGCCAATTGGGTTCGTTTGTGCAAACGCTTCTGGATGGACAGATCGGCCGGATTGTGCTAATAATGAGCCCTTTGTCGGGTGGACGTTCTGGGTTTTGTGAGGTATCTCTGCGATGAACAAGGCGTTAGCTGATCTGATTCGAATGTCGAATATCACGGGCAAGGACCCGGCGCTCGTCCTGGGCGGCGGCGGCAACACCTCGGTCAAGACCGAGGACGGCAAGCACATGTACATCAAGGCCAGCGGCACGGCCCTGAAGGATATGAACGAGCAGCGAGGCTGGCGACGTCTGCGGATCGCGCCCGTCCTAGCGATCATCCAGGACAAGTCGCTCAGCAAGCTCGACGCCATCGCACGCGAGAACAACGTGGTCAGCCGGCTGCTGGACGCCTGCGACGACGGACTCGCCCACGGCGCCCGACCCTCCGTCGAGTCGCACCTGCACGCACTGCTCAAGTCGCACGTGATCCACCTGCACCCGCTGGTGGTGTCCGCCTACGTGAATGCCAAGAACGGAGAGCGGGAACTGGCGAAGCTCTTCGCGGGCGAGAAGCTACCGGCGTTGTGGGTGCCCTACGCCGATCCCGGCTACATGCTCGCCAAGAAGATCGCGGGCCTTGTCGAGGGCTACGTCGAGGAGCACGGCGCCAAGCCCTCGATCCTGTTCCTCGAAAAGCACGGCGTCTTCGTCACCGCCGACAGCGCCAACGCGGCGTTGAGACTGGTCGGCAAGGTCATCGATCTGTGCAAGAGCCGGATCAAGACGCCGAGAGCGACGAGAATCAAGACCCCGCCGGCCGACGAGATCACAGCCGCCAAGCTGATGATCCGCAAGGCTGTCTTCGAGACCACCGGCCAGTATGTGCCGGTCAGCTTCTTCCCGCCGACCGAGAACATCGCTGCCTTTCTGAAGCACAGGGACGCCAAGGCCCTGCTCGACGCGCCCGCTCTGCACCCCGAAGAGCTGGTCTTCTCCAACGGTCCGGCCCTGTGGGTCGAGGATCTCGACGCAGGCAAGATCGCCCGCAAGCTCCAGGCGCGAACGGATCGGACGCACAAGACGCCCTATGCGTTCATTGTGAAGGACTTCGGCCTGTTCATCGCGGCCGACAAGTCGCTCGTCCCGCTGGCGGCGGAGATGGCGGACGGCTCGGTCATGGTCCGCATGAACGCCCACCGGTTCGGCGGCGTCCTGGGCCTGAGCAAGCGCGAGCAGGATTTTATCAACAACTGGGAATCCGAGGCCTTCCGCAAGAAGCTCGTCGGAGGCGAGGGCAAGGGCGAGCTGAGCAACCGCATCGCGGTGGTCACCGGCGCGGGCAGCGGCCTGGGCAGGAGCCTGGCCGTCGGCCTGGCGAAGGACGGCGCGATGGTCGGACTGGCCGATATCGACGAGGCCGGGGCTCAGGAGACCGCCGCGATCATCACGAGAGACAGACCCAAGGCCCAGGTCAAGGTCATTCGGTGCGACGTTGCGAACGAAGACAGCGTCCGCAAGGCGTTTGACGACCTGATGGCCTCGTGGGGCGGCCTGGACATCCTCGTGAACGCGGCGGGGATCGCGCCGCCGTTCGCGCTGGTGGATATGCCCGTGAACAAGTGGCGACTGGCCCTCGAAGTGAACTTGACGGGCTATTTCCTGATGGCCCGCGACGCCGCACGGATCATGATCGCTCAAGGCATCGGCGGCAGCATCATCAACCTCAGCTCGAAGTCGGGTCTGGACGCGAGCAAGAACAACACCGCCTACAACGCGACCAAGGCCGGCGAGCTGCACATGGCCCGCGGCTGGGCGCTGGAGTTGGGCGAATACGGCATCCGCGTCAACTGCATCGCGCCGGGCAACGTCTTCGAGGGCTCCAGGATCTGGAACCCCGAGTACATCAAGGTCTGCGCGAAGAAGTACGGCATCCGGCCGGAAGAGGTGATCCCCTATTACGTGAACAAGACCGCTCTACGGCGGGAGATCAAGGGGCAGGACATCGCGGACGCGGTGGTCTTCCTGTGCTCGGACAAGGCCCGGACAATCACAGGCCAGACCATAGTCGCCGACTCCGGTCAGGTCATGGTCCGCTGACGGGAAGATCTAACAAGCAGCCGGATGGTTGTTGAAGCAGACGCGGGTCCTCCGTGCAAGGGGTTACAGGCAGAGAAGAGGGATCTCGCGTCGTCTGTGACGGCTCAACGTCCGGAAATCTATTGATTTCCTGGGATTTTTCCAACTTTTCGCTTGACCCGCCGATCCATCGCGGATACAAGCGTGGCAGTTGCCGATTATGGTCCGTACCACTGGAGGAGGCCACACCTCAACGCAATTGTGGCAGAGTAAGGGACCATGAGCTTATGGAGGAGCGCCTCTGATGAATGGAGGCATGGCGATGGATTGGTCAACTGCCAAGGCGATTCAGACCCCCTCGGTGCCTGTTCTTCGGTCTGAACGACCGGGGGAAGTCCGCGACGCTGCCTCGCAACAGCCGCTGCGAAGCTCGCCCACACGCCATCCTCGGCTGGTTCACGCTTTCTGGCGATATTCTCCCGCAACCACCCCGCCCTCCGCGGCGGATTACCAGACTTCTCTCCTCTACTTATCTCTCACAAGGCGCCGTGCGGCCTCTCCCACAGGACGCTTCGGGCCGCACGGCGCCACCACTGGGACTCTTCTTCTCGCCCCGCATCGTGGCAATCCAGGGGGAGGTTCTCCTATGCACGATACCGCATCGGAGGACCTGCGCAGGGGGTACTCGGTTTGGGATCGCAGTTCTCCCCCTGAGGCAAACAATTCCTGGGTTTTGCTCTACGCAACCCCTGGATTGCCCTTTTCAGATCATGCGGAGCGTATCAGCGCCCGCAGGCGGCCGGGCTTTCGATCTCTACAACCACAGGATGGTCGCTCAGCGTCAGCATGAGCGAGTCAACGTTGGCCAGGGTTTGTATTGGCGACGTGCCTGCCGTCGGATCATAGACCCGGACCGCGGCGTGCCGAGCACCCAGGTTCACCGTGACGTTGTCCGAGCCCCCAGTGAACCGTTCGTCCCAAACCGCCAGTTCGAATGTACCGTCGCTCTTCCGGAGGAGCAGGTCATGGACAGTTGCCGGCTGGTCCGCAAGGGAGTAGTTCAGGGTCCCGCCCGGCGGGGTCGAGCCATCGTCGGCCAGGATTCTCGTCAGGTTGTGGAGACAGGTCGCGGCCGGTCGCGGACTGTAGTCGGGTCGGTAGAAACCGAACGTCTGATTGCCACTCTCGTCGGTGCGATCTCGGAGCAGGTAGACACAGGTGTGACTCCAGCCCCGCTTGAACTGGGCCAGATACACGTCCATGTAGAGAGCGGCCTGAACCTGCTCGGTGACGGGCCCACCCAGTGTGACGCCGGTTTCCGTGGTGACTCTCGGCAGCGTCGCGAGGGCGGCCTCAGAATACCCCGGATACCGACGTCGCCAGGTCAGGCCGCAGTTCCCATAGAGTCCGTCCACTTTGCAGGCGGACGTAGGGTCGGCCGCAATCCACGTCTGATTGTCATGCAGACCGGGCCAGCCCGGATGGGTCATGTAGTTGTGGCAATTCGCGTGGTCGGCGTATCGGGTGCCGTCCGGCATCAGGCATCCGGCTCCGTCGGGGATGGCCAGGAATTGCAGGCCGACGTTGTCGGTCTCGGCGCCGCTCTCCGAAACGTTCCAGACAGGGTACTTGCTCAGGACGCGGTCCTTCTTGACCGCGGTGTATAGATCCCGCTGGAGTCTCGCCACCGGCAGCCACGACAGATCCCTGCCGCCGGCCTCGCCCTGGTACGTGACACCCCAGTTGTTCGGCTCGTTGTTGCCCTCCAGGGCGAGCAGGGCGCCGGCCGAGGCCAGTTGTCCGGCGCCGGCCAGGAGTCTGGCGAGGTCCGTGCCGCCGCTCATCAGTCCGTAGCTGAAACACACGCCGGCTTGATTGTGGAGTTCGACCAGATCGGCAACGGGAATGCCGCTTTCATAGCCGACCCGCAACCAGCGAAGCCCCAGGTATCGAGCGGCGTTGATGGTGCTCGCCAGATTCTCCCCTCGCCGGGACACGGCTGAACACGCGCCGATGGAACGGAGAAAATCGTTAACGCCGGGGACGACGGTTCCGGATGTGCCGGCGCGGGCCCTTCGCAACGGCAGCATTCCCGCGACGCCGGCGGCTGTCCATCGCAGGAATTGCCGGCGAGTCGATGTGTTCATTTCGTCTTCTCCTCGCCTCTGGAGCGAGGCATGTTCGCGGAAGCCTCGGCAACGAACGTCCGTTCCTCGCTGTCCAACTGATCGAACAGGCGCCGGTCGCGCAAGTCAAACGAGCGCCGCGGCTGCTGATCGGGCGCACCCCGCTGGGTTCCGTTGTGGAAACACCAGCCGGCGGCGCCCCCTGCGACGGCTCCGCGCAGGTCTGACACGAAATCGCTCGCTGTGGGCTCCCACTGCGTGTACCCGCGTCGGAACGGCTCCTGATAGTGCACCGGCGCGACCCGGGCGATCTTCTGCATCAGGGCCAGCAGTTCGCGAGTGCGGCCCTCCGTCTGCCCAGGGGATTCGGCATGTCGCGGGCGGTGGGGGCAGAGGAAATCGATGCCGGCGGCATCTATCGACTCTCGCACATACTCCTCATCCAGATCGTGTCCGCCGAACGAAGCGGTAACCAATCGCTGCGGGTCGATCCGGCGCATCTGGTCCCGCAGGATCTTGATCTCCGAAATGGACACGTAGCGACCATCGCGGACATCCCGCTCGTTGGCGAGGTCGAGGTACCAGTTCCGATGCGTCTTGAGAGCCTCGACCAGAGTAGCCACTGCCCGCTGGTGCGCCGCAAGATCCGGCAATCGCCCGCTCGCGTCCCGCGTGAGGGTCACGTCCACGACCAGTCCTCGACGGTCGCACTCGGCAACCAGCCACTCGAGCCTGCCCAGGAAGGGCTCGCGCGCCCGACCCTGTGCATCGACCGCGGAGACATCCGCATCGCCGAGACCCCAGGTGGCCCAGACGCGAAGCCAGTTGAAGCCGTACTTCTGCATGTCGTCGAGATCCCGGCGGATCGAATCCTGCGACGCGCCCAAGCCGCCGTAGTAGCTGATGCCCAGGAGGAAGACCGGTCTGCCGTTCAGTGTGAATCGAGTCCCCTCGATGCCCAGCACCGTTTCCTGTCGCACCTGGCCGGGTGGCGGGAAGTCCCTGGAGGCGTCGTCGAGGACAAGGACCCAGTCGAGCATCTCGCCCTTGTCGGGCGGCTGAAACTCCCGCTCGCCTGTATTAGGGAATTCGCCGATGGCGGTGGCCTGCCCGTCGCGCGGGTTGTACCACCAGGCCTTCACCTTCGAGCCTGTGACGATGTCCATGCGGACCTTGAAGGCCCGACCGATTGGCGCGTAGACCATCGCATAGGAGCCGTCGGCGTCGCGGGTGCCTGCAAACCGGTATCGGCCCGCACCCGGCACACTGGTCGGCACGCGATCCGTAACGATGATCGAGTCGTCGGGCACGCGTGACAGGAACGGCCGCGACTCCATGAGCCGGCGGCCATACTGCATCTGTCCCGCGCCGGGCTGATCGACCGCCTTGAACCAAGGCATCAGCGGATTGTTGATCGGATCCCGGCCGGGCTGCCACATCTGCCACACGGAATGGTGGCCGTACGTGTGACCGCAGGCGCCGCTGAACAGGTCCCAGTACAAGGGCCGGCGGACATCGGACGCAATCGAGTGCCCGAGCTTCTTCGCATCGAACGAGACCGGGTGGTCCTCGTAGATCGGCTCGCCGTCGATCACCGGCTTGACCGGCCTGCGGTCGTAGTCCTCGCGGGTCTTGTCGTATCGGCCGGTGTACTCGGCCACGTGCCCATTCTGGCGCATGTTGAAGTCGAGCCAATCGTCGTCGTGGAACCAGGCAGCGGAGGTCTGGCCGCCCGTCGGGTGGAGCGTCATCAGGTGACGGCCGCCGTCGCCTTGCGCCAGGCCGCGAGCCGTCGCGCGGATGATCTCCTTGTGCGCGTCGTTCTCGACGGGCCGGTCGCCGCCCAGAATCCAGATGATGTTGGGGGCGTCCTTGTACCGCTGCCCGAGCCAGCGGCCATAGACCTCCGCGTTCTGCGGCGTGAAGACCTCGGGCCCGACGCCCCACTTCTTGTTCCACTTGTCGCCCCAGGTGGGCAGCAGGCCAATGTACAAACCACACGCTTCCGCCTTCTTCACGATGTAGTCGACGTGGTCCCAGTAGTCGTTGTCCGGGCCGTCCTTGACATCGGGCTTCGTCGGATCGTCATTGGCGAGCGGCCTGTGACCGTAGGCATTCGGCGCGTGCAACCCATCCAGCTCGGCCAGGGCAACCGCCTGGATCACAGTGAAGCCCTTGGCCGCCCGGTCTGCGAGATACCGGCTCGCCTCCTCGCGATTGAGCCGGTGGAACAACTCCCACGCCGTATCTCCGAGATAGAAGAACGGCGTCCCGTCCTCGTAGACGAGAAACCGCCCGTTCTCCGAGACCTTCAGAGGCCCGGTCCTGCCGCCCGCATGGGCCGTTGCCGACAGCAACACACAAATCACCAGCGCGGACAGTACGGAGGGGCAGCTTCGCCATCGTGACATGCGTTGGGGTACTTGCAGCATGTGGCACTCCTTCTCCCTCCCGCAGTGGTTCGGATTGATGCACCCGCCTGCCGCAGTGACCACGACGGCAAACACGGCAAGTGCGACTCTGAGCGGTTTGATTGTATACGATGAGACAACCACGATCAAACAGTTCGACTCGCGGTTCGATATGTCACGCCCCGATTCGTCATTCCCGCGAAAGCGGGAATCCACTCTCTGGGATGTGCCCAGTCCTATGACCCCTGGATTCCTGCTTGATGCAGGAATGACAGAGTCATGGCGCGGGGTCTTTCACATCCGCCGGAGTACCCGCCTCCTGTGCGATGAGGCGGAAGTCAAACGCGTTTGGGCTTGCGTTTGACGGCGAGCAGCCGCTCGATGTCGGCCTGGACTTCGTCACTGTCCAACGCCAGCGCGAGCCACTTGCCGTCGTGATACGTGGTCGCATTCACATAGGCGTCACGGACAGCCGGACTCAGTTCAGGCAGAATCTTCTCCGCTTTCTCCCGCTCCTCGCCGCCGAAGACGATCTGGACGAGAAGCCGGTTGTGCTCGGGGATGAGCATGCAAAACGACTTGGACTTCTTGAATCGCAGACCCCATCCATGTTTCTTGCCGCCGAAGATCCAGTCCGGCGTGAAGACGCCCGGATAGCTCTCGTCGATGAACGCCCGAAGCATCATCCACCGCCTGTAATTGCGAGCCCCGATCCACCCCCGCACGCTCGCGACGTCCGGTTCCTTTTCCCCCTCCACCATACGTTGACCCAGTTCCATCATAAGATCACTACCGCCGGACGGCGACCCGGTTCGTAGTGACGCCGTAAGGCGTTATCTTCCACGCTTGGGAGGATATGCTCTTACGAGCACACTACAAGCTGCTCGGTTCAATTCACATACATATTGTCCTGACAGCAACGGCGATTCCGACGTCGAGACTATGACTTGGCAAGACGCTACCCAATCCGCCCGTCCTGGTCGATGTCCAAGCCGTGGAGTTCTTCCAGCTTCTTGACCAGCGAACGCAGCGTGTTCTGCGTCAACTGGAGCTGCTCCTCCAGCGCCCGGACCCGGTCCTCGACGGAATCGGACTGTCGCTTCTGGCCGTACATCAGCCCGGTTTGCACCACTTCCCACAACATGCCCATAGTCATCCTCGCAGTCGTACTACACTTAAGTACCTGATTTTCAACATGTTAGCGACGTGCGGACACGACGACAAGCGCACAGGGCGAAAAATGGCGAAATGCGTGCAGGTGCTTGTTCGGAACCCTGGAATCTGCTATATTACCGCTCTTTCAGTGTCCCCGCACCGAGGTGATCCGACGGGGGTCCGCCGGGCGGCCGGGATGCTGTTCTTATGAGGAGTCGTTGACATGAATCTCTCCATCGAAGACACAAGAAAGCAGGCGCTTCCGACAGTCAAGGAGCTGATCCGCTCCGGCGTCATCACACTGGACCAGGCCAAGGACTGGCTCCGGACCATCTACGAGATCCGGTTCTTCGAGGAGAAGGTCTACGATCTGCTCGGGCAGAACATCATCAAGGGCGCGTCGCACCTCTACGCCGGCCAGGAAGCGGTCGCCACCGGCGCCATCGCGGCCATGGAACGCGGCGACGTCATCGGCTCGACCCACCGAGGCCACGGCCATTGCGGCGCGGTCGGCAACAAGTACGCCAACAGCGACCAGGAGCGCCAGGCCCACTGGAACGCGATGATGGCCGAACTGATGGGCAAAGAGACCGGCTACTGCAAGGGCCGCGGCGGCTCGATGCACATCGCGGAGGTCGAGCGGCAGAACAACCTGGGCTCCACCGGCATCGTGGGCGGCAACCAACCCCCAGCGGTCGGCGCCGCCCTCGCAGAGAAATTCAAGGGCAGCGGCAAGGTCGTCCTGTCCTTCTTCGGCGACGGCTCCTGCAATACCGGCACCTTCCACGAATCGATGAACATGGCCGCGACGCTCAAGGTGCCGCTCGTGGCCATCATCGAGAACAACCTGTACGGAATGAGCGTCCCGTTCTCCGGCAGCGAGGTCCCGGGTACCGCGTGTGCCAGCAGCATCACGGACATCGCAGTGCGATCCGCGGCCTACGACGTGCCCGGCATGATCGTGGACGGTCAGGACACGGTGGCCGTCTTCCTGGCCCTTCGCAAGGCCATCGAGCGGGCCCGCAACCAGAATCAAATGACCATGGTCGAGTGCAAATCCTATCGTTGGTATGGCCACAGCCGGAGCGACCCGCGGGCCTACCGCACCAAGGCCGAGGAGAAGGCCTGGCACGAGCGAGACCCGATCACTGTCCTGCGGAACCGACTCGTCTCCGACGGCCTGTGCACCGAGCAGGAACTGGACCAGATCAAGGACAAGGCGTTCGCCAGCATCGAAGACGCCACACAGTTCGCGATGAACAGTCCCTGGCCCAAGGGCGCCGATGTTGACCAGGATGTGTACGTCGAAGAGAGCTATCCCGCCCAGGCAATCGAGAGCGAGCATGCGACCGCCGCGAAGGTGCGAGAGGCAACCGCGGCCTTCGAGAAGGTCATCGCCACCTGCGGCGCCAAGACCAAGAAAGAGGCCACCGAGATCGCCAAGGCCCAGATCAAGTCCCAGTTCGGGATGGACGTGGTGAACATCGGTGGCGCGGTGGTGGCGGCACAGGCCGAAGAGATGCGCCGCGATCCGAAGGTCTTCGTCTTCGGCGAGGACGTCGGCCTCTACGGCGGCGCGTATCAGGCGACCCGCGGCCTGCTCGAAGAGTTCGGCAAGGAGCGCGTGATCGACACCGCGATCTCCGAGGCGGCCATCGCAGGCGCCGCGGTCGGCGCGGCCCTTCGCGGAATGCGACCGATCGCGGAGATCATGTACGTGGACTTCGTGACCATCGCGATGGACCAGCTCGTGCACGTCGGCGCCTACAACCGCTACATGTTCGGCGGCAAGGCGAAGGTCCCCATGGTCCTTCGCACCGAAGGCGGCGTGGGTCGCTGCATTGCGGCCCACCACTCCGAGTCGCTCGAAGCCTGGCTCATGCACGCACCGGGCCTGTACGTCGTGATGCCCTCGACGCCGTACGACGCCAAGGGCCTGCTCAAGGCCGCGATTCGCAGCGACAATCCGGTCGTCTTCATCGAGCACAAGGCCACCTACGGCCAGGTCGGCCCGGTTCCACAGGGCGATTACACGATCCCGCTGGGCGTCGCGGACATCAAGCGACCCGGCAACGACGCGACGATCGTCAGCTACAGCCGGATGGCGATGCGGGCCCTCGACGCTGCGAAGGTCCTCGCGGATCAGCACGGCATCGACGCCGAGGTCGTCGACCTGCGGACGCTCAAGCCGCTGGATATCAAGACGGTCGCCGAGTCCGTCCGCAAGACCGGCCGACTCATCACGCTCAGCGAGGGCTTCTGCTGGTGTGGCGCGGGACGCGAGATCGCAGGCCAGTACATGGAATACGAGTTCGAGGACGGCACTCGCGGCTTCGACTACCTCGACGCCCGCCCGATCAACCTGGCGGCCAGGGACGTACCCCCGCCGATGAGCGAGCCGCTCGAGGAGGCCAGCATTCCGGGCGTCCCGCAGATCGTCGAGGCGGTCAAGCTGGCGTGCGGACAATGATTGGGGATTGTTGATTTGTGATGGTTGATCGTTGATTGAGGTCTCCCCTCTTACATCAAGAATCACACATCAGAAATCAAACTTCGAAAGGACAAGGTAATGGCCAAAGAAGTCAATCTGCCGAAACTGGGGCAGACGATGGAGGAAGGGACCGTCGTCAACTGTCTCGTCAAGGTCGGCGACGAGGTGAAAAAGGGCGACGTGATCTTCGAGATCGAGACGGACAAGGCGACGCTCGAGATGGAGTCGCCGGGGAACGGTTTCGTCAAGTGCATCCTGGCCCAGATGGGCCAGACGCTGCCCGTCGGCGCGCCCCTCATGGTGATTGGGGACAAGGATGAGCAGGTCCCGCAGAGCTTCATCAATGCCCTGACCGGCGGCGCAGCGCCCGCTGCCGCAGCAGCTCCTGCAGCGGCTGTGGCACAGGCCGCCGCAGCTCAGCCTGCGCCTGAACCGGCCAAGCCGGCAGGCAAGATCATGGTCTCGCCGCGAGCGAAGAAGATGGCAGAGGAGATGGGCGTCGATCTGGCGACCGTGAAAGGCACCGGTCCGGCGGGCAAGATCACCGAAGCGGACATCCGCGCCGCGGCGGAGGCGAAGCCCGCGAAAGCCGCGCCGGCCGGGGCCGCAGCGAAACCCGCTCCCACCACTGCAGCAGCGGAAGCGAAGCTCGGGAGCACGGTCGCGATCAACCGCCTCCAGCGGATCACGGGCGAGCGGATGCTCAAGTCGAAGCAGGAGATCCCCTGCTTCTACCTGACCGTGCGAGTGGACATGACGGACCTTGTCATTGCTCGCGCGAAGATGAACGAGACCGGAGCCGTGAAGGTCGCCTTCAACGACTTCATCCTCAAAGCGGTCGCGACGGGCCTGGAGAAGTTCCCGCTCATGACGGGACAAGTCGCCGGCAACGCGATCAAGCTGGCCGATGCGATTCATGTTGGCTTGGCGATCTCCGTCCCGGATGGCCTGTTGGCGCCGCTGGTCAAGGACGTGAACAACAAGAGCGTCGCCCAGATCGCCCGCGACAGTCAGGCATTGATCGAGCGGACCCGCGCCGACAAGCTGGACCTGTCCGACCTCGAAGGCGGGTGCATCACGGTGAGCAACCTCGGCGCGTTCGGCATCGAGTCGTTCATCCCGATCGTCGTGCCCGGCCAGTGCAGTATCCTGGGCATCGGGCGGATCAGCGATACCTGCGTCCCCGACAACGGCAACATCCTGGTCCGCAAGCTGATGAACATGACGCTGTCGGTGGACCACAAGGTCGCCAACGGCGCCTACGCGGCCCAGTTCCTGGACCTCGTGAAGAAGACGCTGGAAAACCCAGCGGGATTTACTATTTAGGATTGATGAATTACTATTTACGAGCGTCCAGGTAGGACTGCTGCCACAAGTGCGAGTTGCGGACCTGGCCCCAAATAGCAGATCGTAAATAGCAAATAGAAGATCGAAAGGGTTTTTCATGGCCAAGAAGGTGGAAGCGACGAGATTGCCGGCGATTCGCAAGGCGACGCCGAAAGTGCCGGTGATCGGGGTGTTCGCGGTAGGCGATCCGCGAATCGACGAGGACAGTCGGACACGGTGCCGCAACGTCGCCCAAATGGTGGCCGACACGATCAGCGGCGAGGTCCTGCTGCCCGACAAGACGCCCGTGCCGGTCGTCTATTCGACCGTGCTCGTGGACGGCGAACCTCAGGCCGATATCGTCGCCCAGCAGTTCCGCAAGGCCGGCGTCGAGATCATCGTCTGCGCCGCCGACCCGTGGTCGTTCCCGCAACTGACGACCATCTCGCTGCTGCAGCAGTTCCCGGCCAACACGCCGATCAATATCACCTGCGGCAACAGCGGTCCGCGTCCCGGCGTGGTCTACGCCCACGCCCTCAACGGCGCCCTGGCCCAGTACGGGCGAATGGCGACGCTGAACGTCGGCACCTGGCCCGATACCGGCATGAACCCCCAGATGACCGACCAGACCGCGAAGAATCTGATCGACTGGTGCTACGCCGCAGTCACCGCCGTCAGCCTGCGGGGCCGGCGCGTCGTCGTCTTCGGGCACGACTCGATGGGCATGGAGACCGCGCTGGCGCACGTCATCCCGACACGAAACACTTTCGGGATCGAGATTACCCGGCTCGATATGAAACTCCTGGCCGACATGCTCACCAAGAAAGCCTACGACGAGAAAGCCCTCAAGGACCTGCGAGGCTGGATCAATCGCTACGTCGGCAAACGAGTCGAGATCCGCAACGACGAGGAGAACGAGCGGTTCAACATGTCCCTGGCGATGTACCTGATCGTCCGCGACCTGATGGCGGACCTCAACGCGGTCGGCGGCGGCTTCATGAGCCAGCTCGAATGGGGCAGCGACCGACGCGGCATCCCCATGCCGGTGGCCGACGTGATGGAGTCACTGTTCAACAGCACGTTCGACCACACCGGCGGCAAGGCCCCCCTGCCCTATGCGACCGAGGCCGACGTGCAGGCCCTCCTGACGATGCTCTTCATGACCTACCTCAGCGGCGGCAATCCCCCGCTGTTCATGGACTTCCGCAAGGTCTGGGAGGCCTGGGAGATCAAGGCCCTGGCCGACAAGCTCGGTCTCAAGAAGCTCGACACGAACGCCGACTGGTACAACAAGGGCCTCGTCGACGGCGACAACTCGGGCAGCGCCGCCTTCGACTGGGCCGCAGCGCCGGGCACATCGGTCAAGCAGATCATGGACCGGGTCTCGATGCCCCTGGCCGATCCCGGCTACTTCCCCGGCGGCGGCAACTCCGTCACTTTCATGACACCGCCAGGCATCGAGGGCATCGCCGCACGCATGGCCTACAGCAGCGTCAGCGGCCTGTTCAGCCTGATCTGGGACCAGGCCCACACGACCGAGGTCCCCGAGGAACTGGGCAAGGCGATGTGCGACCTGACCAACCCGACCTGGCCGCACACCTTCGTCGTGCCGAAGTACGCATCCATGCTCGAATACAAGCAGTATCCGCCGGCTAACCACTTCCACATGACGTGGAACCTGCCGGTGACCCGTTTGCAGCACTGGATGGACCTGCTGGGCGTTCAGAGCGTCACGCCGTGGTCCGCCCGCCCGAAGTTCGTC
Source organism: Phycisphaerae bacterium (assembly GCA_017993835.1). Classification (GTDB taxonomy): domain Bacteria; phylum Planctomycetota; class Phycisphaerae; order Sedimentisphaerales; family Anaerobacaceae; genus PLanc-01. The sequence continues at coordinate 16,777 of JAGOLX010000066.1, forward strand.
GAGGGCACGGACCGGCCGCAGCCGCTCGTCTACCTCCTCAACGGCGGCGAAGAAGCCTACAAACTCAGCCGCGTCCGCCGCTGACGCAGCGATCCCCTAATGGACAACCAAGCCTGCCCATCGGACCATCGGTGGGCAGGCCTCTCTTCTGCGCCACTGCCAAGGCGTTTTGAATTACCTTGAGTGCTCGACTCCAGCGGAGTACACTTCTTGTAGTCGTATCGGTCAGTCAGAAGCGGCTGATCCGACCACAATCCAGACAGCCGGTAGTGGTAAAGGCGGTCCAGGAGGCAATTGTGAGCGACGTCACTCGAATTCTCAACGCGATGGAGCAGGGAGACGCGAGGGCAGCGGACCAACTGTTGCCAATGGTCTACGACGAGTTGCGTCGTCTGGCCGCGTACCAGCTCTCGCGGGAACGACCAGGACAAACGCTCCAGGCCACCGCGTTGGTCCACGAGGCCTATCTGCGCCTGGTCGGTGCAGGCTCCCCCGACTGGCAGGGTCACACTCACTTCTTCAACGCCGCGGCGGAGGCCATGCGTCGTATCCTGATTGACAGCGCCCGGCACAGGCAACGTCTTAGACGTGGCGGCGCCCACCGGCGCGTCAACCTGGAGGACATGGACTTGGCTGTCGAAGCTCAGTCGGAGGAACTGATCGCCCTCGACGACGCGCTCACCAGACTGGCCGAGCAGGACAACGCCAAGGCCAAGCTCGTACAACTCCATTATTTTGCGGGGCTTACGCTCGAGCAGGCAGCGGAGGTCATGGGAATCTCGGTGAGCACCGCCAAGAGGCATTGGACCTACGCCAAAGCCTGGCTCTATGGCCAAATCCGCGTTCGGGATTGACCGCCAGTCCCGGCCCTCTCAGACCCCCGGTGTTTCCACCCGCCCTTCGGCCTGTCAAAAGGCATTCTTGGTTCGAGACACTTTTTTCTGAGAATATGTGAGCCGCTGGCTTAGCAGATGGCGCATTCCCAGGTGATAGGACATTCAGAAATGCCCATAAGACCCAATGCGAACAAGGAGACGGAACATGAATGCCTGGGACCTTATCGGAAATGAGATGGTGAAAGTGACACGCTGGGATTGGTCTTTCCTCGACAGCCGGATCATATGGCCTATCGTCCTGGTGGCGGGGATTTGTATACTGTTGGCGGCGATGAACCCGGATAGACAGCATGAAGATCGGTATGAACCCGGGTCCCACGAAGGGTCCGCCACCACGAAGCGCAGAGGTCAAGGAGTGTGAATATGACCGCAGGACGACATACCCCGGAAGAGATCTTCCACGAGGCTCTGGCCCTGGCAGATGATGGCCAGCGAGCCCGCTTTCTCAATCAGGTTTGCGGTGACGACGCTTCGCTGCGGGCGGAGGTGGAGAACCTGCTCAAGTGGCACGGTCAGGCCAACAGCTTCCTCGAGAGTCCTCCCGTTGACCTCCAGGCGACAGCCGCCGGTGTCAGCCTGTCGGAAGGGCCCGGCACGGTCGTTGGTCGATATAAACTCTTGGAGAAGATCGGCGAGGGCGGGATGGCCGTGGTGTACATGGCCGAGCAGAAGGAACCGGTCAAACGCCGTGTCGCGCTCAAGATCATCAAGCCGGGGATGGATTCCCGTGAGGTCATCACCCGCTTTGAGGCCGAACGACAGGCTCTCGCCATGATGGATCACCCCCACATCGCCAAGGTCTTTGACGCGGGCGCTACCAACACGGGGCGACCTTACTTCGTAATGGAGCTGGTGCGCGGCGTTTCGATCACCGAGTACTGCGACAAGAACAAGCTCCGCACGCGCGAGCGTCTGGAGCTTTTCCTTCAGGTCTGCCAGGGGGTCCAGCACGCCCACCAGAAAGGGATCATCCACCGGGACCTCAAGCCCTCCAATGTCCTGGTCACTCTGCACGAGGGCCGGCACATTGCAGTCGTCATCGACTTTGGCATCGCCAAGGCGACGAATCAGCAACTGACGGAAAAGACATTGTTCACCCGCTACGCCCAGATGATCGGGACGCCCGAATACATGAGCCCCGAGCAGGCGGAGATGAGCCGTCTGGACATCGACACCCGCACGGACATCTACTCGTTGGGCGTACTGCTGTACGAATTGCTCACGGGAACGACCCCCATCGAGGGCAGCACGCTCCGCCAGGCGGGTTATGCGGAGATCCAGCGGATCATTCGCGACACGCAGCCGCCCAAGCCTTCGACGCGCCTGAGCACGTTGGGGGATACCCTCTTCGATGCTGCCCAATGCCGTCAGACCAGCCCGGACGACCTGCGCAGGTCCGTCAAGGGGGACCTGGACTGGATCGTGATGAAGAGCATGGACAAGGATCGGTCCCGCCGGTATGAGACAGCCCACGAACTGGCCGAGGACATCGAGCGCCACCTGCATGATGAGCCGGTCAAGGCGGGCCCGCCGAATGCGGTGGATCGCTGTCGCAAGTTCGTCCGGCGCAATCGGGCCCTGGCGACGGGCGTGGCAGCCGTCGCAGCGGCTCTTGTAGTCGGGCTGATCGCCAGTACCGCTCTCTACGTTCGGGCGGAGCATCTCCGTAGCCAAGCTGAAGATGCTGCGAGAAAGGAAGCATCTGCTCGCGCCGAGGCGCAAGCGGTCGCGGACTTCCTGACCAAGGATCTTCTCGGTCAGGTTACAGCCGAACACGGCCAGAGCTCCCAAGTCCGCGACATCCTGGACAGGGCTTCTCAACGACTGGAGAACCGCTTCGCAAACCAACCCCTCGTGGAAGCCACGGTCCGTGAAACCCAGGGCGAAACCTATCGTAAACTGGGGGACCATACCAGCGCTGAGCCGCACCTTAGACGGGCGTATGACATCCGGTCACGGGAACTGGGAGAACGAGATCCCCTGACTCTCGCCGCCTTGAACCGGCTCGGAGAGTTGTTGAACATGCAGGCGCGTTACCAGGAGGCAGAACCGCTGCTGGCCCGTGCCCTTCAGTTACGCTTCGAGGTTCTGGGCCCGGAGCATCCCGATACCATCGAATCGATGGTAAGTCTGGGCTTCGTCAAGGGATGGAGCTCGTCGGCTACTGACAACCAGGAAGGCGCCGAACTCAGGATTCAGGCGTTTGAGACCGGCCGTCGGGTATTGAGCGAAGATCACCCTGTTTATCTGAAGGCATTGGCGAGTGTGGCGGAGTTGTACCCCATCATGGGCACCGACATGCTTCCGCTGTACGAGCGAGGGCTCAAGCATGCCCAGGAGATCCTAGGCCCCGAACATGAACAGACCTTAGGTCTCAAACGCATCGTGGGGTCGAGCCAGGCATGGTCCTTTGAACTGCAGAAGGCAGAGCCCCTTCTCAGGGAGGCTTTGGCAACCAGCCAACGTGTCTTTGGACCCAATCACCCGGAGACGCTCAGTTGCATGTCTGCCTTGGGTGAGTTCCACCTGGTCAACCTCCAGTTTGCTGAGGCACGTGAGCTGTTTGCCGAAACGCTACGTTGTCAAAGCGCCGCCCGATCGCCCCTGCACACGAACAAACTGAACTTGAGCCTCTATCTTGCATATGCGTCTGCCATGGAGGGGGACATTGCGTCAGCCGCACAAACACTGGACACGATCGTTGATCAGGCAGGACGGGTGCAGGGTCCAAAGGACTATCTGGTCCGCGTCTGCATGGTGTTGCGGGTCGTCTTGTTTGCCATGCAAGGGCAGACACAGGAGATGAGAGACTGGTGTGAAACGGCGCTCGAGACATTCAGAGATGATGACCTTACCGTTGCAGAAATACACGCAAGCGTCGGCGCTTGGCAGACGATATATGCAGATCCAAGAACAAGGGATATACCCTCAGCCCTAAAGCATGCAACCCAGTCCTGTGAGATGAGTGGCTGGAAGAATGCGGACTACGTCTGCAACCTGGCAACCGTGTATGCAGACATGGGAGACTTCAAAAAGGCCATCGAATTGCAGGAAAAGGCCGTAGAAATGGTCGAAAGGGAACATGTGGTAGGCTACGTAGCCTTCTATCGCTGGGGACTCAGTCTGTTCAGGTCAGGAAGGCCGTACCGCGATAGTCTGATGACCATGGCCTCCTTTCAGCGATGCTGTCCGATTGGTCAAGGGAGGCTGGTGCCGCACCTGGAAAAACGCTATGAGTATTGCCGACGGGTCTTTGGCGAAACCCATGGTGAAACCCAGGGCTGCATCTATTGGCTAGCCCAGCTCTACGAGACTCTGAACAAGCCCGAGGAGGCCGCCGCGTGGCGTGCCAGACTCGTCGAACCGATGCCTCCGGCCCCATCGGCATCGCCAGCGAACGAATCGAGACAATAGGACTCATTCCCGAAGGAGACCCAAACCATGATCAGATCGGAAAGCAGTATCGAGATCAATGTGCCCGTGGAGATGGTCTTTGCGCACCTGAGCGACCCCATGAACATGGTGGAAGACCTGCCCAGCGCCGTGGAGGTGAAAGACATCCGGGGTCAGGGCAAGGGCATGACGTACACGGTCATCTACAAGGTGCTTGGCGTACGCCTATCCATGCCCTGCGAGGTCACCGAGTATATCCCACAGAAATGCATCACCATCCGAAGTGAAAAGACGAACGTGACATGGGCCCTCTGTTTTGAGCCTACGGAGAAAGGATGTCGCTTCGGCAGTTGGTGCGAATACGAGGTCCCCATTCTCCTTGTAGGCAAGCTTGCCGAGCCCCTGCTCAAGAAGATGAACGAGCGAGAATGGGAGGCGGTAGACGCCAATCTCAAAGCCAAGCTCGAAGCCCAAGTGCCGACGACAGTGAGGTAGAACCCCGCGTATCGGCCGGCCGAATCGACCACGGGGCGCGCCTATGGCTTGGTTTCCGATGTCCGCTCGGCGACGAGGTCGCCGAAGGGCGCCAGTAGCTCGTACTTGTTCTCCCAGGTCGTGTACATGATGCCGATGGCGTTGGGGGTCTTGTCCAGGGCTTCGAGCCAGCCGCGAGGGTTGTCCAGCGTGTCGCCGTCGTAGTAGGCGCCCGCAAGCGTCTGAAAACCGTGCGACGAGAAGAAGCCGAGGCTCTTGTCGCGTATGTCGAAGTACCAGCAGACGATCCGCAGGTCCTTCGGGACATACTCCCACGAGCCGGCGAAGTCGCCCTCGACGAGGTGGTAGTCGCCGTGGGCGTTGTGGTTCGGGTCCAGCATGTCGGACCAGATGAACACCTCGGCCTTCGGGTTCAGCCGCCGGAGGATGGCCACCTGCTTCGTGACGCAGTCGCCGAGGATCTGGGCCATGCTCAGATTGCGGCTCTTGCACGCCTGGCAGCCCCCGCCTGCGCGGACCTCGTCCATGCTCAGCAGGTACTTCGCGGGCGACAGGTGCCGTTGCAGCAGTTCCGCCTGCTTCGTCCAGATCTCGTAGACCTCGGGCTCGGACATGCAGGCGGTGACCTGGCCGTCGTGGACGCCCATCCCGTGATAGTAGCTGACCGTGAGCCGATCGCCCTCCTGGATGCGGCTGCCTGGCAGCAGTTCTACCGTTGGCGGCTCGTGATCGAACCGGAAGTTGAGTTGCCGGTCCTCGATAGGCGCGAAGTCCTTGCCTTCTTCGTAGCGTTCGCCGGTGATCGTGTTCCCGACCCTCACGGGGGTCCCGGGCCGGCGCAGAACGTTCAGCAGCGCCACCTCTTTAATCTCCAGATCGTCGATCCAGAACCGCCCCGCCTTGCCACCCCAGACACCGGCGTAGATATGGACCACGCCGTAGTCAAGACTGTTGAATCCCATCACCACCTGCCTCCAGTCGGTCGTGCCGCGGAGGCGCGGGTCGTATGGGGCCAGGTCGTGGCCGCCCCTGGGGCTCAAGACCTGAATACGGAAAGCGTCCCACGGCTCCAGACTATCGGTCTTCACCCAGCAGCTCAGCCGGTAGCATTGGTGCGGCTCGACGGCAATCTCCTGCATGAGCCGGCCATGCCCATGCTCGAATCGACCGAACCCCTCGAATCGCACCGAGGCCTTGCCGCCGTGAAAGACCGTCGTATCCACGAACGACACCTCCCCTGGCCGGTCGTGGAATCGGAACGCCTTGAGACGATTGCCATCGTACTCCTCGAACCCACCATTGAAAATTTGCACCGACGGATCACGTTGAAGCCGAGCCTCGCCGTCTTTCACAATGAACGGCGCATCCCGGACAGGAATCCCCGCCGCGAGATTGCGGTTGTACGTCAGCACGTCCCCGCCGTAGCCGATGCTGAAGATGCAGGGAATGATCTCGACGCCCAGCTCGTCGCAGATCGCCTTGACCTTCGCCAGCCGGCCCGGAAACTCCGGCGGTTGCCGGTCAATATGGTCCAGCCCAGCCGTCAGGACCATCCCGTTGAGCCCATGCCCCGACGCGGTCTTCAAGATCCGCTCGACGTCGTTGACGTCCTTCTCCGACCGTAGCGAATTGGACACGAACACCCACCGACAGGGATACGCCTTCGCTTGGCACAGCGTTGCAGATTGGGCGACCAACACCACAAAGACAAGACGTTTGAGCATTCCAAGCATGACTGGACTCCTCTGATAGTTCAAGACCAATCACGAGCCCCCCGCCTGGTCACTCCTCTGAAGGTCACACCAAGCGGACACCACTGCGGAAGATCTCGCTGGCCAATGGATCATTAGGACCGAAACGATCCGGCGTGAACGGTTGCGGCTCGATGCGATCGTCGACTGCAGCGGCCCACTGCATCAGGGCAATGCGCTCTTGAAACAGGTTTTGCGAGAAGTCCGCCGATACGATGGCCACGTCGATGTCACTCCACGGACGGGCCGATCCCGTAGCCTGAGAGCCATATAAGTACGCAGCCTCGATTCGAAGCCGCTGACGCACAACAGCCAGAAACCGCTCCACGCTGGCTATGACATCCGGTGCAATTCGAGCCATGTCAGCACCTCTCTGATCGCCGCCATCTGCCCGGCGGTGTATTCGGCAGTACACGCGAGACGAAAACCACACTTCGGGTCAGGGTACCGAGCTTCGATATTGAACGCTGTGATCCGAATGAGCAGCTCTGTCTGTGTCTCACTGGGCTGAAGTTCCGCCGCCCTTGCGAGCCGCAGCAGGTTGTGGATGGGGGGAGCGTGTTCGCCCCGTCGGAGCGCATGCAAACCGTTGAGTTCTTTCTCAATTGCCAGATGACCAAAGAACAGGGCATATGAGTAGTCGCCTTTCTCGACGAGATGATCGGCCACCGTCATGGCCTCCACAGACTCGGCAAACCAGTACTTCGCAACAGCCTGCGCGTCGAACCCTTCTGGATTCATCGACCTGCCCCTCCGGGGTATCTCGAGCATCCCAGAACCCGAAGGTTCAATCCGTCCAATACTGTCGTGCTGCCATTTCGCATGACTTCAGTCTACGAGAGAAGTGGAGCCCGGTCAATCACCGTCTCGCTCGCGTGTGGTTCACAAGAATGTGCGTCGTTCCCCCGACTGAGATCGGGACGACTTCGCACTCACAGGCGAGTGTCCCGCATCCGCCCGGAAGAACGGAAAACCTCGAAAATGGAATAGACGCGCCGGCTGGGCACGCTGGTACAATAATGCAGCGCAGTCCGGCGGCGTGGTCGGACGAGGTCAGATCGGAAATGTCGGCACGACAGACTCGAAGGGGAGCACATCATGATGAAACTGGGAATGCACGTGGACAACTGGCGGCACTTCGATGTTTCGTATCAGGTCCCCTGCCAGTTCGCCAAGGATCACGGCCTTGAGTACGTGGAGTTTGGCACCATCGACGGGGACTACTTCATCCAGGCCCTGGGGTTCAGCCCGCACATACCGCTTCATTCGGACCCGCTTGAACTGAAACGATATCTGGACTCGCTCGGATTGAAGATGTCGCAACTCGATGCGGCGTATCCGGTGTCTTCGCCGGAAGGCCAGTACCGGGGCATCGGCTACACGCTTCGCGCGATCCAGTTCGCCAAGGCGGTCGGATGCCCCTGTGTGGACACCACCGACGGCGCCCGCAAACCCGCGGGATATACCGATGATGAGGTCATGTCGCTCATCAAGCAGTACTACCGGGTCGTGCTGGAATGGGCCGAGAGGTACGAGATCGTCATCAATGTCGAGCCGCATGGACCCTACACGACCAACCCCGACACGATGGAGCAAATCCTCGGCTTCTTCGACTCGCCCTACCTCAGAATGAACCTCGACACGGGCAATACGTTCATCGCTGGCCAGGACCCCGTCCGATTCCTCCAGCGGTTTCGACACAAGCTGTCGCACTGCCACATCAAGGACGTCAGCGAGGGGCTCGCGAGGGCGGCGAGAGGCCAGGAAACGGGCATCGCATCGTCCGTCGTGGCCATCGGCGAAGGGGTGAACGCCGAGAATATCGCGGGCTGCATCGAAGTGTTGAAGAAGGCCCGATGGGACGGCGTCCTGTCCATCGAATCCGAAGCAGCCCCCGGCAAGATCGAGCAGAGCATCGAGTGGCTCCGAAAGGAGATCGCCCGTTAGAAACCATCTCAAAACGATGAATGTCATTGCGAGGAGCACAGCGACGAAGCAATCTCAATCTCCCGAGCGCCAGATTGCTTCGCTGCGCTCGCAATGACATGCCCGAGTGCCGTTTTGAGATAGTCTCTTAGTCTGTCGTACCAGTGACAGGACCTGTTGCCTTCGGCAGTGGTGATGCGATGATGCGCGTCGCCTCAACCCTGCGCCGGCATTCCCAGGACAGCCGACGATTGCCGATGGAGCCTGAGCGCGTCGTCACGTTTGTGAAATATTAGGTTTGAACCCGATCTCGCCCCGAGTTCTCCCGGAAACAGTGCGCCGACGATCTCATTGGTAATCATCGCCCCGGGCGGGAACTTGATGTCGAACAGGCTGTCCGGAATATCCTTCCTTTCAATGGAGATGCTGTTGACATCCACTGTGCAAAACACACCGAGATCCATCGTGAAGCCTTCCCGAATCCGATGCATTCTCATAACTCCCTCAACGGCAATCCATCCACCGTTGGGCAACTGGTGGAACTTTGTTGGCTCCGCCACCGTGCCGCAGCGATGACCTGCACCGTCCTTGTTCGGAAAGTAATGCTCCGTACGCAGCGGCAGACCTCGTTCCAGATCGATCCAGGTGAGCATATAGTAAGGACCCTTCTGGGGATCTTTGACCTCAACGAGCGCGGCATCTCTTCCATTGAATGTGACGCGGTCCTGGCGTATGGACGCATGTTCGGGAACCAGACAATCGCTCATGAGGAGGCGATTGCCGTAAGGTCTGAAGACCATCCTGACAGGCTCGACGCCACCCCAGGTAAACTTCTCTGCTCGGGTGATCCAGCCTCCCATCAGATCCTGGCGGAGGCCGACCTTGAGAACCTCCCCGTCAACCACCTCGACTCTCGTATTAACACATTTCCGTTCTCGGTACGTCGATTCGGTCAAGTGGAAGCGTTTCCCATCTTGGGCATACAGATCCTGCCGATAACTGCCATGTTCACTTGAGTTCAACGCCGACTGCGAAATCTGAGGGTCGTCACCGTGTGCCTCGGTAGAACACCTGTATTCCATCCGTATCAGCGAGGCCTTGGCCTCGTTGGCTTGCACCTTCTGACGCAGGATCTCCAATGAAAGGGTAGAAGTCGCCCCCTTCTCGGAGTCTCCCGCCTTCAGCGTGGCAGGCAAAGCCAGAATCGCTGCAAGCAAACCCGATACCGCGCATCCACACGAGATTGTCATACCTGTTGAGTATCGCATACCCAGATTCTCCATTAAGGGGCAACTCGGGGTTCAGACCTACACACTTCACATTGTCATCTTGCCCCATCGACTTTAGGGCTCTCCCACTCCTGTGACCATCGCACGCATTTCGATCTCTCCACATCCATGCAGCCGGCCTCGGAGTCCAAGTCATTTGTTACAGCCTGATCGGCGGTGTCTTCCTGAGAGTATTATGGCGGGGGTAAGAGCGAGGAACAAGTGAAAAGTGGCGGCGGGACGGCGTGTTGGTGCGTGGGAGCGAAGAAGCGTTGGAGCGTTCGCCGAGGAGCCACGGCACTCGTCTTCAATCTGCGAGAATCGGCGGAATCTGCGGATGAATCAGCGTCCATCTGCGCTCATCTGCGGTTTCCTTTGGTGTATGCCCTCGGCGCCGTTCGGCGCCGAGAGGAGTGGATTCCCGCTTGCGCGGGAATGACACGGAGGGATTGCCGCGCTATCGCTCGCAATGATAGGACCGAATCCGCGTCCATCGGCGTTCATCGGCGGTTTCCTTGGCTCTTTGTCCTCGGTGCCCTCGGCAGCAATAGACCATCTTCGGCGGCTCGCGCATTTCGTGGCAGAAAGGAAGTTTTCGGTGGCCGGTGGCCAGTCGTCGGTCGATGCATACCCATTCGCAAGATCCCCATCGACCCATCGACTCTGAAAGGGAAAAACTCGTTGACGATCCTCCTGGGGCCCGGTAGTATGATCAGAAGAGATTTCGCTTGGCGTCTGCAATTGGCCTTGGAAACACCAAGTCTTGTATCAGTCGAGGAGCGGATATGGCCGAGAATCTTGTTGCCCGCCGAGTACATCCACGATATGGCCCGCCAAGTCGCGCGGCCTCTGCTCGCTCTATTTCATAACACGTTACGGAGAAGGCGTTTTCGTCATGTAGGTGAGAGCGTCTTCCAAGTTTCACTTTGGCAGAAGGAGGATGTGTCATGTTCAAGCAATCGTGTTTCGTGCTCCTTTCTCTCTCGATCCTCGGCCTGGCCGGATCGGTGAGAGCCGAATCGGACCCGACCCTCGTCGGCTGGTGGACGTTCGATGAGGGTTCGGGCGATACCGCGATGGACTACTCGGGCAACGGTCCCGACATTCCGCTGGTCAGTACGACCTGGGAGGAAGGCTGGTCGGGCACCGCCGTGCATTTCCACAGGGCAGGTTATGGAAGGGATACGGCGTTCACCCTCAATTCCAATGCCGTCACTCTGTGCGCCTGGGTCTGGCACGATGCGTTCGCGGGCAATGCCGTCGAGCGATACGTGACGATCGGCGGGGAAGTCGCGGTGATTCGCAGGAACTCAGACGGACGACTGCACTTCTACATCACGGTCGCCGGTGCGTTCTCGCATATCTACGTGAGCAACGTCCTGACGGAAGGCGAGTGGCGCTATGTCGTGGGCACCTGGGACGGCGTCACCCAGCGCCTCTATCTCGACGGCGAGGAAATCGCCACGCTCACGCCTTCCGGCACGTTGGGCACCGGGAGTATGGTGCGTCTCAGCAGTCCGGACGGAGAGCCCCTCAATGGGATGTTGGACGACGTTCGCATCTACAGCCGGGCATTGTCGCCACTTGAGATTCTGACGCTCATGAATCCCGGCGGTCTTGCAAAAGCCCGTGAACCCATCCCGGCCGATGACGCGACAGATGTGGTGAGAGACGTAACACTCGGCTGGACATCGGGCGACTTCGCCGCGACGCACGATGTATACCTCGGAACGGCTTTCGACGACGTCAACGACGCCAGCGTCTCCGACCCGAGAGGTGTCCTCGTCGGCCAGGGGCAGACGGGCGCCGAGTATACGTCGGACGAGCCGCTCGATTACGGCCGGACCTACTACTGGCGAGTGGACGAAGTGAACGGGGCTCCCGACTATACCGTCTTCAAAGGAGAGGTTTGGAGTTTCACCTCCGAGGCATACGCCTATCCGATCACCAGCCTGACGGTCACCGCCTCCGGCCAGGAAGCCTCTTCGCCCGCCATCCGAACCATCGACGGCTCCGGACTCAAGGACGACCTGCACTCCACGGAGCTGAAGGAGTCGTGGATGGCCAGGTCCGTGCCCGCCTGGATCCAGTACACCTTCGACAAGGAATACATCCTGGATGAGCTGCGGGTCTGGAACGCCAACTCCATCGTCGAATCGTGGATGGGTCTGGGCGCCAAGGACGTCACCGTCGAGTACTCCACCGACGGCCAGACCTGGACCGCGATTGAGAACGTGCCCCAGTTCGCCCAGGAGACCGGTACGGCGCCCTGCCCTGCGAACAC
>JAGOLX010000067.1 GCA_017993835.1 Phycisphaerae bacterium
CATGCCGAGCCTCCCGAAACCGTGACAAGATCGATTCCGAAAAGTCTCTACAGCAAACCGTCTGCTCCTCAAAGTGGCTGGTTTTGAACCCGATCTGACTGGCCGGTTTTACCCGATCCTTGACACCTCAGCATTTCAGTAATGCCTTTGAGGTTTTTGAGTATAGCGTCGACCGCTATTGTGACATCCCCACCATCGACAAGCAGTTGGTCCAGAGATGGAAAATTGAACTGTGTCAGCAGATTGGTGCATGGGGATTGGCACGGCTTCTCACGAACGACGCCCCGTCTGCGGCCCCCAAAGAGGATCGCCCGCCGACGCAGAAGGATGGTCGCATATCCATCGGGGATTTGGTGCCGGATTCGGGTGGTAAGGAACTCGCCCACGACAAGAAGCCCGAGGAAGGTAAGAAGGCGGAATCTGATCTGCAAGCACTATCCGACGAGTTTGATCGGCAGTTTGCCCAAGGAGGCCAGGCAACCAGTTGATCTCAGCCGGCTCGTCGCCTTCCCCGCACGACTTTATTTTCTTTTAGGATTAGGAGAAACAAGATATCAATCGATCATTGCTCCTCCGACCCAATGTCGGGGTGCAATGGTTTTCCGCCGCTCCGCACGACTCCAGCCCCCAACTGTCCCCTCCCACCCTTTCAAACCCCCATCCATCCGGACTATCACACATTGTTCTTTGAGATTCTGGTGTGGCCAATAATCGGTTCCGGCTGGCACTGGCCGCACTATTGGCAACCCGAAGGTTCAAAGGCAACAGAGTTTCGGGGCCGGGACTGGTAGACCCGGCCCACTATGATCTCTTAACAGGGGCCGGGCTCATTCCTCTGGCACGACCACCCGGCCCCACTATTTTCCGAGGTCCCATGCTCTATCCGCAGAAATATCCGCCGGCCGCCAGGCCGCTCAATACCAACCTCAATGAAAGAGTATACAAAATGTTCACAGGCAAGATCAAGTTCTACAACGAAGACAAAGGCTGGGGTTTCATCGCGTGTGACGATGGTGGCAAGGACGTGTTCTTCCATGCGTCCGGCCTCAATACCGACAACGGATTCCCCATCCTCTGTTCAGGCGACCCGGTGACGTTTGAGGTCGGCGGAGACCGCAAGCGTCGGCCTATCGCCGAGAACGTCCGCAAGCTCCCCAAGTAACCACCCCGCCCCCTATACCTGTCTGACCGCATTAGCACTACGTATGTTCTCAATCGACGGCCATTGTCTCCTATCTGCTGGCAGGATTATTTGCCGACCGAGAGGGGCTTTGAACTCGGCCAAGCCTCCGGTGAGACGCAGCCGGTCCAACTCTCGTTCCTTCTTCCTGTTGATCTGCATCTCACAATTCTCGTTCAGAATGATGAGTCCCCGGTCGTAAGCTCGGTGATATGTCGGAGATAGACACAAACCGTTCGTTACCTCATCGGAACTGCCTTCCGCCCCTACAGGTATGATGTGTGCGGCATCGACAAGCCTCAGTTGTAGTCCTGTGACTGCACACTTGTGGTCATATGCAACGATTACCTTGCGGCGGAAATCACTATCACGAGCAAGGCGCGAGACCGTGGCAACTATCCTCTGGCGTTCCTGTGGCAGAGCCGCGATCGTGGCAGGCGGAATCGGTTCAAATCGTGTGGCCTTGGTCAGAAGGTCGGAGATGGCCGCATCTGCGCCGAGAGTATGAAGTGCATCGACGTTCACGCAATACGAAAGGATCTGATCGGGTCGGAAAGCCACGACGATTTCGTCATTGCCTTTGCGTGCAAATGCGAACCCATCGCGTAGTGCCGTCCTGAGGGCATTGATATTCACCTGGATGGAAGGTGATTTGGTAGAGAAAGTGACGTGTTTTCGCAGGTCGAAGCCAGCGAAGCAACGCAGGTTGGGTTCATAGCCCACGAGGACCGTAGGGCCGTCAGGGTTCAGTGGGAGTGGTGGAACGACACCGGTCAGTTGAATCCGGTATTCGTCTCGTGGCCGGGCAGCACCGCCGCCATGAGTGGCTGTCCATACATAAACCCATAGGGCGAAGGAGAGCTGCCCAGAGCTAACAAAGAATCGCTTCGGGTGTTCCCTGTAGTCGGAGACCAATGCTGCTGATGCACCAGCTTCGGCGAAGGCATCTGTTATGGCCTCAACGATTGCTTTAGGAGGTAGGCTTGGCATTGACTTGTTTGCTCCTACTCACACGTGATCGACCACCGTCACTCCGCAGTTTCTGATGGTTGCCAAAGAGATCATCCTGCCATAACGGCGATGAGCAAGGAACGCGATAGTGGTCAGGTTCTTTCCGGTCGTCTGCCTTGGGTGCATCCTCCGAAAACCGCCCTATCGCTGCGAGAACGTATTCGGGTACAATCTCACAACACAGCCATTTCCTCTTGAGTCTCTCACATACCTCGCCCGTAACAGCGCTTCCCGCAAAGGGATCAAAGACGAAGTCCCCTTCATCCGTTAGCATGCGGATGAAATACTCTGGCAGTAGGGACGGGAATCTGGCCGGATGTGGTTTGAGGCCCTGATCTTTGCAGTATCGCAGGTAGTGAGAATTGCTTTCGGTATTAGGAATGGCAATCAGATTGGGGGGAATGGCAGCACCATTGTCCGTCTGGAACTTATTGCTAATATCATGACCGCTCGGCCGAAGCTTTGCCTTGTACCCATTCTTCAAGAGGCCCTTCATACTCTCACTGTAGGGCGCGAGCACCCTCTTGTTGCTTGCCCGGGGCCAGGGTGTTTTTGACAACCAGTAGACCGTGTTGACCGCATCTTTGACCCGAATCCTGCGAACCGTCACCCATTCGGCTGGGGTCGGCAGCTTGGCCGGGTTCCACCAATAGAACTCCTGTGCGAGATGGAACCCCAAGTCCCTGCAGAGCATGATAACAAGTTCGAAGTGATAGAGACTGCGAGTCGGCTGGCCAGGAATCCAGGAGCCACCAATATCAATGACTAATGACCCGTTCGGCTTTAGTACTCGATGGAACTGAACGGCGAAATCGCGAAACCATTTGACGTATGTGTCTTCTGACTCATTCCCGTAGTCCTTCTTCCGCACGAGTGCAAATGGCGGACTTGTCAGGATGAGGTCGCACGAATTGTCTTCCATGTGTTGCTTCATGTATGCCAATGAGTCGCAACATCTGATTGACCCGTGCGGGGTGTGAAACTCCGTTAGTTCATGTACCATTCTTGCTCACCCAATAAGCCGGTCCCACTACAGACCGACCCGATCGACATCCGTTGCCCTTCGGCCTCCAGGTGCTCTATGCCTGAGACCGGAGATAATCATAGCCGGGGTCAGGAGGCAAGTCAAAAGTCAAAATAGAGAGGGTGGGGGTCATCTGAGTTTAGGTTTCGGACAGTCAGCCGCCACAGATTTTTCCACGGTTTTTCTTGCGCTCCCGCCCTGCCTTTATTAGATTGGTGGCATGGATGGACGGTCTTACAGCTTATTCATCTGACATCCGAAGCTCTTGATGAATATGGCTGGTCCATCGGTCGTGGAGATGCTGTGTTCGGCGCGCGGTTGCGCTGACAGCTTGTTCATCTGGCACCCGAAGCTCTTGATATGTACGGCACGATGCTCCATAGCACCCACAGGATAGGGCATCCGCGTGAAAGAATCAAACTTGATGCACACCAATAGGTCCCATAGGTCTTGTGAGTCCCACGCCTGCACGGGACGCCGGATGTCTGACCGCAACTGCGACCTCCCGCAGGGTAGCGAGGCGTGGGCCGGACACTGTCATTCCTGCGCCAAGCAGGAATCCAGGAACCGTGGGACCGGGCGCGGCCTGGAGAGTGGATTCCCGCTTCCGCGGGAATGACACGATGGGAGGCGGGAATGACATTTCGGCGGTTCCGTGAGCCCCTATTGCAGGCGAGCAGATGCGGTGATGCACCCCCCGGGCGCCCGCACACGATCCGGGCTTGCCCCCGATGGACAACTCGCGTATACTCACGTCGTTTCAGGGAGCCAATCGTCGCGGCATGGTGAAGAACCAAAGGACAATTGAGCAAATCGCGGGTATTGCCCTCATCGTGGCAATCGTCATGGGCTGTGTGCTCGTGCTTCGTCCGTTCATCTCGGCCGTCCTGTGGGCGGCGATCCTGTGCTTTGCGACGTGGCCGGTGCATGAGCTGCTGCTGAGGTGGCTCCGGGGCCGGCGCAATCTCGCCGCCGGGATTATGACCGTCCTGTTGTCGCTGGTGCTCATCATCCCGTTCCTCGTCGTGGGCCTGACGCTCACCGACAACGTCCGCGGCGCGATGGCGCAGTTCGACTCGTACCACGAGACGGGAATCCCCGGCCCGCCCGACTGGGTCGCGAAGATCCCACTGGTCGGCCAGAAGATCAGCGACTACTGGCTCGAATCCACGGTGGACGCCAAGCCCGTCCTGGACTGGCTGAAACCCCGTCTGCAGACTGTCGGCCTGTGGCTGCTGAACCATAGTCTCGACTTCGCCCGCGGCGTCTTCCAACTCATGATGAGCGTGTTGATCGCGTTCTTCCTCTACCGGGACGGCGAGGACCTCGTCGTCCGCCTTCGCACAGGGTTCGAGCGAATCAGCGGCGATTACGGGCGACACCTGATGGACGTGGTCAAGACGACGGTCCGCAGCGTGGTCTACGGCGTGATCGGCACCGGGTTGGCCCAGGGTCTCGTGGGCGGGATCGGCTTCATCATCGCTGGGCTGCCCTCGCCCATGCTGTTGGCGGTGCTGACCTTCTTCTTCAGCTTCATCCCGTTCGGCCCGCCGATCATCTGGATCGGCGCATCGATCTGGCTGTTCGTTCAGAACCACGTCGGCTGGGGCATCTTCATGGTGGTCTACGGCGTCCTCGCCATCAGCAGCGTGGACAACGTGGTCAAGCCGATCATCATCAGCCGGGGCTCGAAGTTGCCCTTCATCGTCATGTTCATCGGCGTCCTCGGCGGCGTCGCCACCTTCGGTTTCATCGGCATCTTCATCGGCCCGACCCTGCTGGCGGTGGGTTTCAGCCTGATCCAGGAGATCCTCGAAAAGCGGCGCCAGACACCCGCCCCGCAGACCTGCCCTCCCGCTCCCGATGTGCCATCCCCGCAGGGTACTGATCCCGGCATGGATGCCACGCCTCCATCAAGCGACCCCAAACCTGCGTAGACCCCCAGCTTGTCGTAACGCCGTGAGGCGTTATCTTCGTTGCCCGCAAGATATGGCCTTACGGCCACACTACGAACGCGAGCCAGCTCCGACGGGGTTTCCAGCCCTATGCTCCGCCGAAATCACGATTGAGCTTCCGCTGGAGGTCTTTGAGACGGTTGACCTCTTCGAAACCCAGGCGGAGGATGGGAAAGGCGGTCTTGTTGTGCAGGAGGGGCTCGTCCAGATCCACCCACTGGCGGCAGGCCTCGCCATCGGGGGTACCGGGAATCGGCGCGAAATCGGCCAACATGCCGCGAATGCCCAGGCTGTGAACGAAGCGCATGGAGGTTTCCAGCTCCTGGGCGTCGCTGGCGGGATGGCCCAGGATCTGGTAGGCGGTGACATCCGCGGGATCGACGCCGGCGGCGAACAGGTGCTCGACCGCAGCGGCCAATTCCTCCGAGAACACCTTGCCGCCAGTGCCTTGCTGCCACCGGCGGGAGGCGCTCTCGAAGCCGAGATAGAATGTCTTGAAACCGGCGAGGACCATCAGATCCGCCAGCTCGGCCGTCAGGAAGCGGGCGTTCAGCGCGTTGGGCGTGTGGAGGTTCACCCGAATGCCACGACGGAGAGCCTCGTGCAGAAAAGGCTTTAGGACATGCTCGGCGTCGAACAGCAACGCGTCATCGTAGAAGGCGACGTCCGCGGCCCCCTGCTTCGCCAGAAGCTCCAGTTCGGCCAGCGCCCGTTCCAGCGGTCGGGGTCGGAATCGCCCATAGACGCGGGGCACCGAACAGTAGCTGCACTGGAAGGGACATCCATCGGCCAGCTTCACGGCGCCGGTCCGTAGGCGATCATAGACTTCCCAGAGCGCAGGCTGCTGCGGATCGCCCGACACGCCCAGGAAGGACCACAGAGGCTCCAGGTCGATGCCATCGACCACCAGGTCGGCGCCCAGGGTCCGCGCGTGATCGCGACACAAGATCGCGTAGTTGCCGCCCAGCACGATCCGCGCCTCGGGGCAGAACCGCCGCACGTCCTCGATCACCTCGTGCACGCCGGGATACCAGTACGTCATCATGGTCTGAACCAGGACGAAATCGAACGGGCCCTGCTGCTGCAGGTAGCTGTGGAATCGCTCTCGCGGCAACCCGAATCGGCGGAAGTATCGGGGGATGTGCGCCAAGGGTGCAGGGGAGGCGATCCGCTCGCCAGCGAACGGCCCGCGTCCCCATCGGTCTGAGGGCGGCGCATTGTCGTCCGCCAGGCGGTCCATGTAATCGAAGAGGCAAAAGTCCGCCTGCCCGCGGAGCCGTCCTGCGACGCTCAGCAGTCCATACGGCCTGATCCAGAAGTCGTAAGCAGCGAAGTCATAGACCGGCGGGTTGACCAGTAGAACCTTGGGCTTCATCCCCGATGAAGTATAGGGAGTGTCGCACGCGTGTCAATGCCGCGTCGGATGCGGAACGTCCCCTATGTCTTATTCGTCCCATAAGTCCGATCTCACGGCTGACTCGTTGACTTCGACACCCGCCCCTGGTAAAATAGGCAAATTGCAGCAGTTTTGCCGATGATCTCAGCGGCAGCCGCTGCCCATGGCCTTTGAGAAGAGAGCCCGAATGAATACCAGCCGTGCAGTCCTGCTCCCCCTGGTCGTTTCCCTGCTGTTCTGGGACATCCCCGCGATCGCCGCCGGACCCCTGTATATCAACGAGATCCTGGCCTCCAACACAGCATCCGCGAAAGACCCGCAAGGGGAATACGACGACTGGATCGAGATCTACAACGCTGGGCCGGGGAGCGTGGATTGTGGCGGCATGTATCTCACCGACGATCCCCAAGAACCGAGGAAATGGCAGATCCCGACGGGCAACCGAGCGGCAACCACAATCCCTGCCGGCGGATATCTCCTGATCTGGGCCGACGGCGACGTGGACGCCTCCGGCCTGCACGCAGACTTCGCCCTCAGTGCCGGAGGCGACGAGGTCGTCCTATTCGATACGGACGGCGTCACCCTGGTCGACCAGGTCAGTTTCGACCAGCAACAGGCGGACATCTCCCTGGGTCGCCTCCCCGACGGCAGCGACACATGGCAGTTGTTCTCCCCACCCACGCCAGGGACCGCGAACGTTGCGGCGTATGAGGGGATCGTCGAGAAACCCGAGATCACCCCGGAGCACGGGTTCTATCAGAGCGAGTTTCTCGTGACCCTCAGCACAGCAACCGAGGGGGCATCCATCTACTATACAACGGACGGAGGCGAACCGTACGTCCTGGGCGGCCGGGTCCCGACCGGCACGCTCTACAGCGAGCCCGTGCGAATCGCCAAAACCACCTGCTTTCGAGCGAAGGCGGTCAAGACCGGCTGGAGATCCTCGGCCATCGCGACGCGGACCTACCTCTTCATCGGGGATGTGATCCGCCAGTCCGCGAGCGTGGCGGCGCTCGGCGCCGGCTGGCCCACCAGCAGCGTCAACGGTCAGGCGATCGATTATGGCATGGACTCGGACGTCACCCAGAGCGCCCAGTACAAGGACCTCGTGGACGACGCCCTCCTGGCGATCCCCTCGATCTCGTTCGTGACGCCGCTGGCCAACCTGTTCGGCGCCCAGAGCGGCATCTACGTGAATGCCGAGAGCGAAGGCAGCGCTTGGGAGAGGCCGATCTCCGTCGAGCTGCTCAACCCCGACGGGAGCGAGGGATTCCAGATCGACGCGGGTCTGCGGATTCGCGGAGGCTTCAGTCGCAACGACAGCAACCCGAAACACGCCTTCCGCCTGTTCTTCCGGCCCGAGTACGGCCAATCCAAGCTCCAATTCCCCCTCTTCGACGACGAGGGGACCGACGAATTCGAGTGCGTCGATCTGCGAACGAGCCAGAACTACTCCTGGGCCTTCCAAGGCGACAGTCAGAACACGATGGTTCGCGAGGTCTTCTCGCGGGACCTCCAGGGCGAGATGGGCCATCCGTACACGCGGAGCCGCTACTATCACCTGTACCTCAACGGCCAGTACTGGGGCCTGTACCAGACGCAGGAGCGGTCGGAAGCGTCCTTCGCAGCATCCTATCTCGGTGGGGACAAGGAAGACTTCGACGTGATGAAATCGGAGAGCGGTGCGTACTCCATGGTGGCCACCGACGGCAACACGGAGGCCTACAGGCGTCTCTACGACGCCGCGATTACGGGTCTGGCCGACAACACGCGGTACTTCCGGATACAGGGCCTGAACCCCGACGGGACGCCCAATCCGAGTTACGAGCGTCTGCTCGATCCCGACAACCTCGCCGACTTCATGATCATCGACTACTACACGGGAGACCGTGACGGTCCCGGGTCCCGGTTCGTCGGCAGGCCAAACAACACCTTCTGCATCTACAATCGCGAGGCCCCCGACGGGTGGAAGTGGTTCCAGCACGACAACGAGCACACGCTGGGCGTCTCCCAGAGCGAGACGAACCTGGTCACGCCATACACGAGCGCCGGGGCGCAATGGGCGTACTTCAATCCGCACTGGCTGCACGAGCAACTGGCCCGCAACAACGCGGAGTACCGCGTGCTCTTCGCAGATCACGTGTATCGGCATTTCTTTAACGACGGACTGCTGACGCCCGCCGCTTCGATCGCCCGCATCCAGAGACGGGCCACCCAGATCGAGCTGGCGATCATCGCGGAATCCGCCCGCTGGGGCGACGCGAGACGCTCGACGCCCTACACGAAGGCGCATTGGGACGCCGAGATCAATCGCATCATCGACAACTATCTGCCGACGCGAACCGCAACCGTCCTCGGCCAATTCAAGAGCGTCGGCTGGTATCCCGCCATCGACCCGCCGGCGTTCAGCCGACAAGGGGGCCACGTCGCCTCCGGCTCCTCCGTGCAGCTTTCCGCTGGCGGCGGCACCGTCTACTACACAATGGACGGCTCCGACCCCCGCCTTCCCGGCGGCGCCGTCAACACGCTGTCGAGCCGGTCGTACGCGCAGCCGATCCGACTGACCGTCAGCGCCCGGGTCAAGACCCGACTGCTCAACGGCGGTACCTGGAGCGCCTTGAACGAAGCGGTCTTCGTGGTCGGCCCGGTGGCCGAGAGCCTCCGCATCAGCGAGATCCTGTTCAACCCCGCGGACGATCCGAACAGCGAGTTCATCGAGATCGCGAACGTCGGAGTGGAAACAGTCAACCTGAACCTCGTCCGGTTCACTGAGGGGATCGAGTACACATTCCCGAGTTTCGAGCTGCCTGCAGGGGGCTGTTGCCTTCTGGTAAAGGACATCGCAGCTTTCGAGGCCCGATATGGCGACGACCTGCCCGTCCTGGCACAGTTCGCAGGCGCTCTGAGCAACGCAGGAGAGAGGATCACGATGGTCGATGCGGCGGGAGAGGTAATCGAGAGCTTCGAGTACGCAGACGACTGGTTCGATTCGGCCGACGGGATGGGGTGCTCTCTGAACCGCAGCAACAAGTCCGCCGACGGCAACGATCCGAACGACTGGTCCGCCGCCCTTCCCTCGCCGGGTATGGCCGGCTTCTGATCGCAGCCGGACTGCGACCGCGTCGATCACCATGAGGGCTGTAGGATTTATCAGACCTGTGGCATGTCTGTCGATTGTAGAATCACCTACTCCAAGCTGGGGTATGCCGTAGGAAGGGAATCTCTGGGGGGCGGGCGCCTATCCAGCCGAAAAAATCTGGAAACGAAGAAAATTCCGCGTCACGTTCCTGCAGGTTGTCAGACTTAAAGATGACGAATGTATTCGTGTGAATGGGACACCCTCGAGTTGGTCAGGAAGGCACGGCTCGGCGACAGGGATAGTCTGAATCGCCTGGCCGAGGCAGCGAGGGTCCGCCTGCACGAGTATGTGTACCGCCTGACGCTTCAGGAAGACCTGACACAGGACATAGTTCAGGAGACGATCTTAGAGATGTTGCGGCTGTTTGGCAAGTTGCGTCAAGCCGATCGATTCTGGGCGTGGCTCCAAGGCATCGCGTTCAACAAGGTGCGGAACCACTTTGGACGACAGTGGCGACACAAGACGCGAAGCCTCTCTCAGCTCACGGAACACGATCTGCCCGCTCGACAGGCGAGCCCGGACGGCGATTACGAGGGGCAGGCCCATTGCAACGACGCGCTGGCCGACGCGGTCACCGATGAGCTCAAGCAGATCGTCCTGCGCTGCATCGAGTCGCTCGAGCCCCGGCATCGGGCCATCCTGACGATGCGATGCTACGACCAGATGTCCTATGCCGATATCGGCAGACTGATGGATTGCTCAGAGATCGGGGCTCGTGCCCTGTTCTATCGTGCCAAGAAGGCCCTCACCAGCCGGTTGTCCCGGCACGGGTTGGGCAAGGGCGCCTTGGTTCTGGCTTTGGTCCTCTTCGGCAAGATGACCGCGGCCACCGAGGCGACGGCAGCGGAAATCTCCATCACAGCTTCCACGCTGTCGGTGGGTCCGACTGCCACCCTGCTGGCAACGGCTACCAGCAAGACCGGCTTGTTGACGCTGGCCCTGGTGGCCGTGGTGGGGGTCGGGTCGATCGGAGATTGGGGATCGACGAGGGAAGGCTCGAGTCGCCGCGTTGGCCTTCCCTCCGAAATCCCCGATCCCCGGTCGGCCCTTGTGACTCGCCAGGACGATTCCGCGCCTTCGGACCGCTGGTACTACTTCCCGGAGGGGCCGCGTCAGGCGGTCATGATGAGGCAGGTGCAATTCGACGCCTCCGGCGAGGGACCCGTGTCGCTGGTGCTGGAGAACCAGTTCGCCAACTACCATTTCGACTATGGCACGAATACCGTGCATATCAAGAATCATCGCACCTGGGAGGAGGACCTGAGCGTTCGACGGCTGCCAACGGATTCGGCAAGCCTGAGCAGCTTCCTCTCGCAGGTCGAGGGGTCCCCTGTTGCGCCGCCCTACGGCGGCGCCAGGCCCTCGGCCACCAAGGGCCTGCTCATCATGTGCAGACGGCAAGGCAATGGAGAACAGACGGTTCAACAAGTGGACCGACACCTGAACGTTCTCGAGGAGGAGTATTTTCAGTTCGGCTGGCCGCAGAGCGCACGCCGGATCGATGAGCGGGACGCTATGCACCGCCACGGTCGGACGTACTTCCGTATCCACGGGCAAATCAACGGAGTCACGCTCGCAGGGACGGGCCACCTGCCCTTGACATATGCGGCCAGCCGCTTCTACTCCCCCTGGATCGATATCCGTATCGGAAACAAGCTCCGCGCCGTGGACACGAAAGAGGGGGCCGTCGTGTACGACCAGGGCAACCGCGTCGTGGCGCGATACCCGAGCGGCGCCTTCTTCCGAGGGCTGGCCCGCCCCTGGCTGGGCTTGCACTCGATCGATACGGTCCGGCGAGACGCCGCGGAGCAGCAGTTGTGGTTCCGGACGCAGTACGACCCACAGACCGATCAGGCGATGGTCTCCGTGCAATCTGAGCCGTCGGTCCTGACCTACGTGATCGACATGGAGAAGGACCTCGTGGACCGGCTGGAACTGCATCCGGGACCGGCCAAGGACGGCCCGACCATCACGGGACAGATCGCGTTCACGTACTCGGCGGACGAGGACTCTCTCGACGCAACATTCACAGAGCCGCGCGTCGGTGTGCCCGAAGCCATGAAGTTGAAGCAGCAGGGAATGTTGTGGCCGCTCGAATTACTGAAGATACACGACGGAGCCACGCCGTGAGACCTCTTGGACAGTGAAATGCCAAAGGCCCTGAGAATCCCGTTGCACACAACCGCAGGATGGATAGCCTTGGTCCTCACGCAACTCGCCGGCATATCGAGCCCGGCGGTTGCCTCGGTGGTCTACTGCGACGGGCGGGCCACCGGCCTCAACGACGGGTCCGACTGGGCCAATGCATTTCTGTGCCTGCAGGATGCCTTGGCCGCCGCCAGGCCGGGCGACGCGATACGGGTCGCTCAGGGCACATACCGACCGGACGAACGTTTTGCAGACACACGAGATGGAGCCCGCGTCGTCGCCTCTGGAAGACGCACCGACAGTTTCGTCCTCCCATCGGGCGTCACACTCCGAGGCGGCTACGCGGGCTATGGGGCCGCCGATCCCGACCGAAGGGAAATCGACGCCTACGAGAGCGTTCTGAGCGGGGACCTGGCCTCGGACGATGTCCCGCTGGCGGGCCACGACTGGGAGAGCATCCGCGATTTCGTACAGGACAAGAGCCGAAAGGACAACAGCCAGTCCGTAGTGACAGTGAACTCCGCGGGGAATTCCGCCGTGCTGGACGGGTTCACCATCGCGGATGGACATGCCATGAGCGAGTTCGGTATCTACACACTCGGGGATTACTGGGGCGCCGCGGCCCATACGGACGGGGGCGGAGCGTTCCTCTTGGCTGGCAGTCCCCGATTCATCCAGTGCACGTTCCAACGGAACACGGCTCTCGTTGCCAGAGGGGACGCCGCCGGGGGGGCCGGCGTCCTGTCGATCAACGCTTCTCCCATCTTCACAAAGTGCCTGTTCCGCGAGAACTTCACTCTGTCGGTGGCCGGGACGAGCCTGGGCGGCGCCCTCCACATCATCCGCGGCGATCCCTCGCTGATCGACTGCACATTCGTCGCCAATGTCGCCTGCGGCGAGTTCGGACAGTACTGGGGCGGGGCCATCGCCAATATCGCCAGCAGCCCGACGATCCAGGGCTGCGTCTTTCAGGCCAATCAGGCCATGGGGTCTAGAGGCGGCGCAATCCACAATTTCGACAAGAGCAGCCCGACCCTCACCGATTGCGTCTTCGAAGGCAACCTCGCGGCCTCCGGCGGCGCGATCTACAACAACGATTCGAGCAGCCCAACGATAACGCGATGCGTCTTCACGGGCAATGGAGCCGATACCGGACGCGGCGGCGCGATCCACAACGGAGACAACTGCGTCTCCACCACGACGGCGTGTCTGTTCGTAGGGAATACCGCCGCCAACGAGGGCGGGGCAGTCTACGGCTCAGGCCGGCCGTGTTTCCTGAGTTGTCTGTTCTCCGCCAACACCGCCAGCAACGGCGCCGCTGCGTTCATCGATGCCCCCGCCCAGGCCGCCTTTCTCAACTGTACCCTGTCGTCGAATCGGGCCCTCCAGAACGGCGGCGCCCTCTACGGCCGCCAGAGCACGACGAGGATCACCAACTGCATCCTGTGGGGAGACGTCCCGGACGAGGTCTACCTCCTGAACGGCACCGCGGACATCACCTACAGTAATGTCACGGGCGCATGGGCCGGAGTAGGAAACATCCACAGCGACCCGCAGTTCCTCGACGCTGCCGGGGCCGACGCGGTTCGCGGCACGTTCGACGACGATCTGAGGCTCTCGATGGGTTCGCCTTGTCTGGACATAGGCAGCGACGCTGCGGTCCCGTCTTCCATGACCGCCGACCTCGACGGCAAGAGCCGGATCGCGAACAGTCGCGTCGACCTGGGCGCGTACGAATTCAACGGCCCGTTTTGCTACTACGTGGACGCGGCAACGGGCGACGACCACAACAGCGGGTGGAGCCCGAAGGAAGCGTTTGCCACAATCCAGGCGGGCATCAACGTCGCGCCGGAGGGGTACACCGTCGCAGTGGCTCCCGGCGTCTACCGCGAGGACATCGACTTCGGCGGAAAGGCCATTGCCGTGGCCGGATGGAACGGGGCGCCCACCCTGGAGTCGCCCGACGGCTACGCGGTTTCTTTCTTCACTGCCGAGGGATCGGACAGCGTTCTGCAGAATTTCGTCATCACGCACAGCGACGTCGGGGTCTTCGTCGTCGGCAGCAGTCCGACTATCCGGAACGTGACCGTCGCGGGCAACGATTTCGGAATCGCCGCCTACAACGGAGCCAACCCCACCATCGTCAATTGCATCCTCTGGGACAACGCCAACGGCGATCTACACGAGTGCCAGGCGATGTTCAGTTGTATCCAACAAGGGCTTGAGGGCCAGGGTAACATCAGTGACGACCCGCTGTTCGCCGACAGAACCGGCGGGGACTACCATTTGCTGTCGGAGAAAGGACGATATGTCTCGACCTATGGGTTGTGGGCGTTCGACGACCGGACGAGCCCATGCGTCGATGCGGGCGACCCGGAGGCAGACGTCGCGGCGGAGCGGCTGCCCAACGGGGGACGCATCAACATGGGCGCGTTCGGCGGAACGCCCGAGGCCAGCATGAGCGAATGGCCGCTGGCCGGTGATATCAACCATGATGGGTCCATCGACTTCCGAGATCTGGCAATCCTGGCCGAGCAGTGGCTGGGCGACGTGCCGACACAGAAGTAACAGGGATCGTCCGCAGCGGCGGGCCGGACTTGGTCCCACCACACAGCAGCGGGATCGTCACGCGAAGGGTGCGGTCCCGCTTGCTTTTTGCACACGGCGACAGCCATCCAAAACCTGGGAGGGCCACGGAAACAGCCAGGACGGCCGGCGTAACCTCGGACGACGGGATTTATCCAGAAAACCGCCCTTTTCTCCGTTGACGCGAGGCTCGATCTCCATTATGATGGAGAGGATGGAGTGGGACACGTTGAAGTATGGGAACCAGGATGTCGGCGACGGCGCATCCAACCGAGTGGAGTTCGCGGAGCCGGAAAGGGGTCGAGAGAGGACAATTTGGGATTGGGTTCACCCTGATTGAGCTGTTGGTCGTTCTGGGTATCCTGTCCCTCCTGATGACGACTCTGATTCCGGTGCTGGAGAGGGTCCGTCAGCAGGCCAGGCAGGTCATCGGGGTGGGCAACCTGCGGCAGATCGCGGCGGCCGTCAACTGCTACGCGGACGACAATCGCGGGCTCTACCCGCCGTCGGTGGCCACCCTGGGCGTCGGCAAGAACTGGAACTGGCAGGAGCCGACCTACCTGACCGCATACCGCAAGCGAACTCCCGCCGCGCACCGATCCGTCAGCGCGTATCTGCACACATACCTGGCGAACGCGGACACCCTGTTCTGCCCGAACGCCCCGCTGAAGTACAAGTACCTCCAGCAGGCATGGGACGCGGGCGACGACTGGAACAACCCGGACATCGCTCCGCTGCCCGAGGCCCTGCTCGGCACCTACTGCCTCTACTGGAACTACGCGGGCTGCCTCGGGAACGGCGCAGGCCTGTTCCGCGGCCCGCGGGCGCCCGCGAGAGGCTCGGGTGAAAGCCGTATCCTCGTGACCGACTACCTCGGATATGACCACTTCCGCAGCCCTAACGCGTTCGGCAGTTGTGAGCCGCTCCGCGACGCGGTTGTCACCGAGGGCAGCGACATCTCCTCCGCGTTCTGGTCCCTGCCCGGCGAACCCGCCGCTGAAGAGCTGGCGGCCCTCGATGTCACGCTCCATGCCGGCTACGTGGACGGCCACGTCGAGTCTTACTTGCCCACCGACACGACGCCCATGCGCGTCATGCTTCGCCCGGAGACCGGGGAACCCTATCCCGATGATCTCGGCATCTCGCCGGGCCTGTTCTACCTCCCTCGCGTCGGCCTCCGTTAAGGGCAGTTCGCATTGCCCCGCGTGCATGACCGTAGTTGCAGCCTTCCACAGAGTGACGAGACATTGCCCCGACTCTGTCATTCCTGCGAAAGCAGGAATCCAGGAACCGCGGGACTTGGCACGCCCCGGAGAGTGGATTCCCGCCCCCGATCGGGTCGAGGGCAGGCTTTGCGCGGGAATGACAATCCTGGGGCTCTATGAACCCCTATCGCACGCGCGCGACTGGGGACATGCACCCTGTTGCCCCGGTGTCCCTTCTCCCCCGCTTGAAAACACACTGACACACCGCTATAGTTGCGTTGTCCGCGCGCCGGGTGGGTGCGGACGGCTGGAAGGTATGGATATGCAAAGGATCGACCCTTGAATCAGATGCACGTCGTTCAGATCGCTTCGGAGCTGTCCCTGAATCCGCATCAGGTGCTCGCCGCAGCCGAACTGCTCGAAGGCGGAGCCACTGTGCCGTTCATCGCACGATACCGCAAGGAAGTCACTGGCAGCCTGGACGAGGTCGCCATCACCGCCGTCCGGACCCGGCTCACGCAGCTCGCGGAACTGGATGCCCGGCGTGAAGCGATCGTCGGGTCACTCCAGGAGCGAGGGCTGCTCAGCGACGACCTCAAGGAGCGAATCGCACACGCCGGGACGATGACCGAACTGGAGGACATCTACCTACCCTATCGCCCGAAACGCCGGACCCGGGCCACCATCGCCAAGGAGAAAGGACTGGAGCCCCTGGCCCAGCTCATCTTCGCCCAGGACCCGACGACGGACCCGGTCGCCCAGGCGGGCGCGTTCGTGAACGCGGAGAAGGGCGTGACCTCCGTCGAAGAGGCCCTGGCCGGCGCCAAGGACATCATCGCGGAGTGGGTGAACGAGGACCAGACCGCCCGCACTCGCATCCGCGAACTGTTCCAGAAGGAAGGGACATTCCACACGAAGGTCATCGCGGGCAAGGAGGCCGAGGGGTGCAAGTTCGAGGACTACTTCGACTGGACCGAGCCGGTCGCGAAGGCGCCTTCGCACCGGATTCTCGCCATGCGAAGGGGCACGCGGGAGGGCTTTCTGCGAATGCAAGTCAACGTCCCCGAGGATCAAGCGACACGGACCCTCGAAGTCCTGTTCGTCAAAGGGCAGTCCCCCTGTTCGATCCTGGTTCGCGAGGCCGCCCTCGACGGCTACAAGCGTCTCCTGGCGCCCTCGATGGAGACCGAGATCCTCGTCGAGACCAAGGAGCGGGCCGACAAGGAGGCCATCAAGGTCTTCGCGGAGAACCTTCGGGAACTGCTGCTGGCCTCGCCGCTGGGGCGCAAGAACGTGCTGGCCATCGATCCGGGCTTCCGCACCGGCTGCAAGATCGTCTGCCTGGACCGGCAGGGACAACTGAAATACAACGACGTGGTCTACCTGCACCACGCGGACAAGCCCGGCTCGCCCGACGCGGTCAAGCTCGCGGCCCTGTGCCAGCGATTCGAGGTCGAGGCCATCGCCATCGGCAACGGGACCGCCAGTCGGGAGACCGAGGCCTTCGTCCAAAGCGCCTCCCTGCCCAACAGCATCCCCGTCATCATGGTCAACGAGGCCGGCGCCTCCGTCTACTCCGCCTCCGACGTCGCCCGCGAGGAGTTCCCCGACCACGACGTCACCGTCCGCGGCGCCGTCTCCATCGGACGACGGCTCATGGACCCCCTGGCGGAACTCGTCAAGATCGATCCGAAATCCATCGGGGTTGGCCAGTACCAGCACGACGTGGACCAGCCCATGCTCAAACAGAGCCTCGACGACGTGGTCGTCAGTTGCGTCAACAGCGTGGGCGTCGAGGTCAACACCGCCAGCAAAGAGCTGCTGCAATACGTCTCCGGCCTGGGCCCGCAGCTCGCCCAGAACATCATCACGTACCGCAACGAGCACGGCGCGTTCCGCGCCCGCGAGGACCTCAAGGAGGTCCCCCGCCTGGGGGCCAAGGCCTTCGAGCAGGCTGCGGGCTTCCTGCGAATCCGAGACGCTGTCCATCCCCTGGACGCCAGCGCCGTACACCCGGAGAGCTACCACGTCGTAGACGCCATGGCGACCCGAGTCGGCTGCTCCGTCGCGGACCTGATGCGGGACGACTCGCTCCGCGGCAAGATCCGCCTCCAGGAGTACGTCACCGAGACCATCGGCCTGCCGACGCTCACCGACATCCTGCAGGAGCTGGCCAAGCCCGGCCGGGACCCGCGGAAGCAGTTCGAGGTCTTCCGCTTCGCCGAGGGGGTCAAGCAGATGGAGGACCTCCAGCCCGGCATGAGACTGCCCGGCATCGTGACGAACGTCACCGCGTTCGGCGCGTTCGTCGATGTCGGCGTCCACCAGGACGGACTCGTTCACATCAGCCAGCTCGCGGACCGCTTCGTCAAGGACCCGGCTGAAGTGGTCAAGGTACACCAGAAGGTGATGGTGACAGTCGTCGCGGTGGACATGACGAAGAAGCGGATCAGCCTGTCGATGAAGGACCCGTCGAAACCTGCTCCCGCGCCGAGATCAGACGCGAAGGGCAAATCGGGTCCGGCGTCGAAATCGGGCCATCCGTCCAAGTCCGCCCCCAAAAGCAAACAAAACCCCGCCTCGACATCAGCCCCCGATCCGAAACCCACCGCCGGCGGGATCAAACTCAAGTGGACGGAATTGTGGTAGCGAGCGATCCTTGCGAGGGGATATGTCATCCTGAGCCAAAGGCGGAGGATCTGGCTACAGACAGAGAAGCCCTCTTGGATCGCGGCCCAGATCCTTCACTTCGTTCAGGATGACAGGCGCCGTCCAGTGTTCCGCGCTGGCGTGACGCCCATTCGCATCCGACTGGTCACCACCACAAGCAGGGATTGCCGTAGCTCTTGTAGAACCAGCGGTGCTCCATCTCGTCGAAGGGCCGCCAGGCGACGTGGCCGTCCAGAAAGGCGACATTGGTACCGGTGGCCTGCTTGCTTTTGACGTGATTGGACCGATCGTAGATCCCCCACCGAGACATGACGCCGCCGGTAGCCTTGGTGAAATCAGCGTTCTGGCGATCTGGGCCGTCACTGGCGGTCGTATCAGTGATCAACTCCACGCTAGCGGGTGGCTTCTTGATTCTCTTCCCGTTGACCGTGGCCACAGCCTCAACCACGGACTTTGCCCATACCTTGGTTTCCCCGGAACTCATCGGCTGGTTTGGTCGGCCTTTCCCAGTGCTGGGATCCTGGAAATCGATGAGCCAGAAATACCCCAGGATACGGTGGAAGTCCTTGCGGATTTCGGTGGCCGTGGGCTCGGGCCTCTCGTACTCCTCCGGCGTCCCGCCCGGCAGGTTCTCGCCGTAGCGCCAGAAGATGATGTTGTCCCGCTGCCGCCAGGAGGGGCAATAGAAGATGTGTCGGTCGAAGGCCCCGGTCGCCAGAACGATGTCGGTCGTCCAGTACGTCACGTCGAACAGCCACCGGTCCCGCGAATTGAACGGTAATCTGCCTTTGTAGTCGTTGGCGTACATGATCAGGCCCAGCGCGGTGTTCTTCTCGTTCTGGGCACACATCGTCTTCCTGCTCTGTTCGCGGGCGGCATTCAGCGCGGGCATCAGGATGCTCATCAGCAGAGCGATGACCGCGATCACCACCAACAACTCGATCAGCGTAAACCCGGTCGTACCTCTTCGATTGCCCACGTGCATAATTCCTCCGCGTTGCACAGCGTATGGACGTGGCCAGGCGGACGATCAGAAGATCGGCGCCGGCTTCTTGCCCGGCCAACTCAACTGCCATGTATTGCCCTTGGGAGCATTCGGGTTCTCCTCAGGCGGGTAGGGAGAAACCTCCTCGACGTGACTGTCCACGAACACCGCGAAACTGGTGCCCTCGTTCCGCTGGCTGGCTCGCGTCCGGTGGAAGGTGGCGAAGCAGTCCGTGGTCCCATTGGGCAGAGCCCGAAGGTTGTTGTCGTTGATGCCCGCGCTGCTGTATCCGGGAATCGACCAGGAGTTCTCCTCGCCGAAGTAGAACGTCCGAGCGGGCTCTTTCACCTGGTTTTCCAGCTTGAGCTTCGAGATAGTCGTTTGGTACTGCGACGGGATGTAGCCAAAGCCATCGCCATTGAGGTAGGAGTTCATCGTGTAGCCATACTGCGGCTTGAGCGCGATGCTGCCGGTTTTGCCGCAACTCTGGCAGCCCATCTCCCTCGCCACCACGCTGAACTGCGGGCACAGATTGATCTCCTGCCCTTTCAGATATGGCCAGAGACAGCCGGCCAGTTCAGGATGCCGATCGAGATTCCTGGCCTCATTGTGCCAGTCGCAGCCCGCATGGCTCGCGTAGAGCCAGTGGAACGAATACGGAAATTCCCCGTCGAAGTCGTCGGAGTACATTCTGCCCGTCAGGCCATAGTTTCGCAGGTTGTTCCTGCAAACGGTGAGCTGTGCCTGCGCCTTGACTCGCTGAAGTCCCGGCATCAGGATGGCCATCAGGATGGCAATAATGGAAATGACGACCAACAACTCGATCAGCGTAAACCCACGCTTGTCCGTCATGGCAAGACTCCTTACCGTCCCCCTCACACTTTTCCACGTCGCCCATATCGAGAACACAGGATCTGCCTGTAGTTTACCCATACTCACAGGCAAATGCAAGTGTTTCCATCACAAGTTCTACCGGACCATGCGCCTGAAGGGACTCGAACCCCTAACCCTCAGCTCCGTAGGCTGATGCTCTATCCAATTGAGCTACAGGCGCTCAGATAGCAGTGTAATCGGTGCTGTCGGGGGTTGTCAACTCCCAATCAGGCCAGGCAGGCGAACAAAACAGCCTCCAGATCCCTTTCCCCACGATTTCGCAAGTGATTTCTCAGGAAGGACTTGCGATTCGTCCGAGAAAAATCGTCAGATTTCGCGAAAACCCTGTTACGTTCACCCCCTGTTGCGGCACTTAAGGGTGAAGACAATCAAGAGCACGGCTTCAAGGTACAAGGTAAGGTGGTGGTAAAGATGGTTCTCGGCAAAACGAATAACGAGGTTCTCTCGGCAGGAGACCCGATGAATGGGGGCATCCCACGCAACGCTTGGCGCGGGTTTCCCTCGGCTGGGGCAGCCGCTCCCTTCGGATGCAGCAGCCATCAGGATCAGGCCGGTCTTGGGGGGCCGAGAACCACCGCAATGGATGCGACGCCAGCAGAGAGGGACGTCCAACGCCGGACAGTGCGTTGGACATCCCGGCAGACCGGCACAACCTGCGACTTAACCCAAACTACACCCACAGCAGGCGACAAGCCAGGAGACACAGGAACACCACTATCGCTTCCCTGATGATAGCAGCTCTCTATCACCTGCCTCCACCAAATGCCAGCCCCGTTCACCCGAGCGGGGCTTGGCATTTATGGCGCATGCGGCTTCTACCCGACTCCTCTGAAAAATGCGGCATCGACACGTAGGGTGGGCCAAAGGACCATGAACGGCTTCGCGGGGTATGCTGAGACCGGATGAGCGTCGGAGTCTTCTTTCGAGACAGACGCAGTAGAGGGGAACATGCGATTGTCCGGCCCGTGGAGGATGCTTGTATTCCCGTGCCCACGCGAATAGAATAGGCGGTAGCAGGCAGCAGTGCGGCTGCAGGGTCCTGCACCCCGACGGTCAACTCCTGCACGGGAAGGAAGGTACGAAATGAGAAGCAGCATCTCCACGGGTCCTCGAGCGACGTTCCTGGCGGTGGCATTCCTCCTGGCGGCGATGGGTCGGGCGTCCTCGTCCGCGACGGACCCGAACCTCGTCGGCCACTGGAAACTGGACGGCAACGCCAACGACAGCGGCGGTGCCAACCACGGCACGCTCGTCGGATTCCCCGCCTGGGTGAATGACGCCGAGCGGGGCTGGTGCCTGGACCTGAGCGGCGACGGCGACTACCTCGACGTCGGCGACGACCCGTCCCTGACCTTCACCGAG
The DNA here is from genome assembly GCA_017993835.1 of Phycisphaerae bacterium. Lineage (GTDB taxonomy): Bacteria > Planctomycetota > Phycisphaerae > Sedimentisphaerales > Anaerobacaceae > PLanc-01. Next base: position 21,556 of record JAGOLX010000067.1, read on the forward strand.
CGGATCACCATCGCCTGCTGGATCGCGGTCCGCGCGTTCGACCGGAACTGGAACGCCATCGTCACCAAGGGCGACGACTGGGTCCTGGCGCGGACGCGAGACGACAATCGGATCGCCTTCCTGTGCCTGGGTCTGGCGGGCGGAGGCTGGCCGGAAGTCTACAGCAACGACGTCAACGACGGCGCCTGGCACCACATCGGAGGCGTCTACGACGGCTCCCAACTGTGCATGTACCAGGACGGCAGTTGCGTCGACTCCAAATCCCTCGCAGGCAGCATCAACAGCAACTGGAGGACGGTCCTGATTGGCGAGAACGGGCAAGTCTCCGGCCGATATTGGAACGGCCTGATCGACGACGTGCGGATCTACAACCGCCCGCTCAGTGCCGACGAGATCGGCACGCTGGCGCAGTCCGAGACGGTCCCGCCCCCGCCCCCGCCCGCGGCGCCCAACGACGTGACCGCCACCGGCCACGACAGTCGAATCGACCTGCGATGGTCGCTCAGCGCGGACCCGAACCTCGAAGGCTACAACATCTATCGCGCCGAGTCTGCGGACGGGTCGTTCGTCAAAGTCAATCGCTCGGTGCACAAAACGTCCGTCTACAGCGACTTCTTCGGCGCCAACGACGCGACCTATCACTACTACGTCAAAGCGGTCGCCATCCGCGCCGGCGGGGAATCCGAGCCCTCGAACGTCGCCTCCGCCACCTCCTGCGCTATGACCGACGACCAGTTGCTCACCTCCGTGCAGGAGGCGACCTTCCGATACTTCTGGGACTACGCCCACCCGGCCAGCGGTCTGACACGCGAGGGCTACGGGTTCGGCCACGGCGCCGACACCTGCACCTCCGGCGGCACCGGCATGGGCCTGATGGCGATCTGCGTCGGCGCCGAGCGGGGATTCGTCACGAGAGCCCAGGCCGCCCAGCGGGTCCTGACGATCCTGACCTTCCTGGAGGAGAGGGCGACCCGCTACCACGGCGCCTGGTCGCACTGGATCTACGGCAACTCCGGCCGGACCAAGCCTTTCAGCCAGTACGACGACGGCGGCGACCTCGTCGAGACCACCTATGTCGTGCAGGGCATGCTCACCGCCCGCCAGTACTTCGACGCCAACGACCCCGTCGAGACGGAGATCCGCACGAGGGCCACCCGCCTGTGGGAACAGGTCGAGTGGAGCTGGTACCGCCAAGTGCCGCGGAGCGACGTGCTGTACTGGCACTGGTCGCCGACCTACGGCTGGAAGATCAATCACGCCATTCGCGGCTACAACGAGTGCATGATCGTCTACCTGCTGGCCATTGCCTCGCCGACGTATCCGATTCCCGCTTCGTGTTACTACAATGGCTGGGCGGGCTCCGCCGACTACGCCAATCCCAATACCTACTACAACTATCGGCAATGGGTGGGCCCGGCCCAGGGTGGCCCGCTGTTCTTCACGCACTACAGCCACCTGGGCTTCGATCCCCGCGACAAGAGCGACAAGTACTGCAACTACTTCGACAACAGCCGAAACATCTCGCTGATCCACCGGGCCTATTGCATCGAGAATCCGAAGGGATACGCCGGCTACAGCGATCTGGTCTGGGGCCTGACCGCCAGCTTCGATCCGTGGGGCTACAACGCTCACTCCCCGACGAACGACAATGGCACGATCTCCCCCACCGCGGCACTCAGCGCGATGCCCTACGTCCCCGCCGAATCCCTCGCGACGCTCAAGCACCTCTACCACGCCTACGGCCAGGACCTCTGGGGCCCGTTCGGCTTCTACGACGCCTTCCATCCGGCCCAGAACTGGTTCGCCTCCGGCTGCGTCGCCATCGACCAGGGTCCGATCCTGATCATGATCGAGAACTACCGCACACAGTTGTGCTGGAACCTGTTCATGTCCAACCCGGAGATCCAGCCCGCGCTGAGCGCCATCGGCTGGACGAACCCGTAAGAATCCGCCCGGCACTTGCCCAACGAGAGTGCGTCTTCTCTCTTGCCGGCATCAATTTCAAGGGCGATGGGGCATCTGTTGGCCAACCAGTTTGCCAACGTCGGTACTTCCCTCGCCGGCTTCAATCTGGACAGCAGCCTCGCACTCGCTGATTTCGGCGCTGCTCATGCCGACCAGTCCGCCGATGCACTGACTGTGCTCGCCGACGCAAATGGAACCGGTCACGGAACAATTCCGGATGATACCAGTACATGCACCCGCCAACAATCCCACCATGTAAGAATTCGTCGCTCCCTCAAGTTCGACATTCTCGAGGCGGAGATTGCAGATTTCGCCAGTCACGTATCCGAATACCCCCGAGTTCCACGCCGTCGCCTCATCGGAACCGATACTCACGTTGCGAATCACATGCCCATTCCCATCGAACTTCCCCGAGAAACTGCTACCTTGACCGACGCCAATTGGATGGAAATGCGGATAGGAAGCCATATTCAGATCTGCTGCAAGGACAAAATGCGAGTCCCAGAGAATACTCACGGTAGTCAAATATGATAGAGATGAAGCATCCGTGATGACATATGGGTCACTCTCCGTTCCGCTTCCTCCGCCGGGATACCACAAGGATTTGGGCTCCAGAATAGTCTCCCCATCCGTGTCTTCCCACGCCAGTTGCGCATAGCCCTCGGACGTGCCAGGCTCAAGAGGGACCACCCAATTCGGATCCCCAGCCCAGCCGTTAAACGCGTAGAACCCCCGAAGGTAATACCCAAGACCATCTACACCCACTCCAGCACCACTGGTCTCGCACCCGGCGAGCCAAGTATCCCAGAGACAATCCGTGGCCCTTCCGCCGCCCCCACCCGCCATGCCGACCAGACCGCCGCTCATCTGGCCCGTCACCCAACTGATCGCATAGCAGCGGTCCAGAGACCCTCCATTGTCGGCCACGAGACCGCCGGACCCGACGCCCCCAATGACTGTGCCCCACGCGTAGCAGTTCCTGATCTTCCCTAGGTTATACCCAACCAGCCCACCCATACCCTCTTTGCCAACGACTGTGCCGCGGGCGAAGCTATTCGCGATTGTGCCGGAGTTCCAGGCTGCTAGCCCACCGACCATACCGCCCATTCCGATCCGGGGAGTCGTGGTTTCCCAGTCGGTGCTCACCCACCCATCGAAACAGCAGTTGGCAATCAACCCGCTATTCTGTCCCACTAACCCTCCGACAATCATACTCTGTCGTGTGACCACCCAACCCGTGACCCTGCAGTTCGAGATCGTCCCGTAGTTCGTCGAGGCCATTGCACCCACCGGATGGGTGATTTGGTCGTCCTCCCGCCGAGCAGTGCAGCCAAGGTCACAATCGGTCAAGGCCAAGTTGGTGATGGTCCCTTCGGGCTCGATCGTCCCAAAGAGACTCATATTCCAGATAATCACGGCGCTGCGAATCTCAAAGCCGTCGCCGTCCAGATGGGCACGAAACAGGCAGGGCTCGATGGTCTGTCGGTCGAGATCAATGTCGCAGGATAGCCGAAAGTACGTCCCCGGCACACTGAAATCGGCCTCCAGCAGTTGTTCGGCTGTAGCAATCAGGTAGGGATCGTTCGGCTCACCCGTCCCCCCGGCGAATTCCACCGCCCCAGCCACACCACCCAGAACGAACACCAGGAACGACGCAACGAATTGGATACACTGACGATTCATGGTGGCTCTCCCGATTGAGTCTCTCTGCGTTTCTTTGAATCTCTTCATTCCGCGTTTCTCGTCTCATTATAGACCCCGGCCAGTGGAAATGCAAATGGGAAAAGCAGCGTCTCGCCGTTCCGGGTGTGACTACGTTTTCTGGCAGACCTGTAATGAACCAGCGGCAACGTGCAGGCCCCAATTTGTCATCCTGAGCGGCAGCGAAGGATCTGGGCCGGGCAAGAGAACAAACCACATTTGCGTTCGTTGCCCGGATGCTTCACTTCGTTCAGCATGACAACCCGCCGTGGGTGCCAGAAAAATTAGTCACACCCGCCGTTCCCATCCCATTCCGTGCGTCGTCCTCTCACGTTCCGCCCCTTCGGTCTTCTCCTCTGTCGGCGTCAGGTTGTGGCTTGAACGGCGTCCGCGGAGTCGTTACTATCCGAAGGCAGTCTGTTCGTCACGGACCCCCTGGCCGACCCAGGACAAATCGCTTCGCACGAAGGAGCATCGCTATGAAAACCTCGAACTTGCTGGCCTACACGCTGTTGCTGACTGTGACCGGGACCCTTCTGTTGTCGGCAGGCGGTCTCGGCGTCCCCGCGCGAGCGGCCGATATCGCCCCTGCTCCTGCGACGGTCCAGGAGGGCGCCTCGTCACAGGCGGTGCCCGCGAAGAAGCGAGGCCACGTGAAGATCGCGACCCTGGGTCCGCGTCCGGCGTCGGTCGATGCGAAGGCCGACCCCCAGCAGATCGTGGAACGGATGATCGCCCACTGGCAGCGGGAGTTCTCGCAGATCCTGCCGGACCGGCCCGACCTGATCGTCGTCCCGGAGGCGTGCGACCGCCCCGCCGGCCTGTCGCGGGACCAGTGTCGGGCCTACTACCAAGTCCGCAAGAACCAGGTGCGGGACTTCTTCGCCAAGGTCGCATCGGAGAACCGCTGCTACATCGTCTATTCCGCAGCACGAGAGATGGACGACGGGACCTGGCGCAACTCCAGCGTCCTCACCGACCGGCAGGGCCGGACCGTCGGCGTCTACAACAAGAATCACGTCGTCATCGAGGAGACCACGGAGAGCGGGATTCTGTGCGGGGGGGACGCCCCGGTCTTCGACTGCGACTTCGGCCGCGTGGCGTTCGCGATCTGTTTCGACCTGAACTTCGACGAACTCCGGCTCAAGTACGTCCAGGCCAGGCCCGACCTCATCATCTTCTCCTCCATGTATCACGGCGGGCTCATGCAGGCCTACTGGGCGTACTCCTGCCGGGCCCATTTCGTCGGGGCCGTCACGGGTCTGCCCTGCGAGATCCGCAATCCGCTGGGCGAGGTCGTCGCCTCCAACACGAACTACTTCGACTACGTCGTCGCGGATGTGAATCTCGACTGCCGCCTGGCCCACCTGGACTACAACTGGTCGCGTCTGCGGGAGTTGAAGGCCAAGTACGGACCCAAGGTCCAGATCACCGATCCGGGATTCCTCGGGTCCGTGCTGATCGCCAGCGAGGACGAGACGACCACCGTCGATGAGATGATCGCAGAGTTCAAGATCGAGCTGCTCGACGACTACATGGCCCGCGCGCTGGCCCACCGCCATGCGCCAGGCAACACCGAATGAGAGGACGCAACCCCGCCCGCGACCCGCGCGACACTCATCCGTCATCCGCTGTCGCATCTTGTCGCTCGTCGCCCGTCGCTCGTGTCTCGCCCGCCGACGGAGTAGTCCGTGTCGGAGTCGGTTGTCGGTTGCGCGATGCCTGCGTCTCATCCCCCTGCTCCTCGGGGAAGTTCAGACTGGCGAATTCACCGTGCAGTCGACGGGCCGCGGCGTCGTACGCCCGCGCCGCCTGCACCTCATGCACGAAATAGCCCAGGAACTCCGCCCGCCCGCAAGCCTGGATCTGGGCGCCCCACATCTGCACGCTCCGGCTCCACCAGACGCCCTTGTACCGCGACCGCCCGTTGCGATAGCGGACCCGGTTGAGATTGTTCTGTGCGACGGTGCAGTTCCGCAGGTTGGCCTTGCGATTGTCGAGTCCGTTGTGGTTGATGTGGTCACAGACGAGTCCTCTGGGCGTGCCCATGATCTCGCGGTGCATCCAGACCTTGCCCGACCGGCCTGCGTGATAGCTCGGCCGGACCGCGTAAAACGTCCGGCTCGTCCGCACGTAGTGCCAGCGATACTGCGACAGCCAGCAGAAGTCTTCCGGATCGACCTTCGCATACATCCGCCGGGTCAGCGGGATCCGACAGTATTCGCCCGCCGCATCCGCGTAGATCGGCAGCAGCCCGCGAAACCTGCGGTCGATCCGTCCGATGGCCTGTTTCTCGCGCATCAGGCACAACCTTTCGGAGGCGCCGAAAAAAAGAGGCGCCTCTATAATTGCCCGATGTTGCACGAATTGGTCGAAAAATCTGTGTTTGGCAGAGGTCGAAAACCGCCGTAAGTTCAGTCCCGGCGTGGAATAAAAAAAATCTCGCGCGCAGGCCGTTTTCCCTTTTCAAATGTTGCACGAATTGTGCTATTCCTACTCCAGACAAGGTATTTCACCACAGAGGTCACGGAGGCTCTCTTGGCTGTCATTCCCGCGGACGCGGGAATCCATCTTCTTCTTCACCACAGAGGCACAGAGACGCCAGAAGGCAGAGGAAGGTGAGAAGGTCACAGGACGACACACAACACATCCCGCACGACGCACGACGACTCACCAACCGCAGATGAACGCGGATGAACGCTGATTCGACCCTGTCATTGCGAGCGCAGCGCGGCAATCCCTCTTGTCATTCCAGCCACACCTGCCCTCGACCCGATTGGGGGGCAAGCGGGAATCCATCTTCTTCTTCACCACGGAGACACAGAGGCTGCAGAGAGGACTGCGACAGACGTGGACTCGACCTTGTCATTCCCGCGGAAGCGGGAATCCACCCAAGCGACGAGGGCCGAGTCCCGAGCGACGACAATGAAACCACGAAGGGCACGAAGGCTGTAGGGTGGGCTGTGCCCACCGCTCTTGTCGTCGCACCGTCTTGTCGGGAAGCCCGAGCCGCCGTCCTCGAAGCCGAAGGCGGTTTCACCGAACGCCTCTACCGAGTCCGAACCCGCAAACGCGGCGAATCCTGTGGGACCGCCGAAGTCGCCCAAGTCCGCGGACGCCCTCGCTCGTCGTGATCGTCAGGAGTCAGCAGCCGGCCGGCGGCGGC
>JAGOLX010000108.1 GCA_017993835.1 Phycisphaerae bacterium
TATTCTTGCTCTTGAGGATCACCCACCAGGCCAGGCCCAGCAGGATCGCGAAATACGCCGCGATGGCCACCCAATCGACCGTCGCAAAAACCTGACCCATCATCAGTTGCATCGTGTGCATAGCCAACCTCTCTGCTGAATACCCACGGATTTCACGGCCTCCCGTCCGTCCGGAGGCCCCGGCTCAGGCCAACCCGGTCTCACTTGGTGGAGAATCGGTAGATCGTCGTCGTCTGGTACTTCTCGCCCGGCTTCAGGATTGTGGACGGGAAACTCGGCTTATTCGGCGAATCCGGATAGTGCTGCGTCTCCAGGCAGAAACCCCAGCGGTGCTTGTAGACGACGCCGCCTTTGCCGGTGATAGTCCCGTCGAGGAAGTTGCCCGCGTAGAACTGGATTCCCGGCTCGGTCGTCCAGACCTCCATCACGCGCCCGGTCGTCCGCTCGGCAACCTTGGCGGCCAGGCTCAGGCCGGCGCCCTTGCGGTTGAGCACCCAGTTGTGGTCGTAGCCGCCGCCCGCCTTGAGCTGAGCGAAATCCGCTTCGATCCGCTCGCCGATCGGCGTCGCCTTCGTGAAGTCCATCGGAGTCCCCTTCACCGGCTGCAACTCGCCCGTCGGGATCAGGCCCGCATCGACCGGCGTGAACCGGTCCGCGTTGAGCATCAGTCCGTGCCCGAGGATGTCCCTCGCCCCGCCGGTCAGATTGAAGTAGCCGTGGTGCGTGAGATTCACCGGCGTCGCCTTGTCCGTCGTCGCGAGGTAGTCGATCCGCAGCTCGTTCCTGTTCGTCAGCAGGTACGTCACGGTCGCCTTCAGGTTGCCGGGATAGCCTTCCTCGCCGTCCTTGCTCAGGTACGTCAGCTCGACGCCGACCGCGTCCGGCCTCCACACGGGCTTGTGCTCCCAGACGACCTTGTCGAATCCCTTGTTGCCGCCGTGCAGGTGGTTCGTCTTGTCGTTCGTCGCCAGCGTATAGGTCGTGCCGTCCAGCGTGAACTTGCCGCCGCCGATGCGATTGCCATACCGCCCGACGATCGCGCCGAAGTACGGCGTGGTCTTCAAGAACCCGGCCAGGTTGTCGTACCCGAGGACGATGTCATCCATCTGCCCCTTGCTGTCGGGCATTTCGAGGGACACAACGATCGCACCGTAGTTCGTGATCTTGGCCGTCGCGCCGTTGGCGTTGGAGAGGGTATACAGCTTGACTTCCTGCCCGTCCGGCATCTTCCCGAACGTGGTCACGTCGATATCGAGCGCTTGTTTCGCCTGCGCCCCGCCGAACTTCTTGCACGCGCACTTGCACGAGCCCAGCATCATCATTGCCGCCACCAGAACGACGGCAATCGCCGCCAACCGCCACGTCCTCGTTGACATCTTCAACCCACCTTTCTGATCTGCAAGGAACGATCCATCCTTGACCGCCGCCCGCCGCCACACGACTCCAACCGCCTGCGCCACGCGAAACGAACAGCCGTCACAATCGGTCCCAAATACTAAGCTTCCCCGGCCGATTAGTAAACCCCAATCGCAAAATGGCCACGTGCTTCACCACAGAGACACTGAGGACACGGAGAAGAACGGTGCAATCCCTGAGAAGATAGGAAATCGCAATGGCACAACAGAAGATCGCCGAGTTACACAATGAGCCTTCTGCACTAGACGCACAGCAAGAGTGCTGAGCCGATCTCTTCGCGCTCTCATCTTCTCGCCTTCCCCCTCTACTGCGTGCACTCTGTGCCTCTGCGGTGAATCTCCTGCATCATAGTAGGAATAGCACAATTCGTGCAACATCTGAAAACGGAAAACGCCCTTCGCGAGAGATTTTTTCTATTCCAGTTCCGGCATGGACTTGTCGCGATTTCGGGCTGCCTCGAAACGCAGATTTTTCGACAAATTCGTGCAACATCGGGCAATTATAGAGGGACGTGATATTCGTTCCGCGGCCCTCTCATGGTCTACAGGAACGAAACTCGCAAGACGAAAAGGTGTCAACATGAAGACCAGCGAGAAATCCCAAAGAGCGGAGGACAGGGAACCAGGGACGCAGAGCGACGAACGCCGGAAGGCAGTCTGCCAGGCTCTGGCCGAAGCCCACCGCGACTGCCCCCTTCTCTGCGAGCGACGAGGACCGAGCGGCGAACGACGCGAGCCGGCCCCCTGCTGCGCCAACTGCGCCTATGCGGCCCGCGTCCCCGAAGGCGAACGGATCTTGTGGATCTGTGCGAATACGCCGAAGTGCCCGGGTTGCCTTGCATGTGTCAGAGAGTGCGAGCAATGCCCCAACTTCCGCGCCAGGCGATGTCCCGTGGTTCGCGGCACGCCGCCCGAGCCGCCGGACGACAGCATCCGCTTCATCCCGCTGACCAGGGGCAAGTTCGCCATCGTGGACGCTGGCGACTATGAGTGGCTCAGCCAGTATAGATGGTGTACCCTCGGGGCGGGTGAGCATCCGTACGCCTGCCGTCGCGAGAACGGCAAAACGATCTACATGCACCGCCAGATCATGCAGCCGCCGGATGGGATGTGCGTCGATCACATCGAAGGCTTCACGCTCGACAACCGCCGGGCCAATCTGCGGGTCTGCACGCCCGCTGAGAACATGCGCAATCGTCGCGGCAATCTCGGCCGGGACCTGCCCAAGGGCGTCACCTGGCAGCGGCACTGCAACAAGTACAAAGCCAGCATCGGCTGCGAAGGAACCCCGAAACACATCGGCTACTACGATGACCCCATCGAAGCGGCGAAAGCCTACGACCGCAAGGCCCGCGAGCTGTTCGGCGAATTCGCGAGGCTCAACTTTCCTGACGCGTCGCGTCAGGAGAGCGTCGCTCGGGCCACGTCGCTCGTGTCTCGTCCCGGCGAAGACAGCGAAGCGACAGACGACGTCTGGGCCTGCGGGGTGCCGGCCTGACCCTCCAGGCGGCCCCCTTGCTCTTCGACAAGTTCATAACGAGATGTTCTCTTGTGCTCCACCGGCAGTTGCTCGGGGCCGATCACCTCGCGAAGCTTATGGCGCATGGCGACCAGAATCAGCCGCCGATCTCATGATAGGCCATCTCAATGAACGGCTTCGTCGCTTCGAAATCTCGGTCGGAACGCACGGTGACCTCCAGGTCGCCCGTACCATAATGGCCGATCCGGGACACGTCTCTGGATATGTTCGGCGGTCCTTTTGCCTTGCGCGGATCAAGCTTCAAGAAGAGAGTGACTTTCGACTGCTGGACCTCCATGCAGACCATGTTCTGCGCAATCTTGTACGCCACATAGAACTTCTTGGGCGACTGCTCAATCGACGGGTCCAGCCCCATGACAAAATCAGATATGCCCATCGCCAGATCTCTAATCTTCTCTGGCTTGCCGTCGACATGTTCATCAAATGTGTACATTGCATTGGCTCGCGTGACGGCAGCCTTCTTCCCTGCGGCGACCATCTTCGGGCTCTTGACAGATGTAATCGAAGCAGGCGTGGCGCCCACTGTCTTCTGGAGCACCTCTTCCAAATAGAACATGGAGTTCTCAAAGAGCCGGTATGACCACAACTCGATGTTAGCTCCCATCACCTGGACCGCGTGGAGGTCGTACTTCTTGAAATTTGGAGCTATGCAGACCACGCGTATGTCCGACCAGTCCACCCTCACCTTCTCGGTGAGCGACCGACGTGCGGCGATCTCAAAATCTCCGCGATGGTCATCCAACCATGATAGATAGAAGAGACTCTGGTTGATGAGGTCTGATGATTCGGTCTTCTTGTACTCAATTATCACGGGATTGTCATCCTCGGACAGCGCAAGGGTATCTATACGCCCCGCGTGCTGCGCCCCCGTGGAGAATTCGGATGCCACAAAGCGACAGTTGAAAACAGTGTCAAGATTCTCCTCTACCAGCGACTGCAGTACCTTCTCCGCGGCAAAATTCGTCTGTCTGACGCGAGTAAGGTTGTTCTTCTTGACCTCAAATAGCGGCATTTGCACCTCCACACAATCACGGGCGTGCACTGCGTTTCCTCACTGCCCAACGCGCACGCCTAACTATCGACAACTCGTGCGTGCAGCAGTGTCTCTATGTCGTTTCGACAAGCGAACGTACTTCACTCTTCACACAGGAGTCTCTCTCACGAGTCCCCTCCCGTCGCCCGCTGGACCTGCGTTCGGATTCTCTTTGCAGCCTCCAGAGCTTCCTTCGCATCGTTCGCCCTGATGTGTTCTGAATTGATGTCGCCCGGATATCGCCCCGCCACGATGTACTCGTTGAGCAATGCTCCTTCGTCGATCATGCCTGCAAGTTCTGCATCGTAGTCGGCGCACCAACCCAGTAACTGGACGAGATCATGCGTCTTCTCCAGAGACCATCCTCGGGAGATCAGGAAGCCTTTGACGAACTTTTCGGAAGCACTTTGACAGAGGAAGCAGACGGTGTGGTAAACGGGCGAGGGCCGCTGCATCTCATGCTCTGCAACGGAGAGATCACCCTCGGCGTAGCGAAGCCATTGCTCCGCCGTCTGCATTGGCCGGTCATCTCGTGCGGTCATACAGGACCTTTCCCTCGGCCAGGATATGGCGTGTGTAGAAGGGATTACCATCTGCTACGTTGCGATCCACCTGTTCCGGCGTTGCAACGATTAGGTCCACTGGGAATCGGCGTCCCCAGAGCAGATGCTCGATCTCCCGGCGGACCTGACGGTTGGATCGACCGCTGTCCTGGATTACGAGCAGATCCAGGTCGCTCGACTCCGTCTCCTGCCCCCGACCACGCGAGCCGAAGACGATGATTCGCTGCGGCGAGATGCCCCGGACGATCTTCTCGACGACGTACGCAACCAGGTCCGCAGTGATTTGACTGGTGGCCAGCCGCGAGTCGGGGCGGGAGGCAGACTTCTGCGATATGGACTCACCCACAGCCATTTGCTCCGTCTCCACTGAGACAACGGGACAAAACTCACCGCGAGTACTATGTGCACTCGTGGCTCCCATTACCTCATTCTACCAGATGAGTCCGGATCGTCAAGATTCACCGCGTGGGTCAAGGACCCACCCTACACGGCTCCATCCAACGCATTTACGCTTCTACGCTTGCACGGTCCAACGCATCACTCCGTCGTATTCAAGCCCACTTGCACGTCGGCGCCGGAGTCGTTTTGAATTGTGTCTTTGCCTCGCAGGAGGCAGGCGGAGATCGCTGCTGCCTTCAAGCCCTTTTGCAGGACTACCGCCTTCTTCCCTGTCGCCATGAACTCGCAGCCGCTGACGACCATCCGGCCGCCGTCGGCTCGGATACAGGGCGCGCCCTTCTTCGCGGAGTCCCAGCCTGCGAAGTGGCAGCCGTTCAGGACGAGCGAGCTTGGGCCGTGCTTGACGATCTGCTCCGCGGTCTCGGGTACGGTCCAGAAGCCGCAGTTGGCGAGCTTGACCGGGCCGCGATTGTTCTCGCCCACGACAATCGTGGACATGAACTGGCCATTGACGAACTGGACGCCCGCGTGGTCCTGGGTCTTATCCACCTGGACCGCGACCGGGCAGATATCCGAGCCCGACTGCGTGACGACCGCGTTGCCTGGGCCGTGGCCGAAGTCGTCGAAGTGGAAGCCGATCTTGGGGAAGATGACGAAGCAGTTGGACATGAACTCCCAGTCGGTCTTGCCGATCTTGAAGCCGACGAGGTTCTTTTCGAGCCAGGCCTTGATATCGCCGCCGGGATAGCCCGGCTTGAGGGCCATGCGAGTCCAGAAGTTCGGATTGAAGTGGACGTTCTCGACGCGCCCGATGTCCGTGCACTGGTCGATGAACACGCCGATCTTCAATGGGCAGGCGAAGACGTTACGGATCAGGTGCAGCTCGTTCCAGCAGG
>JAGOLX010000068.1 GCA_017993835.1 Phycisphaerae bacterium
TCTGGCCCCTCGATCATGGCGACGCCTGGCAGCACACGCATTGCTCCGAGCCGTTCGTCGAATCGAGCGAGATCGACCAGTCCTACGACGGTTTCCCGCTCGATTTCCGGATCCTGGTCTCCGCGGATGGGACCAACTGGGATGAGGTTGCCAAGAAGGAGCGTTTCCGTCGTCCGGCCACCGGCCCGGAGGACTCCGACCGCAAGCCCAAAGATGTCACGGGTCCGGAGGTCTTCGAGTTCGAGCAGAAGTCCGTTCGCTACGTGAAGATCGAGGGCACGCGGCTCCGCAAGACGCGCTTCTTCGGCAAGTACGCGATGCAGTTGTCCGAGATCGAGGTCGTCCTGGCGGGCACGACGCCGTAGGAGCCTCACCACGGAGGCACAGAGAGCGGAGAAGATGACGGGGCGGGTAGTACGCCGCCCACCTGAGGAATTCGGACAGCGTAGTTGGGTGCGTACTACGTACCGCTCCATCTCGCGAGAAAAGATCATGCGTGATACGCACCTACATTGTCACTGCACCGTCATTCAAGAATCACATCGACTTCGGCCGCGGAGGCGAACGGCTGGCCTCGGACTTCGCTGAGAGCGGTGAGTCGGATGAATCGGGCTTCCACAGCGGCGTCGAGACGGATGGTCTTCAATGACGCGTCGTCGGGCCATTGACCTGTTGCGACGGGTCGGCCCCACTGGCGGCCGTCGGTGCTCAGGTGAAGCTCGAACCGTCCGATACGACCGTTGGTCATGTCCTGACGGGGCAGGTATGTCACGCCTAGCACGCGAACAGGCTGCTTCAGATCCAGAATAAGATGGTGCGGCATCGGGATCGTCGGCTCCCAGTTCGTGTGCCAGATCGTCGTCGGATTGCCGTCGACGGCCAGATCGGGAACATGGCTCGGATGGTGGTTGTCCGCGCTGATGGTGGCGCCGAGCTTCTGGAGCAGGCTGGGCTCTCTGAACAGATCGGCCACCTCCGCGATCGTCATGCTGAATTGCGGCGAGAAATCTCCTCCGGCCATGTAGGCCAGCAGACTGCGGCGCATCTGTCGGGCGACGGGACGCTTGTCCAGGTCGTTCACTAGATCGCAACTGCACGCCAGGAGACTGCCGTTGCCCACGCGGGCCTCGAACACCAGAGCCAGTTTCCTCGCTGTCACCCAGTCGTCGATGACCTGGACGATGGGCTTGAGGTTCCGATGCTCGGTGAGTAGGAACGGCGCCGTTCCGTGCATCAGTTCCCACCACTGCCAGTTCGAGTGATCCTCCGTGGGGAATTGGCCCAGCGCGGGATGTGCCGGATCGCACAGGATGCCCAGCGTGTGCGGGGCCTGCCAGTTGGTCCAAACCGTGTTCCAGAAGATGCTCGAAAAGCCCATTTGGATGGGGTGTTTCTCGTCGTTCTTGATTGTCTGCGGCGACGGAAGCAGCAGGACCCTGCCCCCTGCGTCGAGGTGTTTGACCGCCTCGTCGCTGAAGTCCTGTGTGATCAGGATCTCCGAGGCCGGCTGGGCGGGCTCGTCCTTGGGGAACACCCAGAGGTCCCAGTCGTTCACCGCATAGCCGCCGGAAAAAGGCGGATCGGGCCTGCTTTGAGAGGGAAGAACCTCGTTGTTCGGTTTTTCCCTCTCAAACTCTGGTCGCGCGTCGAGGGCCTTGTCACTTCCGTTCTTCAACGAACTCGAACTGAGAGATTTCGTTGAAGAATATAAGCCCGATCCGCCTTTTTCCGACCCGTCGTAGGCTATCGTGACCTCAAGATTGAACTTGTCCGCTCGTCTGGCGACGTATAACTCGGTTCGCACTTCGCCCAGGGCGCTCAGTTGTCCGGCCTTGACGGTCTTGCGGGCGAAGCGGCCCTCTTCGACGATCTCGCCGGTCGAATCACGCAGCGTCCAGGACGGTTCCGCGTTCTCCAGGTCCGCCGGGCCGAAGTGCGCGACGTCGATGCGGGTTTCGAGCACGTCGCCCGACTCGAAGATCCGCCGTGGGAGCCGGGCGAGTGGAACGGTCGGCCCGCAGAAGCGATGGTACTGTTCCGGCGTGACGTAGGGTTTGGAGTCCCAGAACGGGTCCAGGACGCCGACCAGCGCCGTGCCTTGGCCGGGGAAGTCGTGCAGGTCCAGCAACTGGAAGCCGCCGAAGCCCGGCGTCCGCAGGGCCGACTCGATCTCCTCCTTGTAGAGAAGCGTCTGGAGCTTGCCCGAGGCCATCAGGAACTCGCGGGCCTGGTGCAACATCCCATTGCGTTCGAGCTGCTCGCGGAAAACCTCGAAATTCCTCGGCTTCAGCAGGCCGGTGTACTTGGTCATCTCATCGAAGTTGGGATAGACGCACCACTGCCCGATCTCGTGGCTGATCATCGGGGCGTCGCTATGCTGGCTGACGAACTCGCTGTAGTCGGTCGTCGTCTCGGGGGGCTTGGCGTTGACCCGGCTGTTCACACCCTGACCCCACTGCTGGATGCGCGGGGCCGGCGTGCTGTGGTAATCGTTCTCCACCAGCAGCGGCCAGCCCGCCGCGGAGGTGTAGAGCCGGCGCGGGTCCTTTCTCTTCCAGGACGCGACGAAATCGCCCAGAAAGCGGTTCTGGTTCGAGCCGCCCGGTTCGTTGCCGTAGGCCATCATCGCGAACGACGGGTGGTTGCCGTAGGCCTTGACCATGGCCTCGCTCTCCTGGTAGAGCCACTTGTCGAAGGGGCCGCCGTCGCCGACGGTGGCCCAGGCGGAGCACTCGACGTGATAGTAGAAGCCCAGTTCGTCGGCCGCAATGAACGCCGCTTCCGGCGGGCACCACGAATGGAACCGGATGTGGTTCAGGCCGTGGGCCTTGCACACGTTGATGATCCGCTTCCAGGAGTCCACGTCGGTCGGCGGGTGACCGGTCAGCGGGAAGATGCAGCATTCGAGCGTGCCGCGAAGGAACGTCGGCTTGCCGTTGACGGTGATCCGTGTGCCCTGTGTGCCCATCTGACGCATGCCGAACTGCACGCTTGCCTGGTCCGCACAGCCCTCTCCTTGCAGCGTGACCGTCATCTGATACGTGACCGGGTGGAACTCGTCCCACAGTTCGCAGTCGTCGCCCATCTTGTACTTGCACATGGCCTCGCGGCCGGAGGCCGACCAGGATACGGGATAGGACGCGGCCTGACCCTGCCCGGCAACCGCGACCGTCACCGTTCCACTGCCCGGTTTCTGCGTCAGGTTCCGAATGCTGATCGCGACGGTGGCCGTCCTGTCCGCGATGTTCGGATCGACGCGGACGTCGTCGATCCAGACCGGATCGGTCGCACGCAGCTCGATCTTCCCCACGATGCCGTTCCAGTTGCCCTGGGTGTGGTCGGACGCGCTGTGGGCGTCGATGCCGACCGGGACGATCATTCGGTTGTCCACGCGGATCGTCACGCGGTGCTGGCCGGGCTTCACGCCTGCGCCCAACTCGTACGCGTGCGGCGTGCCCAGACTGTCATTCGAGCTGATGAGTTGGCCGTCGAGCCAGACGGTCGTCTTCCAGTGGCATCGCTCCAGGAACAGGACGATGCGTTTGCCCTGCCAGTCCTGCGGGATTTCGATCCGGCGCTGGTACCAGGCCGCGCCTGCATAGTACCGATCCGGCTGGAGCCAGAACGGCATCTTGAAATTCCCCGGCGTCTGGTACCGTTTGTAGTAGGGGTCTTTGAACCAGACCTGGTTGATGTTACCCACCCACGGCGTCTGCATCGACGGAGGGTCCCCGTACCCTTGTGCGGTCAGCACGCCGGGCAGCGAGATCCTCCCCGACAGGTCCCGCTCGAACCACTTCTGGGCTTCGCCGTGATCCTGGCGATCCAGCTCGACCGACCACGTACCTGCCAGGTCGATCCGGCTGGCACACGCCGTCGCAGAGATCAGCAGGGACGCCACCAGAGACGATGCCTGTATCGTGCGTTTCATCGTGTACGACTCCATGTCATGTGTGATTGTTGATGTTTGGTTTTTGATTTGAGAAACCCGGAAAATCAGCCTCTTGAAATCAACAATTAACCATCACAAATCACACATCATCCCCATCTCACGGCTCTGCAATCTTCACGCCGGCGGGCGCCTGGATATCGCTGCGAATCGTGCCGTCGGCGTTTTTGTCGTGCCGGACCTTGATGACCCCCATCGGCGTGGGGAAAGTTCCTTCGACCCAGTTGAGATCGCCCAGGTGCGGCTCGATTCGGACCACGCGACAGCCCGGCTCGACCACCTTCACGCCCAGGACATGTTCCGAGAGCCACGCGGTCGGGCCGGACGCCCAGCCGTGACAGAGGCTGTGCCGGAAGCCCTTGTAGCAGTAGTTGCCGAAGTCGCCGTGGATGTCCTTCTTGCCATCGGGAACCAGTTCGTCGATCCTGCCGGCGTTCGTGGTCCAGTCGAGGTCGAAGTCCTCCCAAAACGTCGTCGCGCCCAGGTCCAGCATGGCACCCCAGTACTGGCGGATGCAGTCCATCGCCCCCTGGTAGTCGCCCGCCAGGGCCCGCGCCTGGAGCACGTAGTACCCATAGAACGTGGACATCCGACGCGGCCCGTCCACTGCCATGACCTCGCGATTGAGTTTCGACGGATCGTCCAAGCCCGCCAGGGCGATCAGCGCCGCTGCTTGCTTGCTGCCGGCGGGGTCGGGAACATGCTTCTGGAGCTTCTCGATCGCGGCAACGCACTTGCCGCCGGTCGCAGGCTCGCCGATCACTTCGCACAACTCGGCTCCCGCTCGGAGTGTCATCACGAGCAGCGAGTGCAGGCCCGCGTGAATGGCGGGGTCGTTACCGCTGCTGGGCCAGTCGAGGAACCGGCCCGGCGGCATGGTCTCACGATGGTCCGGCCCGACCTGGTTCACCAGCAGGTTTAGCAGGCCGATGAGGTAGCTTCGCTGCTGCTGGAGATAGGCCTTGTCCCCGGTGTGGAGGTACCACGAGTGATGGATCAGGACCCACCACATGGAGTACGAGCTGATGCCGTTCATCCACCTGGGCAGGGGGGTCTCGTCGCGGATCAGGTCCAGGCTCTTGGGCACGACGTCGCTGGCGCCGAAGACCGCGCAGACGCTCATCGTCTCAGGGTGCATGTCGCCGATCCAGACGAGCCGGTCGCGCTTGATGCCGTCCCAGAGGTAATCCTGCATGTTCAGATGAACGGTGTACGCGCCGGTTTGCCAGATCCGGTTGAGCCGCTCGTCGCTGCAGCGAAACGAACCCAAATAGGGCAGATCGCGATAGAGGAACACCGCGCGGACCATCTTGATCTGCGCGAAGGTGTCGTCGCCCTCCAGGTCGATTCGGACGAATCGAAAGCCTGTATTGCCGATCTCAGCGGTGCCCAGCCAGGGGACCAGAACGCTCTGGTCGCGGATCGCGTGGTCGTTCGTGGTGTTCTTCTCGCCGCCGAACTCGGCCATCGCCTCGCTGACAGACTCGCCGAAGCGGACCCGCAGGCGGACGGGCTTGTTGTCCTTCGTGTGCCAGACCATGATCTGGACGCCGCCGTGCAGCTCCTTGCCGAAGTCCAGCAGGACGCCCGCCTGCCCATCCTTGCCGTTTCGTAGCACGCAAGGATTCGATGCGTCGAGCGTTACCTGGCCGCTGCGACGGACCAGCAGGGCCTCGGGCTTCTCCACGGTTTTGTCGCTGCTATGCCACACGACGCGGGCGGGCATCACGTACCGCCGGACCCGAGGGTCCACGTCCGTGCGGGCAGCCATCTGCGAATCGTTCACCGGCGCAGGCAGAATCCCTGGCGTCTGCGCCGGCGCCGTCCCGGAATTGCACCAAACCGACAGCAGCCCGACGGCTGCCGCGACCCATACCTTCGATTTCATAGGATTCTCCATCGTGCGATGAGGGTTCTTCTGGAGACGGATTATAACGCGGATTCCGACGGGAACAAAGCCTCTGCGCAGAACGCGGGGCCCGCGTCCCCAGGACGCAGGCCCCGTTCGATATGCCTGTCGCGATAAACTCCGGCCCCGTGGGCCGGTGTGGAACCTCAGAACGGCTTGGCCATCGGTGTGGTTCGACCCGTACGACCGAGGACCTCTCCTTCCGAAAGGGCCCGATTGTAGATGCGCACGTCGTCGATCAGACCGACGTACAGCTTGTACAGAGTGCTGTCGGCGTGGTTCGTGATCGCTCCGACGTACGCGTTGTGCTGGGACGTGCCGGAGAGGTTGTAGGCAGCCGCCACGGAGGCGGAGCCCTGCAATTGCCCGTCGACGTAGATCTCGAGGAGCGTGCCTTTTCGCTGGCCGACGACGGAGTGCCACTCGTCGTTGTTCGTCACGCTCGTCGCGTTCACCACGACCTTAGTCACATCGTCGTCGGTGACGAGGGTGACGACGCCTTCGGTGGTCTCGCTCACGATCAGGCAATAGCGATGGCCGCCGGTGCTGTCTCCGCCCTTAGCGAAGATCGTCCCCTTGTTCTCGTCGCCGGTGCCGGTCACGGCGGTCTTGAACCAGGCGGTCACGGACCAATCCGTTGTGCCGAAGTCGAGCGACGGGGGATTGCCCAGGTCCACGTAGCCGGCATCGTTGAGCTGCACTGCCTTTCCCTGGCCGAGCTTGCCGGGACTGACGAACAGCCCGTCCTTGACGGTTCCATTGAGCCCGTGGCCGGAACTGTCGTTGGCGTTGCCCTCGAAGTCGTACTGGGCCAGCAGGCTGGCGGTGTCGGGTTCCGTCGGCGTGATGAACTCAGGCGTCTCGCCGTACAGGCGGATGTCGTCGACGTAGAAGATGCCCGACGTTCCCGAACCCTCGACGCCAATCGTCAGTTTCGTCACCTTCTTGATGTTCGTGCTGACGGTGGACAGGTCGACATTCCAAGGCAGCCATGCGGTCGCTGCGATGTCGGTCGCTTCGCCGTAGTACGCTACCTTCTTGTCGTTGATCTTCAGATACCACGTGCCCGTGTTGCCGGAGGCGCCGCGGATGTAGAGCGAGAGGCTTTGGATGCCGTCGGCGGTCCAGTCCCGCGCGGTGTCGAACGTCCTGGTGACCTCGGAGAAGGAGTACGTGCTCGTGTTGTCGTAGGTCACCGGCATGGACTGCGAGCCGGTATGGACGATGGTCCGCTCGCCGAACGTTCCGCCGAGGGAATCCATATACCCGGCCATCGAGCCGCTGCTCTTGTCGGCCACGCCGTCAACCCAGGCGTCGTAGATGCAGTTGTCCGTGTCGTTGTAGCCCTCGAAATCGTCCACGACCGCATACGGGCGCGTGGTGAAGCTCCAGACGGGACCTTCGTAGAGGCCGGGGTCCATGGCGTTGTTAACCTCATCCACCCTCCAGTAGTAGGTCGTCCCGTAGGTCATTTGAGCCGGGCTGAAGGTGTGATCGTCGACCATTTGCCCGTCCAGCGTACCCAGGGCGACCGCGTTTGCGTCAGTACTGAAGAAGAGCATGTGGGATGCGGCCTCGCGTCCGGGTCGCCAGCTCAGAACGGCGTCCAGTTCGACATCCGTCGCGCCGTCCTGGGGCTTCGGCTCACGAGCCGCGAGCGGAACATAGAAGAACCGCACCTCGCTCAAGCCGCAGCGAGTCCCGCCCCACGTGGTGTTCACGGTCAATCGGACGTACTTGGCCAGCACGCCGCCGAGAGAGACGGTCGTGTTGTGAACGTACCCGGGCTGGCCCATCGCCGGGGCGAATTCCGGGACGTCCGGCACGGGCGTCCAGGTATTCGCGTCCACCGAGCACTCGATGGTGACGTCCTTGAGGCCGAAACCGGCGAAGGATTCCACCACTTCCTGGTTGGAGTTCCAGACCCACAGTTCGTGCAGTTTGTACGCCTTGTCAAACTCGTACTGGATCCAGCTAGGCTGTGTTTCGCCGCTGAGCCACATTGTGAGAGCCTGTGCGGAGTGCCGATCTTCGTCGTCCAGACCCGAGCGGTTGACGGTGTTCTCGGGCCCCATGGTGGGCTGGCTGCTGGAGGCGGTGGCCGTTACGTTCTCGATGGGATAGCCGTATGGCTCGACCGTGAACGACCAGACGTCGCCCTTGAGGATCTCCGACCCGGGCGAGGCGCTCACTTCGTCGACTCGCCAGTAGTAGGTCTGGCCGTATGCGAGAGCGCCCACGGGATCGTAGGCGTTCGCATCCTGGCCCTGGCTGACGAGCACATCCAGCGGATTGGTCCTGCTGGCCGTGTTCACGTCCTCCAGGCTCGTTCCCAGGTATACGTCGTGTGTTTCGGCCGATTCACCTGGCGACCAGGAGAGCGTCTCACCGACGAGGACTTCCGTGCTCTTGTTGGCGGGATTCGGATCGCCGGCCTGTTGTGGATTCCTGGCCGGTTTCGGCGTGTGCAGGCCGGCCTTGTAGCCGAAGAAATCGATATCCTGGGACCCGTAGATGCCGGTGCGACCGAGGCTCATCACGAGATAGCCGCTCCAGCCGCCGCCTGCATCCTCATGCTTGGTGCCTGCGGTGACATGGAACGTCTGCGGGGCTTCGATGTCGCCGTCCATCCAGATGGTCACCTTGTGAGTTCCGCCGCCGGACGTATCGCCCACGATCTGAATCCAGAACTCGTGCCACGTGGTCGGATCGAATCCCGTGAGGGTGTTCTCGGTGCCGCCGCTGTCGTAGGAATCAACATTGGCGCTCGCGGCGGTGCCGACTCGTTTGTTCATGGTCAGGCCGCCGCCCGTGATGTCCCCCTCGTCGGAGTCCATCGCCAGGGAAAAACAGACGATGCCCAGCCCGCTCGCCCCTTGTTTGATGCCGAAGACGCCGTAGCCGTCGTCGTGGATGTTATAGCCGCTGGTGACCCACGATTGTGGGCCGGCGGCGCCGTCGGGATAGATGGGGTCCAGAGGAGCGGTGGTGGGGATGCGGGCGCGGAAACTGAGCGTGACGCCGTCATTGAGAAGGGAGGCCGCGTTGGACACCTCCGTCGTGATGTTGTGGGCGAACGTGATCTTGCGGTTGCTCGGGTCGCTCCAACTGGTGTCTCGGGGATCTCCGCAGTCCTGAATACGAAGGAACGTTGCGTCGCCTTCTGTGAAGACGCCGGCTCCGCCCGGCGCCGGCGCGACTCCGGCGGCGCCCGCCTGCCCGGGGGCAGAGCCGTCCCAGGCGTCGGAGCCGCCCGATCCGGCGTCGTAGTGATGCCACGTTCCGTCCAGACAGGCGCTGTAGGTCGTGGCGCACTGGTCGCCGGCATAGAGGTAGGTCCATCCGCCTGCAGGGTCCAGATAGCTGATGCCGGCCTGGGCGGTTCCCATGACTAGTGCGACGAACGACACACACGATAATCCAAAAACAAGTCTCTTGCTCATGACGATCCTCCTATACGTAGAAAACGATATCACCGGACTCAGACCAATGAGACAGACAATCGGGATGTACCTTCAGTCGGAAAGAGCAACCGGTGGCTCCGTGGGTCAAATCACGGAGCCCCGGCCATGGCATTGATTCACGTGGATGCCGGGCACCCACTTTCTTCTCTTGGAAGCAGAACTCCTCCTACGGAATCGGATGACCGAAGCCGATGTCATCGATATACACGATGCCGGCGCCGCCCGGAGTGGAACTGGCCGGGTCGCCTATGCCGATGTACAGCTTCTTGACTCTGGCGACGTTCACGCCCGCGGTCGTGAGCTGCGACAGAGGGATTCGCCACTCCTGCCAGCTCGTCAGGATCGTCGCCTCGGGATCCGGGTGGAAGACGGTCGTCTTCTTGCCGGTGGCGTCCTGAACCGTCACGTACAGCGGAGCCGCATCGTTCACGGGCTGGGAAAGGCCGATCTCCTGGACCTGCCAGGCGCCGGTGACTGCTCCGGTCGTGGCGATGGAGGAGAACTCGGCGGTCGTGAGGGCGTCGGCAGTGTGACTGGTCACCGCCAGACCGATGTAGACCGTCGGGCTCAGCGACATGTCGCGGAACGTCGGCTCGGTGGGATTGGCCGTCTCGGTTATCGCCTCCCAGGTGGTCCCGTTGTTCGAGTGCTCGACCTTGACGGTGGCGCCGGTCCGGGTCAGGCGCAGCCAGTGAGGCAGCGTGATGGCGCCGGGGTCGCTGCGGGTGCTGTCGCACGTGCCCGCGGCGAGCAGTCGCCACTGCCATCCGGCGCGACCGTCCGGCGTGACATACACCATGGCGTTCTTGGCGCCTGGATCGAGACTGTCTCGAATCATCAGGCCCGCTTTGGCCCAGACGTCGCTGTTGCCGAGACTGTCGATCCTGGCCACGATCGAGCCGTCGCCGCTGAGGCTCTTGAAGGCGAAACGGAACTGATCGGCCACGTCCCAGATATCCGCGCCGCCGCCGCTCAGGGTGATGCTGTCGGCCGTGGGCTGGAGGAAACCGACCGCGTTGCCGCGGAAGTACAGCGTCAGGGTGTCGGCGCCGTTGACCGTCCAATCCTGCTGCGTGTCCCAGGCTCGTTCGGCCTGGCTGTAGTAGTACGTGCCCGTGTTGTCGTAGGTGATGGGCATCGATTGCTTGCCCCCGTGGACGATGGTTCGCTCGCCAAACGTCCCTTCAAGGGCATCCATATAGCCAACCATCGAGCCGCTCAGTTTGTCGATCAGGCCGTCCATCCAGGTGTCGTAGATACAATTGTCCGTGTCGTTGTAGCTCTCGAAGTCGTCGATGACCTCGTACTGCTTCGTGGAGAAAGTCCATACGTCCGACGTCCACGAGGCGGGTGTCTCGGCTTCGTTGACCTCGACCACCTTCCAGTAGTAGGTCGTGCCCAGATCGAGAGGACCGGGCTCCAGGCTGCTGGCCGAGACGGTCTCCGGCGAAGCCGTTCCGTCGGCGACCGCCTGCTGGTCCGCTCCGAAGTAGACCGTGTGCGATCCGGCCTCTCGACCGGCCCGCCAGCTCAGGACCGTGTCCACCGCCAGGTCCGTGGCGCCGTCGGCCGGCTGCGGCTCGCGCGGGCTCACCGGCAGGTAGTAGAACCGCACCTCGCTGAGCCCGAACTGGGGCCGCGTGCCGCTCCAGTTGCTCAACGCGGTCAGGCGGACGTATCGGGCGATGGCCCCCGCCAGGTCCACCGTCGTGTTGTGGGCGTAGTTCTCCGCGCCCGGACCCGCGGCGAACTCCGTGCTCTCGTTCAACACCGACCAGCTCTGGCCGTCGAGGGAGTACTCGATCCGCACGTCCTTGAATCCGAAGCCGATCAGGTCGGAGAACAGGACGTTGTGGTTCCAGACCCACATCTCGTAGAGTTTGTAGACTCCGTCGAATTCGTACTGAATCCAGGCGGGTTGCGCCGCGGTCTTGTTGCTGAGCCACATCGTTGCGTTGTCGGTTCCGTGCCCGTCGCCATCCATCCCGGAGTCGTTGATCGTGTCCTCGGGCGAGGACCCCTCGTCGGAACTGGAGGCCGTCGCGGTGATGCCTGTGAGCGGATACGCGTAGGGCTCCGTGGTGAAACTCCAGATGATGCCTTCGATGATGGAGGTGCTCGTCGCGCCGATTTCATCGACTCGCCAGTAATAGGTCGTGTCGAATTCCAGGCGAGCGGCGGGCTCATACGTGTTCGCATCCTGGCCCTGACCGACCAGCACGTTTCGTGGATCGGTCCGACTGGCGTCGGATACGTCGGCCAGGACTGTCCCAAAGTACACGTCGTGCAGCGTGCTGGACGGTCCGGGCGTCCACGCCAGCGAGATCTCCCGAACGACATCGACAGCGCCGTCCGCGGGGACCGGGCTGGTCGCGTAGTCGGGAATGCCGCGAGAACTCTCCGCCGGACCGTGGCCCGTCGGGGTGTAGTCGGCATTGGTCGTCACGACGATCTTGTCGAACACCATGCCGTCCTCGCGCATGTAGATGTTCACCGTGTGGACCCCGACCTCCTCGACCTCGAACGTGGCTGCCGGGCCGTCCATCGTGGTCTTGGACCAGTTGTAGGCCACCTGCCAGCCGGACATGTTGTCGCACGTGCTGATCTCCTGACCGTCCAGGCCGGAGTGGGCGGAGTCCCCGTTGCCGTCGATGCCGAAACCGAGGATCCAGACATAGTGGGTGCCGGTCTTCACGAAGTTGACCTGGAAGTCGAGGTGGGGAGCGTTGGTGGCGTAGCCGGTCTTCACCGTCTTGCCGCCGGCGGATGTGGCGGGCATGACCTGCATGGCCTGGCCGCCGCTGAATCCCTCGGGTGCCGTGAAGCCGGTCGCCGTCGTCACCGCCGACCAGGTGTTGGTGCTGGTCTCCACCTTGTTGTCGTAATGCTCCGCCTCCATGGACACGATCCCGTCGGCGCCGCCGTCCTGTTGAAAGGGTTCAGCCGCGATGGCGGAGACGGTCAGCCCGAATGAGATAAGACAGGTGATTTGCCACAGTGTCCTGCGCATGACGTTTCTCCTCTGCATAGTGAATGATTCGAATGTCTATTCCTTGCATCCGGCTATGGGAGCAGTTGAATGTCGTCGACGAACAACGTGCCGAGAATCCCTGCGTTCTCGATGCCGATACACAGAGTCTTGACTTTCTTGAGGTTCACGCCCAACGACGACAGATCGACGGTCCATGGCGTCCACTGACCGCTCTTCAGATCGTCCATCGAGCCCGCGTAGTTCACTTTGGTTTCATTGATCTTCAGATACATCTGGCCGACCGTGTTCTCGGCAGGCCCATAGAAGTACAGCGAAAGAGTGGTCACTCCGTGGTCGGTCCAATCCTGGGCATCTTCGAACGTCTGCACGACCTCGGAGTAGGCGGCGGTGCTGTTGTCGTAGATCAGGGGCATCGCCTGGCTGCCCCCATGGACGGTGTTCCGCTCCGCAAAGGGCGCATCGGTGTAGCCCGCCTGGGAGCCGTTCTCGTCGATTCCCCAGCCGTCGATCCAGAACTCGTAGATCCAACTGCCCTCGTTGTCCGTGTAGCTCTCGAAGTCGTCCACGACGAGATACTCGCTCGTGGAAAAGCTCCAGACCGCCCCTTCCCAGAGGCTGGGACTGGCGGCCTCGTTCATCTCATCCACTCTCCAGTAGTAGGTCTCCGACAGCAGCAGAGAACCGGGATCGTAACTGGTCTCGGTGGTCGTCTGGCCCGTCGCGGTGCCGTCGATGACGGTCTGCTGGTCCGCGCTGAAGAAGACCTTATGAGAGACCGCCTCCCGGCCGGGCCGCCATCGCAGCGACGCATCCGGACTGACAGCCGCCTCCGCCGAATCCGGCGCCGGGTGGCTCGCGTGGGTCGGCGTGTAGAAGAACCGCACCTCGCTCAGGCCGCACTGCGTGGACACGTCGCCCCAGTTGTCCTGGCAGGTGAGCCGGACGTACTTCGCGGCGATGCCTTCACAGTCCACCGTCGTGTCGTGCTCGTAGCTCGTCTTTCCCTGGCCTGCGGCGAACTGCGTCTCGCACAAGACCGTCCAGTCCGTGCCGTTCAGCGAGTACTCGACCGTGACATCCTTCATGCCCAGGCCGAGAACCGACTCGAACGTCACGTTGTAGTTCCAGACCCACATCTCCTCGATCCGGTAGATCTTGTCGAACTCGAACTGTATCCACGCGGGCAGCGGCGTGCCCTTGCGGGTCAGCCACATCGTGGTCTCGGCAGTCCCGTGGTACAGATCATCGGTCAATCCCGAGCCATTGACGGCGTTCTCGGGCCCATACCCGGTCTCGAAACTGGAAGCCGTGGCGGTGATATTCTGCATTGCGTAGACGGCCGGCTCGGTGGTGAACGACCACACAGGACCCCGATAGATCGTCCCATCGACTGCGTTCACTCCATCAACGCGCCAGTAATACGTCTGTCCGAACGCGAAATCGCCGTCCGGGTCGTAGCTGCCGGCGTCCTGCTCGGCGCCGACCAGCACGTCGAGCGGGTTGTCCGCGGTGGCGGCGTTCACGTCGGCGAAGGAGGTTCCCAGGTACACGTTCTGCGTGGAGGCATAAGCCCCCGCTGTCCAGCTCAGGACTTCGGCGCGATAGACGTCGGCGGCTTCATCCTCGGGGTTGGGATCGCGAGCGGCCACCGCCTGTCCTCCGACCTCGCCCTGGAGGCGGGTGCCGCCGGGACCTGCCGTGTAGTCTATGGTACGAACGATCGCATTGCCGGCGCCCTCGGGCGCGAACAGCAAGGCCACGAAGCCGTTGGTGTCGCTGCTGAGGAACTCGGCGAGCGCCTCGCTGATGTCGGTCGAGGCCCGGACGCCTTTCGCCGGGGCTTCGAAGGTCAGCAGGATGCCGGTCAGGTCCGCCATGTCGAGCGCGACATCGGAATCCGACGGGGGCACCGGATTGTTCTGGACGCCGGGGGCGGTGTTCCAGGTGATTCCCTTGGCGACGAGGGCTTCGACGGACTCCAGCACGCCGTAGACGTTCACCGTGCCGACATCGTATCCGAAGTTGCTGAGGCTCACGTTGGAGAAGATCTGCCCCGGGCCACGGATGCCGGAGATGTCGTACGTCGCGAAGGACACGCGCCGTCTCGTCGAGATGTTGCGGATCCCCATTCCCGTGCCGGTCTCGCTGGAACTGCCGGGACCCATGGAACCGTCGTTGCCGATCTCGACATCGAACGTGGGTGGCACATCGAAGGGCGTCGTGGCACGAAGGGTCCCGACGCAGCCCAATAACAGAACAATAGCACCCAGGGTGATAAACTGCCTCGACATGCTGCCAATCCTCCTTCCTTATGTGTGGTCTCTATGCTCTACGGCGCCATAGCGGCACACAGAATCCGACGTGCTCCAGTGCTTCATTATACCACAAAGAACTACCTTGTCAGGCAAAATTGTCGGGTCCTTGCCCCGATCCGTCGAGGTCCTCGACCGGCAGAGGGCAGATCGGGCCTATGCGGGGACAGGAACTGGGATCCCGAACGTAGGGGACAGATCTCAAACCCACCTCACAGGGCCAAATTGCCGCCTGAGGACCCTCCCTAAAACTCGTAGCCCAGTTCGCCCCACGCTGCCTTCTGCACCAGTATCAAATCGGGGTTTCCCTCCTGCACAATGCTGAGATTGTCGCCTTGGCTCGCCCAGTCCCATTTCTCCATCAAATCGACAGTTCGCGGGTCCTTCCACGCCCACCACTCGGCATGCCCGTCCGCAAAGGACATGACCGTGCCGGCGCCATGCCGGGCGGGAATCGGATTCCACCACGCCGGCCGCTTCCAGCACACGGCCCAAGCGGCGTCCCAGTCCTCGCCGAAGTCATCCAGAAAGACCAGACGCGACGCAGGCTGCTTGAGCTTGAACAAGTTTTTGGCTATGGGGCCCCCATCGAAACTTGCCCCGTTCATCGAGTGGGTGCAACTGTACGTTCGCATCTCCACGCTTCTCGCCACGGGGCAACGGTACACCCCGACATTCTGAACATACGGGAAGAGCTGCCCCCCCTTGATCGCCTTCAACTGCGTGTCTCGCGTCGCATCGACCGGCTTACTGGCGGAGGGATTCAGGATCCAGCCGGTGGTCGGTCCTGCCTGGGCCTGAGGCATGTTGCCGCTGTATGCCTCACAGTACATCATCCACCCCAAGGCGAGCGTCTTGGCATTGTTCAGACACACCGCCCGTTTGCCCTGCTCCCTTGCCCGGCTCAAGGCAGGCAACAAGAGCGCCATAAGAATGGCGATCACGGCAATGACAACCAACAATTCAATGAGAGTGAAAGCGTCGATGCGAGGACGCGTTTCCTGTGCCGACGTTTCACCGCTTCCACGCTTGCACGCTTCGACGACTCTGTGGCCCGACGTTCTCGGTTCGCCGCCCATACGGCCTCCCTTGCCTACCCATATTCGTAGGCTGCATCGAACAATGCGACGATGTTCTCCGGCGGGACATCCGCCTGGATGTTGTGGATGCCGTTGAAAATGTATCCGCCGCCGGGCGTGAAGATCTCCACATTCCGTCGGACCTGCTCGCGGACCTGCCCGGGCGTGCCGAAGGGCAGGATGTGCTGGGCATCGCAACCGCCGCCCCAAAAGACGAGGTCGCGACCGTACTGCCGCTTGAGCTGGACGGGGTCCATGCCGGCGGCGCTGGTCTGCACCGGGTTGAGGATGTCCACGCCATTGTCCAGCAGATCGGGGATGTACTCGACGCAGTTCCCGCAGGTGTGATACCAGACCTTCGCGCCGGTCAACGACTTGATGTGCTGCACAAGTCTTTTCTGGCGGGGTTTCACCACTTTGCGATAAAACGCCGGTGAGAACAGCGGCCCATGCTGGCCTGTGAGGTCGTCGCCGATCATAACCACGTCGACGAGATCGCCGATTTCCCGCAGGAAGCCGGTCATGTGGTCCATCCAGAA
The DNA here is from genome assembly GCA_017993835.1 of Phycisphaerae bacterium. GTDB lineage: Bacteria > Planctomycetota > Phycisphaerae > Sedimentisphaerales > Anaerobacaceae > PLanc-01. Next base: position 16,245 of record JAGOLX010000068.1, read on the forward strand.
CGCCAGCGTGCGGTCCAGCAGGGCCGCGCAGAAGTCGGGATTCTCCACCATGTCCATGAACCACCGCTCCAGGCCTCGCAGGTACCAGCAATACTCGTAGACGACGCCCGCGATCCCGGTGGCCAGCGCGTAGGGGGTTTCCTTGCGAAGCGTCAGAGTCTGGTCGCGGACGCCGGTGAAACGGCTCAGGTCTGAGCCATCCGGCCAGGGGTAGTCCGCCAAGTCCGCGATGGACGCGATGGCGAGCGGATGGTGCGAGATGTCCATGTACAGGCCGGTCGCAGAAAGAGGCGAATCGGGCCTGTATTCTTCAACGAAATCTCTTGGTTCGATTTCGTTGAAGAATGGATGGGACGGGTCTGTCGGCGCGCGATCGGCCGTTTGGGAGGGAAGAACCGAAGAGGGAGGTTCTTCCCTCCCAAAGTAGGCCCGATTCGCCTCTTTCTGCGGACCGGGCATGGACCAGACGACGCCGAACTCGTCCTTGAGGTCATGCCACAGCCTGCCGTTGCGGCGATTCTTGCGGATCGTGCCGTCGAAGCCCTCCGGCCCGTGTGCCAGGACGTAACGCGTGTCCACATGGAATCGCTCCAGCACCGCCTCGCTCGGTTTGGCCAACTGCTGAACCGGGTCCAGGATAGAGATTTCCTCCCGCAGTCCCAGGTGTTTGACCAGGGCTTCGTAGGCCCGTCTGTGAATCCCCGTTTGGAACCCGCCGAAGTCGATGGGGACCCGGTCGGGCGTCTCGTGGTTCAAGGCCTTCTGGACACGTTCCCGTGAGGTCATGGCGTTCTCCGATCAGAGTCGTGAGTCCAGGCTGAAGTCGGGCATCCCTCGCTGACATTCACAGGCGATGATGTGCCGCGCAGGTCGTTTCCCTGCAACAGGATGTCCCGGCATTTCTCCCCGCGCAGACCGAGGAATACGGCGGTCCCCGTTCTCGTCCGACAGCCATGCACATAGGCGTCCGCGACGTTCTTCAGATCGATCACGGCACTGTCCTCGTGTGGCGTCAGCGTCTGGAGGCCTTCGATCTCCAGGCCCTGGAGATTCTCGCCCAGCAGGGCGGGCCCTTTCTTCGTGCTGATCTGGACATTCCGGAAGGCGATGGCCTTGGCATTGCTGCACGAGAATCCCTTTTCCGATTCGATAGCGATGTTGCTGAATGTGACGTTGCCCACCGGCATTTCCGCCAGGCCCAGGATGAAACCCGCCGCGGGCGAGTCCGTGACCGTGATGTCGCTGAAATGCAGGTTCTGCAGGACCGGCGTCCGTTCCGAGACGGGCTCTTCCGGCATCTTCGCGTAGAACATGTTCAGGTCGAAGGGCGCCCTGGCGATCCGGGTCATCACGACGTTGCTCACGCGGATATCCTCGATCGTGCCGCCGCGGCCGCGCGTGGTCTTGATGCGGATGCCCCGCTCCGTCCCGTCGAATATGCAGTTGCTGATTGCGATGCGTCGGACGCCGCCGGACATCTCGCTGCCGATGACGACCCCGCCGTGCCCGTCCAGCATCGTGCAGTTCGTCACGGTGATGTTCTCGCAGGGCCGGCCCACGCGCCGCCCGTCTTCATCCCGGCCCGACTTGATCGTGATGCAATCGTCGCCCACGCTGATGTGACAATCGGAGATGTGTACGTTCCGACAGGAATCCGGGTTGATCCCGTCCGTGTTGGGCGAGTCGTCGGGGTTCTTGATCGAGATGCCCGTCACGGTGACGTTCTCGCAGTACACCGGGTTGATCGTCCAGAAGGGCGGGTCCTTCAGCGAGATGCCTTCGATCCGCACATTGCGGCATTCGAACGGCTGGATCATCGGTGGACGCAGGAAGTCGCCCATCGGCTCCCATCGCTCTTTGAGGTAAGACGCCGCGTTCTTCTCCACGAAGAGCTTCGACCACTTCGACGGCTCCGCGATCTTCTTGTTCCGCTGGAATTCGTCGCGGAGCTTGCGGTGGAAATCCCACCAAGCCTTGCCCTGTCCGTCGATCAGGCCGCGACCGACAATCGCGATGTTCTCCGCGCGGTACGCGTAGATCGGCGGCGAGAAGTTGAAGCACTCTGTCCCTTCCCAGCGGGACTGGACCATCGGCAGGTAGTCGTCGAAATCCTGGCTGAACGCCAGCACCGCGCCGGCGTCCAGATAGAGCGTGACATTGCTCTGGAGGTGGATCGACCCGCTCACGTACCGGCCCGCGGAGAAGTAGACGGTCCCGCCGCCGGCGTTGACGGCCGCCTGGATGGCCTTGCGAATCGCGTCGGTGTCCTTGACGTCGTCGTTGGGCAGCGCGTCGTAGTCGCGGATGTCAAAGAAGGGCGATGGGCCGGACGCCCCTGTGGGGTTGGCGAGAGCCGTGAGGATTGCCAAGATCAGAAGCCACGACAGATTCCAGCGAGCCGCATTCATGCCTCTTCTCCTTTCGACAGGTCTGTATCGTCGATCCGAATCCGCGTGTTGCGTGAGAGATCACAACAAGGCAGAGTATACACTGTCGGCGGGCAGTTTTTCAACGCCTGTCGCAAAACGATGGCGAGCGTCTGTCAGTCCCGCTGATGGAGTGGTTTCGACGTGGCCAGGGCGATGACCCGCCCGCGATTGCCCACGGCACAGTAGAAGTGATAGACCGTGCCTTCGTGCTGGATCACCCACGGCTTGTGGGCGTAGGTCTCGTCCCAGGGCTCGGAAGGCTCGATCAGGTGCGGACCATCCCACTTGGTCCAGTGCGCCAGGTCGTAGGAACACGCGAAGGTGTCAAAGGCCTTCGGCTTCCAGAACGCGCCGAAGTAGTGCATCACCCACAGGTCGCCCATCCGCACGATTTGCGGATCGCCCGAGATGCCGTTGCCGTTGTCGATGACGGGATCGGCGCCGAAACGCAGCCAGTGCCGCAGGTCCTTCGAGACCGCCATCCCGATGCACTCACGCTGGGGTTGCTTGCCATTGTAGAACATGACGAAGGGATAGCCGAGCGTCTGGGCCTGGTCGTGGAGGATATTGCTCTTGTAGAGCGTGATCCTCTCGAACGGGCGCACGTCCGGCTGCGCGGGCGAGAGGACGGGCTCGTCCAGGCGGTTCCACTCCGCCGGTTTCGCTGGGTCGTCGGTCCAGGCGAGGCCGATCGAGAGCGGATCGGTCTCATAGCCCTCCAGGGCACCGCCGACGTACGAGAGCCAGTACTTCCCGTCGTGCGTGCCCAGCCTGTAAGAGCCGCCCCAGACGTGGTCCTGCAGGGCGACGAAACCCGCGGCCTGTCGTGCGTCCCATGCCCCGTCGCGGAATGGCAGGATCTTGCCCGACGGTCTCCAGTGGAGCAGGTCCTCGCTCTCGGCCAGCAATGTCTCGTAGCCTGTCCCGTCGAATTGGATGTACATCATGTGCCAGCGATTTCCGTGTCGAAAGACGCTGGGGCAATCCACCATCACCCCGTTCTCGCCGGCCAGGATTACGCCGTACTTGTACGGGGTCTTCACCTGTTCGTACACCCGCTCCATCACGTCGCGAGGTACGGCCTTGCCGCCCGGCGGCGACGCGACGATCTGACGGACAGACCCTCCCTCCGATCCCTCCGACGGGCCCGCGGCGACACACGCGATCGCGCATGCGGTGACGAGAAAAACAGCGGTCGCAATAGCCTTGTTGTCACCTAATGAAGCCATCGTCCACACCTACCGCCACGTCAGCGAACGGGGAATCGTACCAGCGTGATGCTCAACGGAGCCACCTTCATCGGGCTGTCCCACTGCACCGGCACTTCGATGATCTGGAGTCGCTCGTTCTCCGCGTCGTTGTGCAGCTTGGGGTCGTCTCCCTGGATGCGCCAGCCTGTTCCCTTGGCATCGAGCGTGATCCCTTCGAGCTTCAGCTCGATGGCTTTGGCCTCGGTGTTCGGATTTACGACGCCGATGGTGACGGCCTTGCGGTCGGCGGTCCAGGCAGCAGCCACGTCGAGCGCCGCGGCCGTGTGATCGCCTGTGACCTCGATGGGGATCGAGCCGTACTCATGGCGATACAGCATCAGCGGCAGGGCGGTAGCGTCGAAGAACGCCGCGGTCTTCGTCGTCTTGATGCAGCCGATGACGTTCACCGTCTGGGCGTAGTGGGCCATCTGGATGATGTCGCTGTTGCGGTAGTACTCGTGCAATCCGACGGCCACGCCCAGGGCGTCCGCGAGGTCATATTGGCAACCGAGCTCGCCGTACACGTACGGCTGATGCCAGTAGTTCCACTCATCCATCGCGATGGGCACAGGGCGCGTGTCGAGCAGGCCCAGCTCCTTCTGGAGCTTGCGATGCCCCTCGGCTTTCTGGATGATCGATTGCTTCAGCAGGCCGACGTGTCCGATGATGTCGGGATTCTCCGGCGCCCAGGGCGTCCGCCCGCGGTAGAAATGTTCCGAGATGTAGTTCATGTACGCGGCGCAGTCCGCCAGCATGCCTTCGGTCCAGCCGACCTTCTGTTCCGGGTCGTTCCGACGGTTGAACTCCCCGAGGCTGCCCACCCCGATCAGTTGCAGGGACGGGTCCACCTTCCACATCGCCTGCGCCACGCGGGTGTGCTTCTGCACGTAATGGCTCAACTGCATGAAGCCCAACTGCCAGGGTCCGAACATCTCGTTTCCGACGCACCAGTACTTGACGCCGTAAGGCTTCTTGTGGCCGTTCTTCGCCCGCCAGCTTCCGCCGATGGTGTCGGTCCCGCGGTTGCAGTATTCCACCTCCTGGGCTGCGCTGTAGTCGTCGCCGAAACCCGTGTTGGCCGCAATCACCGGCTCGGCCCCCACCTCGCGACAGAAATCGATAAACTCGTCGAGTCCGAAGTCGTTGTGCTCGACGCCGGTCCAGGCGGGGTTCTTGCGAGGGGGACGCCGGTCGCGGTCGCCGATCCCGTCTCGCCAGTTGTACCCGCTGACGAAGTTGCCGCCGGGCCAGCGGTACATCGTCGCGCCGAGCTGCTGGAGCAGGTCCAGCGTGTCGGCCCGCATCCCGCGGACGTTGTCGGCGGGCATGAGCGACACCGTGCCAACCAGGACGTCGCCGCCGAGGGCGAGGATTTCAAGCATGGCCTTGTCCACGCCGGCGCCGGCCGTGAACCTTAGCGGATGTCTCTGGTACTTGCTCTTGATGCCTTTGATGGCGATGGTCTGCCGGGCATTCTCGCTGTTGCCCCATGCCAGCGAAACTTTCACCGACGCAGCGGACTTGGAGGCCGCCAGCCAGATGTAGCCGACGTAATCCTTGCCTGCGACCAAAGCCAGGTCCCGCTGACGGATGCCCGCGCCGGCTTTGATCTGAGGCGTATGTTCCCCGACGAAGGCGTCCTTCTCGACCATAGTCACGGCGTCGGCCGAGCCGATGATCTGCCACGGCGACGCGCCCACTACCGGAAACGGCGAATCCTCCAATGAACGATAGGGCCGGTATTCCGCGGTGATGGGGAAATAGAACTTGCGATCTTCGAGCATCTCGGCCCAGATGCCGCCGTAGATGCAGCGACCGAGGTGCTCGATGAACTGTCCGTAGATGAACGGGCTGATCGGCTTGCCCAGGCGGTCGCCGTGGAGCGTCACCACGGGCGCCGGACTTGCCGGAGCGGGCGCCGCATGGGCGGTTGGGCACCAAGTCGCCAGAAGGACTGCCACCGGCAGGGAGAAGATGATCCAACGCAGAACAACGTCTTGTGGCCTTCGGCTCATAAGAAACCTCCCGTTTCTCGAATCTGTCACCGCCCAACCGTGGGACCGAACCGTTCATTCGTCGTCGTCGGCTCACCCGATGCACGACACACGGAATGGATGGTAAATCGACGGGAGCAGGCCGTCAATCGGCTGACGCTTTATTCCCTGCCCGACGCCAGATCGCGACGGAGCGGGGGCAAAACGAAAAGGGCCCGCTCCATGGGGAGACGGGCCCTTGTTTGCGTTTGCGCCAAGGCTCACTGAGCCGGCTTGCCAAGCGCGAGGTCATCGAAGAACACCGTGCCGGTCCCGCCTGCGGTCGGGCTGGTCCGGTTGCCCACGCCGAGCGTGATCGACTTGATCGCGGTGGCCTTCACGCCCGCCGAGGTGATGTCGCTCAGGGGGATCAGCCACTGCTGCCAGTCGAATCGTGCGGTCGCCACCGTGTCCGGGTTCAGCAGCGTCACGGTCTTGGAGTTGTCCTTGACCGTCAGGTAGATCGGGTCGGCCGAATTGCCCGTCGGCTGCGTGACGCCGATGTCCGCGACCTGCCAACTGCCGGTGACGTTGCCGGTGGTGGCGATGTCGGAGAACGACGCATGGGTCTGGATGCTGGCGTCATGGCTGGTGAGCGCCAGGCCGATGAGGACCGGGTCGGTCATAGTGACCGTCTGGGTGGTCCCCAACTGGGTCCAGGCGACGCCGTCCGGGGAGAGGTAGGCGGAGAAGCTGTTGCCGGTCCGCTCCAGCTTGATCCAGTACGGGGACCCGACCGCTGCCGCAGCGGTGGCGTTCAACGAGGTGCCGGCGGCGGTCGGCCGCCATTGGAAGGCGGCGCCGTTGCCGCTGAGGAACGTCTTGGCCATCATGGCGTTTGCCGCGCCGGCCGTGGTGTCCTGGCGGATCATGACGCCGGCCTTGGCCCAGCCGTTGCTGCCGTAGAGGCTGTTGACGCGAGCCACGATTGAGCCGTTGCCGCTGAGGTTCTTGAAGGCGAAGCGGAAGGCGTCCGCGGTGCTCCAGATGTCCGCACCGAGACCGTTCATCAGGATCTCGCCGTCGGGGCTTTCGGCAAAGGACGGCGCGATGCCGCGGTAATAGACCGACAACGAGTCGGCGCCGTCGGTGCTCAGGTCCAGGGCGGACGCGAGCGACTTGGTGGCTTCCGAGTAATAGGGAGAACTCGTGTTGTCGTAGAGCATGGGCATCGATTGGCGACCGCCGTGAATGATGGTCGTCTCGCCGAATGTCCCTTTTTGAGAGTTCAGGTATCCGACCTGCGAGCCACTGCTGTCGTCCAGGTAGCCGTCGATCCAGGTGTCGTAGATGCAGTTGTCGCTGTCGTTGTAGCTCTCGAAGTCGTCAATGGCTTCGTACTCCTGGGAGGTGAAGCTCCAAAGGTCGCCTTCGCGAGTGCCGGCGTCGCCGACCTCGTCGACCTTCCAGTAGTAGGTGGTCCCGAAGCCCAGCGGGCCGGGCGCGTAGCTGTCGCCGGTCACGGTCTCGGACGTCGCGGTCCCTTCGGCCACCGCGGCGGCGTCCGTCCCGAAGTAGACCACGTGGGAGGTCGCCTCGCGTCCGGGACGCCAGCTCAGTTCCGCATTGAGGGCGATCTGTGTGGCGCCGTCCGCGGGATCGGGCGAGAACGCCCGCACGGGGACGTAGGAGAACCGCACCTCGCTCAGACTGGTGCCGATCGGCGCGGCGGCGTATGCCGTGTTGATGGTCAGCTTGACGTACTTGGCGGTGACTCCGCCGAAGCTGACGGTCGTGTTCGCCGTGTAGGTCGGCTGGCCGGTTCCCTGGGCGAACGCAGGCACGTTCTCGAGCACGGTCCAGGTTTCTCCGTCCGTGGAGTACTCGACCGTGACGTCTTTGGCCCCGAAGCCCATCCAGGTCTCGAACTGCGGATTGGCGTTCCACACGAGCAGCTCGTGCAGCACATATTCCTTGTCGAATGCATATTGGATCCAGGCCGGCACGGTCTTGACGACCCACATGTCGTCGGGACTTATCGAGTGCTGGCCATCCGTGAGTCCGGAACCGTCGATGGTCCTGCTGGCCGGCGAGGTGCTCTCCTCACCCGAGGCGGTGGCCGTCACGTTCTGGATCGGATAGGCGTACGGCTCCGTGGTGAAGGTCCAGACGTTGCCCTCGAAGATCATGCCGTCGGGGGTCGCATTGACCTCGTCCACGCGCCAGTAATAGGTCTGGCCGAAATCCAGGGGCTCGATTTCCAGGCTTTCGACTTCCCCGGCCAGCCCTTCGGCGATCCGAGCCGTCACAGCCCCGGCGGCGACGTCCTCCCGCGAGAGACTGAGATAAACGTTGTGCTCGGCCGCATATTCACCCGAAACCCAGGCCAGATCCGTCGTGACGGCCACATCGTCCAGGCCGTCGGCCGGCGCCGGATGCGAAGCGCGGGTCTCGATGAAGAGCTTGTCCCCCGCCCCGCCCAGAGCCGCCACCTCCTCGGCACTGAGAGGGGCATCCCACATGGCGACCGTCGATACGTTGATCGGGGCGTCGTCGCCGTCCTGATTGTTGCCGGCGCAGAACAGCAGAAGGGTCGAGACCAGGCTGAAGCGGCCGTCGACGCCCTGTTGGGCGCCCTTGAAGATCTCCACGCCGTCGATGTAGATGTCATGTCGGGTGCCGTTGTCGACCACGACGACCATGCGATACCACGTGTCGCCCACGGTGGTGTACCCGGACGCGCTGGTGTAGCCTACGGCGCCGATTCCGATCCCCCCGGACGAATTGATGGTCCAGTCGGAGTCATCGACGTTCGTCGGATTGGTCTGGAACAGATCGTTGTAGCCGTTCGGGGGATCGGACCGGCTGCTGGGCGGGTAGCTGAAGTCGATGAGCAGGGTCCATTCGTTCACTTTGGTGCCACCGCCGTTGGGGGCGATGCCATGCGTACACACGTAGTAACTGCCCTGGCCGATCACAATGGCGCCGTCGTCGGCGTTTATGCCTGCGGCCACCTGGGCCGAACCGACGAGTTCCAGGGGTACGCCGATCGTCGCGGCGTTGGGGTCCGGCGGGTTGAACTCCCACATGCTCTTCGGCACGGGCATGGCCGCCTGCGCCTCCAACGCCAGAGCGACAGTCACAAACAGGAATGCAAGCCTTTTCATGCGTGTCTCCTTTCTCTGTTCAAGCATAATGACAAGTGATCGGAATCAATGACTCCTCGAAGGGGAGGAGCGCCATGGTGTTTTGCCCGGCGCGCTATTCATCTGCCGGGTGGCCGAAGCCGATGTCGTCGATGTAGACCACACCGCTGCCCTTGGTTGCTGCGTTGCGACTGTCCACGCCGACGATCAAGTTCATGACCCTCTCGACGTTCACTCCGGCCAGGCTGTTCAACGGGATTGTCCAGCGGGTCCACTCGGTCGCGGTCACCAGGGTCGAGTTCGTTGTGACAGCGGCCTTGCCCAAAATGTCCCCGACTGTGACGTACATGCCGGCCGGCGCGTTGGTCGCTTCGCCCCGGACCCACAGGGCCAGGGTGTCGGCCCCGTCGGACGTCAGGTTCAGAGCGGAAGCGAATATCCGGGTCGCCTCCGAGTAGTAGGGGGAATCCGCGTTGTTGTAGAACAGGGGCATCGACTGATCGCCGCCGTGAACGATGGTCGTTTCACCGAAGGTCCCGCGGGCGGAGTCAGTATACCCGACCTGCGAGCCGCTGCTCTTGTCTATGTACCCGTCCTCCCAGGTCTCGAAGATGTAGTTGTCATCGTCGTTATAGCCCTCGAAGTCGTCGATCACCAGGAACTCCGTGGTAATGAAGCTCCAGACGTCGCCTTGCCAGACGCTGGGGACGGCGGCCTCGTTGACCTCGTCCACCCTGCAGTAGTACGTGGTCCCCAGCAGGAGAGTGCCGAGGTCGAGACAGTTGTCCTCGGTGGTCTGGACCGAAGCGGTCCCCTCGGCCACAGCCTGCTCATCCATTCCGATGTAGACCCGGTGATAGGCGGCCTCCCGTCCCGTCCGCCAGGTCAGGAGCACCTCGGAGCCCGTTCCCTCGTTCTGGAGGTCCCAGGCCCGCGTCGGGACATAGAGGAACTGCACCTCGCTCAGGCCGTACTGGGCAAGGAAGCCGCCCCAACTGGTGTGGATCATCAGCCGGACGGATTTCGCCACGATGCCGCCAAGATCGATGGGCTGGGCGGCGCAGGTCTCGTCGCCGGGGGCCTGGACGAACACGAAGTCGCCCAGCGAAGTCCAAATATTGCCGTCTCCACTGTACTCGATGGTGACGTCCTTGACGCCGTAGCCAATGAAGCCCTCCGCCTGCGAGTTGTGGTTCCAGACGAGCAACGTGTCGAGCTTGTACACGTTGTCGAAGTCATACTGAATCCACACGGGCTCCGGCGCGTCCTTCACGCTGAGCCACATGTCGGTCTCCCGCGTGGAATGGTGGCCCTCGTCGTCGAGCCCAGATCTGTTGATGGTATTCTCCCACCCCATGTTCGCGCAGGCGCTCGACGCGGTGGCCGTGATGCTTTCGCTGCCGAGCGGATAGGTGTAGGTCTCGACGGTGAAGCTCCAGACGTCCCCTTTGATAATCGGGTCGTCAGAGGCGGTATTGACCTCATCGATTCGCCAGTAGTAGGTCCGACCGAAGTCGAGGGGTCCCTGCGGAGCATACGCGGTGGTGCTCTGGCTCTCGAAGCGGAGCACGTCCATCGGATTGTCCCGGTCCGCCGCCTCCACGTCTGTCGGAGCAGTCCCGAAGTAGACATCGTGCGACACGGCGGATTCGCTCGCCGTCCAGGTCAGCAGCGTGTCCGCGGGGACATCCGTCGCGCCGTTCGCAGGGCGGGGTCGTGTAGCCTGTCCCGCCAGGACGTCCGTGACCATTTCGCTTGGCACGCGGGCAATATCGCTGATGCGAACCTCGTCGATCCAGCCTTCCCAGTTCTCGGTTCTCCCGTTGTTGTTGCGTCCCTCATTGCCGATGACGAAGTTGGGCGCCACGGTGGCGGTCAGATCGGCGGCCATTCTGAAGGAGCCCAACAGGGCCGGCTCGGAAACCCCGGAATCGATCGCGGTCCAGTAGAGTTTCAGGTTTCCATCGGTGTCCTCCAGGCCGTTGTAGGTGACAGCGGCGTGGAACCACTTGTTCGCGGCAAAGGCATGGGGCCCGCTGCTCGGAAGGGCGGTGCGCATATTGTCCTGGACTGTTCCCGTCAGCTTGGTGAAGACCAGGTTGCCCGCCGATTCCACGCGGAAGTGCCAGCCGCGGGCCGAATTGTGCTCCCCGGAGATGATCTGCATGTTATTGGGGATCGATCCGAGGTTGAACGCCGGACAGACGAGGGCCTCGAACGTGAAAGCCCCGTCGGCGCCAACGAAATTGCTGATCGCCTTTTCCGCGGACGCCATCGCAGAAGGCAGGTTCACGTTGGTCGATGCGGTCCCTTCATAGGTGTGCAGCGCCTGCCCCATGCCCGGATACGATGCGTCCGTCACAGTGGCCCCGGAGTCCACAGTCAGGTCAATCGGGTCTGTGGTTACACTGTCGAGGGTGTCGCCGTCGAAGTGATACAGGTGAAGCGTATGGGAATCGACTTTGTACGGCACAGAGAACGCAATCCCCGTTGTCATCAGGACCAGACCGATTGTAGTCAGAATGCTCGCCTTTTTCATCATGCTATCCTCCAACAAACAGCTCCGGACCCGCCGGTTTCACCATCGATCTGTCGTCGCCACGAATGGCGCGAAATCAAACAATCAGCGTAACCGAAAATGGTCTGCGACACAAGCATATTGCCGGTTTCACAGCATTCCGATATCGTCTGCGCGGTCCTGGACGGTTCTATCGATCACCCGCGAGGTAACGCACCTCAGCTTCGGACAAAGCGCGATTGTAGATTCGGAACTCGTCGAGCGAGCCCGTGAAGAAGGCGTCGCCCTCCCACTGCGAA
>JAGOLX010000069.1 GCA_017993835.1 Phycisphaerae bacterium
ATAAAAGCCTCCATGGCGTTGCTCCTCTGGAACGGTACTGTTTGCCAAAAGCGATACCGTACCCCAAAGCGCAACGCCTTTCACCCCTTGGGTTGCGGCCGAGCGCAGCGAGGCCGCGCTGGGTCCTTCGTGGTTTCCCGCATTGGACAAATGGTGGGCACAGCCCACCCTACCGCTGCCACCCATTCCACCGTTCCTCGTTCGCCCCTGTGGCCCTTCGCGCGAGATTTTTTTATTCCATGCCGAAATTGAACTTATCGCGCTTTTCGACTGTCTCGAAACGCAGAATTTTCGACAAATTCGTGCAACATCGGGCAATTATAGAGGGACGCGTTGGTCTCTCGACCGCCGTCCCCAGGGTCAGCGACCCGCCCGGCCCGCGGGAGGAACCGGGAGCGTCACGTACACTTTGCCGGCATCGCCCGTTCAGCCAGTGACGTCACGGCGTCACGGCCTTCAGCGCCACGCGATCCGACCTGAAGACATAGTCGGGCCACAACGGGCAGTTCAGATCGATCCAGCACTTCACGCGATGGGCCTCTTCCGGAGTGAGCTGGACATCGTAGTGACCGCCGTTCAGGACCTGCCACAGTCGGCTCTTGACCGTGCCGAAGGTCAGCGGCTCGGCCTTCGAGTGCTCCCGACCCCATGTGTAGTCGAAGTAGTCCACCCAGCCCTTGGCGATGATCGTCCGGTAGGAAGCCGGGACGCCTTCGGAGTCGGGCACTCCCGTCAGGTTGATCTGCCCCGCGTCCTGTGCATCGTGGCAGCGGACGCATCGCGCATCCCAGACCGGCTGCACGACTCGCTCGTAGGCAAAGGGTCCGGCCCCCCACGGCGGCGGCTCCAACGTGCTGGGCGGGCGTCGCAACGCCAGGGGGACGCCGACCCTGCGCGGAGCCAGCGTGCGGCTCTCGTGGCAGCCGATGCAGCCTCGCTTCTCGCCCACTTGCAGTTGCACGACGCTGCGCATCCGCTGGATCTCGTTGTAGTCCGCGTCGAGTGCCTGGAAATACAGCACCTTGCCGGCCGGGGCGCAGAAACTGGCGGAGCCGTCCGCTTCCACCGGCGCGATGCCCAGGACACCCTTGGCGACGTAACTGGGCCAGCCACAGGGTCCGGTGACTTTGTGGGTGGGCGTCGCGTACCAATCCTCAAACGGTTCGTGGTCCTTCCGGTACTCGCCGTTGGGAAGCTGCTGGAGGTCGGAACGGAGTTCCTGGCACACGCGGATGTACTTCACCCTGCCTCGCGGAACGGTCGGCTCGATCCCCTGGTACACGTCGGCGACGAGGAACTGTCCCTCGGTGGGCGAACCCTCCGGCGGCTCGTCGATGTGCCCCAACGCCGGCGGTGGCGTCACCGGCCGCAACAGCGTGGGCGACATGCTCCCGATGTTCGGGTCGAGGTACAGCAGTTCGCGGTTGCCAAAGCGGTCGATCACGTACAGGCCGAACTTGTCGAAGGGCGCGTGGCTGCACAGGTAATAGTCCCGGCTGATCGGGACGGGATCTCGAAAACATTGCTGTCTCGCCCAGCTCATGTGGTAATGCGGCGCGACGTCCGGCGTGATGTTCGTGATGGCGGCGGGGTTGAACCGGCCTTTGGCGACGTCGATCAGGGCAATCGGGCCGTTCAAATCGCCGCCGTGCGAGACGAGCGTGCAGAGGATCTCGCGAGAGTCGGGGACCTCGCGGCCGTTCGCGTAGCAGTTCAGAGTGTCGTTACCGAATATCAGCTCGGGATGGGCGCCGTCGGGGCGAATGGCCCACAGGGTATGCCCAAAATCGGCGCCCTTGTCCAGGTACTCCGAGCGCATCCAGATGATCCGCCCATCGTTCATCATGGACGGCGTCCATTCGCTCAGATTGGCGTGAGACAGCGCGCGGAGGTTGCCGCCGTCGGCGTCCATGCGAAAGAGCACGAACGCCTGGGGCCGCCAGCAGAGGAACCGCGCCCGGCATCGCGTGCTGATGAACGCGAGCCCGCCGTCGGGCAAGGGACAGGGGAAGTAGTCGTGAAACGGTCCCTCCGTAAGCTGCGTGAGATGGCCGCCGTCGGCGTCCATCACGAACAGGTGATAGTAGCCGTCCGGGGCATCGCGGTAGCCGAAGTAGATCCTCCGGGCGGCGAAGTCGGCCATCGGATCGCGGGCGACGCCCTTCGTCGCGTCGAAGAGGGTCGTCACGGTCGCCCGCTCGGGCTCCAGGACCCCGTCGCGGCGAGGGACTTCCAGAATGCAGACGCCGCCGCCAGGACCGCCGGCGGCATCGAAGATCACGCTGTAGTTGTGCGAGGGCTCGTAGGGGTGACGCTTGACAAACAGGACCTTCCGGATCGCCTCCAGCTCGGGTGCGCGAAGGAACAGCCGTCGCTTGGCCATGCGAGCCTGAAAGAAGCGTTCCTCCTTGTGCAGCGAGGTCTCGGGCGTCCCCTGTGCCGCGAGTTCCTGTCGACGGGACTCCGCCACCTGGCGGCGCTCTTGCGAGACGTCCAGCCCCTGGGTGGAGAATCGCTCCAGCATTTCCTCCATCTGGCTCAGGACTCGCGCCGTAGGATCGGTCGGATCGAACTTCCGCCAAGTCATGTCCTCGCATTCGAACGCATAGCGAAGGAGGTCGGCGCTGCTCAGGTCCCCCGCCGGCAGGACGGGAAAGGCGCTCCTGCGAACGACGGTCTTCCAGCTCGTCCCATCGAGGGACACGCGAATCTCGACCGAGGCCGGCAGGCGATCCTGGTACTGTCCGCGGCGGTCGCGAGAGAAGACCACGCTGGCAAGAGACACAACCGCGGGCAGTTCGATCTGCACCCATTCGCTCCGGGTCCCCGCGGCGATCCAACTGTGGTCGTTGCCATACAGGCCGTCGTTCAGGTGGGCGATCTGATGAATGGGGTAGCCGGAAAGGCACGAAGAAGCAGTGGCCTTCGCCCCGGCGACGGCCAACGCGAGATTCGTGTCGCCGCCCGGCCCGTAGACCTCCAATTCGTCGATGCAAGGCTGCCCGCCGAGGCTGTCGGGCATCACGAGCCGGACGAAACGGGCCTCGACCGACGCGAAGTCGATGCAATTCGGTTTGTCCGGCTGAAACGGTTCCGCGCCGAACAGAACTGATGACCACCCGGCAAGTGCGGCGAATACGACTGCGGAAACCTCCAGAGCTCGACGTCCCTTCCTGCGATCAAAGAACCGCGGCTTGTGAATCAAAGGGGCCATACGTCTTCTTTGCATTCTCCATCTCAAGGCGGCCGTCACACATCGTCCCGAGTCTTCCCTTGATTATGGCGAGCCAGAGGGAACGAGTCAAGGCCCGCGGTTGGCACGCCGCATCTCGTTGCCCGGATCTCGGAGGATTGCCCTCACACGAGGCAACAGAACCACATGAACGTCCCTGTGCCGTTCACAGGTTGCGTCCATCGGGCGCATGCTTCGCCTCGCTCGACGCAACAGACGCCGATTGCACCCGCAATGGGATCGGTCCCATCCGAAAGAAAACCGGAGACTGGAGGCGGCGGCCCCAGTCTCCGGAGTGTCACTGTGCTGATCGAAACCGTCGTAGGAAGCCGCTCAGGGCTTCCCGGTGAAGATGGCTACGTCCTTGAGGCAGCCGTTGACCACCGTGAAGGCAACGTAGTCGGCGGTGAAGTCCGTCGCGCACGTCCCGATGGAGGTCAGGATATTCGCCGGGTTGCCGGTCTGCATGAACGTGGCGGTCACCGCCGTGCCGTTATCCGTGATCACGAACGTCCAGTCCGAAACCTCGTCGTCGCCTGGGATATTGGCGCCGCTGGAGACGTTGCTCCAGGGCCAGACCCCGGCGGTCTTCTCCAGTGTCGCCAGGATGGGCGGCCAGCCCTGATCGACGGCATCCGTCCAGAGGTTCGTGCGAACGCCGCTGTCGAGGACATGCCCGGGGCCGCCGCCAGTGTTGCCGGCGAGAGTCGCCCGCGTCCAGACATCCATATCGCCGTCGGGACCCAGCGTGACCGAGCCGGTGATGACCAGGGGAGCAACGGTCGGATCGAACGGTTCCGCGGTCGCCAGGTAGTTCAACTCCGCGCTCGGCCGGCTGAAGTAGACCTGCCCGCCGGCCTGGATGATGTCGGCGGTGGGACCATTAAGAACCTGCCACGCGCCCACGTCCAGGGCGTCCGCTTCGAAGCTGTCATACACCCTCGCGTTGACCGGTTTCGTGGCGATGGTCAGGTCGTTCAGCGTGCCGTTGGTCACCGTGATCGCCACATAGTCTTTGGCGAAATCGGTCGTGCACGTCCCGGTCAGCGTCACCGTATTGTTCGGATCGCTGGTTTGCGTGAACGTGGCGGTGATCGTGCTGCCGTCGTCGGTGATCACGAAACTCCAGTCCAGCGCCTCGTCATCGCCGAGGATGTCGGCGCCGCCCGAGATGGAGCTGTCCCACGGCCAGACGCCAGCCGTCTTTGTCAGGATATCGAGGTTCGGCGGCCAACCCTGATCGACCGCGTCGGCCCAGAAATTGATGCGAACGCCGCTGTCCAGGACGTGGCCGGGACCGCCTCCGGTGTTGGCGACGAGGTCGGTCCGTGTCCAGACGTCCATGTCGGCGTCCGGTCCGAGGGTCACCGAGCCGGTGATCACCAGCGGAGTCACCGCCGGATCATACTGCCGGGCGGTCGCGAGGTAATTCAGTTGGGTGACCGGCCGGTCGAACAGGATCTGCCCGTCGGCTTGCACGATGTTCACGTCGGCGCCGTTGACGGTCTGCCACTTGCCCAGGTCCAGAGCCTCGCCGTCAAAGGTGTCGGTCAGCAGCGGGTCCGGAGGGGTCGTGACAATGGTCACGTCGTTCAATGCGCCGTTGGTCACCGTAATCGCGATGTAGTCCGTCGCAAAATCCGTCGTCGACGTTCCCGTCAGGGTCAGGGAGTTGCTCGGATTGCTGGTCTGCGTGAACGTGGCGGTGATCGTCGTCCCGTCATCGGTGACAACGAAGGTCCAGTCCACGGCCTCGTCGTCGCCCGCGATGTTGGCGCCGTCCGAGATCGCGCTGTTCCACGGCCACACGCCGGCCGTCTTCTCGAGGATGTCCAGGATGGGCGGCCAGCCCTGATCGACCGCGTCGGCCCAGAAGTTGACGCGGATGCCGCTGTCGAGGACGTGGGCGGGACCGCCGCCCGTGTTCGCGACGAGACTCGCGCGCGTCCAGACGTCCATGTCGGCGTCGGGACCGAGGGTCACTGAGCCGGTGATGATCAGCGGAGTGACCGCCGGATCGAATTGCCTGGCGGTCGCCAGATAATTCAGTTGGGTCACAGGGCGATTGAACACGACCTGGCCCCCGGCCTGCGAGACCTGCACGTCGGGACCGCAAACCACTTGCCAGTGGTTGGGATCCAGGGAATCGCCGGAGAAGTCATCCTGAACCAGCAGGATGCCCCCCAGGGCCGGGCACGCGATCACGCCCAGCGCCACCACCAGAGAAACTGCGTGAACCACCTTTCTACACATGATCAGCCTCCTTCCAATCGTAAGAAGAACAACACTGCGGCCACAAGGCCACGTCACAGTCTCTGCACGACGCACAGCGTGGAATCGCAGGCCCCCCTGCCCGAATTCCAGGACAGGCAGTGATTTGAAACCAGCACAATGCCCGTCGCGAGGTGTAAACCCTCCCACTGCGCAAAATGGTTAATCCGTTCCCTTGACGGTCTCCGGGGTCTTCCTGAGATCGCGAGCTATTGCAGATCCTCCGCTCCGACCACAGAGGAAGACACTGATCGTGCCTGGACTATTCATACCCCATCCATGCCCGGAACTTCAAGACAAATCTCGAATTACACATGATCGAATACGAGCGACATGAAACGAATCGCGATTCTCGTGATCCATGAATGTTGCATCTCATTTCAGCCTTGACGGCGAGGCCGGCAGAACGTATGCTGTAGAGTGATTCGCGTTGGCGGTGTGAGGGGGGCACGCAGAATCGCACAAAGCGAATTTCTTTGGTCTGCGTTATCCTGTTGCTGATAGACGGCGCCTGGGCGGGCCCTGGGTCGCCTTGACCTGTTTCGGGATCTCAGAAGGAGGATAGTCATGTCCAGGAAACTCATGTCTCTGGTTGCGGCGGGCTTCGTCCTGGCTGCGGTAACGAGTGCTCCGGCGGGCACATTCACACTCGGCAGCGATGCGGACACGTACGTCGCCAGCGGCGACACCACCCCCCACGGCAGTGCGACGTTCATGTATCTCCACGATACGACCAACGGGGTCGGCTACCTGCGATTCAACGTGTCCGAGCTCAACATCCTGTCGGTCGAGAGCGCGACGCTGACCCTGGTCATCTCGGGGGATGCGCCGCGCAACGACAGCCTCGTCACGGCGAGGTTCTTCCTGCACGGCCTGAACGCGGCGGCCGGCAACACCCCACAGAGCTGGGAGGAAGCCACCCTGACGTCGGCCAACGTGGGAGCCGAGTGGAGCACCAACGGCGGCGAGCCCCTGGTCAACACCACCCCCCTGGACGACACCACCACGGGCGCCGGGATCACAGAGACCATCACCAGCACCGGCGAAGACTACTGGATCGCAGGCTCCAGGACGATCACCATCACCGGAGAGGCCCTCGCCCAGTTCATCGAGGACCGGGCCCAGGACGACGGTCTGGTCACGTTCCTGATGGCGTTCCCCGACAGCACGACCGGGCGGGGATTCGGACTGGCCAGCAAGGAGAACTCAACGGAGGCCTTTCGCCCGAAGCTGGAGATCACGGCAACCACTGGCGCGAGAACCGCGGCCTCCAACCCGAGTCCGGCAGACCAGGCGACCGAGGTGCCCCACGACGCGGACCTGAGCTGGAGGCCAGGGATCTTCGCCAGCACGCACAACGTGTACCTGGGGATGAGTCTCGAAGATGTCACCGCCGGCAGCGAGAGCGTCCTGGTCGGCCAGGGGCAGGACGCCAACGCCTACGACCCGCCCGGCAGTCTCGCCTACGGCCAGACGTACTATTGGCGGATCGATGAAGTCAACGCGGCGCCCGACCACACGGTCTTCCCGGGCGAGGTCTGGTCGTTCACCGTCGAAGCCTACTCCTACCCCATCGCCGCGGTCACCGCGACGGCCTCCAGCGTCAACCGCGAGGACATGGGACCCGAGAAGACCGTCGACGCCTCCGGACTCAATGAGTACGAGCAGCACTCCACCACATCGACCGACATGTGGCTCAGCAACAAGAAAGGAGAGCAGCCCACCTGGATTCAGTTCTCCTTCGACAGACTGTACAAGCTCGACAAGATGCTCGTCTGGAATTCCAACCAGACTATGGAATCCGACTACGGACTGGGCGCCAAGGACGTCCAGGTCGAGTACACCGCGGACGGCGAAGCCTGGACCGCTCTGGGCGACTTCGTGTTCGCCCAGGCCCCCGGCCTGACCAGTTACGCCAGCGACATCAGCGTCGATTTCGCCGGCGCCGCGGCCCAGGCAGTCCGACTCACCATCACCAGCAACTGGGGCGGCATCCTCCCCCAGTATGGCCTGAGCGAGGTCCGATTCTATCACGTGCCCGTCCTGGCACGGGAACCCAGCCCGACCGACGGTGCGACGGACGTCGATCCACAGGGTCTCGTCCTGAGCTGGAAGACCGGACGTGAGGCCGCGTCGCACGACATCTACCTCGGCGCCGACCTGCAGGCGGTCGCGGACGGCGCGACGCCGGTCGCGACGGTCGATCAGGCCGCCTACGCGCCACAGAACCTCCTGGTGGACACCAGCTACTACTGGAGAGTCGTCGAGGTCAACCAGGCCCAGGTCCCGAACGCCTGGGCGAGCGACGTCTGGACTTTCTCCACGCCGCTGTACCTCATCGTGGACGACTTCGAGGGCTACACGGACGACATGGACGCCGGCGAGGCCATCTTCCAGACCTGGATCGACGGCTACGAGATCGACGACAACGGCTCGCTCGTCAGCTACAACGACGCCCCCTTTACGGAACAGACGATCGTTCACGGCGGCGGGCAGTCCATGCCCCTGGCTTACGACAACACCGGCAGCGTCACCCGTTCCGAGGTCAAGTGTACGTTCGACCCGCCGCGAGACTGGACGCAACATGGCGTCACCACCCTGGTGCTGTTCTTCCGCGGCCAGACGACGAACGGTCCCGCGCCGGTGTATCTGAAGATCAACGACACGAAGATCTCGTACAACGACGGCGCGGCCGCCACGACGTCGCCGGTCTGGAAGCAGTGGAATATCGACCTGGCGGCGACGAACGTCAATCTCAAGAGCGTCAAGAGCCTGACTCTCGGGGTCGGCGGCAGCGGCGCCGGCCTGCTGTTCGTCGATGACATCCGCCTGTACGCGGTCGCACCCGAAGTCATCACGCCGGCCGATCCGGGCGCCGGCCAACTCGTCGCCCTCTACGCGATGGACGGCAACGTCCAGGACAGTTCCGGCAAGAACTATCACGGCACGCTCAACGGCGACGCCGGCTACGAAGCCGGCTACTCCGGCCAGGCCCTGATCTTCAACGGCATCAACGCCTACGTGGATCTGCCCATCGGCTCGATGATTGCGTCGCTGACCGATGCGACCGTCGCGACGCACGTCTACTTCGACGGCGGCACCGGCTCCTGGCAGCGGGTCTTCGACTTCGGAACCGGCACGACGACCTACATGTTCCTGTCCCCGCGTCAAGCCGCCGCCGGCTCGATCCGGTTCGCCATTCGGACCGCGACGGTGGCCGAGCAGATCGTGGACTCCCCCGCCGCCATGCCGGTCGGCTGGCACCATGTCGCCGTCACGATTGACAGCGCAGGCATGAGGATGAAGCTGTACCTCGACGGCGAGCAGGTGGGCGAGGCCGCTACGACGCTGCTGCCCAAAGACCTGGGCAACACGACGCAGAACTGGCTGGGCCGATCGCAGTGGGAAGCCGATGCCTACCTATCCGGCAAGCTGGATGAGTTCCGGATCTACAACCGAGCCCTGTCGGCCTCCGAGGTCCGCTACCTCGCAGGCGACCGATAGCAGGAAACACGCCGGGCCCTGATTTCTCAGGCACCGCGTATCCGGAGGAGTGTGATGGCCCGAACGACTCGGCGGAGCGTGCCCGCGATGGCGTGCTCCGTCGAGCGATTCGGGACTGGGCGGCTTGTAGTGTGCCCGTAAGGGCATATCTTCCAGGGCAACGAAGATAACGCCTGACGGTGTCACTACGAACCCGCCCTCGCGGCACGCCACCCTGCCGATATGCACAACTCTTGTTACTGCAATGGTTTATATCATTTCGAGTCATCCCCCCACGTCGCCATGCGCAGAGGGTGAGTCTCGATCGAGCTGTCCGCCGCCCGACCCGGTTCACGGAATCCGCGGGTTTGCGCGTCACCGCATCGGGATTCGAGACACTATGAGGGTAGACGATGGCAGGGAACACATCTGCGGGGATCGTCGAAACAGAACCGGTGAAGATCGTGCACAGACGAGCATCAACATGGTTCGTCGGAATGCCGAATTCTCACGACGAATGACGACGCTGGAACCTTCTCGGGGAAGGCAGCCAGTGGTTTGGGTATTGGCTATCGGATTGACTCGGCCTGAGAGGAGATGGACATGCTGACGGGCAAGGCTGCGAGGCGTGCAGCCGCAATGCTGGTTGTTGCGGGACTGCTGCTGTTGGGAGGTTCATGGTACTCGGACGCGTCCGGTGACGAGCCGGCGGCAGACACTGGGGTCGCGGAGATCACCACGACGGCGGACCCCTCCGCCCAGAACAGCCCGGATCACGAGGACCCGGACGACTACGTGTGGGACATTTCCGAGGCCGTGCCCATCGCGCTGGACGGAACCTCCATTTCCGCGAGCGGAATCGGCACGACGGTGGACGGCAACACCGTGACCATCACCTGCGGAGGCACCTATAGCGTCAGCGGCGCCCTGGCGGACGGCCAGATCATCGTGGACTCTACGGACAAGCAAACGGTGCGGCTGATTCTGGACGGCGCCGACGTCCATTGCTCGTGGAGCGCCCCGATCCTCATCGAAAACGCGAAGAAGACCCTCCTCATCCTCGCAGAGAATACGGAGAACTACGCGTCGGACGGCAGGTCGGAGACGGTCGAGACCGAGTCGGCGGAAGAGCCCAACGCGGTGATCTTCAGTCGGGACGACCTGACCATCTGCGGCGACGGGTCCCTGACCATCTGCGGCGACGTCAACGACGGCATCTCGTGCAAGGACGGACTCATCATTGCAGGCGGCGTCATCGATATCAACGTCGTCGACGACGGAATCCGAGGCAAAGACTACCTCGTCATCCGCGGCGGGAGCATCACGGTGAACGCACGAGGCGACGGTCTGAAGGCCGACAACGACGAGGACGCGACCTTGGGATACATCTCCATCGAGGGCGGCACCGTCGGCATCACCTCCGGATCGGACGCGATCCAGGCCCAGACCGACGTCCTGATCCGCGACGGGGTAATCACGGTGTTGGCGGGCGGCGGCAGCAACACGAGAAGAGCGACCAACACCGAGGCCAAGGGAATCACGGCCGGCGTTGTCCTCTTTCTCGACGGCGGAGACCTCGCCGTGGAGTCAGCCGACGACGCCCTCCACTCCGACGGCAGCCTGACTCTCGACGGCGGCGCTCTGGTCCTGAGCAGCATGGACGACGCCATTCACGCCGACGACGCGGTGGACGTCAATCAGGGAGAGGTCCGTATCACCGCGTCGTATGAAGGCATCGAGTGCAACACGGTCACCGTCCGCGGCGGCGACATCCAGATCGTCTCCAGCGACGACGGCATCCAGGCGGGCGTATCGCTGTCCATCATGTCCGGCGTCGTCAAGATCGTCTCCGGCGGCGACGCAATCTCGTCCGAGGCCGACCTCCGGATCGCCGGCGGGGAAATCACCCTCACCTCCGGCGGCGGCAGCAGCGCCAAGATCGCGACCACCCTGAGCGCCAAGGGAATCAAGGGCGCCGGCAGCGTGGTGATCGACGACGGGAATCTCGTCGTCAATTCCGCCGACGACGCCATCCACGCGGACGTGGACGTGACCATCAACGGCGGAACGCTGGCCCTCTCTTCCGGCGATGACGGCATCCGCGCGGGCATCGACCTGCTCATCAATGGCGGAACGATCGACATCGCCAAATCCTACGAGGGACTGGAGAGCGCCAAGGGCAACATCACCATCAACGATGGCTCGATTCACATCGTATCGAGCGACGACGGCATCAACGTCTCCGCCGGCGGCGACACGGGAATGGGAGGGCCCGGCGGAGGACCCGGCGGATGGCCCGGCGGAGGCGGCAATCCGTCGACAACGACAGCCGGCGCCTACTGGCTCTATATCAACGGCGGTTATCTCGCAGTCAACGCCGCAGGGGACGGGATCGATTCCAATGGCTCCATCGCGATGACCGACGGCACCGTCGTCGTCAGCGGTCCCACAGCCAACGATAACGGCGCGATCGACCATCTCTCGTTCAGCATGACCGGGGGCTTCCTCGTGGCGGCCGGCAGCTCCGGTATGGCGCAGGCCCCCAGCACGACATCGACCCAGTATTCCATCCTGCTGACCTTCCAATCCACCCAGGCAGCCAACACCCTGGTTCATATTCAAGACAGCCAGAGCCAGGACATCCTCACCTTTGCGCCCTCCAAGCAGTACAGTTCCGTGGCGTTCTCCTCGGACGGGTTGATTCGAGGTTCCTCCTACACCGTCTACTCCGGCGGCAGTTCGACGGGCACGGTTTCGGACGGCCTGTACCAGGGTGGAACCTACACGCCCGGCGCCAAATGCGCGACGTTTACGGTCTCCAGCATGGTAACGAACGTCAGCGCCACCACGACGGGCGGCTCCACAGGCCCCAAGCGATAGCGGATATCGACCAGACCGCGCCGCAGACTTCGTGCGGATCGGTCAATCCCTGCTCAGCGCCAATCGGGCCTTCGACGCACGCGTAGGTCGTCTCCCCCGGTTCGCGCAGGGGTGCTTCAGGGCAATCACATGTGAATTGGACCGAGCGGCTTGTAGTGTGCCCGTGAGGGCATATCTTCCAGGGCGCGGAAGATAACGCCTTACGGCGTCACTATGAACCGGGCGGTTTCGCCATTCTGCTTCGAGGCAGGCGGGATGCGGGAAAACACGCGATTGCCCGGACGGATGCGCATTTTCCACTGGTAAATCGCTCACAAGGACCTACAATGGGGTAAGCGTGTGGTTGCCAAGTACGATTGTCGCCTCGCTTCGCAAGACAGGGCGACCACCACACCGAAGGCATCCCGCAGCTCGTCGCTGTTTCGCCATCGGACGACGGCTCGAATCGAGCGATGCTTCCACGTCGTCGAGCGAATCCGGGTCCGAGTGAACGATACGCACAGTGGAGTGGGTCCTCGTGGGGAAGGGATGTGAGCTTCGGCTCGATCCAGGGGGAGCGCCCCTTCTCGACACACGTGCAGCCCTTCTGTCGCGAACCCATTGTCCAACAAGCCATCACGCTGCCCGACGCGAGGCTGGAGTCCTCACGCTGGGCCATTTTCAGAGGAGAAGGACTGTGAACAGACCGCATACGATTCTGTTGGCCGTGACGATGACCGCCCTCGCACTGGCGTCCAGCGCCAAGGCGTACACCATAACGCGAGTGCAACCCGCCTCCGCGTCGGTCTCCGTGCTGGAAGACGAAATGACCTACTTCGAGGCGAAATTCAGCGGCCTGATATGGCCGTACGCCTGGCATTCGACTCACTGGTATGTGGATGACCAATGGAAAGCAACGAACCATGACGTCGAAGGCAGCCAGACTGCCACGGCCCGCGACTGGGAGATCTTGCAGGATCCCGGAACGCACGTAGTCAAGGTCCGCGGCTGGTACGACACCGCCCCCTGGGGCGTTGACGACTGGACCAGTTACCTCTCCTGGACCGTCACGGTCGTTTCCCGCGACACGTACGCGGTGGAGAGGCTGTTCCCGCCTGAACAGTCCACAGAGATCGTACACAATGCTGTAGGTTGCGGGGCGAAGTTCAGTGGCCTTGTGTCGCAGGCCACCTGGCAGCAGGTCGAATGGTATGTGGATGGAGCACTCGATAGCGCAGGCCCCCTGAGCGAAGGGGCGTCCGGCTACGTCAGCTACATCTATCCCACGTTCCCTATCGGAACCCACGAGGTCAAAGTCCGTGCCAAATGGAGCCTCAATGGCGCGGAGGTGTGGACGGACTACACGACCTGGACAGTCGAAATCGTGCCGCATCCCCCCACCGCCGGTCGCGTCAGCCCGGACAGTCCCGTGACCCTCCCAGCAGGAGGCACGCAGGCGTTCACCGCGCGCGGAACCGACGTGGGAGATGCCGAGCATCGCCTGGAAATCGCCGGAGTCAGGTGGTATGTCGATGGCTCGATGCAGAGCGACATGGACCTTGGCGCCCAATGGACCTCTACTGTCGACAACACGTGGAGCCACACGTTCGACGCAAGCGGGACCCATCAGGTCGAAGCGGTCTTCTACGATTATGAGGGGTATTCCTCGCCCGACGGCCAGGCCGTGTGGACCGTCGTGGTGGAAGGCCACGACCCCAGCGGGACCATCATCAGTCCGGACAGTCCCACAACGGTTCTTCAGAACACCCCTGTGACCTTCACCCTGGAGGGCACGGATCCGGCGGACGATCTGGACTACTGCGAGGTGTCTCTCGACGGCATCGTCCGCACGAGCGTCCCATTCAGCGGCGCCGCCAGCGGCAGCACCGCGGAATGGACACACACGTTCGCCACGCTGGGGACGCACCGCGTCTGGTTCGTCCCCTTCGATGCGGCGGGCAACTCCGGAGTCGCCTGCACGTGGACCGTCCAGGTACAGGCCGAATCCCAACAGGCCGGACTGAATATTCTGGTCGTCGGACTAGATGCCCAGGGACAAGCTGCGGGGGTGTTGTCCGACGCTACGGTCGAGCTCGCGGGCCCGGGGACAGCGACGACTGCAACCGTGGACGGACAGGGCCGGCTCGCGCTGGCGGGCTTGATCGCCGGGGCGTACACCGTGAACGTGAGCAGGGACGGATATTACGCACAGAGTCGCAGCGTGTCCCTGGCGGGGGGCGAGACCAAGGATGAGGTGTTCCGCCTGACGCCGGAATCGCAGGACCCGGTCGCGTTCGACTTCACTTCGCCCGACGGCAAGCACTTCATTGAAGGTCTGCCGGGCGACCTGTCCTTCTCCTGCATCGTAGCATGGAACGGCCAGCCGGGCTCGGTACACTTCAACATGGGCGGGACTTCGTATCCGGCGAAGCTCACCGACCTCGGCGAAGGCAAGGCGCTGGCGACCCTGACCATCCCAGCTCCAGCAGAGGTTGTCCCGTGCAGCGAAATCGAGGCGGTGGTCGAGACCCTGGAAGGAAAGACAGGCGTGCTGCGCACGGGAAACTTCGTTTACGGCCTTGACGCGAGGCTCCGTTACTACGGCTATCTCGGCGAGGAGTACTTTGGGTGGAAGACTTCCGGGCCGACTCAATTGACCGGAGCGATGACGTTCTATGACAAGAAGGAGGTGTCACTTGTTCTGTTCGATACCACCTCCAGCAGCAGTCCGCTATCGATGAAGGCCTCCCTGGGTTACCAGCATCAACTGACCTATGACCCGTGGACCGGAATATTCACCCGGTCGAACGGGGGTTTCGGCAGGTTCAACCTGAGCCTCAAAGGCACCAGTGGGGGTATTCCATTGGATTTTCTGGGTGATGGACGTATCGACGCGGTCGCAAACGAGACCATTCTGCTGGCGGTTTGGGGCTGTGATGCTCCGACGAGCACGTCGTCGTTTCGGGTGTCGTTTGCGGGCAAGACAGGCATCGGAGGACCGGTTGTCAACGTTGTGAGCGTTGCCTTCCCACCGGCAGCCACTCCGATCAGAATCCTACAGAAGACCCCTGTCATCGGGAAACTCATCGACTCGCTGAAGCTGCGTCTGTTCTTGATCTTGGGGGGAGGAATCATAGGAAAATCCGACCCCACCAAGCCCGCGGACTGCTGGTTCGGAACCAGCTCGACGTCCGCAACGCTGACCTTTGGACTCGAAGCCCAGATGCTGTTCGCATACAAGAAATGGGGCTGGAACCTGGAGGCGGGCGTCTATGTGGGCGGGACGGGGACTCCCGAGTTCCAGTTCTGCCCGGAACCTCTCGTATTTCAAGGCGTCACGCTCAGAGCGTACGTCGGAGTGTTTGCCTCCGCGTGGTCATTCCGTTATTCAGGGGAGGTTGGGATGACAATTCGTTTCGGACCCGACAAACCCGGCCAGGTCCTCGCGATCGCATCGATCCCCGGGTCGGGCCCGGAAGGCTCGTGGCAGCCGATCGGGGATAGCTGTCTTCGCTGGGGCCGGACGAACCTTTTGGCAGCCGAAGGGGATTCGGGTGGGCGACTGCATAGTCTGTCCGCCCAAGGCGAATCCACGCGGGAAGCCATACTGGTGGAGAACGTCGTGCCGCTGGCGAATCCTGTCATACGGTCGAGCGCGTCGGACCGACAGATCCTTTTCTGTCTGCACGATCCGAACAAGCCGTGGTATGCCGCGACGGATATCGGCGTGCTGCGTCAGGCAGACGAGCAGCCGTGGACACTCGACCGGATTGCGGATGACCTGGCGGCAGAGTTCAGCCCGAGTGTCGTCACGACGGATTCCGGCGAGACCCTGGCAACATGGGAACGGGTCTCGGGGGATGCCTCGGACGCCAATGCACCGGATCAGATGGCTCCTCATCTGGAGATTGTCGCTGCTTGGTTCGACCCGAACACAGGCTTCTGGAGCGAGCGGAAACAACTCACCTCCAACGCTGCGGCCGACCATCAGCCGATGGCGATTGCCCTGGGTGCAACCTCTGGCATCCTGTGGATTCAGAACGAAGGAGACGCCGCCATTGGAAACGCCAACTCGGGCGACCGCCTGATGTTTGTGAGGTGGTCGGGCAACAAGTGGGAGGAGCCACAAGTGCTCTGGTCGGCGCCAAAGGGCATTTCCGGTTTCTCATACACAGCCGACGAGTTCGGGGAGGGAAATGTGGTCCTCGCTGTGGACGAAGACGGAGATCCCAACACCACGGCGGACTGCGAGCTCTACCGGCTTGCCACCGCAAGCGGCGCGTGGCAAACGGCGGTTCAACTGACCAGCGATTCCGCCGAAGACTCGCTCCCGACGCTGGTGGCGCCGGACGGCGTGCCGATGTGTGTCTGGAACGCCGATGGGACGCTGCTCTATTCGGCACTGTATGACTGGAATCCGAGAGAGGTCTACCGCGAATACACGCTCGCCAACGAGGCGCCGTCGCTCGACGGAGTCACGATGCCGGGCGGTGCCGCCATCGCGTACACCGTGCAGGGCCCCAACGGCGTGGACATTGTCGCATCGTTCTATGATGCGGACCTCGATTGCTGGTCGCTGCCGCGACAACTGACCAGCGATGAGGACGCGGAGACGTCGGTGTCCCTGGCGTGGGACGCCGACGAGTTGGTCATTGCCTACCTCAAGACGCAGACTCTGCGGACCGGCATGGACGTGGAAATCGAGGGCCAGATGGTGCATATCGAGAATGTCCCACAACCCGGGCGCGCGGACCTGTACGTCCTGCAGCACGCTCTGGCCGATGACCTGGCTGTGATCTCGGATTCCCTGGTGGTGGAGCCTGCGAATCCCGCGCCGGGCACGACCACGACGGTTCGTGCGACCGTCGAGAATCGCGGCGATCTGCCGCTGCAGGACGTGGAGGTGGTCTTCTACGACGGCGATCCCGCTGGCGGAGGAGCCGTCATCGGCAATCCGCAGGGGATTGCAGGAACCCTGATCGCCGGTGCCAAGCAAGAGGTATCTGTCTCCTGGAACGTGCCCG
Source organism: Phycisphaerae bacterium (assembly GCA_017993835.1). Classification (GTDB taxonomy): domain Bacteria; phylum Planctomycetota; class Phycisphaerae; order Sedimentisphaerales; family Anaerobacaceae; genus PLanc-01. Next base: position 16,870 of record JAGOLX010000069.1, read on the forward strand.
CTAAGGAGAGTTCCCACGAGATCTTCGTCGCCGTGGATCCGAGTCTGGCGATCGAGGACCGCGACCGCTCGAACAACGAACTCTCAGTGCGCACGGTGCTGCCGGACCTGGTCGTAGCGACGTGCTGGAGCACCGAAGTCTCCAGCACGATGATGGCCTTGACCGCGAGGGTCGTGAACGCCGGCGTCATCCCGGCGGGTGGTTTCGACGTCTCCTGGCGGCTCGGAGCCGCGGACGGCCAGGAGATCGGCTTCACCGCGGTCGGCTCGCTCATCGTCGGCGGAGCGTACGAGACGACGTTCCTGTGGGATACCACCGGTCATTTGAGCGACGGCCAGCACGCGCAGGTGTTCGCCGTGGTTGACGCCATGGGGGACATCCCCGAATCCGACGATACCAACAACGTCTCCAGTCTCGCGGTCTTTCACGCGGCACGTGAACCCTGACGCCGCACAGGATCGAGCGGATCAGGCAATCGCCGAGCCGCATGTCCGTTGTTGCACCCTCGCGTGGGGCGACAAGGCATGGGCCGGACGCTGTCATTCCTGCGTCAAGCAGGAATCCATGAGCGGTGGTACGCGACGCGTCCCGAGAGCTGGATCCCCGCGTTCGCGGGAATGACAATCGAGGGTCTTCACCCCTGTTGCACGCGTGCAAAGACGGACATGCACCCCATTCGCCGGGCTGCGAGCTGTTATCCTTGCCTGATCCCTCGTCGCAGGCGATAATCCGGGAAATGGCTTTTCCGGCGGCGAACGTCCGCCGGGCTTGGAAGGGGTACGTGTATGACAGTTCGCGTGGTGGCTTGTCTGTTGCTGGCGGTCGCGGGACTGCCCGCCGTCGGTGCGGGGGCACAGGACATCGTGATCGCCGATTTCGAGGAGACGAATTACGGCGACTGGGACGTCACGGGCACCGCCTTCGGGACCGGGCCCGCCCGCGGGACATTGCCGAATCAGATGGTCGTGAGCGGCTTCGTGGGCCGGGGGCTCGTCAACAGCTTCCACGACGGGGACCGGTCCGTCGGGACGCTGACCTCGCCCCCGTTCGAGATCGAGCGGAGGTTCATCACGTTCTTCATCGGCGGCGGGAACTTCGCCGGCCGGGCCTGCATCAACCTGCTCGTGGACGGGCGAATCGTGCGCACCGCCACCGGACGGAACGACCGGCCGGGCGGGTCCGAGGCGCTCATCTGGCAGGTCTGGGACGTCTCCACACTCGTCGGCAAGACCGCACGGATTCAGATCGTCGATCAGCAGACCGGGCTGTGGGGGCACATCACCATCGATCAGATTGTCATGACCCAGGAGCGGAATTTCGCCGATCAGCGGAAGGAATTCGTCGCAATCAGCCGGTACCTGAACCTGCCAGTCAAGAACGGCGCCCCGAAGCGCCGGATGCGCGTGGTCGTCGAGGACAAGATCGTGCGGGAATTCGAGATCGAGCTGGCGGACAGCCGGCCGGACTTCTGGGCGTTCCTGGATTTGACGCCCTTCGCCGGCCAGAAGGTCGCGGTCGAGGTCGATGGGCTGCCTCGCGGCTCGCACGGGCTCGACCTGGCCGGGCAGGCGGACGAGATCCGCGGGACCGAGGACCTCTATCGCGAGAAGCTCCGGCCGCAGTTCCATTTCACCTCCCGTCGCGGCTGGAACAACGACTCGAACGGCCTGGTGTTCCACCAAGGCCAGTGGCACCTCTACTATCAGCACAACCCTTACGGCGTGCAGTGGGGCAACATGCACTGGGGACACGCGGTCAGCGAGGACCTCGTGCACTGGACCGAGCTGCCGATTGCCCTCTACCCGCAGCGGTTCGACGACTGGTGCTTCTCGGGCAGTGCGGTCGTGGATGTCAACGACACGAGCGGGTTCCGCCTGGGCGACGAGCCGCCAATCGTCGTCGCCTACACCAGCACCGGACGCGGCGAGTGCATCGCCTACAGCAACGACCGCGGCCGGACCTTCGCCGAGTTCGAGGGCAATCCCGTGGTCCGTCATTCGGGCCGCGATCCCAAGGTGATCTGGTACGGGCCGGGCCGGCATTGGGTCATGGCCCTCTACCACGAGGTGGACGGCAAGCGGACCATCGCGTTCTACACCTCGCCTGACCTCAAGACGTGGGAATTCGCGAGTCTGATCGACGGGTTCTTCGAGTGCCCCGAGATCTTCGAACTGCCGGTCCAGGGCGGATCGGGCGAGCGACGGTGGGTCCTGTACGCCGCCGACGGCGACTACATGATCGGCGCGTTCGACGGGCGGACGTTCACGCCGGAGTCGGGCAAACACCGGTTCAGCTACGGCAACTGCTTCTACGCATCGCAGACCTACAGCAACGTCCCCCCCGCCGACGGCCGACGGGTCCAGATCGCCTGGGGACGGGTGGAAATGCCCGGCATGCCGTTCAACCAGATGATGCTGTTCCCGGTCGAGCTGACGCTCCGCCCGACGGCCGACGGGCCGCGGATGTTCGCGACGCCCGTGCGGGAAATTGAGCGTCTGCATGAGCAGAAGCGGGAATGGAAGGATGTCACGATCTCGCCCACGAGCGACCCAATCGGCGAGATCGAAGGCGAGCTATTGCACATCCGCGCCACGTTCCGCCCCGACGGAGCAACGAAGTGCGGCTTCGTGATCCGAGGGACCGAGGTGGCTTTCGACGTCCCGGCCGGCACGCTCTCGTGCCTGGACAAGACGGCCCCCCTCTCGCCGACGGACGGCGCAATCCGCCTGGAGCTGCTGGTGGACCGCACATCGATTGAGATCTTCGCCAACGACGGCCAGGTCTACATGCCCATGGGCGTGATCGGGCCGGAGGGCGACAAGACCCTGCGAGTCCTCGCCACCGCCGGCCCGGTGAAAGTCGAGTCCCTCGAAGTCCACCGCCTCCGCTCCATCTGGCCATAGGACGGCCACCCGGAGTGGGGGCATAGAGGGTGGGCTGTCATTCCCGCGAACGCGGGAATCCATCCATTGGTCAGCCACCGAGAGGACGAGGACACCGAGATATAACCTTCTGGTATTCCAGACGTTACGGATCTTCTCACTGCACTCTGTGACTCCGTGGCTTTGTGTGAGATCATCCCTTTTCATCCGCAGATTAACGCCGATTCACGCAGATTGGAACCGAGCGACAAAGGCCGAGCGACGAGTTATGCACCACAGAGACACAGAGGCCACCGAGAGTTAATGTCCTGCTACTAAAGAGCTTAGGCATCTTCTCCGTGCACTCCGTGCCTCGGTGGTGAATCCCTCCATCACAGGCCGCATAGCTAAGATATTGCACACAACCGTGTGTGTCGCCTATTGGAAGACGGTAGTTGTCGCCAGTATTCACCCCTTTCAGATCACAAGACAACGACAGTTTCACTGACGCATCCGATGAACGCTGATGCGACTCGGTCATTGCGAGCGCAGCGCGGCAATCTACTTCTTGCCTCCATCACGAAGGGCACGAAGCGACACGAAGGCCGTAGGGTGGGTTCTCAACCCACGCGTTCCATCTTCGACACGGATTTACACGGATGCACACGGATTCGACTCGGTCGTTGCGAGCGGAGCGCGGCAATCTGCCTTCCACCGCAAAGAAAGACGAATTGTCTCACGCAGAGACGCCGAGCCCGCAGAGGAAGAAACCCTTGGGCTCACACGAAGGCACCAAGGCACGAAGGAGATTCCGATCCTGATCTCTGTGGCTTCGTGGCTCCGTGTGAGGAGGTCTCTTCGAAGCACGGGCGACAAGGGCCGAAGGTGCAGAAGGGACTTGCGACAGGGCGAGCGCGGTAGGGTGGGCTGTGCCCACCGTGCTTCTAATTCCTAATTCCAGATGCGATCCCGTGATTCCCCCCATCGCGTTCTCCGCACATATGTGGGCATAAGGTACGCCGTTCCGGTGCTGTCACTGCTCCAGAAGGTCGCCAGCCGGCGGCGTCAGTCCGAGCCCTTCTTGCTCAGCATGACCTTCAGATCGACGAGATCGATCTCGTCCTCTCCGACATACGATAAGTCCAGGCACTCACCCCGGAGAAACCAGGTCCTTGGTGGGCCAACCGCAACGTGAGCTTTGTTGGCATCTTCGGGCTGCGCCGTGAGTTCCCACGTGGGTTGGCGCACAGATTCGGGCCTGAACACTATCGCGAACAAGCCCCACCAGCCGCGCTCTTCAGGGATGTTCATAACGAACTCGGCTTGCGACCGGGAGCAGTCCAGTCTCAAGAGCAGATCGTCCACAGAGAACGAATCGCGGGCGATAAGGGAATACTGCCCCTCTCGTCTTTGTACATCAGTCACGCTGGCAATTGTAAGCAGAGGGCGTCCAATCCTCGAAAGAAGAAAATCTTCGACTTGAACGCTGAAGATCAACGTATCACCGGCGGCCTTCCACTCGTAGTCCGCACTGTGGCGTGACGCCAGAGCACGCAGTTCTCGCCCGATCCGCTGCTCTGCGGCCTGTTGCTCCGCCGGTGGCTGTTCCTTACGGCAGGAGACGATGATAGCCAGGGCACCGATCATCACGATTGTCTTGTTGATCTGCCGCATCGGGTACTATCCAGCATGGAATTAGACTGGCAACCTGCTCAGCCGAGAGCGGGGACGGAAAGTGGGGGAGGTTTCTTCCCTGTGACGACGCAGTCTGAGGCTGGCGTAGCCCACCCCGAGCACGCCGAGCAGGGCGGCGCCGGGGAGGGGGACGACCTGTGGTGTACCGGTGATGCCGACCGTGAAGTGCGACCCGCCGGAGATAGCCTGGAACGGGCCGGATAGCGAAGCGGCCTCACCATACGAATTGTCGCCCCATCCCACGATAGAACCATCTGATCGCAGGGCGAGCGCGTGGGTTTCGCCCGCTGCTATGTCTATGAAGTCGTTTCCGGGGGGCACGTATGAGCCTCCTCCACCCCAGGCAGCAAGGGAACCGTCAGCACGAAGAGCCAAGCTGCCAAAGCCCCCTGCCGCGATCTTGACGAAATCCGAACCCGTAGGCACGTCGTTGAGTTGGCCCGCATTGTTGAGGCCCCAGACCGCAAGAGAACCGTCCTCCCTCAACGCGACTGCGTGATAGATCCCGCAGTCGATGGCCACGAAGTCATTCCCCGATGGAGCGCCCAGGGCGTAGTTACCCCACTCAGCTAAGGAGCCATCTTGCCTGATAGCCAGCCCGGCGTATCTGCCGGCCGCGATGGCAACGAAGTCATTTCCCGAGGGGACGGCGAGCTGACCTTCCTCATCTTTGCCAACGGCCACCAAGGAACCATCGGCGCGGAGGGCCAAGTTATAGTAGGAGCCGGCTGAGACGGCAACGAAGTCGTTGCCTGATATGGGGGCACTGGAGCCAGCGTAACGCCCACCCCAAGCTGCAATGGTACCATCTGCCCTGAGAGCTACGCCGTGATACCAGAAGCTCGTGTCCACAGCGACAAAATCGGACCCAGTCGGAACATCGAGTTGGTTGTATGAATCAGATGTGTCCCTACCCCACGCGACTAGGCTACCGGCAGTCATGTCGGCCCAGCAGACGTGATCCTGGTTGAGAACAAGAAGTGCGAGTGCCAGCAAAGTGACAGATCGCCGTTTCATCCTGAGTCTCCTTTTTCCCCCCAGGTTGAACACCGCACGGCTATTCCAAGCTCTGGGTAATTCTACCCGCTTTTGACGCGGCAAACAAGCAGAAACCCGGAAGAAAGATTCTGAAGGCGGTTGTTGACCGGCAGGCCAGTCGGCGGGAAGATGGATGGCAGCTATGGAACGGTCGAATTCAGTGTCATCATCGCGTCATTTCGCCGGGGAAGGCCGATACCGCAAGGCCGGCCGCGCTCTCGACCAGCGCCATAGCAGCCCCGGCTTCCTCAATGCACCGTCTGGTCGTGAAGGGTGTCTTGGCAGCTTCCAGACGGCGGGCCGTCTCACAGGTGTGCCATGACGAGGGAGAAGAGGGAATTAACCGGACCGACCGCACGGGACTACGCGCAACTGATTGCAAGTTGTGACAGGATGCTGCGGGAATTCCGAATCGTCCAGCGAGAGACGCCAGAGATGTTCTGGTGGAGCATTGAGGTAAATGCTGACATTACGCAGTATCCCGACGTGGCCCTCACGGCGTGGGCCGAAGTGCTGCAAGCCGAGTATGATCCCGACTTGGTCAATGTGGGCGGTATCGGAACGAGGGACTTGCTCAAATGGACCCTGTATGGAGTGACTGGGGATCGTGTTACCTTCAGAGACTATACTCGGTTAGCACATAGGTGCATCGCAACTGTGCGCGCCCTATGGCGGCCAACGATGGTCCCGATTCGCCGGGGAGGATGGGACCAGGTATTTGTCGTGCAGAGGGACCCACAGTGGGAGCGTTTTCAGGTCGTGAAGGAGACCCACTGGGGTACACCGTCAGGTGAGCAGCGATGGCAGAGCTACAGAATGTTGTGGGTCTGTGATGAGGGCGACTCAGCGGCGAATCTATCGGACTACCTTGATAGCTACCCGATTCAGCACAAGGGGAGAAAGGGTCTGAACTGCACTCCGGTGGGAGGGAGCTACTGGACGTCCATGTGGTTCGAGTCCCTGTATGAAACAGCACGGGCAGTTGGCCTTGGCGCATTCCAAGGAAGGCAGCCATCCCAGTTCGAGGAGATAGGGGCCACGTGCTATCGACGGATTGAAGAGAATATCTGCGAAGCGAGCATTTTGGCTCTGCAATTCCTCCAGCAGAACGCGGAAGAGCGGCTGAGACGGCTGGAAACTGCGCAGGAGCCACAGCCGAACATGAGGGTGGGCGGAGGACCAGAGGGCCAGAGCACGCTGGGGCAAACGCGAGACGGGACGACGGAATGGGATGTCTTCATAAGTCATGCATCTGAGGACAAGGAAGCCTTCGTGCGTCCTCTTGCTGAAGCACTACAGAAGAAGAACCTGCGTGTGTGGTTTGACGAATTCACACTGACCGTGGGTGATAGCCTGCGCCGGTCGATTGATAATGGACTGGCCCGTTCTCGATATGGGGTCGTTGTCATCAGCCCGGACTTCCTGAAGAAAGAATGGCCGCAGAGGGAACTGGATGGCCTTTTCGCCCAGGAGGGCGATGGACGCAAGAAGATCCTTCCCGTCTGGCACAATGTGGTTGCCGAGACCGTTCGACAGTACTCTCCTCTGCTTGCTGGTCGGCTGGCAACGTTGTCCACCCAAGGTGTGGACGGCGTCGTTGAGGACTTGGTGAGGGCCATGAGTTGTTGAGCGGTGTCCGAGGGCTTGCCCTTGCCTTTAGCTTCAAGGCGGGACGGTGCGTGATACGCACCCTACGCAGCTTGCGCCTGTCCGCTTCGCGTTCCTTCCCCGCTTTCGCGAGGACGGGCTGTGTCCTTCGTGGTGTCAGCGCCGTCGCTCGTAGTTCGGGCCTCGTCGCTCGGGGCGGCCTGCGGCCGTGCGAGGCGTGGAAGCGTCCCGGCCGGAGGCTGTCTATCGTTCTCGCCGCAATCGGAATCCAGCATATCCGAAACCGAGAATTCCGAGCAGAACGGCGCCAGGCAGAGGAACCAGAGTCGGACGCAGTTCCACGGTGTCGAGCCGGACGTTCCACAATCGCAAGGTAATGCCGAAATCGTCCCCTGTGATCCACGTCTGGGGGATGGGCGCAGAGAGCCACCCCACCAGTGCGTCGTTGCCGTGGTCGCCAAAATCCACGATGCCCGGCAGATCCGGAATCGGCGGGTCCATCCCTTCAGGAACGTCCTGGTGCGTCGGGTTGAAAGGACCTTCGAGGATCTCGTAATGATGCCATTGCGGACGAACGTAGTCGCCTTGCTCCGCATAGAACCAGAGTTCCGCGGAGGCGATGTTCTCCCAACCGATCGAGCTCAGGTCGAAGGTCAACGATACGGCGTCCCAGTACGAACTGCCGGTGCCTGTGGCGTAGAAGTCATAGCCCACGGACCCGGACATGGCGGGCGCCCACAGATCATCCAAGGCCACCAGAAGCGACGTGTGGTCGGCCTGCAGCGTGCCTTCGTTTTGAAAGCTGATCCCCGTGGCGCCTGATAGGTGCACCGGGTCGGCGTACGTCGCGGGATTCTCAAGGAACGCGCAGAGAACCACTGCCAAGAGTGCGGACATTCGTCGTTTCATACCCTCGTCCTCTGTTCGCTGTGTCCAGAGCATTCCCAGCGCAACCGCCCAAAGACAACATCAAACGCCGACCCTGCCTGAATCAGGCGATTCCACACTGCTGATGGAACAGCATTCCTCCAATGGCGGCACCCGCTCCGCGTTCCGATTGCATCCGATACGTGCCCTGCCGCGAATTGCCCTTCATTATAGGGTTGTTCTGGGCCAAAGGCAAGCAGAATCCTTGAAATCCTGTCCGATACTGGGTATAGTCGGCGGTGTGAACGGGGAAGGTGGATTCCCGCTTCGCGGGAATGACAATGGGGGTCTTCTCTGTGGCTTGGCGTCTTTGTGTGAGGCCAGATCTTCCTGCCCTCTGACTTTCTCACCTTCCCACGTTCTTACCTTCCGGTCTCTGCGTCCTTCGTGGTGAAGCAGCCTGGATTCTCGCTTTGGGCGGGAATGACACCTCCAGGTCCCAGGCAACTCGTTTGGCCAGGCGGCCAATGCAAAGGGCTGCACATTGCCCCGTGCAGCCCTTGAAGCACAACGGATATCGGCTCGCTCACAGCATTCTGCGGCGTCGCAGCCAGCCGACTACACTCGCACCGATAGTGCCGAGCAGGATCGCACCGGGGGCGGGAACGGACGGCCCGAACGCCTGGATTTCGGAAACCGCGAACAGGGCGTCGCCGCCGCCCATGCTGCCCTCGATCTTCAGGCGGTCGGTGACGACGGGCGAACTCAGGACGTACTGTTCCGTGTTGTCCGCGGGATTGGGACGGGTTTCCATCCCATAGGTGTAGACCGGGTCGGCAGTCCAGAGCAACTGCCAATCGCCGGCCACCGTGTCCCAGTAAGACACGTTGTACGCGTCGTTGTCATCGGCTTGCAGGATGAGACCGGCGATCTCGCACTCGGCGCCGAGATCGACCTCGATCCAACGTGCGCCGTCGTCCGTGCAGTCCCACCAGATCGCGCCCTGGTCCCATTGGTTGTTCTGGGGCAGGAACACGCCGTCCACGAGGGTCTGGGGATCGACGGTAATGCCTGTTCCCCAGCCGCCGGTGAAGAACTCGCCACCCTGAAGGCTTGCGGCGGCGTCCAGGGCCAGGTTCTGTCCGGCCAGGCAGGGCAACCCAGACAGCAAACCGATCGAAACCACTCCACACAACCACATGCTTGCTTTCCGTCTCATCATTTCTCTCCTTCTCCCTCCCCTCCCAGGTTGTCGCACGACTTCCCACACACGTCACAACCGCACTACGAGCCGTGCGTACAGTGTAGATGCGGCCGATGGATCCACCGAAAACGTGCCATTTCAGGGTGTTTCTGACCGGGCCCGTGCCAAGACCGCGGTTCATCGTAGCTATCCCAATGCGAACCAACCGATTATATGAGACTGTAGCATTGTTACAGAGGATTTTCTCAGCTTCGAGGCCGCAGTTGGACGATATTTCCCAGAAAGCGGTTTCTTGGAGATATGGTCATGGATGGCCCCGGAAGCTATGTGGCCGATCCC
>JAGOLX010000070.1 GCA_017993835.1 Phycisphaerae bacterium
CAATCGAATGGATTGGTCACCACAAATTCCCTTGCAGGGCGAGGACAGAACGGGTACGAAATGGCAAAGAACACTGGCTGGTTTTGACCCGATCCCCGGTGGCTGGTCTTAACCCGATCCGTGACATCCAGCACCATTGGGCTGTCGAGGAGCGTCCTGGGATCGGAGACGCCGTCGGCGACGCTCACGCGAGCCTGTGAGAGCATCGGATATGCTCGGATTCACTGCCGGGGCGACCCCGAATTTTTTGCGAAAAAAGGGGTTGCAGGACCCTTGCGAGGCGTATATACTTTGCGTGTTATGCTGCGGGCGTAGCTCAGTGGTAGAGCACCACGTTGCCAACGTGGGTGTCGTGAGTTCAAGCCTCATCGCCCGCTCTCGGGAATGTTGTTCCCAAGGATGGGAATTCCCGGACGTCGAATGGCGTTCCGGGACCCTATAGTATCGGCGAGGTACCGGCTAAGGTTAGTTTGGCGTTGGTCGTCGATACGTGGAAGCCCTGTAACGCAAGTGCAGGGTCGGAAACGTGTACCTGGCCAAGGGGATTCGGTTCCCTATGGCCTTTTTTTGTTTTTTGGGCGCTGGGTTCTGGAAGATGAAGGATTGGGCCTATATTCTTCAAGGAAATCTGGTTCCTCGATTTCCTTGAAGAATCGGCCTGAATTGTCTTTCGCAGACTTGACTGCGGTTTGGGAAGGAAAAATCGAGACAAGAGATTTTTCCTTCCCAAAGTAGGCCCAATCCTTCATTTTCCAGAACCCGACAACAGTACAGTCATCAGCTTTTTGGGAGCTCCGCAATGGCGGAAGAAAAACAGGACACAACGGCCTCTGAGCAGGAGGAAGGCACGCAGGAATCCACACAGGAGTCCCGGACCGCGAAGAACATCGTCGCGGTCGAGGAGATCGGGCCCTGCAAGAAGAAAGTGAGCGTCGAGATCCCCGAGGAGACCATCAAGGAGATGGGCGACGCGCAGTATCGCGAGCTGCGACGGGACGCGGTGCTGCCGGGCTTCCGCAAGGGTCGGGCGCCGCGCAGGCTCCTGGAGAAGCGATTCGGCAAGGAGACCAAGGAGAGCATCAAGCTCAAGCTGCTGGCCGAGGCCAGCGAAGCGGCGATGAAGGCCCAGAAGGTGGACGCCCTGGCCGATCCGGAGATCGACTACGAGCACATCGAGTTGCCGGAGACCGGCCCGATGAAGTTCTCCTTCGAGGTCGAGGTCCGGCCCGAGTTCGAGCTGCCCGCGATGGAGGGCATCCCGGTGACCAAACCCAAGGTCGAGGTGACCGAGGAGCAGATCGACCGCGAGATCGAGCAGCTCCAGCGATGGTCCGGCGTGTGGACACCCCGCGAGGACGGCGTCGTCCAGCGAGACGACCAGATCGTCGCCGATGCCCGCATCAAGGTGGAACTGACGGACGAGGAAAAGGCCCGACAGGCGGCTCTGGCCGAGGGCAAGAAGCCCGAGGAAGAGACCCAGAAGGCCCCGATTCCCGATGCCGAGACCAAGCTGGACAACGCGGAGGTCTTCGTCCGACCCAACGGTTTCGTCGGGCCGATCCCCGTCGAGAAGCTCGACGAGCTGCTCGTCGGCGCCAAGACGGGCGAAAGGAAGACCACGACCGTCGAAGTCCCCCAGACCTTCTTCCGCGAGGAGTACCAGGGGCGCAAGGTCGAGATCGAGATCGACGTCAAGGACGTCAAGTTCCTCAAGCCCGCAGAGGTCGATGAGCACTTCCTGCAACGATTCACCGTCAAGGACCTGGGCGAGCTGCGGGACCGGATTCGCGAGAACCTCCAGGACCGCATCGAAAGCCAGGTCCGCAGCGAGATGAGCGACCAGATCTACCGGTACCTGCTCGACAATACGAAGTTCGACCTGCCGATGGACATTGTCGCCCGCCAGGCGGGCAACGTCCTGCAACGCCAGTACATCAATCTGCTGTCGCGGGGCTTGAGCCGGCAGCAGGTGGACGAGCAGATGGAACAGCTCCGGGCCGGCAGCGAGGAACAGGCCAAGGAACAGCTTCGGACCTTCTTCATCATGGACCGGGTCGCGGAAAAGCTCGAGATCGAGGTCACCGAAGAGGAGATCAACGGGCATATCGCCCGCGTGGCCATCCAGCGAGGCCAGCGGCCTGAGAAGATGAAGGAGCAGATGGAGCGGGACGGCTCGCTCTCCCAGTTCCGTCTGGAGATCCGCCAGAGCAAGTGTATCGAGAAGCTGCTCGAATCGGCGAGCGTCGCCGAGCGGGCGTCCGAGGAGAAGTCCGATTCGCAGCCCGCGGAGAAGCCGGCGAAGACCAGGAAATCCAAGAAGAAAGCGGCCGATTCCGAATAAGGGACGGTCGAGACATCGAGTCAGAAAAGGATGGTTCCATGTCCGTACAAGATTACCTGAGACAGGTCGGAAGACCCGACAGCCACGATCAATCCGGTGCGTACCAGCGCTACCGCCAGATGAGTCTGGACGACATGCTGCTGGAGAACCGGATCGTCTTCTTGATCGGCGATATCAACTACGGCCGGGCGGCGGAAGTCATCATGAAGCTGCTGTACCTCGACAATATGAAGAAGGGCCGGGAGATCAGCCTGTACATCAACTCCCCCGGCGGCACCGTGGACGACACGATGGCGATCTACGACACGATGCGTTTCGTGGGCTCGCCCATCGCGACGTACTGCATCGGTCGCGCTCAATCCGGCGGCGCGGTCATCCTGGCGGCGGGCACCAAGGGCAGCCGGTACGCCCTGCCGCACGCCAAGATCATGCTGCACCAGCCCTGGGGCGGCGTCACCGGCCAGGCCTCCGATATCAAGATCCAGGCCGAGGAGATTCTCCGCGCCAAGCAGACGATCAACGAGATTCTCGCCAAGCACACCGGGCAGCCCCTCGAAAAGATCCAGATCGAGACCGAACGGGACAACTACATGAGCGCCGAGGACGCCAAGGCCTACGGCCTGATCGACGAGGTGCTCCACGAGGAAGGACAGACCGAAGCTGAGAGGGCCAGGAAGGCCGCGGCGCAGGCCCAGGCGAAGACAGAAGAGGGCAAGGGCGCATAGCCTCGACCCGGGTTGGCAATCGCATTCATGGCAAGGAATTGGAAAAATGAGCAATAACGAGACCCTGGTGCCCATCGTCATTGAGAAGACCGGTCGCGGCGAACGGGCGTATGACATCTACTCGCGGCTCCTGAAGGACCGCATCATCTTCCTCGGCGGCGGGGTCAATGACACCGTCGCCAATCTGATCATCGCCCAGATGCTGTTCTTGAGCAACGAGGACAGCAAGAGCGACATCCACTTCTACATCAACTCGCCCGGCGGCGTCATCACCGCCGGCCTGGCGATCTACGACACGATGCAGTTCGTCCGCTGCGATGTCGCGACGTACTGCATCGGGCAAGCGGCCAGCATGGGCGCCGTCCTGCTGGCCGGGGGCGCCGCAAACAAGCGGTTCCTGCTGACCAACAGCCGGGTCCTGCTGCACCAGCCGCACGTCATGGGCGTCCTGGAGGGCCCCGCGACCGACCTCGATATCGAGGCCCGCGAAATCCTTCGACTCCGCGAGCGTCTCGATCAGATCCTCGCCCATCACAGCGGCCAGGAGCTTTCCAAGATCCAGAAGGACACCGACCGCAATCTCTGGCTCAGCGCCGAGGAGTCGGTCAGCTACGGACTTGCAGACCAGATCCTCCAGAAGGCCCCGGAGATTGTCCGAGCCGACGACAAGGAGTAGTCGCAATTAGGAGCACGGAAGCTCGTGGAAAATATACGGAGGCAATTGGGCGTGGGAGCGTGGAAGCGTGGAAGCATGGAAGCGTGGAGACGGTTGCGGTCATCCGCGCATCTACGCATCTACGCATCTACGCTTCTACTTCTTCTAGGGGGGTGCGGCATCGGCAGCGAGCGGAAGACCCCGGCGCAGATGGAGGTCGAAAAGCTCCAACAAGAGAAGGCCGGTCTGACCAGCGAAATCCAGCAGTGCCAGGCCGAAATCGAGCAGCTCCAGGCCCAGATCCGCTCGCTCTCGACCCTGCCGAAGGACGGGTCGAACAACCCCTACAAGCTGACGTCTGTCCGCATCGCCAAGATCTCCAACTTCTTCGACAAGGACAGCGACGGCAAGCAGGAGAAGCTGGTCGTCTACGTCCAGCCGATCGACGCCGAGGGCGACATCATCAAGGCCGCGGGGACCGCAGCGGTGCAGCTCTGGAACCTGAACAACCCGAACGGCGAGGCCCTGCTGGGCCAGTGGCAGGTCGAGCCCGCCGAGTTACGGAAGCTCTGGTTCGACTCGCTCACCACCGGCTATCGTCTGACCTTCGACCGGCCCGAGGGGTTGGAAGTGCTCTCCGAGCCCCTGACGGTCAGAGTCTCATTCACCGACTACCTGACCGGCGAGACCTTCCGCGTCCAGCAGGTCATCAAGCCCAAGCTCGATTGAGAACTCACTCTTGCGGCCCATTGAACTCGGTCTCAAGCTTCGGGCCGAAGAACTCATCGCTGCTGGGAACGGTCACAACGAAATTCTCAGGCACGAGGTGCGCCCATGCTTGCCCCGTCGCCGTGTCGAGGATGAAGGCGCCGGAGTCCGTTGCTCCCAACGTAAACCGACCGAATGTCTCCTGCTGCAACCAGGGCACGCCCGCGAAACAGGTCAGGACGAGCAGGGCCAGGAAGCCCCCCAGCAACAGGCTCTTGGGATCGATTGACTTGGACATGTGGTTCCTCCCTTCGTCGCGTCGGGACTCAGGCCGAGCCAGCACGAGTTCCCGACAACACATCATTTTCGCTCCGCTTCAACGATTGAGGCGGGAGGTTCTCGGCAACCACCTGTTTAGACCAACGAGATGGAGAAACGTTGCAGCTTCTTCGCTGATTTCTGCGGACGTTCGATCTTCCACTCGGGTGGTATGCCGGAACAACCCGGGCGTAACGACCGCACGATCAGCCCAGCAGGTCATCACGCCGAAACTCGATTGACTTGACGCCAGAGCCTGCCGCCTTGAGGCGGTCACCACCAAACGGGCTCTGATTTCAAAGGACTGGTCCGGGATTTCTTCCGATGGCTGTCAACCGATCTTCCGTCGACATCGTCCGAACCGTTAGAGTACGATCGCAATGGGCGATTTCGATGGTTCTTTCGAGAAAGGTGTCTGCGCTATGGGTACGAGAACAGCTTCCTCCGTTGTGTTGTCGGTCCTTTTGTGTCTCAGTCACTGCTGTGCCGCCGAGACCCCAGGAGACGGTCGCCCAAAGCCGATCCTGTATCCTGCGACCACTCCAGACCCGGCACAACTGGCGTCCCCGTCGCGACTGTCGGATGGCGCGGAGGCAGTCATCGCTCGGATGAAGGACGACCAGTACGCTCTGATCCCGGTCACCATCGAGAACGCGCCGGCCCACATTCCCTACGGCGGACGCAAGATCGGCAAGGGAAACCAACTCATGGTCGACGCCAACGATTTCCCCACCCTGGCTCGGACAGGGCTGCATTCGGCGGAGGAACTGGACGGCATCGAACGGATTACCGGTAAACCCCTCACGGAGATCATGGCAATGGGCCGGCCGGGCACTTCCTCGGGAGAGGGCTTTCTGGCCGTCGACGAGGACATCCGCTCGGTCCTCCAAGGGGACAATCGGCTCGTTCAACGCCTGGGGCTGACCCATCCGGAAATGGCCCGGCCGCTCTTTCACATCTGGAATGTGATCCTCAAGGAATACGAGTTGGGCCGGGTGGGCCGCTACTGGAAGAACATACAATACGTCCTCTACAACGGCAGGATGGTTCGCTTCGGCGAGGTGCACCCCACTCGCGGCTTCCAGGAATCGATCTTCAACGACGAGATCCAGGGCGCGTTCGACATCAATCTCTTTCGCGAGCTGGACGCCTCCGAGCGGACGTTCCTGCGACACAAATACCCGAACCTGAGCAAGGCACAAATGGAGGAACTCATCAAGAAGCTCTCGCACATCCGCACCGGTGAGATGGAGCCCTGCTACGTGATGCGTTACGGTTTCTACGAGGGCCACACCACCTATCGGGTTGATCCCATCGCCATCGCATTCCTTTTCGGCCTGCGGAGCATCGAAGAGATCGAGGCCGCCTTCCCCGGCGAACTCTACGAGGCGTTCACTGTCCATTTCAAATCAGAACGCAAGGCAGCAGGAGAAAACCGGCGGTGAGGCAACCGCCGCATCAACGGCCGACGGCGGGCAGACCGACGACGGCGGCGAAGCGGCCGGCGGTATTCCCCTCCCGGCGGTGGCTCGGAAACAGGTCGTTGCGACACAGCGTACAGATCCCCGCGACATGGATGGAGTCGGAGGACAGGCCGCAACGCACCAGGGCGTCGGTGTTGGCCTGCCACAGGTCGAAGTGGACCCGCTGCCCGCAAGGATGGAAGAAGGCCTCCGCGTGGGGACCGATTCCACCGAGGGCTGCAACACGGACTTCGTCGCCTACCTCGAAGCAGCATGGTCCGGCCGACGGGCAGATGCACGCAACCAGATCGCTCGGCGCGCAGCCGAGATCGACCATTCGGCTCACGACCGCCGGCGTGATCCCCACGACCGTAGCCTTCCAGGACGCGTGGGCAAAACCGACCGCTCGGTTTCGACGGTCCGCGATGAGCACGATGGGGCAGTCGCCGCTCTTGCCGAGCACCGCCAAACCTCTCGTCGTGGTCACCAATCCGTCGGCGAATCCGGCGCAGCCCCCCTGCTGGCACGTCACGACCTCGGGGCCGTGAACCTGTTCGAGATAGGCCGCGTCCTCCAGACCGAGAGTCGCGGCGATCTCCCGTCCGGCGGCCGCCGGATCGTGCCGGACCCGATGGACGTCCGGACCCTCTCGGGTCGTCACAAGATGCGGGACGCCGATTCGCTCCAACGCCGCAAATCGTCCCACCAGCCAGCCGTTGGGCGACCTCTCGATGCGGAATCCGCCGTCCCTGTCCCTCCAGGAGCCGGTCATGCTCGCCTCCCTCACGGCCGGTCCTTTAGATGCACGGTATCGAGGATGCCCTGCAGCAACTGACGCTCCTCGTCGGTCGAGTACTTCAGGATCATCAGGAGCACGTAGCCCTTGCGGAGGGCCGCGAGGTATTCGTTCTTCACGACCTTCGCAGGCGGCAGGACCAGTTCCGTCGCCAGAACATGGAACTCGACGCCCGCCACCGTCTGGACGTAGACCTCGCGAGGAAAAGAGAACCGCAGGCTCCCCGCCTGGAGCATCCGCTTGGCGTGGAAGAGGTAGTCGGCGCCGGTCTGGATACCGGGCAGGTGCGCGACCCCCTCCGCGACGCAACTGATGCTGGGATTGGACTCGACCGGGGCCCCTTGCGGATGCTGGAATGCGGTGAACAGAGTGAGGGTCCGCGACGCGCCGGCTTCCAGGGCGGCCCGGACGTTCTCGTCGCCCGCGGCCACGACCTTCTCGCCCACCCGCATCATCTGGGCGGCCGTCTCGCGGTCCTGAAGCGTCCATTCAGTGGGAATCGTGATCTCGAAGCCGAGGTAGTCATTGTGATAGACGGAACCTTCGAATCGCCCGGGATCGATCTGCTGCCCAGCCTTCTTGCCGCACCCGAGGACGGCAACCAGACACGCGCTCGCCGCAACCCACAACCAACTTCTGCCGTATCGCATCCGGCCTCCCTGGACACACATCCTGCACGACGCCGCGACCGCTCGCGGCCGTCGGCAACATTATGACGGAGAAGCCGCCCGAACGCAACCGCTGCAACAGTGATGCACAGCCGCCGATGTCGGATCTACCCTGGCAGCATGTGTAACATCTCGGCGGATGGGGACATTCTATTCTGTGGCGTCAGAATCGGAACGAACGCCGGGGAACAACCCTATGGATCACGCGATGTGCATTGAAGAGCGGAATCTGAAGCTGTCGTGGGACTGCCATCCATCGGACTACCTGGATCACTACCTCGTCTCGGGCGTCGAGGACCCCCGAATCAACGGCCAGAGCATTCTCACGCGGGCCCTGTTGGCGGATGCCCTTTCTCCCGGTCGTTTTGACGCCCTGATCGCCGAGGAACTGCGGTTCGGGGCCGTTCTCACGTGGATCTTGCAGCAGTTGGAGCAGGGGTCGGCACGGTGCGAGCTTCTCGATGCCATCGAGTCGGTTCGTCCCACGCACGTCCCCGAGTTCGTCCGCGACACCTACGTATGGTTGCAGGAAGAAAGCTGCCCGATTCCGGACTACATCAGCGTGGCACTGGGCCATTTCGACTGCGACACACCAAGCCCCTTTCTGCCCGATCTCGCACTGGACACGTTCATGACGATCTGGAACGAGCAGCTTTCCCATCTGCCGGCCCACGCGATCTCGGTCCTCGAAGCAGCCTGTGGCTCCGCCAACGACTATCGCTTCCTCGGCCGGTGCGGCCTGGCGAGATGCCTGGACTACACGGGAATCGACATCGCCACCAGGAACATAGCGAATGCCCGAGCACACTGTCCCAGTGCAGATTTCCGCGTTCAGAGCATCCTGACGACGGAGTTGGCAGACTGCTCCTACGACTACGTCTTCTGCCACGACTTGATCGAGCATCTGTCCCCGACCATGATGGACCGTGCGCTCCGCGAGATGTTCCGAATCGCTCGCGACGTGGTGATTCTTCACTTCTTCAACGCCACCGGGGGCCCCGACCACGAAATCGTGCCGATGAGGAAGTACCATCGAAACCGCGTATCCGTGGCGAAGCTCGGCGTGTTCTTCGAGCACCTGGGCGGACGGGTGACATGCCTGGAGATGACCCAGTGGCTCCGCCGGAAGATCCGGGCGCCCGGATACCACAATCCGAACGCCTTCTCGCTGATCGTCGAAAAGCAGGCGGGTCTTGCCAAGTGAGCGGCGGGCTATAGAATACGCCCATGCGCAAACTGAAAGACCAGATTCTCTGCGGGGATTGCATCGAGATCCTACGATCCGTCGAAGAACCGTTCGCGGACCTCGTCTTCGCCGATCCCCCATTCAATATCGGGTACAAGTACGACAAGTACCACGACAGCAAGGCCAGCGAGAGTTATCTCGCCTGGACACGGGACTGGATCGCCGAATGCGTCCGCGTGCTCAAGCCGGACGGGTCGATCTACATCGCCATCGGCGACGAGTACGCCGCCCACATCAAGCTCATCCTGGAAGACGAGCTGCACCTGACGATGCGCAACTGGATTGTCTGGCATTACACCTTCGGCCAGCAGACCAAGGCCAAGTTCGCCCGCGCCCACGCGCACATCCTGTACTTCGTGAAGGACGCGAAGAAATTCACATTCAACGACGAGATCGTTCGCGTAATTTCCGACCGCCAGAAGAAATACAATGACAAGC
This sequence comes from Phycisphaerae bacterium, assembly GCA_017993835.1. GTDB lineage: Bacteria > Planctomycetota > Phycisphaerae > Sedimentisphaerales > Anaerobacaceae > PLanc-01. The sequence continues at coordinate 9,359 of JAGOLX010000070.1, forward strand.
GGGCCAACCCTGCCGGCAAACTCCCCGACGACGTGTGGGACGAGCACCCACGCATCTGCGGCACCTTCTCCGAGCGCACCGGTCATCCCTGCCAGATGCCCGAGAGCCTGCTGGCGAGGATCATCCGCGCCAGCTCGAACGAAGGCGACTGGGTGCTCGATCCATTCTGCGGCTCCGGCACAACCGCCACCGTCGCCTACAAGCTCAAGCGGTCGTACACCACCACCGATGTGTCGGAGACATACGTGGAGGCCGCCCGAGAGCGAATTGCCGAGTCGGTCGGCCTGCCCGTGGAAGGCGACGGTCAGCCCGATTGGCCGGTACATGCGGACGACGAACTGAAATGGCTCTACACCGAGAGCAAGATCCCGTTGCAGCACCTGTGCAAGAATGCGAACTTCCTGGCGCTGTTCACGAAGAAGCTGAACGACCGTCTCCAGAAGAAGAACCCCTACACCACGAGGCAGGTTCGTGACCGCCTGTACGAACTGGGCAGCGTGCTGAGCCCCCTGGACAAACTCGGCGCCGCACCGATGGAGGCATCCCTGTTTGAAGAATAAAGTGCCAGCGTCGGAGCCGGAACCCGTTCGAGCGATCCCGCGACGGCGTGTCTGCACATCCACACTCTTGCTTCTCGCGGCCAGCGCCCTGCTGCTGACGGTCATTCAGCCGCCGACCGGCTGGTCATTCCTCGCGTGGGTGGCTATGGCGTCCTTTGCCCTGGCGTGCTCGCCGCAGGCGAAGACCCGCGGATTCACCTTGTCGGCCTTCGTCGTCGGATGGCTCTACTGGCTGGTCAACATCTACTGGATCGAGCCGATCACGATCCCCGGCTGGCTCGCGATGGGCCTGTACCTGTCGCTGTCCTGGCTGCTACCGGCCCTGGCGGTGCGATTGGCCCGAGCCAAGGGCGTTCCGCTATTCATCGCCCTGCCTGTCATCGTGGTCGGATGGGAACGATTGCAGGGCTTCCCGATGGGCGGCTTCTTCTGGCGGCTCCTCGGGCACAGTCAATACGAGCACCTCGCGATGGTCCAGATCGCCGATCTCGTGGGAGTGGCTGGCGTCTCTTTCGTCGTCGCCATGGTCAACGGCCTGATCGCCGATCTGATTCTGTTCGTGGAACGCTCACGTAGGGTGGGCTGTGCCCACCAGCCCTCATCCCTTTCGGAGCACGTCGGCGGGCACAGCCCACCCTACACGCTTCACGCTTCACGCACGCTTATTGCGGGCGCTGCACTGACCGCGGTTGTCCTCACGGGAACGCTCCTCTACGGCCAATGGCGGCTTCGCCAGGCGCCCGAGTATGTATCCGAGGGCCCCGTTGTCGGTTCACTCCAATCGAACGTGCCCCAATCGGTCAAGAGCACCTTCAGTGCCAGCCGACAGCTCTTTGACGATCTCATGGTCGCCAGCAAGGCAGCCGCAGTGGCAGGAGCGAAGCTCATCGTCTGGCCGGAGACGATGGTCCAGGGTATCCTCGATCCGGCGCTCTGGCCGCAGCTCAGCGGCGACCTGGACGAAGACAAGGCCTTCCACAAAGCCTTGTGCGACCATGCAAGGGACACATCCTCCTGGCTGCTCGTCGGCGCCTACGGCATGGAGATCCTCCAGGACCGGACGGGGGAACTCTATCTGGGCAACTACAACTCCGCCTACTGCTATCGCCCGGACGGAACCCGCGACCCGGGTCGCTACGACAAGATCCACCTCGTCCTCTTCGGCGAGTATATCCCCTTCAAGAACGAGTTCCCCTGGCTCTTCGAGCAGCTCGGCAAGTTCCTGCCCGAGGGGTACAGCACCGACTACTCGCTCGAGCACGGGACACGGTACACGGTCTTCGAGATGGCCCGTCCCGCGTCCGAGCCGAACAGACCCGGCGGCCCTGAACAGCATAAGCAGTCCCCCTGGCGTTTCGGCGTCATCATCTGCTACGAGGACGCGATCCCCTACGTCGCGAGGAACTTCGCCCTCGACGAACAGGGCCGCAAGCGGGTGGACTGGCTGGTGAACATCAGCAACGACGGGTGGTTCGTGCGGTTCCCGAAAGAGACAGGCCGGGTGATCCCGAGCACCGAACTCGCTCAACATGCGGCGATCTGCACATTCCGGGCCGTCGAGAACCGCCTGGCGGTCGTCCGCAGCGTCAACACGGGCATCAGTTGCCTGATCGAATCGACCGGGCGCATCCGCGACGGATACCTGGGCGCCAGCAGCGACTTCCCCCAAAAAGCGATGAGCCGCACCGCTCTGGCTGGATGGTTCACCGACCGATTGCCGATAGATAGACGAGTGACCTTCTACAGTCGGCACGGCGAGTGGTTCGCCAACGCCTGTGCCGCGGTCTTCGTCGCGATGCTCATGGCGCCGCTCGGAGCCCGTGGTTTCAGGCGATGGTCGAAGAAGGCCACATAGCTGAAGACGAAATCCGAAGCACAGACTTTGGGTTTCTCGCTCGCGTGAGGTGCTTCGTGGTTCGGCTTTCTGAGATTGTCGCGTACGGTCTCGTGTTGCTGCTGGTCCTGGGCGTCAGCCAGCCCGCCTCGGCGAGGTCGGTTCCCCTGCTGTCGCCTCCGACCGCCCAGTCGGAGCAGGCGGACCAGCCGGAGGCTCCCACGGGTCTGCCGGCCCACGCCCAACAGGTCATCTCCAGCAGCCTGGCCGACGCCAATCCGCAGATCCGCGCCAATGCCGCGGAGGTGGTGGCCGCGACGCGAAGCCTGCGCCTGATGCCACAGGTGCACAAGCTCCTTGCCGACGAGGTCGTCCCGGTCAGGTTCGCGGCCACGTTGGCGGTGGGCGATCTGGCCTACGGCGCTGCCAAGAACGACATTATCCGCCTGCTCAACGATCCCAATCCCAATATCCAGATCGCGGCCTCCTACGCGATCTCGCGTCTGGGCAACCCGGAATACTACAAGGTCTTGTGCGACGCGACCGCCAGCGAGGACCAGACGGTGCGGGCCAACGCCACCCTTCTCCTGGGCAAGAGCGGCAGACAGGACGGACTACCGGTCCTTTATGGGACCTTACAGCGGACGGATTCGACCGACAAGGTCATCCTCCAGGCAGCCGAGTCCCTCGCCATGCTCAAGGACCGTCGGATCTATCCCAGGCTCTGGACAAGACTTATCAGCGCCTACGCAGACGACCGCGTGATCGGCATCCGCGCCATGGGCACCCTGGGCACGGAAGAGGCCAGGAGCGCCCTGGTCACCATGCTCGACGACCCGGTGCCGGAGGTCCGCCTGGTTGCGGCTGAGCACCTCGGCAAACTGGGCGACCCGGTCGGCGAGCAGACCGTCCTGGAGATCCTGAAGAGAGATCCCAGCGCCGATGCAGACGCGCAGAGCCGGGAGCGAATCCAGATGCTGACCGCCCTGGCCATCGGGGAGATCGGTACGCCCGCCGTCACGAAACGTCTGCCTGCCCTGCTGAAGGACTCCTCCAAGGTCGTCCGCCTGGCAGCGGCCAAAGGTGTCCTGCGAGCCGCGTCAAAGCGGTCCCGCTCGTAGACCTGCTCTCGCGCAGCAGTCCCCCATCAAGGTGCCTTGGCGGGCGTCCTGTGACGTCACTACAGACCTGCCCCTCCCTGACGAACGGGCTGTATCCCACCCCCGACCCACCCAGTACCGCCCGAATCGCACCTATCGGACCTTCACCAGCGACCTGCAACTGTTTCTATTTGGGCTATTTAGGAAAAATGACTTGACCTTTTGCGGGTGGAAGCGTAAAATTATGACGTGCACAAGTAATATGCTGATTCGTGAAAGGAGCCTGTCTTGAGCACGCTTACCAAGGTTCTGATCGTCTTGCTGACCGTCTTCTCCATCTTCCTGTGCGGCATCGTCGTGACCTACGTCGCCAGCGCCAACAACTACAAGAAGGAAGCGGACGACGCGAAGCGCACCATCCAGACTGCCAGAGCCAACCAGGAGGATGCCAAGCAGCAGCTCGAAGACGAGAAGGCGAGAGCGCAAGCCGAGAAGACCAAGCTCGACCAGCAGATTACCGAGCTCGGCGCACGGATCACCGCCCTGGAGGGTGATCTGGATCTCGCCACGCGAGAGCGAGACCAGTTGGTGCAGAAGGTCGCGAACATGACGGCCGCCGTGGAGAACACCACCGCAGCCTCCCAAAAACAGACCGAACTGTTCGAGGCCGCTCAGCAGGAAGTGAAGGACCTGCGAGCCGATCAGGACAATCGCAAGAAGGAGCTCGATGAGACCAACCATATGCTCCTGGAGAAGTTGGCCTTGATCGCCCAGCTCGAGGGCAAGGTCCGCCAGCTCACTGAAGAGAACCAGGAGGTCGAGAGCAGCCTCAATCAGTACCTGCAGCAGTACGGACGGGTTGCAACGAGGCCCGCGACGACCGTGGCTCCGACGGGCACAGCCGTGCAGCCGGTAGTGATGGGCCCGACAGCGCAGACCCGCCTGATCAGCCTGAACGGTCAGGTTACCGGGGTTGACATGAACAGCGGGTTCGTGGAGATCTCCATCGGAGCGGCCTCCGGGGTGCGACCCCAGATGAAGTTCCATGTCCTCCGGGGCGACCGCGTCGTGGCTGACCTTCGAATCCTGGAGACCTGGCCGGACAAGGCGGTCGGAACGGTCCAGCTCCTCCAGCAGGGAGCGGCGCCCCGAGCGGGTGACAAAGTCACAACGAACCTGTAAGCTGAATGCGGCGGGTCGCCCACAAGCACCTCGCCGCCTGGAGGTTGTCCGCATATGAGTCCTATGCCGCAAACACGCGGGGGCAAGATTTCCCCTCCCAGCAACCTGTACACCGCCATCCTGGCCGTCGCCGTGGGGGTCGTCCTGGTAACGGCCGCCTATGTCACCTTCGCCTGCTCCAGCCAATACGGGACGATTTTTGGCCTGCCGTAGCGGAATTCCCTTGACGATACCGCCGAACGGCATTCAAAATATCCAATGGCAAACTGAGAAAGGAGTCGCTCGTGCTGTTGGACTCAATCCTTGGCTTTTTCAGTATGGATATGGGTATCGATCTAGGTACCTGCTCCACACTGGTTTGCGTCCGTGACAAAGGAATCGTCCTGAATGAACCCTCCGTCGTGGCGGTCCGCAAGGGGACCAACATCGTATTGAACAACGGCGAGGCCGTCGGTCTGGTCGCTCGCGAGATGCTGGGCAAGACCCCCGGCTCGATCAGCGCCATTCGTCCGATGAAAGACGGCGTCATCAGCGACTTCGAAGTCACCGAGGCGATGCTCAGCTACTTCATCCGTAAGGTGCACGGTCGCGGCCGGTTCGTGAAGCCGCGAGTGGTCATCGCGGTGCCCAGCGGCATCACCGCCGTCGAGCGGCGGGCGGTCATCGACAGCGCCGAGCGGGCCGGCGCACGAAGGGTATACCTCGTGGACGAGCCCATGGCCGCCGGAATCGGCGCCGGGCTGCCCATCACCGAGCCGACCGCCTCCATGATCGTCGACACCGGCGGCGGCACCACCGAAGTCGCCATCATGAGCCTGGCGGACATCGCCACCGCCACCTCCATTCGCGTCGGCGGCGACGACATGGACGAAGCGGTGATCAACCACCTCAAACGAACATACAACCTGTTGATCGGCGAGGCGCGGGCGGAGAAGGTCAAGATCGCCATCGGCTCGGCGGCCCCGCTGGAACAGGAGCTGACCATCGAGATCGCCGGTCGGGACACGATCTCCGGCCTGCCGCGGAAGATCGTCATCACCAGCGAGGAAATCCGCGAGGCGTTGAAGGATCCCGTCTCGCAGATCATCGAGGCCGTCACGACGACGCTGGAGCGGGCGGAACCCGAGTTGGCCGCCGATCTGATCGACAACGGCATCTGCATCTGCGGCGGCGGCTCCCTGCTGCGAGGCATGGACAGCGTCCTGGGCAACGCCACCGGTCTGAAGGTGTACCGCGCGGAGGACCCGCTCAGTTGCGTCGCGCGAGGCACCGCGGTATACCTCGAGAACCTGGAGATCTGGAAGGACACGATGGACCACAGCGACCGCGGGTACGATTAGCTCCCCGCTGCGGTCCCGCGATCATGGGCGGACCGTAACAGGGAAGTTCTGGGGGTTCGATCAGGATCATGAAGCACAAGAAGTTCAATCTGTCCAGGGGGGTGCTTTTCGCGTGGGGCACGTCGCTGGGATTGATCTTTCTATTCGTCGTACCGCAGAAGGCGTCCAATCGCCTGCAGTTGACCTATGCCAGCGTGTTCCGCTGGCCGCTGGCCTGGGGTCGGAGCGTGACACTGGCGGCCAATCGTCCCGTCCGGTCGCCCGATGTCGGTTCCGAGGAGTACCAGGACCTGTTGGCGAATGATCGCGACCTGCGAACCAAGGTCGCCAACTTGCGGGCGCAGCTCCAGGACGTTCAGCAACGATACGAGCAACTGGCCAGGCTCCAGGAGAGACCGGGATGGGAGAGCACGGGCTTCCGGCAGGCGGGAATCCTCTCGGCTCCGGATTCCGCGCAGAGTCAGCCGGTCATCAGCCGGGGGACACAGGACGGCGTCGCCAAGGGCCAGTTCGTCATCAGCTTGAGCGATCAGGGCGGCGTCGATGAGAGTTGCAGCGTCATTGGAACGGTGTCCACCGTCGGCCCCAGGGCCGCGAAGGTCCTGCTGATCACGGACAAGGGCTCGCAGATCCAGGCCGGCGCGGGCGCCCTGAGCACGAAGGGTATCCTGGAGGGACAGGGGGACCGGACGGCGAGGATCCTGATCTCCCGGGAACACGCCGCTTCGAGTGTGGGCGATCCCGTATATGCCCTGAAACAGCCCGGGCTTGAGGTCCCGGCCATTGCGGGGAGAGTCGCAAGTTGCCAGGTTTGTCGCGACAATCCCCTCTTCTGGGACATCCGGGTTCAGCCTGTCCGCGAGGTGGGTGCGCTCCGCGATGTTGTCGTCTTGGTTTCCGCTCCCCGGCCACAGTAGCGCCGGCTCGCCATTGAGGTCTGGGATCGAGTTCGTGTCTCCTGGGAGTGAGTAATGCGTTGGATTCGGTTCGCGGTGCTCGTGCTCCTGGCCTCGGTGCTGCAAGCCGGTCCGATGAGCGTATTGGGGGTGGGACGTCCCGGCGTCAAGCCGGACCTGCTGCTGATCCTGCTGGTGTTCTTCGCCTCCCGCTGCAATGCGACGGATACGGTCATCACGTCATTCGCCATCGGGTTTGTCGCCGACCTGGCCGCCCCGGTCCACGACGTGATGGGGCCGAGGACCCTCAGTTTCGGCCTGTTCGGCACCCTGCTGTTCGATCTCCAGACCGTCTTCTCGATCCGGCGCCCGATCTATCAAGGCGCCGCGATCGTCGTGATGGGCTTCCTGACGGCGGCTCTGAGTTGCCTGCTGGCGGCGATTCGCGCCGGCGGCGAGATGAACCTGGCCGTGCAGCTATTCTGGCAGCCGCTGTACTCAGGCGTTCTCGGTCCGCTTTTCTGCTTGCCCGCAGGCTGGTGGATGCGCATGAACAGAAAGAGCCGTCGGCTCTATGGCAGGACGTCTCGACTGAAGCAATGAGCCGGGCGGAACACACGGTGCACGGATGTTCGATCAACGAGTCAAGATATTCGTCGGGTTCAGCCTCGCCCTGCTGCTAATCTGCGTGCTTCGCCTCGCTCAGATGCAGTTGCTGGCCGAGTCGCAGGTCCAGGACGAGATCGCCCGCCTCAAGGATCGCTACGGCCAATCCCGGCAGCTCAAGACCCTCCGCGGCAAGATCTTCGACCGCAAGGGCAGAGTCATCGCGACCGACACGCCGAAATTCCAGGTCTACCTCAATTACCAACTGAGCCGCTACCGAGACGAACGCGTCACGCAAACCATGGTCGCCGAGGCAAAGAGGGAAAAGGACCCCTCGGCGGAGGCCAAAGTCACCGCCAAGATGGCCAAGAGACAACAGGAACTCGAAGAGATCATCACGGAATGCGCCCGGTTCGGCGTCAGCCGCGAGAACATCGAAGCGAAGATCGCGGAGAGAAACAACAAGACCTGGAACCTCCGAAGCTATCTGGCCTGGTATCGAGGCAGCCACGACCCGAACCTCGTGGCACAATACAAGCGGCTCGCCGACGTCCCGGCCGCGGAAGCCCTGGCCGACCTGGAGCATCAGTTCCAGGATCCGGAAGAGCGATACCGCCGGATCGCCAAGGTGGACGACATCCCGGAGGTGAAGAAGGACTTCCCCCTGGTGCAACTCCAGACGGAGGATGATGTCTTCGCCGCCCAAGTCGAGTTCCGCGAAATCCCCGACGTGAACGTCCTGCCGACCGGTCATCGCTACTATCCTTATGGTCCCGTCGCGGCACAGACCATCGGCTGGGTCGGACGCGCTGATCCCGACCGGGACAACGCCTTGTTCCCGAACGATCCGCAGGCCAGTTATCTGCCGGATGAAATGTGCGGTCGTGAGGACGGCGTCGAGTACGTCTGCGAGACCATTCTCCGCGGCCGGCGCGGCGAACTGGTCTATGATATCGACCGACAGCTTGTTCGCGAAGTCGAGACCCGGTTCGGCCAGGACGTGCAGCTCACGTTGGACATCGAGCTGCAAAGGCAGATCGAAGCGTACATGAGCAGTGCCGAGAAGAACCCGTCGTACTACGACGCGAATATGGCGGCAGCGGTGATCGACGCAGGCTCGGGGGACATCCTCGCGATGGTGTCCCTGCCGACCTATGACCTGAACACCGCCCGATACGAGTACGGGAGGCTCAGAACCGACGCGAACCGGCCTCTGATCAACCGCGCGATCAACCACCTCTATCCGCCGGCGTCGGTCGTCAAGCCATTGATCCTGATCGCGGGCCTGGAGACCGGGGTGATTACGCCGGAGGAGCCCATAAGCTGCCCGTCCCAGGAACAGCCCAAGGGCTGGCCCAACTGTCTGATCTTCAGGTTGTCTGGCGTGGGCCACGACTCAAGCTGGACAAACAACGCACGCAACGCTCTCAAGGGAAGCTGCAACGTCTACTTCGCCCATCTGGCCGACCGGGTCGAGTCCCGTCAGCTTCAGGAGTGGCTCTTCCGATTCGGATACGGGCATCAGATTCCACTGATCTGCCCGATTCAACTCGATCCCAACACGCCCATGCGCAGTCTCCGCCAGGCGCCAGGACAGATCGCCAGCACGGAAGTGCCGCAATACACAGACATCGTCTCGCTGGACCAGATTCCGCCGTTGAAGGCATGGCACCGGCGTCTGTTCGGGATCGGCCATGGCAACTTTCGCGTCACACCGCTGCAGGTGGCGAACACCTTTGCCACCCTGGCTCGCGGCGGGCGACGCCAGATGCCCCGGTTGTTCCTGCGTCCGCCTCAGCCGCCGGTCGAATCCGTGGATCTGCAAATCCACCCCACGACCCTGGCCCCGATCTATGACGGCATCAGCGCCGTCGTCAACGAGTCAGGCGGATCGGCATACAAGGCATTCCAAGGCAGCACGCTGTACGCCCGCGGGGTGAAGGTCTACGGCAAGACCGGTTCGAGCGAAGCCCCTGAGAACGCTTGGTTCGCGGGCTATGGGGAGGATGGCAGGGGCAGCAAAATCGCGATCGCCGTCGTCATCGAGGGCGGCCAGCGCGGCGGCAGCGACGCCGGTCCTCTGGGCCGCGCGATCTTCGAATTGTGCGTCGAGGCCGGCTACCTCGGCAACTGACCCCGGATCACAACGAGACCTCCTCGGGCGTCCGAAGGCCCGACAGAACGCCTCGAAGGACATCGAAGAACCTCTCATTGTCGGGCCAGAGGATGCGACTGTCCTGCGGCATGGGCTCGTCGATCCGCTGGAGAAATCGCGCCAGGACCGTCTCGTCCAATTCCTTCGACCACACGCCGAGCCCAAGTTCCTCGACGTACCGAGCGTTGATGAACTGCTCGTAGTGCCCCCCCACCGGCAGCAGCAGCATCTTCTTCTTGAGGTGCAGGCATTCGCTGATCAGCGAGAAGCCCGCCGAGGCGATCACGCCGCGAGAGGAGGCCAGGTCTGCAAGGAATCCCTCCGTCGAACGCTCGCGAAACAGGCAGTTGCCGCTCTCTTGCCGTTTGTTGAAGCCGTAGATGCGGAATTGCTGGTTGGGGAACCGGCCCAGCACGTCGCGCAAGCGGTCCTCCTGCGTGCCGGTGGTCCAGTAGATCGCGATGTGGCCCTCGTTCGACGGCGTCAGTTCCGTGATGATTCGTCGCACGATCGGCGGCGCCAGGACGGCCTTGTCCCTCTTGAGCGGCGCGTCGAAGAAGTTCATGACGACGTACGTCCTGGCATGCATACAATGGAACCGGGTGACGACACTGGCCTGGAGGCGCTGGATTATGCGCCGCGGTTCGTGCTTGATCTTCAGGAAGGTGAGCGTGTGCTCGTTGTTGATGCTCACGAGCGGGACGTGATGCCAGACCGCCCACCAGGCGCTGAACGGCTCGAAGTCCGACACCACCAAGTCCGGGCGAAACGGCTCATACACCTGCTCGTAGAGACTCCTGTTGATCCGGTGGCCGCAGGGGAACCGCCAGAGGTTCTTCCACACGGTGGCGACCGGGGCGACGTACCCCTTGCTGTAGTCGAAGGTCAGGCCGAAGATCTCCTTCGCCCGCTCGCCGAAGCATTCTCGCAGATACAGCAGCGCCCGATGCGACGTGGCGAACACCACGTCATGTCCGGCATCGAGGAAATGTTGGCCGATAAGGTGCGCCCGGCTCGCATGTCCGAACCCCTCGCCCGCCACTGCATAGATGATCCTGGCCATCCGGTCGTTCTGCTCCTACCGCATCAAGCGGCACACCATCGTGGGGCAGTGTACCAGATTCCCGACAACTCGCCAAGCAGCAACGCGCCCGGCGCGGGAATCGTCAGCGACATGCCGCGACCTCTGCACGTTCTCCTGCGTCTCATGACTCCCGCCGGGACAATCCGCAGGGTCTACCAGGAGTGGTCGTCTTCCTCTTCGGAGTAAGGTTTCGACTGACGTGAGGCGTTTTTCGCAGAGGAATCCTGGCCAGTCCCCTTGGCCGGGACTCCCAGGTAGGCGAGGGTCTTTTCGAGAATCGCACCGGCCACCGGCGCAGCGACTGTGCCGCCGGTATAGCCTTTCTTGAGGGCCACGTTGGGTCGGCGGATCGAGATGAGCACGACGACTCGCGGGTTCTCCGCGGGCGCCCCGGCGATGAAGGAAGCGATGTAGGCTTTATCCTGATAGCCGGGACCATCCGGATTGGCCAATTGCGCCGTGCCCGTTTTGCCGAAGACGGTCCACTTGTCGAGCTTGGCCTTGACACCGGTGCACTTGGGTTCGTTCACCACCGCCGTCAGGGCGTCCCGGACCAGCCACCGGGCCACCTCCGGCTTGATCACGTAGCCGATCCGCAGCGTGGACGGTCTCATATCGACCACCATTCCATCCGAGCGGACCAGGGACTTCACGATGTAAGGATGAACAAGCCGGCCGCCGTTGGCGAGCATGCAGAAGGCCCGAAGGATCTGCAGACCGGTGACGGAGACCTCCTGGCCGAATGGAATGCGGGTCACGCTGTAGCCGGTCCACTTCTCCGGGGGCCTGAGCAACCCCTCGGCCTCCCCCGGCAGCTCGATGCCCACCTTGCGCCCGAAGCCGAACAACGTCAGCCCTTCGTACAGGCGGGTCGCGCCGAGACGCTGGCCGATCTTGGCCATGCCGATGTTGCTCGAGTACATCAGGATCTCGCGGAGCGTCAGGTCAGGGAAGCCCCTGCGGTACTCGGTGATAGTCCCGAAGCCTTTGCCGTGATAGTGCCCATTCTCGCAGAAGATGGTCTCGTAGCGATTGACGACCTTCGTATCCAGACCGATGGCCACAGCGAACGGTTTGAAGATGCTGCCCGGCTCATACTGGTCGGTCAACAAACGGTTGGTGAAGACCTGCGGCTGCGTTCGGGCCGTCTGGGCGGTTTCGGTCGGCTCGAAGTCCGGCAACGTCACCATAGCCAGGATCTCGCCGGTGCAGGGGTCCGCCACCATGGCGACCGCCGACTCCGCCTGGAACTCCTTGTACTGGCTCAGCAACGCCTCGCGGACGAACTGCTGGATCGTCGCATCCAACGTGAGGATGATGCCGGCGCCGTGGATGGGCGTCTCATCGTCATCCTGCTCGTCCGCCAGGGAGAAGCCCAACGGTCGCCGCCGGACATCCACCAGGAACGTGTGCTGGGCCCCCCTGCCGCGGAGGTCGCGGTCGAAGGCGTACTCGACACCCGCCAGCCCGAAGTTGTCCTGGCTCGTGAAGCCGACGATGTGGGCGACAAGGCGCCCCATGGGGTACTGTCGGCGCCAGTCGTACTGGACTCCGATGCCGTAGTGGACTTTCCGGGCCGCTTCGCACTCGGCAATCGTTGCATCCCTCTTGAGAATCGCGCAGCCGGGGTTGTTGCTGTCCACGATGGATCGGCAGATCTCGTGAGCGCCCATGTCAAGGATGGACGCCAAGCGGGTGGATACCTCCTTGGGCTCGGCGATCACTCGCGGCTCCGCGAAGATCGTGCGGACCTGCGTGCTGGCAGCCAGGACTCTCCCGCGAGTATCCAGGACGACCCCCCGCTGCGGGGCAAGGGGCACGTAGGCTCGCTGCTGGTAAACGCACTTCTCCGCGTAGTAGTCCGCCTGGCTGCACTGCAGATAGAAGCAGCGCCCCGCCAGGGCAAAGAAGGCAACGATCACCAGAGACATGACGACGACGATGGCCGTCACCTCCCGCCTGCGCCCGGCGGGCGCGTCCCCGGTGAACCGAACCGCTTTGTCGTCCTTCCCCGATTGCATGCACCACTCATTCATCCAGGCGTTGAGAGATCGAGGCCGGAGCCGTCAATCCTTCGACACGAAGCTGCTTCTGCCAGAGTTCCTGCTGGAGCCGCCCCTGCTCGATCTTGCATTGCTGCAGCGAGAAGAACACATGGCGTTCCGCGTCGCGTAAATACACGGCCACAATCAACGTGGCCGCGAAGAAAAAGATCACCAGCACGAAACTCAACCTCGATCCCATGGCCTGGGTCCCATCTCACTTCGTCGGCAACAGGATCTTCATCCCTACGTCGAGCACGGTCTTGTCCTTCAGGAGATCGGCGTTGAGCTTGGCGATCTCCTCGTACCGCGCCCCGGCGCCCAACTGGCTCGCGGCGATCTTCCAGAGGTTGTCGCCGTCCTGGACGGTGTACCAGCGGCCTGCAGCACCCGTCGTGGGCGTCTGCACCACCCGCCGCTTCAAGGGCTCCAGGCGCTCGAACAACTCCTGAGGCAGGACATCGGAGGGCTTGTTCAGATCCAAGACGCGCTGCGGCAGCGCCGGGATCACGAGTTTCTGGCCCGCGACTACCTCATTGACGGACTTGAGGATATCCTTGTTCGCCTCGTAGATGCGATTGACGTTCACGATCCGATTGCCTTCCTCCGGACCGTAGACTTTCTTGGCGACGGTGGACAGGCTCTCCCCCTCGCCCACCACGTAGACCTTTCCCGCGGGCTTGGTCGCTGGGGTACCAGCGGGCTTCGACTGCTCCCCGGTCCGCGTGTCCGACTCCCGCGGCTTCGGCTGGGGCATCGTTACCGCCGGCTGCGTTTCCATGCCCGCCGACGGCGCCACCTGGACCGGCGAGGGCACGTCCATGTTGACCGTCGAAGTCTGCTCCCGCTGGCTTTGCAGACCCGCCGTGATCCGATCCAACAGGTTCTCGATCCTCGGCAGCGGACTCTCGAAGCGTATCTCCGGATAACTCGTCTCCTGTGCGACCTCAGCAGAAGCTTCCACTGCCCGCGTCGCCTGATCGGGGACGGACAACGGAGCATCCGTCTGCTGCTGGGGCTCCTCTTCGTCGACAACGAGTCCCACGCGGTCCTCGTCCACATGGCCTTGCGCCCTGCCGGCAATCCCGATGTTCTCCTCCGTCAAAGGGACCATGTTCATGGAGACTTCCGCCCGGGTTGTCTGCGGCTTGAGATTCGGCAAGCCGTTGATGATGAAGGCGATGACAAAGATGAATACTAGTCCCAGCAACAATCCGATCTTGGCATCCGACGTCATGGTTCGACTCCGTTCCTACCGTTTCCTTCTTTCCTTCGTAGATCGTCCCAGACCCGGGCCTCGCGGCCTCAGGTCCTTTGTGCGATTCTGAGTTTTGCGCTCCGGGCTCGATGGTTCATCGAAATCTCCTCCTCGCTCGGCACAATGGGCTTCTTCGTGCGAATGCGGTAGAGCCCTTCACTCTCGTTGCGCCGGAAGTCCCGTTTCACCAGTCCGTCTTCCAGGCTGTGATAACTGATGACGGCCAGGCACCCGTCTTTTCTCAGCAGTCCCGGCGACGACGAAAGCAATTCCTGCAGGTTGTCCAACTCGTGATTGACGGCAATCCTCAGGGCCTGGAAGGTCCGGGTCGCCGGGTGCTTCTTCGGTCGGTTCTTTCCGTTCGGCGCCCGCAAGGCGCTGCACACGATCGCGGCCAACTGCCCTGTCGTGGCAATCCGTTCGCGTTGCCGCCGATCGACGATGTACCGAGCGATCCGACGAGACGCGCGATCCTGCCCGTACTGGAAGATCACGTCGGCCAGGGATTTCTCATCGAGTTCGTTCACTATATCGGCAGCCGTCGTTTCCAGGCTTTCATCAATTCTCATGTCCAGCGGCATATCCGTGCGAAAACTCAGCCCAATATCCTCATCCACGAGTTGAGCCGAGCACAGGCCCAAGTCGGCCAGGATGAAGTCGGCCGCCTTGACGCCCAGCTCGTGCAGGCACTCGGCGATTCGGGAGAAGTTCGACTTGACCAGGATGACCTTGCAGCACAGACCCGCCAACCGTTGCCGGGCCCGGTCCAGAGACCTGCTGTCGAAATCCAGTCCGATCAGCGTGCCCGCCGGCCCGAGCCGGCTGCCGAACAGGAAGCTGTGACCTCCGTGTCCTGTGGTCGCATCGACCACCACCCCGTCCTGCGGACAGCTTATCTGTTCGGCCAAAGGTTCCGAAAGCACCGGAACGTGCTCTACGTTTGCCTGCTCCACCGCTGCATCCGTCGGCGACGTTTCATACTCCCGCGCGGCCATCGCGCCCCGTGCGGGCCGCCTCGATCTGAAGCGGTCAGCTCAGCGCCATCGCCTCGGCATGACGCTTCATCTTCTGCACATAGGGCGAAAACGAGACGCCCGCGAAGAGATCGCTGCTCTGCCGGAGCCCCTCCAGTCGATCGGAGAGAATCGCCATCGAGGCGCACGTCTGCTCGTCCACCGGCCTTGCACCAGTCAGGCTCTCGCCCACAATCTGAAAATGACGGTCCATCCCTGTCATGATGCCTCCATCGCAGCGATCACAGTTCTTTGGCTTGTTCCTGCCTCACGCGGTGGCGCGTCTGGGTCATCTGCTGCTGGTACTGGAGCATGTGATCGCGAAGAAACTGCTCCCAATCCTCCGTGTTCCACAGCTCGATATGATCCCCGGCGCCCGTCAGCGTGATATCCTCTTTCAGACCGGCCCGCTTGCGGAGCTTCTCGTTCAGCAGCAGCCGGCCCTGGTTGTCCAACTCGACCTTGCTCGCCAACGCGAAGCTCATCCGCTCGAAGGCGACCGCCTCATCCGGCGCCGTCGCATCCTGAGCCATGGTAAGAACGAGCTGCTCGTAACACCGTTCCGGGTACAGACACAACACCCCGTTGGCCCCGAGCACAAGGTAGAAATCACCGCCATGCTCATCCACGTCGATCATGTTGCGCAGCTTGTTCGAGACAAGCACGCGACCCTTCCCGTCGACCACGTGTTGATACTCACCTGTTAGTTTGAGCATGGCTGCATTCCCACTCGGCCATCAGACTTAGGGACAGTTTACCACTGTCTCCCACATCGTCAATACATTTCCCCACAATTAAACATTTTTTTGGGAAAATCGTTCTCAGGAATGTCACTCAGCAGCCGCACACTGGAAAAACAGGCAGTTTCGCGTGTCTCGGCGGAGACGCAAGGGTCTCATAACATGGGTCATCTGCCCCTTGCTTGCTGCCCATTCAGTGGACTGTGCCGGAGCGGAGACCATCACAGGCGGGACGCCACCACGAACGGGTATCTGCACGACCTACCACCCTTAGGGGTTCACCCACCCTGGCCCCCTGTCCCTGGTGGACTGGATGGCAGTCGGGATGGAGCCGCAGTAACAGCGTTGGGCGTTTCATCAGGAAATGTAAACTGGCCGACTTGGGCGACGGAGCCTGACTCACACAGCCGGCCCAGAATCGCCCACAGTCTCCCTGCGACGTGGGGTCGCTTCCGATCCATTCCATCATCCCGCGTCGCGAGGTGGATCAATCCTCACACCTTCATCCCGGAGATGGTCGCTTCGAAGGCAAGATTGCCCTTGACTATCCCCTGGACGTCGCAGACGTACCTGCGGCCCCGCCGGGCCTCGGTTATGTGACCCAGCAGGTGCAGGCGACAGCCCGGCTCGATGGCAGCCCGGAACTTCGCCCGGTCGATCCCCCCGAACCCGACGAACCCCTCTTCCCGATAGATCTCTTTGACGAACCAGCTCAGCAATTGAGCCGCGGATTCGATCTGGATGACGCCGGGCATCAACGGCCGGCCCGGGATGTGCCCTCGCACCCAGAACTCCTTGTCCGTCACATCCTTGTAGCCCAGAACGCAGGCCTTGTCCTTGTCATACCAGAGGATGCCGTCGAGATGCTGCATCTCGAATCGCTGCGGATTCACCCGGCAAATCGCATCTCTGTCGAACAGAGGTTTGGCGTTCAGATCGATCTCGGTCAAATCAAACAACAGGGCCGGCGGCATAAAACACCTCTGCGTAGACAATCCACATACGACACCCCGGCGTCGTTGGGATATGCTAACGGAGTGAATGCTCCCTCGCCTAAAGGCGAGGGCTTCGTTTTTTCGGCTAAAGCCGAGGTTCCGGCTCAAGCCGGCTTCAAGGACCCCGCTCCAAGCGGGCTTAAGACGAAGGGGGCTCCACCGGG
>JAGOLX010000021.1 GCA_017993835.1 Phycisphaerae bacterium
GCAACATCCTGGATGTGCCGGAAGAGGAATTCGAGGAGGTCAATCCCGTGACGGAATTGGCCGAGCTGCTCAGCCAGGCGGACCGGGTGGATTTCATTCTCGGCCGGGGCGCCAACCCCGCCAACGACTCGATGGGTTTCCGCCAACAGGGAATCATCAAACGCGAAGCCATCGTCCCAGTACTCGCCAGGAAGCTCCGCGCCCGCGGCAAGCTGGTCATGGTCAACACCATCTGACAATCCACCTGTGTTCGCCCTCGGTGATTCTGTATACCCTGCGTCCGTTTGTGCCGATTGACAACAGGCTTGGCACTCATTGATCCGTCGGGCCATCAGTCTCACGGAGAAGAAACTCATCGAGGAACAGACCGCACCTCTCGATCCGTAGGCCGGCGGCATCAGGCCAGGCGCGATTCGAAAAGAGACTCGGATGTCAACGCGCCGCAGGCGTGTTGTCCCGCGGCGCGCTCACCATCGGAAAAACCGATAGGGATCATCCCATTCCTGCGGCTCGTCCAGATAGAAGCCCGTGAGCCATCGGTTCGGTTCGTCCTTCTCGACGGGGGCAAAGAACCGCGGCAGCAATGGAGTCTGACTACGCACGCCCAGGTTGGCCGCAAGACGGGCCACGAGGAAACTCACTCGGCGGAAGGTCCGCTTGAGCCCGAAGTTGTCCCGGTACTCGAATTGCCACGGAACGAGCTGACAGAGAACCCCCCCCCCTGCCGAGGTCACGGCCAGCACGCCATTGCCGACGATGTCGGCGCCTCCCGAGACGAACGGAAGCGTGCGAGGATCGCGATTGTGTACATCCGCCGGTCCAACACCCGCCAGAGGCGAGTTCCTCGCGGGAGGCGTGAAGAAGGCGTTGATGTGTTCGGCCTGTGTCACCGAGACGACGCCCGGCAGCACGGCATCGAGATCCTTCTGCGTCAGACCGACGGCCAGCAGGCGTCCGCCCGATGCCACGAATGCGCTGATGGCGTCTCTGTGGGCAGACATCGCGTGGCTGTCCGGCCCAAGGATTAGCACCGAGTCCGTCGGGATCTTGCCCCCATCGTAGGAGCGGAGCGGGAATCCCGCCGCTTTGAAGTGCTCGCGGCCGGCCGGCGCACCGGCATAGAGCGCCTCTCGCTGCGGCTGAGGCTTCCACTTGCCGACGTACTCGATGAGATTGGCGGCCAATGTCTGTGCCGCCGGCTCCGTCTCGGTCCGACCGGTCACATCCATCTGGCAAAACAGCACCATCCCCCTGCCCTCGCGGCATTCCATCAGCGGGCTGCACTGGAGGCTGAATCCGCCATCCACGATGGGCAGGAAATCCCCGCACGCGGGTTTCTCGATGAGGACCGACGCGACATTTCCCCGATTGCCGCATCGCCACGCGCGGGTCACGGGGATGCCGCACCATGTCACGGCCGGCGAGGAGTTGAACTTGGCGGAGCGTTCGTATTTCAATCGCGGCAGGTTGATCGTCGCTTCCCCTCGCCAGTTGTTCAGATGCTCCGTCCCCAGTCCCGCCAGAGCGGGATGGTCGGGAATGCGAGGAAAGACGTTTCGCAGGCCGTACTCCGCGACGCGCAAACCAAACCGCTTTTCCAGCACGTCCGCCGTCTGTTCGAACAGGATGACCTTGAGCCCGTTCCGTACCCGACGGATGTCCGGCGCGGCGCCTTCCACGGTCAGTGCTCCCTTCCCGACAACAAGGAGCTCATAGGGATCGAGAGCGGCAGTCGCGTCCACAGGGTCACAGGACAGACCCAGATCCTCCAGCAAGTGCGTTGTCTCGCCCTTCGGGTCGAAGACAGCGGTCTTCGGCTTGTCGCGCACAGACGCCCGACGCGGGAGGACGTGAATCGCGAACGTGTCGGTCTGTGCTGGGGCTCCGCCAAACGCGACGTTCGCGCTCAGCTCGTACCGGCCCGGCTCAACGGTCGTCGGAATGACGAATCGCATCGGGATGCGCGCCTGTTGGCCGGTCTCGACGACGAGTTGCGCCTGACCGACGACGGGATCGGGCAGAGCCAGCGACCAGGAGCACTCACAGCGAACACGCTCCCGGGAGTTGTTGATCACGACGATCTGCTTTTCCACCGTGTCGCCAGCGACGAAGTTGTGGTCCTTGCTGGTAACGTGGCCCGGCTTGCCGGCGATGTAGGCCAGCAGACGCTGGTTGTTCCGGAGGATGGCGTTGCCGGCGCCGGTGGGTACCCAGTCCGAGCGTTCGTAGGCGAGATCCATCCGTTCATAACGCTGCTCGACGTAATCGGGGCTGAAGCCGGGCCGTTGCAGGTTCAGCCAGTCGACGTCGAGTTCCTCCCGACGGTTTCGATCCACGCCGGGACGGAGCTTGAACAGGATATGATGCTCCCACGGCGAGATGGCGGAGACGCCCCAGGTGCGGAACGCCCGCCAGTTGTCCGTGTAGTAGAGATCGAACACGGGTTCCCGCTCGGGGAAGTCCGTCGAGCCCAATTGGTGAGGATAGTCCCAGCGATGCCAGCGCTTGCGGGCGCGGAACTGCGTCGCCTCCCATCGCAGGTTCCGCTTCTCCATCTCGCTGATCTCGAACGCCCGGTCGCCGAAGAACTGCGCATTCCATTCCGCCAGGCAGAACTCCCAGGGCACGACCGCACTGCCGAATTCCCTCTTTCCCTCGTACCACCCGCGGTACATCGCCCAGTCCCACGTGAACGGCGCACCGTACTCGCAGAGGAACACCGGCTTGACGCCCTGCGTTGCCCAGTGCTCGAACCAGTCGGACATCTCCTGCACCGGGACGAAGTTCGGATAGAAGTTGATCGCGTGCATTGAACCGAGGTTGCCTGACGCGTGGTGACAGACGATGCGAGAAGGGTCCAGGGCCTTGACGATCGCTTCGGCCCGCAGAGCAAGCTTGACGTTCCGCAGGGCCCACGTGTCACGGGCGTCCTGGACGCCGTCGATCATGTCGGGATTCATGTCATCGCTGTAGCCCGTCGCGTTGTGACTCATCGAGTACATGACGACGCAAGGGTGATTCCGGGCCGCGCGGACGTAGAATTCCGCGTGGCGGCTATACCCATTGTCGCGGTCCGCGTCGGGTTCTTGCCAATCATAGTGGCTGAAGTGCGGCTGAGAGAACGACACGAGCATACCCGCGTCATCGGCGGCGCGGAGGATCTCCGCGAAGCTCAGATGGGAGCCGGGCTCGCAGCCGTAGTTGTGTGTATAGACGAAGTTGATGCCGAGCCCCTTGAGCCGCTCCAGGCTCTCTTTCGCGGCCTCGTAGGTGGCCAGCGCGGCGCCGACCTGCGCGTTGTCGAGAGGGACCGCACTCAGAAAGAGGCGGGTGCCGTTGAGATAGAAGTCGCGCCCATCGATCCATACCTCGCGGAATCCAAAGCGGACTCGCCAGATCGAGTCCAGCACCTTGCCTTCCTGGTCGACGAGCGATACCTCCGCGTCGTACACATTCTGCGGCGTGTGGATGTCCCAGAGCTTCTCGGGGATCCATTTCTCCGCGCATTCCATGCGACCGTCGCGGATGTCACTGCCTCGGAACATGCGATCCGTGAGTTCCTTCACGAGGTCGCCCTGCTCCAGGATGCGCACACGTATCGTGTACTCCGCCTGCGGTTCGAGCGCTTCGAGTCCGAGATCAAGGAGAAGCTCTTGTCTGCGGATCGAGGTCTCCACGCGCACGTCGACGATGCGAGGTCCGTTCGGCTCGCCGATCAGATAGACATCGCCGCACAGACCTCGCCGGGCGACGGCGCCCTTCACCTGCCGGGCCGAGGCGGTGTCCGTGTAGGAGAGCATGACGCCCTTGAGTGGCATCGCTACGACGAGAAGGCTGAGCCGGTGCGTCTGACCTGGACGGCACTGCGCAGTCAGATCCACGTGGCCGCCGGGGAATCGAGCCTCGCCCGCCCTGCTGCCATCCACATAGACCGCTGCATACGAATTGAGATACTCCAGAGACAGCGTGATCCGTCGCCCGGCCCAGGAGGACGGGACTGTGATCTGGCGCTCGTACCAGGCGGCTGTCAGATCGTTCAGCCCGCGGCTCCGCCAACTCGGGTGTGGGTACACCGTCTGGCTGTCTTTCTGCATGTAGTCGGTGATTCCGGGCCAGCATCCTGGGACTTTGAAGTAACCCCAGTTGGCGTCGGGCACCTGTTCGGCATTCGCCTCCGCGGGCTGCCACCGCCACAGGCCGTTGATGCAGATGCGCTCGCGCGTCGCCGTAGTGTCGTGGTACGCCCGCGACATGTCCCACGCGAGTTGGACGCCTGCCGGCAGCACCGCCTCCTGATACTCCCCATGGGCCCACCTCGTGACACCCGCGATGGTCAGAGAGACGATGCTGATCGCGATCCACACTCCGTCTCGACATGCTCGTCGCTGCATACTGAGCACCCCCTTTCGCGTGCAACTGCCCTGCTGTCGCGGCGTCAGACCGTGCCACATCCGTTGAATCGCCCGACGAGGTCTCTCCATCGCGCACCGCCGCGCCCCCCTGCTGCCCGTCCATCGGACGACCTACACTTCCTCGGTGCAGGCGACGCCCAGGACATCCGTGATGCGCTCGAACTCGTCGATGGAATCGAACTCGATCGTGATCCGTCCGCTGCGACCGTTTCTTCTGGTCTCGATGAAAACGTGTGTGCCCAAATGGCGACTGAGCTTGGTCTCCAGGTCAACAATATTGGCGGGCTTGGCCTTACCGGTCGTCCTGGGACCCCCCTGCTCGGCTATGTGGGCGCGGACGAGTCGCTCGACCTCGCGGACGCTGAGCCGCCCTGCCAGGGCGCGATTGGCCAGCTTGCGTCGCAGCTCGTCTGTGGGCAGAGCGAGGATCGCCCTGGCATGGCCCATGGTGAGTTGGCCGTCTATGAGCATCTGCTTCAGCTCGTCCTGTAAGTCCAGCAAACGCAAGTAGTTGGCGATAACCGAGCGGTCTTCGCCAAGTCTTTCGGCGGCCTGTGCTTGGGTCAGAGAAAAGGCCCCCAGGTAGTGTTGGTAGGCCTTGGCACGTTCGATCGGGTTCAGGTCGCGGCGATGGATATTCTCGACGAGCGACCACTCGAAGAGCTGTTCATCGGTGACTTCGCGGACGACAGCGGGAATCGTGGCCAAGCCGGCCATCTGTGCCGCACGGAAGCGCCGCTCGCCCGCGATGAGCTGGTACCCACCCTGCCAGGGTCTGACGATGACCGGCTGGATGACGCCATTGGCCTTGATGGAATCCGCCAGCTCGCGGAGGTCCGCGTCATTCCACACGGTTCGTGCCTGATACGGATTGGGGCGGATTGCGCCCACAGCGACCGTCTGAAGCGAGTCACGGACGTCTGTGTCTGGTGGCAAACCAACTAACTCAGTAGTCTCGCGGGGCTGTTCCTGAACGATACGGTCCGACAGGGGTGCCGCAGTCGCTGTTATGGGACCCAATAGAGACTCCAGCCCCCTGCCGAGATGCCTTGGCTTATCGCCCTTCGCCATGCTCATGACAATCTCCTTCAAGAACGATGCTTCGACCGTGCGGGACGAGGTATTCTATGCACAAGGGCCGAGCCGCCTCAAGAGCAATTTTGGCACTGCCCGTAGAACTTCTGCACATTTCTTGATCGTCGGATGACACAGAGCATGAAGCAGGGCGGCAGAGAGGGTGGGTGATGACGCATCGAGCAAGTGGGGGACGCAGGACTGCGGAAGCGCGATCTCCAGCCCGGAGGTCTGCCTGTGACGACGGGCGACGTCACCTACCATCGGGGCGCCAGGTCTCGCGAAGCAGGGGAGCTGTGTGTGGGATCTCCGGCGGAGTCTGGTCGCTGGAGGGGCGAACCAGTGTGTCACGTGGAACAACGTGGCGGAGGTCGGTCGGCATTGAGACTCCACCCACGACTGGACAGGTGTGCTTGCCGCCAACATGTGCTGAAGACGCCAGGGCAGTGCAGCCCCCGGTCCACGAGTCCATTCGGAGCGCGTACGCCGGCACCTCCGATGCTCACAGGCTCGATCGCGTTGGAGGCGTCCACTCGACAACTCCGTCATGATGCGTCCCGCCAATGGACTGGCCCGAAGGCACCGTGAGCCGTGTTTCACGAGAAACAAGCGCTGCATGCCCGCGCCCGCTCGCGACCACGATAACGAGGGACGTTCTCAGGCCGTGTGTCTGGCACGATGCCGGAAACTGCTCCTCACAGGCCCGAATCTCGCGACCGAGGCAAGCAACTGGCCTGCGCGGGCCACCGATAGCCGTGTTGGCCCAGCGAGGATCAGGCAGGATGTACGTTCCTGTCTCATCTCGGCGCACGTCCACATGCCTGCTAGCCCAACCAGGCGTGAGAAACTGGCTGCATGCCTCTGCGAAGGCGTTTCGATCCCAAGGGAGGGCATCTGCGACCAAACGAAGCCAATCCGTCGGGAGCCCGAACAAGTTGGATCCCGGCAGGGGGTCTGGAGAGGGCAGTACCCTCCGCGTCGCCGGATTGGGCCGAACTAGGTTGGCACTGGCATGCCCCGCAGGAGTTTCCGGAGGTGCCGTCTGTGTTGCAAATGGGTCTGCGCATGTTACCGTGCGACATGTGCGCTATCAAAGAGTGGTGAATTATCGGACGCACCACTCCAGTGGTAACTTGCACAAGTTGCCCCGGCGATAGCGTGTGGGGGTACTTCCTCCGGTTCGGCAACATCGGTAACGCTCGGTCCAGCGTGGCTGGGGCTTGATGCCCGGGCATAGACGCCAGGCCGGCGTCGGCGCGTTGCTTGGTGTGCCGGCGGGTCGCATCGGGAGGACCCACAGTGCGGCGAGGGAGATGCACTGGCTGGATTCGAGTGGGAAGGGTGGATCGCTGGCGGCAGCGTGAATTCCGCCAATGCAGCGGCTCTTGATGCGTCTGTGCCTGTGGGTGCGTGCTCCCGCAATTCGCGGAAAGCGGTTGCCACAGACGGGTCGTTACTGTATGTTCTGCCCATGAGAGCCGATTCAGTCACAAAAAGGGTATGGGAGAGCGTGTGCGACGGGCTTGCCCGACTCTACGGGGCGGCGGCGCCGCGGGCGCACACGGTGATCATGTTCGCGGCGTTGTTCTGCAACCTCGCGGTGAAGCTGTTCCACGCGATCAGGTGCGGCTTGTTGCGTGAGTACCCCGGCTGGATCCTCACGGACGTTGCGATTCTGCTCACTCTGGAAGTGGTTCTGTCGCTCCTGTTGTACCGGCGTACGACGGTGCGTGTCTTCCGCGCGGTCACCATCGTGGCGGCGATCGTCTGCACGTGGTCCGTTACGAACGCAGCGTGGGTGATCCGGACCGGGACGCAGATCCTGCCGATGGAGCTGTTGCCTCTGTTTCGGGACCCGCTAAACATCGCAAAAATGGTGTTTCGCAACCTGATTGCGATGCCAGGCGCATCGGCGGCCCTGTTTCTCCCCGCCGCAGTGGCTATCGCCTTTCTTGTTTCGGTCTTGGCGAGGCCTGCCTTGCCGAACTACAGCCGACGCGCGTTTCGGGCACGAATGGCTGCTTCACTGATCATCAGTGCGCTGCTGGCCATAGCAAACTTCGGGGTCTCGAGTCTTGGTTCCGCACAGATCGCCGCGGCCGGGATGCGCTACAACTGCCAGGCCCGTGCCATCCTGGCCTTCTTGTTGCCCCGATACCGCCATCTCGCGAGGAATGACTTCCGCAATGCGACGCGCCGCCTGCCCGGCACCGACGACATTCCCGTCGCGATTCCGTCCCCTCGGGTCAATCACAACGTCGTTATCGTCGTGTTGGAGGGGGTCCAATATGACTGCACGTCGCTGGCCTGGGAGCAGGGGGGCATCGCCCCGCAAGTCGGTCTCAGCGGGGGCCAACCCACGCCGTTCCTTTCGGCCCTCGCAGCCCAGGGCGTCTCTTTCAGCAATGCTCGCTCGACGGTCACGCACACAACCAAGGCGCTCTTCGCCCTCCTGACCGGTCGGTTTCCGTCCGCGTCTCAGGACATCTCCGAGACGGTGCCGATGGCAACGCCGTACGCAAGCTTGGCGACGATCCTGGAAAAGGGTCTCGGCCTGCGGACCGCCTTCTTCCAGTCCGCGACAGGCACTTTCGAGTCGCGACCGGGACTCATCCACAACCTCGGCTTTGATAAGTTCTTTGCTCGCGAGGACTTACGAGATCCCAACGCGTTCGTGGGCTACCTCGGCGCAGACGAATTCGCGATGCTCAGACCGATCCACGACTGGATCGCGTCCGAGAATACGCCGTTTCTCGCTGTTGTCCTGTGCTCCGTTACGCACGATCCCTATGAAGTGCCATCCTGGTTCGGCGACAAGGCCGACCGCTACGAGGATCGTTACATGCAGACCATCATGTACACAGACCGCTTCCTCGCAGCACTGGATGCACAGCTCTCTGAGCTTGGCTTGGCGGACGATACCGTCTTCTGCGTGGTGGGCGACCACGGCGAGGCATTCTCCGAACATCGAATCATGGGCCATGAGCGGCTCGCCTATGATGAGGTCCTCCGGATCGCGATGTGTATTCGCGCGCCGTCTCTCGTGGAGCCTGGTCGTCGGATCTCGGCACCGGTCAGCTCCGTGGACTTGGCCCCTACGATCCTCTCATTACTGGGATTCGAGACAGGTCCCATGCAGTTCGATGGCAACAATGCGTTGGCGCCGCTGCCGTCGGACCGCAGAGTGTACCTCTCCGGCTGGATGCAGCAGGGTCCCGCCGGCTTCGTTCAGGGCGATATGAAGTTCGTCTACGACCCAGAGAACAGCACGGTCACCGTCTTCCAGTTGGACATCGATCCGCTCGAACTGAGCGGCGTGGACCTGCCCCCTGCTCAGGCCGAGGCACTCAGTAAGCAAATCACGGATTGGCGCAGAGGCACTATCTTCCGTATCGACGAGCAATCCAGGGGGCAGACGCTCCTCTTCGGGTCATGGCAGAGCAAATGGTCCGGGCGAAGCTGTCGGATCAAGTACGTCGGACAAAAGTAGGCCCTCATCAGCTCCACTCTTGATGTCAATAATCGCGTATCGCACCCTGCAGTGTGGAATATGGGTCGGCGTGGCAAATGGAGAGATGGAGGCAATTTTGTCCTTGCCGCTCCGTGTGTTAACCCTAAGATATGATGAAGGCTGTACGTGCCCGTCTGAGCCGCAGGTCGTATAATATCGAACTGCCTGACCTGAAAGACGGCGATTGACGGCGCAGTTCTTTCTTGCTTGTGTCTTTGTGCGAAATAGGGCGGTGCGTCCTAAACCCAGATCTCGTGTTTTCACGAAGGAGGAGGAATGGCCCGCCCTATTCTACTCCATGTCGTGATGCGGCGAGTTCGGGTCCTGGGCCAGCTCGTAGAGTCCCGCTCCGACGCGTCGGAGCCTGCCCATCTCCACGAGCTTCTCCCAGACCTCTCGCGGGTACTGGTTGGGCGGCTGGATGCCCACAATGCCCGAGCCGCGACCGCTGCTGAACGGCCCGCCGCCGAGGGTGGACTCCGCATCGAGACGGGTCAGCTTCAGACGCTTCTTGAATGCCTTCATGGCCTGTTTGAGCAGTTGCAGGGTCGGCTGGTCGGGCGTTGCATCGGTCATGGTATTCCTCCAGGCAGTAGCTATCGATGGGATTGTACTGGCGATCCGCGAGGCCGTCCAGCGTCAAGATCCGCCGTAATCCCGGTCGTACCCAGGGGGACACACCCCGGCATCCGACGTTCTTCACAGCCACGCTCAGACACCGTCGCCGTTTTTTGTGCTTGCGTGGGCCGTGATGGTGTATAATGGCAGGCAATCGCAAGGTGTGACTGGCGGGGACTTCTGACTTCGAGCAACGGCGTTGAAAAGGACATCCTGTGAGACAGTTGACAATGATTACGGCGTTCGTGCTGGTGTGTGTTTGCGGATCCGCGGCGGTCGCCGGAAGATTGGATGCGTCCGCTTCGGTGCACCAGGCCGCTGCGGCCGGCGACGTGGAACAGATCAACCAGTTCGCCCGGAACAAGGCGGACCTCAATGCGCTCGATTCCTTCGGGTACACGCCTCTCAAGCGCGCGATCCAGGCCTCTCATCCCGAGGCAGTGAAGGCCCTGCTCGACGGGGGCGCCAATCCCAACACGAAGGACGCCGAAGGTTCGACCCCGTTGATCCAGGCGTCCATGCGCGGTCAGAAAGATGTCGTTGACATGCTGCTGGCCGCCAAGGCGGACACCTCTCTGAAGAACCGGTCCGGATCGACCGCGCTGCACGCGGCCGTCGAGACCGCCCAGTTGGAGATTGTCGAGGCGCTCGTCGCGGCCGGCGCGGACGTGAACCCGGTGAACAACAGGAGGGAGACTCCGCTGAGAATCGCACAACAACGAGCGAACATGCCGGAGATCGAGGATTTTCTCAGGCAGCACGGCGGGACCGTGCCCCCGCAGGTGGACCCGATGAATCCCTATGGGGACCTCGGCATGCCGCAGCAGACCTCGCAGGCCACCGCGACGCAGGCGCAACTACCGCCTGGCTTCGTCATCGACCCGAACGTGATCCGCGCCGACCTTGCCAAGTTCCCCCAACTCGATGCCCCCCTCAAGACCGTCGATGCCAACAGCGAGAGCGAGCAGCGTGGGTGGATCCTTCGACGGACTGACAATCGCGCGATCCTGATTCGCTCCGTGCAGAAGCAGTTCGAGAATGAAATGGCCCTGGTCAAGCGCGTGGCGACGGAGGAGAAGGCCGCCAAGACGACCAAGGCGGTCGATGACCTCGTCGCCGCACGGAAGGAGCGATACCAGCAGATCGGCACGGAACTGCGGGAACAGCGCAGGGTGGCTCTCCAGGAGAGCCGGGAGACGGCCGCTGCAAGCCGGGGGGGCCGGGGCATGACAGGTCGCGGCGCCCGCGGCCGGTCTGGGACCGGGGCAGGCGGCGGGCAGGACCCGTACGGCACGACCGCCCCACAGGCCAGATCATCGCGTCGGTCCACGACGAACGCGCCCGCAGCGCCCGCGATGAGTGCGGAAACGCAGGCGCAGATGCAGGCATGGACGAGCGCCACCACGGAGAACAAGGCCGACCTGCTCGTTGCCGTACACACGGTCGACATCTCCGAGTATGCGGCCCTGCACAAGCTGGCGGGTGAGGAGCAGGCGGTCAAGACGCAGACCGCGATCATGGCCCTGTTGATGCTTCGCGAGCAGCGAAATGCCAAGGTCGTCGAGAAATGGAAAGAGGAGGACGAGCGGTTGCAGAGACTGCAAGAGCGGGGGGGCGCGAACGAGATGCAGCCTGGCACTCAGCCCGGGACCCAACCGACCATGCGTCGCGGCCGAAGATAGTGGACAGCACCGTCGGCAGGCAATGTAGCGTGTGCTGTGCACACCGTATGGTCTTCTCGATGGGTCGGACTTCGGTGGGCACAGCCCACCCTACTCAATGAACTCCACGTCGTCGATCCAGGCCGTGTCTGAGCCGGAGGATGCGGACGAGTCCTTCTCGTATCGCCACTCGAACAGACTGGTCCCCGACCGCACGATCGGGAACGATACCTGCTGCCAGTCCGCCTGGCCCGCTGCTTCCTGGAGGTCGCCATAGACGAGAGCCCAGAGAGCCTCGACCCTCGCCTGCTCCTGCTCGAAGGCCGCCACGTCGGTCTCGTCCACCTTCCCGTCGGGAATTCCGACCACCAGCGTGCCGTCGGCCTTCAGACTGGCCATATCGCCCATCGAGTTGCCCACCTTGCCCAGATCGCGAAGCACCACCGCGCAGTCGTTCCCATCCACCACGCGGTCGTCGTTGAAATCGGCAACCGAGAGCTTGTCTGTTCGGAGGACAAAGTAGTGCCCGGTTCCGTTGTACATTTTGCTGGGAAGATCGGGCAGAACCACGATTCCGACACCATTCCCATCTGCAATGAGTTGCCTCACATCATACAGCGGATATGATTCGGCATTCGGGTCTGGAACATTGCTGTCTACAGGACCCGGGAGATACTCCTGGAATGTAATCAGCCTGTCCGCAAACACGCCATTGCTTTCCATGGGGAAGCTAAACGCAAGCACATTGGTATCGCCTCCCGAGACTCTGGCAAAACCCCAGTCAGAATAGAATACCTGCTCCAGGTAGAAAGGCGTTCTGCTGCTGGGGTCTCGTGCATCTGCCTGCAGATACTTGACGCCGACTTTCGTCAGCAACAACGGCACTTGCACTCCCGTGAAATCAGTGAATTCACCGTCTACTGCATCATCCCCCTCTTCGGTTGCCCCTGGCTCATAGACCAATTGGAAGGTCCTCGTAGGCATCTTGCTATGCACATTGTCAATCCTCAGTCTGTGCGGGGCGTCTTGGGACAGGTCGGTGAGCAGGCCGGGGGTGGTGAAGGTCTTGGTCTCCCCGTCGCCGCGGTTGCCGCCGTTGCTCGCGTGGGCCTGATAGGAGTAGGTCGTCTCGGCCTTCAGGCCGGAGATCGTTGTGCTGAACGTCTGCGGGCCGTCCACGCCGGACCCGCATTCGCTGGTGAAGAAGTCCCCACCCTCCGTCCAGTACGTGAACCAACAGTCGCAACCTTTGGCATTGTTGTTGATGTTGCCTTCCAGCGTGGCGGTTGTGTACGTCACCTCCGTCGGCGTCAGCGTCCCGACCGTCGGCCGAGGGACGAAACTCACCATGCCCGTTCCGGTTATGCTGGTTAGAGGAATCGTCCCAACAGTCTTGGCATCGTACGTGATACCTTCTATCGTTATGAAGACATCCTCATAGACAAAACCACTTGTAGACACGATTAACTCGGGATGCTGTAATGGTGGTATCTCGCCTCCGCCTTGGCGATAGACCGTGTAACTGATTGTCGCACTTGTCGTGCTGTCTACTGGTCGTTGGTCGCTATCAAGGGATCTTGCTGCAACTGTTGACCAAATCTCCGAAGCAATTCCGGATGGATTATACATCGTATAAACAAAATTATCGTACCTGTCGATGCCCTCCTCTGCACCAAAGTAATGGGTCAATGTCCAGTTGGAGCCTGTGTACGGCAAGTCTATCTTGTAGCCTACAACTACCCACCCCTGCGAGCCACAAGCCATGTAGGGTGTGCTGAGCACACCGATTCCGATCATCGACAATACGAGCCGGATAGACATTCTCATGTTCTTAGCGTGGTCTGTCTTGTGTTCGTCATAACGCGGCTTCGGGTCTCGATTGCGGGCGGCCGGGATGGTGGGCACAGGCCACCCTACGCGATCCATGTCGCTGGTTTCGCGACGGCGGCTTTCGTCTTGCATATCCCCACACTCCGGCGTTGGACACGATGCTGCTCGTGCGGCCCTTGTCGTCCCTTCACTCTGTTCCGGCCAGTCTTGTAGGGTGTGCTGTGCACACCGATCCGTCTTCTCGATGGGTTAGACATTGGTGGGTACAGCCCACCCTACGCGATCCATATCGCTGGTTTCGCGACGGCGGCTTTCGTCTTGCATATCCCCACACTCCGGCGTTGGACAGGATGCTGCTCGTGCGGTTTCTTGTCGTCCTGAACGAGGCGTAGCGAAGTGAAGGACCTGGCCGGCGACCGAGAGACACCTCCCGTCCGATGCCCAGATCCTTCGGCTGTGCCTCAGGATGACAAGTCCACCACGGCGCACAGGTTCTTCCGAATCCGTATTCTAACTACGGGGCCCGTTCACCCGTCTCGATACAGACACCGATCATACCACAATTCCCCCGCCAAAGCCAGGACTATCCGACACACCGCGGGCCCGTCGCGCACAGGCGAGCCTATGAACTGCGGGCGGCCTCGGTGTTGGAAGACGAGACGATTCTCGCTTGGCTCTGCTGTCGCCAGAGAGGATCGTCCTTCAGCGTCTGCTGGATTCTCTCCTCGATCTGCTCGGCGGTCAGGCCGTCGTAGGCACGCGAGAGTTCTTCACGTCGCTTCCGCATGAACGCCACGGCGTCAAACGTCTTCTTCCTGTCCTTCATGCAACACCTCTCTCGGCGTTCGGATCTCAATCAGGCCGTACCCTTGTTCAAGATTCACTGCATTGAACAACCTTATTCTACCAAAGTTGACGATATGTTTGAAGTTCCAGCTCACGAGCACATCCACGGCGTTTACGGTCGCCAGGGCCACATGCAGCGCGTCAGCCAGAGAACCTGGCCCAACCACGCCGTGAGCAAGGTAGGCGTCCGCCAGATCTCGAGCCTCTTGCGTGAGCCGGACCTGAACTTGATGGGCTGTGGGGATGTCCTGGAGATGGTGGCGGACGCTCGGTGGTGCGGCAGCCATCTCCTGGATGGTCAGATCCGAGATGACAAGCATAAACTCGCCTGATCTGAAATTTGGACCGTAGCTGACGCGATGCATCGGAGAATTCTTCGTCCTCACAGCCCCCGATTACCGATGTGTCCGCATAGATACGCAGCTTCTTCATGGCCATTGCCTACCTGCACAATCCAAAGAGTGTGTTTCGCGACGGCGGTTTTCGTCTTGCATATCCCCACACTCCGGCGTGGGACAGGATGCTGCTCGTGCGGTTTCTTGTCGTCCTGAACGAAGCGTAGCGAAGTGAAGGACCTGGCCGGCGACCGAGAGACACCTCCCGTCCGATGCCCACATCCTTCGGCTTCGCCGCAGGATGACAGATTCACACACGGCACACAGGTTCTTCCGAATCCGTATTCTAACTACGGGGCCCGTTCACCCGTCTCGATACAGACAACGATTATACCACAATCCCCCCGCCAAATCGAGGATCATCCGCCGCGACAGCGGGGCGTGCGTCTGTGCAGGATTTCGGGCGTCAGTGCCCCTCCGATCCGGATTTGTGCTATGCGCAGGCAGTCCGTTTGTAGTGACGCCGTGAGGCGTTATCTTCGCGTGACCCGTGCCTCGTAGCCCGTGACCAGAAGATATGCCCTCACGGGCACACTACAAGCAGGCCAACGACCGCTCGTGTTCGAGCATCCTCTGTTTGACGGCGATCCCGCCGGGGGCGGAGAACCCGCCCAGCCCGCCGTTCGTGCGGAGGACGCGGTGGCAGGGGATCACCAGGGGGATAGGGTTCGAGGCCATGACGCCGCCCACGGCACGAGCGGCGCCCAGCGAGCCAACCTGACGGGCCAGATCGCTGTAAGTCCTTGTCTGGCCGTAGGGTATGGCTCGGCAGGCATTCAGCACCCTGCGGGCGAATGGCGATGCATAGTCCAGCAGGATGGGTGGATCGACGCTGAAATCGACGCTTTCGCCCTCGTAATAGCCGATGATTCGTTCCTGGAGGGCTGGGAGGAAGCCCGGATCAAGACGGACACCCTGGGTGGCGGGGCCCAGAGCCAGGAGCAGAGCCTGCTCCGCTGCCCGGCGGTCCGGCGTCGGCAGGAGGGTGCGCGACAGGGCATCGCCAGTGCCGGCCAAGCCAAAATAGCCCCACTTCGTTCGGAAAATGGTGTATTGCAGCACTTCTAACCTCACGATTCTCAATCCATCGCAGCATATCGTCGCCTGGCCGGCGCGGTCAATGGCCAATCGAGCGGTGTCGTTATAAGGGTCTGGCCGGGCTGCCGCGCCAGCCGGTTCGTAGTGTGCCCGTAAGGGCATATCTTCCCTGGGAGGAGGATAACGCCTTACGGCCCCGGATCAAGTCCGGGGCAGGCTCCCAGTTGGGCCTCCTTTCGGTTGGCGAGGCGCCGGCCTGGACTCTGTCATTCCTGCGTCAAGCAGGAATCCAGAAACCGTGGGATTTGCGTGCGACCTGGAGAGTGGATTCCCGCCCCCGATCGGGTCGAGGGCAGGCTTTTCGCGGGAATGACAACTGGCGGTCCGCGCGGACCTCGATGGCACGCACGCGAGTACGGTCACGCACCCAATATTACAGGCAGGTGGTGAAATTCATTGACGAAAGGGGGCGATTGTGCTAAGGAAGAGAGTTTTCGCAACGCCGGGCTGATGGTATGTCGCTAGATGAACTGAGAAAACGGATCGATGAGATCGACGTGCAGCTTGTTGACCTGCTCAACGAGCGGGCAAGCGTCGTCGTGGAGATCGGCAAGCTCAAGACGCAGGCCGAGCGCCCCATCTACGCGCCGGACCGCGAGAAGCAGGTTCTGGACAAGGTCGTCAAGTCCAACAAGGGACCTCTGCCGGACCGGACGCTGGTCGCGATCTGGCGGGAGATGATGAGCGGGTCGTTCGTCTTGGAGAAGCGTCCTCGGATCGCCTACCTCGGTCCCGGCGGCAGCTTCAGTCACACGGCGGCCATGCTCAAATTCGGCCGCAGCGTCGAGTACGAGCCGCTGGCGGATATTCGGTCGATCTTCGACGAGATCAGCAAGAGTCACTGCGATCTGGGGATTGTCCCTGTCGAGAATTCCACCGGCGGGGGCGTGATCGAGACGCTCGACGCCCTGGTCAACACGGACGTGAAGATCTGCGCCGAGGTGCTGATGACGATCCATCACAACCTGCTGGCGAACTGCACGCTGGAGGAGGTCGAGAAGGTGTACTCGAAGCCGGAGGTGTTCGCCCAGTGCCGCAACTGGCTGGCCGCGACCTTCGAGGAAGCCAATACGATCGCGGTGGCCTCGTCGGCGAAGGCGGCGCAGTTGGCCGCGGAAGAGTCCTACGCGGCGGCCATCGGCTCGAAGGTGGCGGCCGAGTTGTACGGGCTGAACGTGGTCTGCGAGAACATCGAGGACATCGCCAACAACGTGACGCGGTTCCTCGTGGTCAGCCGGGAGGATGCCCGTCCGACCGGCGAAGACAAGACGGCCATCGTGTTCAGCACCGCCCACAAGGCCGGCGCCCTGGCGGACGTTTTGGAGACATTCAAGAAATACAATATCAACCTGACCAATATCGAGTCCAGGCCGAGCAAGAAGCGGGAGTGGGAATACCACTTCCTCGTCGATTTCCTCGGTCATCGAACGGAAGAGCGCGTGCAGATCGGGCTCGAGGAAGCCCGCCAGCACTGCCTGCAGCTTTCCGTTCTCGGGAGTTTCCCGCGGGCCAAGGAAGTCTTGTAGCGATCTGGGTATAGGACAAGATGAAGTTCTGGAAAATGGAGATCAGGCCTATATTCTTCAAGGAAATCTCACTCTTCGATTTCCTTGAAGAATGGGCTTGCACTGATTTGGACTGGACCGAGGCGGTTTGGGAAGGAAAAATCGAGGAAAGAGATTTTTCCTTCCCAAAGTAGGCCTGATCTCCATTTTCCAGAGCTTCGGAACAAGGACATAGGAGAGCACCATGAGAAAACCGTTTGTGGCGGGCAATTGGAAGATGAACACGGACAGTCGCTCCAGCGTGGAGTTGGCGCAGGGGGTGGCCAAGGGCGCATCCGGCCTGGCGGGCGACAAGGTGAATGTGGCCGTGATCCCGCCGTTCGTATACCTGCAATCGGTCGTGAAGGCCGTCAGTTCTACCGGCGTGTCGGTCGGCTCGCAGGACGTGTACATCGAGCCCAAGGGCGCCTTCACCGGCGAGGTCAGTGCTGCGATGCTCAAGGACGTCGGCTGCACGTATGTTCTCTGCGGCCACTCCGAGCGCCGTCACGTCCTCGGGGAGTCGGACGATCTCGTGGGCAAGAAGGTGACGGCATCGATTGCCGGGGGCCTGTTGCCCATCCTCTGCGTGGGCGAGCTGCTCGCGGAGCGGGACGCGGGTCAGACGGAGGCGGTGGTCGCGCGACATCTCAAGACCGGCCTGGCCGGACTGAGCGCCGACAAGATGTCCGCCGTGACAATTGCCTACGAGCCCGTCTGGGCGATCGGGACCGGAAGGACCGCGACGCCGGAGCAGGCACAGGAGGTACACGTGTTCGTCCGCAAGGTGCTGGCCGAGATGTTCAACCAAAAACTGGCCGACGAGATCCGCGTCCTCTACGGCGGTTCCGCCAACGCAGGCAACGCGAAGGACCTGATGGCCCAGAAGGACGTGGACGGCCTTCTCGTCGGCGGCGCCAGTCTCAAGGTCGATGACTTCGTGAAGATCATCCAGGCTGCGGCGTAAGCGCCTGGCGTACGAGGGTTCGAGTATAATCAAGAAAGCCGCCTGTTCAGGCCGGCATGACTGACGAATTTGTTATTGAGGCGTCCGTATGACTTTCTTACCTCTGTTGGCAGTTGGCACTCTGATGAAGTTCGTGGCCGTCCTGTTCGTGCTGGTCTCGATCGTCCTGGTTCTGGTCATTTTGGTCCAGAAGGGCCGGGGCGGCGGGCTCAGCGGCGCATTCGGCGGCGGCATGGCAAGCGGACTGCTCGGCTCCAAAACCGGCGACTTCCTCACGTGGCTTACCATCGGCCTGGTCGTCGTCTGGCTGGGCATGGCGGTCCTGATGGCCAAATTCTTTCGGCCGAGTGTAAGCGAGGAATACGACGCCAAGGCTCCGGGTTCCGCGGCGAGCGCACCGGCATCAGGGCAACCTGCCGGCACGACGACGGAGCAGCAGCCCACGACGCCGGCCCAGTCGCCGACTCCCGCGGCCGAGCCGACCCCCGCGCAACCGGGGACGACAGAATCTGCTCCGCAAGCGCCGACTGGGGACGCCACACCGGGTGGGTCGGGCGGCCAGTGAGCCGTGCGTTGCCATCCGGCCCAAAACGCTGCGCGCCAGCGCGCGGGCGTGCTTCGTCGGATGTGCGGCCATGCGTCGCAGCGACGTTTGACCGGTCGGCCGCGTGCGAATGGGAAGGGGCTATGCCCCTGGGCGTCGTGTCTGAGACGCCACAAGGGAGCGCGTGACGTGGTTCGCCTCGCAAGGTCGGGCTTGGGCGGCAATGGGGTAGGACAACGTACCATCTTTGAGAGTGAATGGCGATGCTGAACAGCATGACGGGATATGGTGAAGCGGCCGGCGAACTGGAAGGCGTCTCCTATGCCGTCGAGGTCAAGACCGTCAACAATCGATATCTCAAGACCATCATCAAGCTGCCGGAAGGCGTCACGTTCCTGGAGGAGGAGATCGATCGGGAGTTGCGGAAACGCCTCTCTCGCGGCACGGTGAACTACGTCCTGAGGCTCCGGGGCGCCTCCGCCGGGGCCCTGTTCGAAATCGACCAGGCGGCCCTGGCGTCCATTGTGTCTCGTCTGAAGGCAATCAGTTCGTCGGTAGGGGCGACCGGGACGATCGATCTGGCCGGCCTGCTCGCGTTGCCCGGGATCGTGCAGCCCGTGCAGCCGGACGAGGAGCAGAGTGCCAGGATCAAGCAGCTCGTCCTCCACTTGACCGGCCAGGCCCTGGACAAGCTCCAGCAAATGCGGGAGGCGGAAGGCCGCTTCCTCCAGGCCGACCTCGATAAACACTGTGATATCATGGTCCAGGAGCTGAACGCCATCCGCAAGTGGAGCGGGTCTGTGGTCCTGGAGTACGCCAAGCGACTTCGTCGTCGCGTGGAGGAGCTGCTGGCGGAGGCCAAGCTCAAGCTCGACGAGCAGACCTTGGCGCGGGAAGTCGCGATCCTGGCGGACCGGTCGGACATCTCGGAGGAAATGGCCCGCCTGGACGCTCACTTGCAGCAGTTTCGCCAGATCTGCAAAACGGATGGGCAGGCCGGCCGGCGACTGGATTTTCTCAGCCAGGAGATGCTTCGCGAGGCGAACACCGTGGCGAGCAAGGCCGCCGATGCCGATATCGCCAAGTCGGTTGTGGATATCAAGTGTTGCATCGAGCGCCTCAAGGAGCAGATCCAGAACATCGAGTGACGAGTCCGCGGCATCGGAACAGGCCGCAACATATTGCGTGCAGCAGGATGGCCCAGGCAGACAACCCAACGAAGACCACTCGCGGCAGGCTGATCGTGATCAGCGGGCCCTCGGGCGTCGGCAAGAGCACCATCACCAAAGCGGTAATGGGTCGGCTCGAAGACGGCTATCTGAGCGTCTCCATGACGACCCGACCCCAGGCGCCGGGCGAACAGGACGGGCGGGACTACTGGTTCGTCTCGCGGGACCAGTTCCGCAAGCGGATCGAGAAAGGTCTGTTTCTGGAGTATGCCGAGGTGTTCGGCAACCTCTACGGAACGCCTCGCGACAAGACCGACGAGGCCCTGGCGGCCGGAAGGACCGTGATCCTGGAGATCGACGTCCAGGGCGGCCGGCAGGTCAAGGCGATCTATCCGCACGCGGTGATGGTGTTCATCATGCCGCCGAGCTCGCAAACGCTGGCGGAGCGGATCGGTCGTCGAGGTCGCGAGAGCGGCGAAGTCGTCGCCCGCCGGCTCCGGGCCGCACAGAACGAGATCGACGCTGCGGCGCTATGCTATGACAATATGGTCGTCAACGACGACTTGGACCAGGCGATCAATGAAGTGATCCGGATCATCGAGAACGCCCCGGACGCATAATTTGGAGAACACAGATGCTGGAAGAACTCAAGAGTGATGAAATCGTCAAGAAGGTCGGCGGTCGGTTCAAGCTGGCGGCGCTGATCCAGAAGCGCATGCTCGAGATGTTGCAGGGCTCGCGACCCCTGATCGACAACACCGAGGGCAGGACCATGATGGAGATCGTGGTCCAGGAGATTCTCCAGGACAAGATCACGGTTGACGAGACGCCGTACGTCCGCAAGCCGAAGGCGGAAGTGGAGAGCCGCAGCGACGAACTGGATCGCCTGTTCGAGAAGCGTCCTTCTTTCTGAGTGTCCGGGACAGTGAACACGAGTGCCGAAGGACCTGAACATCCTGTTGGGCGTCACGGGCGGGATCGCCGCGTACAAGGCGGTAGACCTGGCCAGCAAGCTGACGGCGGCCGGGGCAAGCGTACGAACGGTGATGACGGGAGCCGCCTGCCGGCTCGTCGGTCCCAAGAGCTTCGAGGCGGTCACCGCGGCGCCGGTGTACACGAGCCTCTGGAGCAACCCGCAGGGCCATAGCAGCGCCCACGTCTCGCTGGCGGACTGGGCACGAATCGTGGTCGTGGCCCCCGCTTGCGCCGACATCCTGGGCAAGGCCGCCCACGGCATCTGCGACGACCTGCTCAGCACGACGCTGTGTGTCTGCTGGGCGACGCCGACGCTCTTCGCGCCGGCGATGAACACCCGCATGTGGGAAAACCCGGCGGTGAAGCGCAACGTCGAAACCCTGCGGGCGATGGGCGTCCGCTTCGTCGGCCCGGCGGCGGGCCGTCTGGCCTGCGGCACAGAGGGCGTCGGCAGGATGGCCGAGCCCCAGGATATCCTCGCGGCCATCGAGGAACTGGCCGCTGAAAATAGGCAATAGGATTACCTCCATTTCTGAACGCGTCGGTGGCAGCGGCCGATAGACGAGTATGATGGACTCCATTGAGAGGTGATCCGATGGTCTTCAGACGCTGTTCAGCATGTGAAGCCGCGTGGAGCGCACGAGAGGATTTTCTCGCGGATGCCGATGTGGCTCTGATTGGGTATCGGGCCAGTCTGATCGACCTGCACGCCGGAGTATTCCTCTTCAGCCACCGCTGTGGCGCTGTGATCATGATGGACGCCGGCGAGTTCGTGGACCTGTACGACGGGCCGGTGTATGAGGACCGCCGGACGGGGAGCGAGGAGTGTCCTGGGTACTGTCTCCGCAAGGAGGAGCTGCGTCCTTGTCCGGTCAAGTGCGAATGTGCCTATGTGCGCGAGGTCGTCCAGATTGTCTTGAACTGGCCCAAACGCCAGGACACCACCAACCCGAGACTTGCCAAGCTTGGGTTCTCTGTGTGAGATGAGCTATCGCACATCAGGAGCTCGCCGCAGGTCTGGCGCGAGTCCATGCCGCCGGAGAGCTTGCCCTGTTTCGACATCCCTGGTACACTGGCTTTCCGAATCGCGGCCCATCGGGGAATCGCGAATAGGGACAGCCGATTATGCGTATTCTCGTCACGGCGGGGGGCACCCGCGAATACATCGATCCGGTTCGGTTCATCTCGAACGCCAGCAGCGGAAGGATGGGCTATGCGCTGGCTCGCGCCGCGTTGAAGGCCGGCCACGAAGTAACGTTGATCACTGCGCCGACCGCGGTGAGGCCCCCGGCGGGTACAACGGTCATCCGCGTCGAGAGCGCCGCCCAGATGTTCCAAGCGGTGAAAGAGCAGTTCCCGAAGTGCGATTGCCTGATCATGGCCGCCGCGGTCTCCGACTACACACCCGCCAGGCCATCGAAGACCAAGCTCAAGAAGCAGGCCGCTGGACTCACCCTGGAACTGAAACCGACGCCGGACATCCTCAAATGGGCGGGGAGACATAAGACCAGGTCGCAGACCGTTGTCGGCTTTGCGTTGGAGGACCGCGACCTGCGAGCCAACGCCGAGCGCAAGATGTGGGACAAGCACCTCGACATGATCGTCGCCAACGCAACCAGTTCCATCGGTGGCGACACATCGACTCTGCACATTAGGACCCCGAGAAGGGACTGGTTTGAAATCCGGGATACGAAGAAGGCTGCGAGCGCGCGCCGAATCATCCGCATCATCGGCGCGACGTGCAAATCATCAATAATCGACAATCATCCATCATCGATCAGTCCGTGATGCCGAGGTCGTCCTTCGTGATGATCGATTCGAAGGTGTAGCCTGCGCCCTCGATGTTCTCGCGGGCGCCTTGCTTGCGGTCGATGACGCAGACGATCTTCTTGACTTTGGCGCCCGCGTCGGTGACGACCTTGGCGGCTTCGAGAACCTGGCCGCCGGTGGTGGCGATGTCCTCGACAAGCAGGACGACGTCGCCGGCCTTGAGGACGCCCTCGACGAGCTTGCTCGTGCCGTAGTCCTTCTTGCTGTTGCGGACGATGATCCAGTTCTTGCCCGTCTGCATCGCGGTCGCCGCCGCCAGCGCGACACCGCCCAGCTCCGCGCCCGCGATCAACGTGGCATCGTCGGTCATATGCTTCGCGAATTCCGCTCCAAGTGCCTTGAGAATGTCCGGGCACGTCTCGAAGAGGTACTTGTCGAGGTAGTACTTGCTCCGCTTGCCGCTGCGAAGAACGAAGTCGCCTTCAAGGTACGCGGTCTGCTTGATACGCTGGATGAGCTCTTTTTTGGTCACGGAAAACCCTCGGAATTTACTATCTACTAATTACTATTTACTATTGGGGAGCGCCCCGGCTCCTGACTAAGTCCTGAGCCTTGCCGCTCAAATAGTAAATCGTCAATCGTAAATCATCAATCGCTACACTCTCAGCTCGACCTTCCGGTTGAGTTCTTTTGCGTACCTCTTGCGGATCGGGGCGACGACGGCGCGGATGAATTCGTCCACCTGCTGGGGGGCGCGGCCGACGTAGGCCGTTGGGTCGAGGACCTTCTCGAAATTGAGATTCGCGAAGGCGCCATCCGTCCGCAAACGGGAGATCAGGTCGTTCGGCCGGCCGAGCTTCTTCACCTCGTTGGCGGCCGCCTGCGAGTACTGGCGGATCTTCTCGTGCAGGTCCTGACGATTGCCGCCGGCCTTGACCGCGGCCATGAGGATGTTCTCCGTCGCCATGAAGGGCAGCTCCGCGGCCACGTGCGACGCGATCACCTTCGGATAGACGACCAAGCCATCGAAGACGTTCACAAGGATCTGCAGAATGCCGTCGACCGCCAGGAACGCCTCCGGGATCACGACCCGCTTGTTGGCGGAGTCGTCCAGGGTTCGCTCGAACCACTGCTCGGAGGCGGTCATTGCCGGGCTGGTGGCCAGGCTCAGAACGAGCCGGCTCAGCGCTGTCACCCGCTCGCATCGCATCGGATTACGCTTGTAGGCCATGGCGGACGAGCCGATCTGCGACTTCTCGAACGGCTCTTCCATCTCCTTGAGGTGGGCCAGCAGGCGGAGGTCGTTGCACGTCTTGTGCGCCGACTGCGCGATCAACGCCAGCGTGTTGACGACGAGCGTGTCGATCTTCCGCGTGTAGGTCTGGCCGGTGACAGGACAGACCTTCTTGAATCCAAAGGCCGCGGCTACGTCCCTGTCGAGCTGGCGGACCTTCGCGTGCCGGCCCTCGAAGAGTTCCATGAAAGAGGCCTGCGTGCCGGTCGTGCCCTTGACGCCTCGGAAGGGGAGTGTCTCGATCCGGTGCTCGACCTCGTCGAGGTCCATCGCGAACTCCTGGCACCAGAGCGTGGCGCGCTTGCCGACCGTGGTGAGCTGGGCCGGCTGGAAATGCGTAAAGCCCAGCGTGGGCATGTCACGATATTCCTGGGCGAACTTTGCCAGCAGGGCAATCACCGCAGCCAGCTTGCCTGCGGTCAGACGCAGTGCCTCGCGCATGATGATCAGGTCCGCGTTGTCGCCCACGTAGCAGCTCGTCGCGCCCAGGTGGATGATCGGAGCGGCCTTCGGGGCGACCTCGCCGAACGCGTAGACGTGCGCCATCACGTCGTGTCGGAACTGCCGCTCGTAGACGGCCGCTTTGTCGAAGTCGATGTCGTCCAGGTGCCTGGCCATCTCGTCGATCTGGCTCTGCCTGATTTCCAGGCCGAGGTTTTTCTCGGCCTTGGCCAGCTCCAGCCAGAGCCGTCGCCACAGACTGAATTTCTTCTGGGCGCCGAAGAGTTCCGCCATTTCCCGCGAGGCGTTTCGCTCGACGAGCGGACTGGTGTACACATTCTGTTCTTGAGACATTCAGTTTCCCTTATGTCGCGGTTCCTCTCCATCCTATGGGACGGACAGGACCCATAGGGCTCATCCGCCGGCGGCGAGCTTCTTGTCTCGCGCGGCCAGCAGGTTCTCGACTTCTTCGATATCCTCCTTGCCGAGGTTCCAGTCGGAGGCAGGGGCAGTCTCGGTGATCTGCCCGGGCCGGCGGGCGCCGACAATCGCCGCGGTCGTCTCCGACCTGCGGAGGACCCAGGCGACCGCCAGTTGCGAAACGGTCTTGCCGTTGCGCCGGGCGATCTCCTTGAGCCCTTCGACCAATTCCAGTGTAGCGCCGAACTGCGGGTCCTGGAACTCCGGCATTCGCCTGCGGTGGTCGTCGGGCGCCAAGGTCGCAAGTCGCTCGCGAGTGAATGTGCCGGTCAGCAGGCCTCGCTGCATGGGACTGTAGACGACCACGCCGATCCCGTGCTGGGCACAATACCCGAGCAGCTCGCGTTCAACCTCGCGATGCAGCATACTATAGGGCGGCTGGAGCGACGCAATCGGGTGGATCCTGGCGACCCGCTCCATCTGCTGCACGCCGAAATTCGACACGCCTATGTAGCGGACCTTGCCCTCTTTCGCCAGGCGGGCCATCTCCTCCCAGGCCTCTTCGATATCGGGGTCGGGGTCGGGCCAGTGCATCTGATACAGGTCGATGGTCTCGACGCCGAGCCGCCGGAGGCTGTCGTGGCACTCCCGGCGGATGCTGTCGCGCTTCAGGTGCACGACCTTCTCTTTCTTGTCGTTCCAGAGGATGCCGCACTTGGTGGCCACGTAGGGTTTGTGCTTCGTCCGGCGCAGAGCCTGGCCGACCAGCTCCTCCGAGTGGCCCAGGCCGTAAGCGGGCGCCGTGTCGATCCAGTTGATCCCTTGATCCAGGGCCTCCAGGATCGACGCGACTGCCTCGTCGTCATCCTGCGGGCCCCAACCGTACTGCCATGGCCCGCCCATGGCCCAGGTGCCCAGGCCCACCGTCGTGAGCCGCATATCCGTCTTGCCCAACTGTCGCTGCTGCATGCCTCATTCTCCGAAAGGGCGGCGCAAGGCACTCCCTTGTGCCCCAGTAGGATAGTCGGGCAAGGCGGCTTTATCAATAGTGATGTGGCGTCTACTGCTCGGGCCCTTGGAGCGTGAAGTCGCAGCCAGCGGAGATGAAACGCATGTGATGGTCCATCATCTCCACGCCGAAACCGACGCCGATGGAGATTCCGATGCCCCATCGCACCTCCGGCCGTTCCGGCAAATCGAACTTGGAGAATCCTGCGTTCTCCGAAAGGTAGACATCGTCGAAAACGGCAATCCTCATGTCCCCATCGTACACGTGTACGTCCCGGACGAAGGCGTCCACGGAGTCCGTCTCGAACAAGAGCATGGCGGCACTGATGCGCAGGCGCGCATCGTTGACAATCACCGGCGTAGGGATCGAGAAGTGGAACCAGTTCGAGGTGCCGGGGTTGCCTTCGATCTGGAAGTGGTAGCCCACGTGCTCCTGGAAGGCAATTCGTTCGGGATACTCGATCTCCATGGTGTTGCCGTGGATCCACGAGGCATGGAGGATCTTGGCTTCCGCGGCGTCGGCGCGGACCTTCCCCGGCGTCACGACGCCGGTCGCCGCGCCGGCGAGCACGCCCATCCCGGACCATTTCAACATTTCACGTCGGTTCGTTCCCCTGCTCAGAGCTTGCTCGTTCATGATGCATCTCCTTATACAGGTCGAAATGAAAGACACACCCCGTCCGGCCACGCAGCCGGCGCAAGGACACACCTTCACGAATCGCTGAAACCGTCTGAGTTGAAAATGCCGTCAAATACGAGGACGCGGGTCCGTGCTGCCGAATCGCCTACCCATCTTGCGAAAGCAAAGCACATCCGCGTCGGTTTGTCAAGTCCGTTCTTCGTGGCGATCCGATGAAAGGCATGACCAGATTCATCCAGCCAAATGCAATTCGATTGGCTCTGGAATTGCGTCAATGGTACCCGGCGCCGGGATAGAGGAGGTTCAAAGCCAGGCCGTGAGCGGGGCCGAGCAGACCGCCGATCACGTTCCACGCGATGACCAGGCCCACCATGCCCGCAGCGGGCTGGGCCATGAACTCCCGATAGCGAGCGGCTGCACGGTCGTCGAGAAACAACGTGAGGATCTCGCTGCCGTCGAGCGGGGGCAGCGGCAGCAGATTGAAGACCAACAGAATCAGGTTCAGCGAGAACAGAACGCTGATCACGACCGCGGCGCCGGCCATCGGGCCCGGGGACCGGGCGACGGTCACCTGAG
This sequence comes from Phycisphaerae bacterium, assembly GCA_017993835.1. Lineage (GTDB taxonomy): Bacteria > Planctomycetota > Phycisphaerae > Sedimentisphaerales > Anaerobacaceae > PLanc-01. Next base: position 26,794 of record JAGOLX010000021.1, read on the forward strand.
TCCAGGCGGATTCCAGGGGCGCCATGAACAGGTCGAGGGCCACGCCGATCCGGATGAGTATCGCGGCCAGGAGAATCAACGCCAGGTTGGCGACCGGACCCGCCAGGGCCATCCAGGCCGCCTTCCTGCGGTTGCTGATCGCCCAGTAGGGATCGTACGGGGTGCTCGCCCAGCCGAGCATCCAGCCGCCGAACAGGAAGGACACGATGGGAATGGCCACCATTCCGATAGGCGATCGCTGAATGTGCGGAACCGGGTCGAGCGTCGCCAGACCGGCGTCTCGCGCGGTGGGATCGCCCAGCGCCAGCGCGGCGAATCCATGGGCGGCCTCGTGACAAGTCGTCGAGATCACGAACACCGCGTACCAGACCAATCCGAGTCCCAGTTCGACCGGCATCGTTGTCTATCCCTTTTACCCCTTTGTGCGTCCGGACTGCTGCAATCGCGCCGGCTCAACGGTCCTCAGCATCGATTACGTAGCTCCGGCCCGCCTGGGTCTCGAATTCCACGACTCTGTTGCTCGGCTCGACGGTTCTCACCGGCGCCCCGGCCAGGCTCACGCGGACAGGCACGTCCGTCCGGACTCGGCACGTGTTGCCCGTCTTGGAGTGAATAACGCCCTTGTCCAGCTTGCCTTCCCGCCAGTAGATGTCCACCTCGAAGCCGCCGCGGGCGCACAGTCCTGTGACGCAACCCCGCGGCCAGGCGGCCGGCAGGGCGGGCAGCAGATGAATCTCACCGCCGTGGCTCTGGAGGAGCATTTCCGCGATGCCTGCGGCGCCGCCGAAGTTGCCGTCGATCTGAAACGGCGGGTGGTTGTCGAATAGGTTCGGCAGCGTCGATTTCTCCAGGAGTCTGACGACGTTCTCGTGAGCCTTCTCGGCTTCCTGCAGACGGGCCCAGAAGTTGATGATCCACGCCCGGCTCCAGCCGGTATGACCGCCGCCGTGCGAGAGACGGTATTCGAGCGCCTTGCGAGCGGCCTGTGCCAGTTCGGGCGTGCCGGTCAGGGTGATCTGGCGACCCGGATGGAGGCCGAACAAATGCGACATATGACGATGTCCCGGCTCGGGCTCGTCGTAGTCCTCGATCCATTCCTGGAGCCGGCCGGTCTTGGCGCTGATCTGAAGGGGGGCCAGGCGTTCCAGTGCCGATGCGAGCCTGGCGCGGAACTCCGCATCCGTATCCAGGATCGTCGCGGCCTCGATGCAACTGGTGAACAGATCGCGGAGGATTCCGAGGTCCATCGTCGCGCCGTAGGTGAACATGGAGGTCGAGCCGTCGGGTTTGCGGAATGAGTTCTCCGGCGAGTGGGAGGGATTCGTCACGAGCCTGCCGGCCACGGGCGTTTCCGCGGGCGCCTCGACGAGAAAATCGAGCATGAACTCGGCGGCCCCCTTTATCAGCGGATACGCCGTGTCGCGAAGGAACGCCTTGTCCTGGGTGAACAGGTAGTGCTCGTAGGGGTGCTGGGCCAGCCAGGCGCCGCCCATGAGCCAGACGCCCCAGACCCCATCGGCGGGCGTGGTGAAGCCCCAGACGTCGGAGAGGTGATGGACAACCCAGCCATTGCAGCCGTAATGGACTTTCGCTGTCCGGTTGCCCGACTCGACGAGGCAGTTCCTCATGTAGTCGAAGAGCGGCAGGTGGCATTCACCCAGGTTCGCCACCTCGGCGGGCCAGTAGTTCATCTGCAGGTTGATGTTCGTGTGGTAGTCGGCGTTCCAGGGGGCCTTCATATGTTCGCTCCAGAGACCCTGGAGGTTGGCGGGCATGTCCCCCGGCCGGGAGCAGCCCATGAGCAGGTACCGCCCGAACTGGAAGTACAGGGCAACGAGCGAGGGGTCGGCCTGCCCTTGGGCGAGCCGCGCGAGTCGCTGGTCCGTCGGCAGGGCGGCGTTTTCGGTCCGGCCGAGGTCCAAACTGACCCGGCGGAACAGTCTCTGATGGTCGGCCACATGCCTCTTGCACAGTTGCTCGCAGGAGTCCGCTGCCGCCGCGAGGTGTGCCTGGCACAGTTCGGCAGGCTGGCCCCCGCGATAGCTGGTGGCTCCGGCGATCAGAAGAAGCAGCTCGTCGGCCTTCTCCACGAGGAGCTTTCCGTCCCGGCTGGAGATCGTGCCGCCCTTTGCCCTGGCGAGGGCGCGGGCCTCGAACTTCATGCCGACGTTCTGGTGCGTCTGGTGGTGCTCGCGCTGGATCTGGCCGCGAAGGGCGATCCGGTCATTGCCCTCGCTGACGCAAACTGCGTCCTGCTGGCGGGTGATCGTCGCGACACACGTGATACTCGCGGGTTTATCGGCCGTGATGTGAACGACGAGGACGTTGTCCGGGGCGGAGGCGAAGACCTCGCGGGTGAGCCGGACTCCGTCGGCAGTCCAGGTCGTGGTCGCGATCCCGGTGTCGAGGTCGAGGCTCCTGCGGTAGTCTGCGACCGTCCCGACCGTGGGGCAGTCGATGTGCAGATCGCCCAGCGACTGGTACGACTCCACGCCCATGGGGCGTCCCATCATCTTGTCGCCCGCCAGCTTCGTTGCCTCGGCGTTCTTGCCCTGGAAGAGCAGCCTGCGGACCTCGGGCAGCGCCTCGAGTGCCTGTGGGCTGGTCGTATCGCGGGGATAGCCGTCCCAGAGGGTGTCCTCATTGAGCTGGATGCGTTCGTCGGTCACCTTGCCGAAGACCATGGCGCCGAGCCGGCCGTTGCCGATAGGCAGCGCTTCGTTCCATTCTCTTGCCGGCTGGGCGTACCATAGCGTGAAGTCCGACCGCTCGCCCGTCGGCTCAGCAACCGTCGTGCCTGCCAGCGTGCCCAATGCGATGATTGTGATTGCCCCGGCGAACTGCATCCTCACGTTGCTTCTCCTGATAGCCAAGTGTACGTCTGATAATACTCCCCCACGCGGGGCCGGTAGACGACCCGGCGGTCTCCAGTCACAGTATCCGAAGCCAAGCATCCGTGCAACCGTGGACTGCAAGGAGCCAGTGCATTTGTGCGGGCCGGCGTGAACCACGAGCCTGCGCAGGCGGCCCGGATTTGGCAAAAAGCTTATGTGGTTTTTGGCGTTGGCCGATTTACTACATATGTTTTAGACGGATTCGTTTCGACGGGTCCTCTGTGCCCTGCTGGGGGGCGGCCGGGACGCAGTACGGAGTCCCAACCCGGACGCAAGGGGCTGCGTTTGCGGACCCGGTCGGCGCGCCCGCCAGGAACAGGCGTTCACAGACGTAGGCACGGGAGGTTTGATATGAGTGAGATCGTCATGCTCCAGGGCGCTGAGTCCCGGACAGTGCTCGATGCGGTGGTCCAGAGCCAATCCCCCGCGATCATGTCGTACCTGTCCAAGGACAAGTGGCACGTGGCCAAGGTGGTCATGAAGCAGCTTACGACGGACACGACGAGCGGCGCGGGCAAGCTGTTTGTCGAAGGGTATCACTCGACGGGCAAACCTCACCCGATCAACATCCGCATCGACCAGCCGGTCGGGATGAATTTCAAGCACGCCTACGGCAAGTTCGTGTTCGACACGGTGGTCGTGAACCTGGAGCCCTCCTCCGATCCGGACGCAGGCGGGACCATCGTCCTGGCGGCGCCCGAGCGGATCGGGGTGATCCAGCGTCGCAGCTACTTCCGCGTCAATGTTCCCCCATCGCTGAAGGTCAACGTCGTGCTCTGGCACCGGACGGGCAAGCGTTCGCCCGATGAGAAGAGCCATACCTATTACGAGGGCCGGCTGATGGATATCTCCGCCGGCGGCGCCCAGGCGGTCGTCCCTCTCACGCGGGCAACCGATGCGCCGGGCGGTCCCGTGAGCGAGGCGGACTTCCGCAAGGGCCAGTTCATGGGCGTGCGATTCACGCCGATGCCGTATGAGCAGCCTTTGATGTTCAACGCCCAGATCCGAAACGTCCTGCCCACGGCGGACCGGACGGCCTTATGCATCGGTCTGCAAATCGTCGGTCTGGAAGCGAGCGAGGAAGGTCGGGAAATGCTCAGCCGGCTGGCCGGGGTGGTGGATCACTACCACAAGATCAATCAGGCCAGCGGCGTGCAGCAGTCCCCTGGGCCCGCGGGGGCGTGCTGCGTTCCAGCCGATGCCCTGATGGACTGATCCGTCCTGCTCAGGTGCTCACATGAGATGTGCCGTCCGCAGCCGGCTCCTGGCTGGGGAGCGGAATTGCCCGCGTCCTGGGGAAGATCCTGCCGTAGAGCCATCTGACGAAGCTACCTGCCGCGAAGTACCCGAAGATCAGAACCATCGCTGTCTGCACGCTGCTAAAGCAGACCAGCGAGAGGAGCAGGAGGAGCCGGATGAGGTAGTCAAACGGCTGTCTGCCCTTGAGGTACACGTTCACGATGTGCGGATACCGAAGCCGGCTCACCATGAGGACGCCAACGCCCAGCGTCGCCAGCGGCAGCGCATACACCAGCAGGCTCAGGGTGGGGACCTGCTCCTGCTGGAAGATGATCAGACTGACGACGACGCCGGCCGCTGCGGGACTGGGCAGGCCGGCGAAGCTCATGTGCGAGACCTCATTCTCGTCGTTCTCGACGTTGAAGCGGGCCAGTCGAATCGCGGCACAACTGAAGTACACCAGCGCCGCCAGCCAGATGAACCGGTGAATCAGACCCCCCCAGAAGATCTCGTGGAGCTGCAATTCGTTCTCGACGAGCCGGAGCATGATGAACGCGGGCGCAGCTCCGAAGCTGACGAGATCGCAGAGGCTGTCGAGCTGGCCGCCGAAGCTCGATGTGCTCTGGCTCATACGCGCCAGCCGGCCGTCCAGCATGTCGGCAACCATGGCCAGCACGATCACGTATCCCGCCAGCGCGAAGCAGGACATCTTGCCCGCCGTCGGTTCATGAGCCTTGCTCGCCAGGACGATGGCGGTGAATCCAAGGATCCCGTTGAGCAGCGTAACCAGCGAGGGCAGGAGGGTGACGTACTTGACGCGATGCCGTCGAACACGACGGAACAAAGGCCGCCTGGGCTTGTCATCCATCATTCTTCGATGTCTACCGCTCATGGTCTTCCTGCTGTTGCCGCCGCGGCGACGTCGGCGCGTACTTCACAAGCGGCGTGAGTCCCGCTTTGACCTTGTCCCCGATGCGAACCAGGCACTCCACGCTCTCGCTGGCGGAGAGATACAGCTCGGTTCGAGACCCGAACTTGATCATGCCGAACTGCTCACCGCCGGCGAGTCGCTGGCCTTCCTGGGCGGCGCAGACGATCCGACGCGCGATCGCCCCGCTGATCTGGCGGACGAGGAGCCTGTCCTGGGGCTCGCTCGTTCGCACCATGGACAGGTTGTTCGACTCGTTCACCTGGCCCGCCCGCGGACTCATCGCATTGAGATACTTGCCGGGACGATAGACGATTCGTTCGACCTTCGCGTCACACGGTGCACGGTTGATATGCGTGTTGAAAATGCTCAGGAAGATCCCGACGCGGAGGGCCGGACCGTCGATGAATTCGGCTTCCTCGACCATCCCCACATCGGTGATCGTGCCGTCGGCCGGCGACAGCAGGAGACTGTCATCTCGCGGCGGCTCGCGTCGCGGGTCTCGAAAGAACATCAAGGCCCACCCCAGGGTGATCGCGAGAATCGCCTCGATGGCGACTACCCCCCAAAGGGGCGATAACTCGGGCCCGAACACACCCACGGCGGCCATCAACAACAGGACAACCGCCGGATACACCACAACCTCAGGCAACCCGTACTTCGTCAATGGAATTCGCATAAGCCGGTCATGATACGCCCGGCTGCCCGCGGAATCAACAAGGAAAACACCGGACAGAACGTCCAGAGCGCAAGAAGAAAGGCCGATCTCCGCTCAATCGGCCCTGTCGAAAGGAGGCAAACACAGCCGCAAGCAACAAATGCCAGGAAGACTGCAACCGCTCGCCGTCTTCAGTATATAGACGTCGAACAGAGGGATGCGTTACAGAATTCCCAGGAGTTTCCCACAAGGGAACAGGGGAAAACCGCGACGAAGATCGACAGGAGGCAACAGCCGCCGGAAATCTCTCATGCCCACATGCAGAATCTTCCTTGACTTGGCCGGGCAAAGGGTGTATGTTCTTGCGTTTTCCGAAGGCGGGGAGTGTACGACCTCGCTTTGACCGCAGATGCCCACAAGGCTATCCGTCTTGGCTGCAGCGGCGAAATGAGATGAGAAGAACGGTAAGAAGGAGAAATCCAGAATGAAAGAGTCAGCGGTGGAAATGAATAGAAACAGGCCCAGGCCAGCGGCGGCGTCCGATGAATTTCGGGTCAATGCTGCAGGGTATCTGGAGCGCGGCTGGGTCATCGCGAACCACAAGCTCGTCTCGTTCCACGCCGCATTTATTTCGTCCGTGCTGAGCCTGCCCGTCAAGGAGCTGAGCGAAAAGGCCATCGCAGGGGCCAATCTGAAGCTCGAAGTGCTGAAGTTCATGTTCCTCAGCGTCGAGACCATCGTGTCGTTGGCCATTCTGTACTTGTCGTGGCATATCGCCATCGCGATTCACGAGATGGGCCATTTCCTGACCGCCGCCAAGCTGACGGCTCTGAACAAGGACTCACAGGAGAAGGCGGACGCCGCCCTGAAGAGCGGTGGCAAATTCGGCTATTACGCCCAGATGCTCCTTCTGATTCCGTGGGGCAAGTTCTACGGCGTGAGGAAAGAGAACGGTAACTTCGCACCCGACGCGCCATACAACCTGGCCGTGTCGGCGGCCGCGCCGATCTGGAGCCAGTGGCTGGCCACGATCTGTTTGCCGATTGCCGCGTTCTTCATCGCAGTGGGATTGCTGGCAGGGCAGGAATGGATGATCTACATCGGCCGGTTCTTCCTGGCACCGGGCGTGGTTGGCCTCCTGGACCGATTCCTGGCCGACCCCGGCAAGCTGAAGGAATTCCGCAACCGCGAGAAGGCCGCCGCGGAAGCCGCTGCCCGAGCCGCTGCGATCGCCGCCTCCGGCGAGGCATGGACCGCCCGCGTCGCCCAGGTCAAGAAGACCATGCTCACCACCCGTATGCAGACCGTCACCCTCAAAGATGGCAGCCGTGTCGCCGCCCCCTGGCAGTTCCGTAACTGCGCCATGGGTGGCCGTCACACGGAGAAAGAGTACCCCGAGAGCAACATCAGCATGCAGGAGAGTATGTTCATGCCGCTCTCGCCGAAGACCTACGAAGACTCCCAGGAGATGACGGTCAAGTTGCAGTCCCGTCTGAAGGAGATCATCGAGTCCGCCCCAGGCGCGAAAGTCATGGGCGTCGGTCTCGAAGGCGGCATCGCCCCCTACATCGACAAAGAGCCCACGGATCAGGTCCCCGAGCAGCGTATGTGGCGCTTCATGAAGCAGGCCATTCTGGACTGCGAGCTCGTGCCCGGCGTGGATGTCGCCATCGCGCTGGACCCTGCCTGCTCCGAGCTGGAGAACGCCTATCGCGAGGAACGCGGCGAGCCGGATTCCGTCGGCATGTACCGCTTCTGGCGTGACAAGGACAAGGTCGAGATGAGCCGCGACCAGATCCTTACTCTCTTCAAGAAGTCCATGGAAGACGGCATCCCGATCCTCTCCATCGAGGACGGCTTCGGCGAACGCGACCACCAGGGCTGGCAGAACATGATGAAGGAGCTTGGCGACAAGATCTTCATCATCGGCGACGACCTGGTCACCACGAAGGACTCGAACATCGAGAAGTGCGCCAAGAACGGCGAAATCAACGCGTCCCTGATCAAAGCAAACCAGATCGGTACCGTGACGGAAACCGTGCTGGCCATGCTGACCTCGCTGGGCTACGGCGCCGAACTGGTCATCTCGCACCGCTCCAAGAGCCCGAACGATCCGTTCGAGGCGGAAATCGGAACCGCGATGAATGCTCTCGGCGTCAAGTGCGGCGGCGGCGCCAACACGGAGCGTCTCCAGAAGTACGGTCGCGTCATGGAGATTCTGGCTTTGGCCCGCTCTTCGCAACGCAGCATGACCGACAAAGAGCGCAAGGAGACCCAGGAAACCGTCAAAGAACTGGTGAAGACCCTGACCGGTCAGGACGTTGCGATCAAAGGCGACGCCGGCGACATCGACATCACCGGCCTGCTCATCAAGATGCTCGCGATCGAGGCCGTCAGCGGCACCGAAGAGGCGACCAACGCCGGCATTCCGTCGGCCGCTGCCTCCCTGTTCCTCGGTAAGAGCGGCATCATCCGCTTCAAGGGCTCGACTCCTCTGGGCACCAGCGCCGGCGAGGACGAGGCCATTCACTACGTCGATAGCATCATCGAGGCCTCCGAGGCGACCAAGAAGTACCCCGATATGTTCAAGAATATCGGCGACGGCACCTTCCGCTTCAAGAAGGACGTCAAGGTCGCGGACGTCAAGGCCAAGAACGATGAGAAGCTCATGGCCCTCTGGAAGAAGTCCCGACGGTACGACGGCAAGGGTTGCATGGACGCGGTCAGTCACATCGAAGGCGTGCTCGCCAAGGCGTTCGTCGGCCGCAAGGTCGGCCAACTGGGCAGTCTGCTCGACGCGGACAAGGAACTGCTGGGTCTCGAACTGGGCGAGGCCATTCGCATGGGCCGGATCCCGCAGGATGCCCCAAGGGACAAGAAGATCCATGCCATGCAGCGAAAGAGCGTGCTCGGCATGAACGCCATCCTGTCCATGTCGCTGGCTCTGGGCCGCACGGTGGCCGCCGGACAGGGCAAGGAACTCTGGCAGCTCATCCGCGAGATGTCGGCCGACACGATGTCCAAGTTCGTGGCCGCCAACGCCAAGGGTGAGAAGAAGAGCGCCGCGGACCTCAAGAAGATGGACTACGACCAGCTCCAGGCGCTGTATCAGAAGACAGCGACTGAGGCCATCAAGGAAGGCAAGACGCTCTACGAGCTGCTGCGGGCTCAACTGCCGGTCTATCCGGTATAACCCCGGTCGGGGGCGCGGGCCCTCTGAAGAATTCCTTCAGAGAACGCCGGCCGACGGCCGATAAACCGAACAGGCTGAGGGCTTTGTCCGAAGGACTCTTGGCCGAACGGTGTGATGCAGATGCAATTCGGCAGGTGTGGCTCTCTCCAGTCGATGGAGAAGGGCCACGCCTGCCGCAGTTTTTGAGCCCGGAATCCAATTGCCGCAACCGGCCTTTGAGCCGAACTGGGGACCATGCAACGGCACAGTATCCTTCGCTTCCTGGTCTTCGTGGTGTTCTTCAGCAGCGGGGCCGCAGCGCTCGGCGGTGCGGTCCTGTGCGACGATTTGATCCGGTATTGCCGCAATAGGGAGGTCCTCAGGGAAGCGGAGTCGGCCATCCGTCGGCTCGAATCTCTCAACGCGGAATACGACGTCCTCCTGGAACAACTGGAGAACAATCCCGAGCTGCTCAAGCGGATCGCTCCGGTGACGCTGGGCACGGAGCCCAACGACCCGAACACAGCCTATCCCAAAGCCCGGGCTCGCGAACTCGCCCTGGCCCGCAAGGCGGTGATAGATCATGTCGGCGAGGAGCCCGCCGAGGCCGCCATCCCGACCTGGCTTCAGCGATGCAGCGATCCCCCCAAGCGGATCGTCCTGTTCATCAGCGGCGCCAGTCTCATCTTGATTTCCATGGTCTGCTTCACGTCGCCCGGCGACGACGAGAAATAGCGATGCCGCCTCGATCGTCGCGGTTTCTCGGTGGTTGCAGGATGACATCTCGCGCGTGGAAGATCCCGCGTCAATGGGCGATATAGGATTCGGACCTATGACCTCACGGGTGTGATCCGTGCGCTCTAACCAGCTGAGCTAATCGCCCAAGTTCGGGCCATTAGAACCGATCCCCCCATGCCCTGTCAAGCGCCAATCGCGGGGAATCTGTGGCTCAGGTGGCTACGAGGTTGACCCGTCCGAGCTTGACGCCCTTCATGCTCAGGATGCTCTCGCCCACGCGGTTGATCTCACCGACCTGGCCGCGAAGGACGATGATCTCCAGGCAGTCGTGGTGGTCCAGGTGGACGTGCAACGACGAGATCGCGTGCAGCAGGTTCGAGTGCTGGATCGCGATCAGCTTCTCCGCGAGATTGGCGGCGTGGTGGTCGTAGACGAGAAAGACCGCCGCCACTGCGTGGGCCTCCGGGTCAGACACGCGTTCCTGGCTCAACTGCTGGCGAACCAGGTCGCGGATCGCCTCCGAGCGGCTCTGGTACCCCTGCTTGGCAATGAGCTTGTCGAAGTCAGCCAGCAGGTCCTTGTCCAACGACACCCCGATGCGTTCGATCTCTGCCATCAGTCTTTCCTGCAACAATAGACCGCCTGTTCGGCGAACACGTTCGCGCCAAATCGGATCGGACTGGCGCTCGTTTCCACGAGGGGGATTCTCTGCTCGATGGTGACGCCCAGCTTGCGACAGAACTCGTCGAAGTCCTTCAGGGACAGGAAGTGGATGTTCGGCGAGTTGTACCAGCGGAAGGGGAGTTCTCGCGTCACCGGCGAGCGGCCCCAGAAGAGCATTTGCAGGCGGCACCGCCAGTGGGCGAAGTTTGGGAAGCTGACGATCACCTTGCGCCCGACGCGGAGAAGCTCTCTGAAGACCCGCTCCGGGTCTTTGATCGTCTGGACCGTCTGGGACAGGAGTGCGTAGTCGAAGCTCTTGTCCCCATAGCCGCGGAGGCCACGATCGATATCGCGTTGCACGACGGAAATCCCCCGGCAGACGCCGCCCAGAACGAGCGATTCGTTCAGCTCGATGCCCTTGCCGCGAATGCCCTTGTCGGCGGTCAGTCGAGCCAGTAGCTCTCCGTCGCCGCAGCCGACGTCCAGGACCGTGCTGCCCGGCCCGATCAGCGACTCGATCAGCTCGTAATCCACGCGGGTCCGATGGGCCTGTTCGGACCGTGCGACCCGGCATCGCCCTTTACAGCAATCGCCCAGCGCCCCGGCGTTCACCCCCGGCCGGCGGGCCGCCCTCAGGAAACTCGACAAGAACGCGCCCAATCTCTCGTCTTCGAGCAGAAAGGCGTCATGCCCGTAGCCCGAAGCGATGTCGCAGTAGCTGACGTCCTTGCCGTTGGCGACGAGGGCGTCGACCATGGCTTCGGATTGCTCCGGCGTGAACAGCCAGTCGCTGCTGAAGCTGACCACAAGGAAACGGGCCTGCACGCCCGCGAAGGCTTCCTGCAGCGACCCGTAGTCCCTGGGGAGATCGAAATAGTCCGCTGCCTTCGTGATATACAGGTAGCTGTTCGCGTCAAACCGGTCGACGAAGGTCTGACCCTGGTGGTCGAGATAGGTCTCGACCGCGAACTCCGGGTCGAACTCATAGCTGTACTTCTCGGAACCGCGAAGCTCGCGTCCGAACTTCTGACGCATCCCTTCCTCGGACAGATAGGTGATGTGCCCGATCATGCGGGCGATGGCCAGACCTTGGCCTGGAACCTCGCCCTGGTGGTATTGCCCGCCTGCAAAGTTCGCATCGGCCAGGATGGCGTTTCGACCCACCGCGTCGAATGCGATGGACTGGGCTCCCAGGTGCGTTGTCGTCGCGATGGGGATGGCGGCATCCATCATGTCCGGATAGGCGAGTGCCCATTGGATCGTTTGCATGCCACCGATGGAGCCGCCAATCACAGCCAGCAGGTGCCTGATGCCCAAGGCGTCGAGCAGGAGCTTCTGGACCTTGACCATGTCGGCGATGGTGATAATAGGGAAGTCGAGGCCATACGGCCGGCCGGTGGCGGGATTGATCGACGAGGGACCCGTGGTCCCGGCGCAGCCGCCGAGGAAGTTCGAGCAGATCACGAAATACTCGTTCGTGTCGATCCCTTTGCCCGGCCCGACCATTCCCTCCCACCAGCCGGGCTTCTTGTCGTCGGCGCCGTGGCAGCCGGCCACGTGAGCGTTGCCGCTCAGCGCGTGGCAGATGAGGATCGCGTTGTCCCTGGCGTCGTTGAGTCGGCCGTATGTTTCGTAGGCGACGTCGATCGGCCCGAGCGTCTTGCCGCACTCCAACTGCAACGGCTGGTCCTGCGGGACAAGCCGGATGATCCGGGTCTCCACCAGACCCACCGAGTTCTCATTGCCATTCGTCATATGGGGTTAGAGTATAGCCGGGTGCCGCGCTCTGTAAAGGACCCTCGAACACGCCAACGGTTTGGCACAGGGGGTGGGAACTGCATCCGGACCGGTGTGAAACAGGAGATTCTCTCTTGCTATTTGATCGTGTTAATGGTATTCTTAATCATAGCATTGGAGATATCGTTCATGACTAAGTTGCCGAACATCGTTCCCATTACCGATTTGAGGCAGGATGCGACATCGATTGTGAATCGCTTGTCCACGTCGCCGGAGCCGGTGATCATCACACAACGCGGACGGGCCGCTGCGGTAATGGTCGGTACGGAGGCTTACGAGCGCTCCCAACACGAGCTGGAGATCCTGCGGCTTCTCGCACGCGGGACCAGAGAGATCGAGGAGGGCAAGGGCTTCGATCTGGATGCCGTTCTCGCGGAGGCCGACGCCCTCTTGAAAGAGACGGCCCCGTGAAGATCCGTTTCACACCGTCCGGACGTGCCCAGTTCCTCGCAGCGATAATCTACATTCGACGGGAGCGTCCAGTCGCGGCGGACGCCTTTCGGCGCAGGGCGGAGAGGATCTTATCGAGGCTCCAGAGATTCCCACAGTCCGGCCCGATACTGCCAGAATTCCCCGACCTGCCTTTTCGAGAGGTGGTCATCGTTCCTTACCGTTTCTTCTATCGCGTGAAGGGAAAGACCGTATGGATTGTGGCCGTGTGGCATGGGGCGCAGCTTCCCGGCCAACCGAGCGAGGTCGAAGGCGAATGAGAACGATCGAGCAACGATCATCTTCGCCCCCTCCCAAGAGGCCCTTCTATCGATGATGTCGCTCAACAGACGCTACAACCCGCAAGGCACCGGTTCCCACCATAGACGGGGATAGTCCTTGCCCTCGCAGATCGTCCAGATGTTCTCGAAATCCCATCCCGCGAAACTGGCCTGCTTCTTCATCTGGGTGTTCGTCAGGGGCACGCCGAAACCGGTATCCGGCCCGCCGCCATCGGACTCGATCAGGAAATGGCGACAAGACGACCACAAGACGGGCTGAGGCAGAAGCTGTCAGGCGGAATGCCTGTAGTACCTGTCGGCTGAGTGTATCTTGTCCAGGCGCCTGACATGGGCTGTCACTGCCCTGGCGAGTGAGTCGGGGTTGGCCCCTGTGCCGGCAGCGTAGGTAGAAACGAGCAGATCCTTGAGCGGATCGTCAAAGCAACGCGTCGCCATGCTCCATTGGAGCTTGCCCAGGTCCTTGATCTTGCAGGACGTGCTTCGGGCGTTCCGCATCATTCGGTGGAGGTCGATCACGCTGAATTCATACCGTTGTCCGAACGTCGCGGCGGGGGTGAACAGGTGCCAGACCGCCAGGTCGGGCAGCGAGATGTTCAACGCGTGAATCCTGCAGGCCAGCTTCGCCATCTCGATTACGAGGCTCTCCTGCGCGGACCGGTCGAGGTCCTGCCACCGGTCCAGGATGAGGTCCATCAGGCAGGCGGATTCAAGCTGTTCGGTGATCAGGAAGGACCGCTGCTCGAAGCCGCACGTGACCTGCTCGCCAAAGCACAGGGGTCTGTAGGTCCCGATGCCATTCTGGAGCAGGTAGTTGGCGTTGCTCCATTCCACGCCGGCCTGGGACATCGGTCGGCCGAATCTCCGGAAAGCGGCGAATGCGTCCTTCAGATGCGGGCGATGGAACCGCTTGATGAAGACGGTCTTGGCAGGGGGGCCCGCCAGCGTCAGCTTCGTGACATCGCGCCGGTTGTTCTTGTTCACGACGAGGCCCTGGGCCTCGAAGAACTGGGCGAAGGTGCGAAGCCCGCAGCGGTCGAGGTACTCCTGTGACGAGCCTGCAAAAGCGAGTTTGTCCATCACGATCCACTCATCCGTTGGCTGTCCACAGGCCCGCCGCCAGCAGCCCGGCGGATAGCGAAAGCGAGCCGACCGTGTGGAGCAGTATTGTCGTGCGGTTTGCGCCGTACTGGCCGCGGACGGCCAGATCCCTGCTGTTGGCCCCTCGCATCGCGAAGATAGCCAGCGGCAACGTCAGGAGATAGAAAGTCCCGGCCAGGAACGTGACCCGATGCGCCAGCATCAGGGCCGCGGCGAAGTAGCTGGCCGCCAGGACCGCCCGGTAGATCCATGCGGACCGGCCCATGCCCAACAGAACGACCAGGGTTCTCTTGTGCACTTGGCTGTCGGCGGCCAAGTCGGGGAACTCGTTGATCAGGATCACCAGAAAGATCAGGATCGCGACGATCACGGCCGGGAGCACCGGGAGCAGATCGACCGACCTGGCCTGGAGGAAGTACGACCCGTACACAGGCAGGATGCCGAACAGGAAGGCGATCATCACCTCACCCACGCCGCGATAGCCCAGTTGGAGGGGCTTGGCGGTGTAGAAGAACCCGCCGAGCACGCCGAGAAGGCCGATCCCGAGGATGAACAGGCTCTGGGTCAAGGCCACGAGGATCAGTCCGATCCCCGACCCAACCGCCAGGTAGGCTAGCCCGGTCAGCAGGGTGGCCTTGGGAGAGAGGATGCCCTGCTGGATGAACCGCCGACCGCCGGAGAAGGGGGTCGGGTTGTCGTTCACCCAGTCGTTCCGCGAGAGGTGGTCGAAGTAGTCGTTGACGACGTTTGCCCCGGCGTGGAGGGCCATGATCGCGAGCACGGCCAGCACGAACAGCCCCACGCTGAAGCTGCCGCTCACGGCGTACCCCAGCGCCGAGCCCACGAGCACGGGTGCGGCACTGGCGCCGAGATATTGCGGACGCGAGGCCAGAAGGAGTACGCCCAACCCCGTGGGCAATGCCTGGATTCTCATGAACGGTCTTTCCAACGGCGATTTCGTGCAATCCATGTATCGGTCGGATTCTACCTCCTGCAGGGGCCGTGTCAATGACAGGCGATGGACACGCCCCGACCGGGAACTGCCACCATGGCAGAGCAGGCAGTACCCCCTGCAATTCTGCCAGACGCCGTTCTCTGATTGTGTAGCCATAAGTCTTTCTTTTACAGTGATTTGCGGCTATGACGTTGATGCGGTAGCCCCTGGCACGCCATTTGCAACATGATCCCAAGCTGGTGTAACTATGGTTGCTCAATGGTCACAAGTCGGCGATGTGAATGTACTGGCCAGTGCGGCGGACTGGGCCTGGCCGGACGCGGTGCGCAGCATCTTCAAGCCCAGAGGCGTCAACCTCCTGATGGCCGAGAACGCCGCGGAGTTCGTGAGCATCATCGGCACCCGGCGAATCCATACCGCGATCGTGGATGTGGATGCGGTCCAGTCCTGCGGATTGACCACGGTGAAGATCATCCGGATGGACTACCCACTGGTGCCGTGCATCGTCCTGACGCACAGGGCGGACAAGGAAACGCTGGGCAAGGCGCTGCAGCTCGACGCGTTCGGCGTCGTCGCCAAGCCCGTGAACATGGACATCCTGCAACAGTTGCTCAACCGACTGTTCCTCAAGAGGTACAACAGCGATCTGTTTGCCAGGTAAGGAAGGAGTTTTGGAAAATGGGCAGTTGGGCCTACTTTGGGAATGAAGAATCGCAGTTCTTGATTTTTCATTCCCAAACGGTGGTGGCTTGACAAATGGCCTTGCGCGTCGATTATTCAAGGAAATCGAGGAACAAGATTTCCTTGAAGAATATAGGCCCAACTGCCCATTTTCCAAAACTCCGCTGAATACTGATTGGATACCATAATCTGCTGGAAAGGAGCAAGAACACATGAAGATTCGACCATTGGGTGACAAGGTGCTCGTGGAGCGCGTGGAGGCGGAGGCGAAGACGGCCGGCGGCATCGTCCTCCCGGATACGGCGAAAGAAAAGCCGCAACGAGGCAAGGTCGTCAGCGTGGGCGAGGGCAAGATGCTCGAAGACGGCACCCGCAGGGAAGTCCAGGTGAAGAAGGGTGATCTCGTGCTCTTCACCAGCTACGCCGGCACCGAGATCAAGATCGACGGCAAGGAATTCTTGATCATGGACGAGTCGGACATCATGGCGGTGATCGAGAAGTAGACCCTAAGTGTGAAGAAGGAGTAGCGAAAACATGGCAGCTAAGAAAATAGCTTTCGGAACCGATGCCCGTGCGGCGATCCGCGAAGGCGTCAGGAAACTGGCCAGCGCCGTGAAGGTGACGCTCGGGCCGGCTGGCAGAGTGGTCATCCTGGAGAAATCCTTCGGCTCGCCCACCGTCACGAAGGACGGCGTCACCGTGGCCAAGGAAATCGAGCTCGAAGACGCCTATGAGAACATGGGCGCCCAGATGGTCAAGGAAGTGGCGTCGAAGACCTCGACCATCGCCGGCGACGGCACTACGACGGCCACCATCCTGGCGGAGGCCATCTTCGAGGAGGGGCTCAAGAACATCACCGCAGGCGCCAACGCGATGCAGGTCAAAAAGGGCATCGACCTGGCGGTCGAGACGATCGTCGAGGAGCTCCACAAGATGAGCACGACGGTCGAGTCCAGCAAGCAGATCGAGCAGGTCGCCGTCTGCTCCGCCAACCAGGACTTCGAGATCGGCAAGAAGCTCGCGGAAGCGATGGACAAGGTCGGCAAGGACGGCGTCATCACCGTCGACGAGGGCCAGTCGCTCGAGACCGAGGTCGAGCTCGTCGAGGGCATGCAGTTCGACAAGGGGTATCTGAGCCCGCACTTCGTGAACAAGCTGGAGACCATGTCGGTCGTGCTGGAGAAGCCGTACATCCTGGTCCACGAGAAGAAGATCAGCGCGGTCAAATCGCTGGTCCCGCTGCTCGAGAAGGTGGCCAAGCAGGGCAAGCCTCTGCTGATCATCGCTGAGGACATCGAGGGCGAGGCCCTGGCGACCCTGGTGGTGAACAAGCTTCGCGGCGTGCTCCAGATCGCGGCGGTGAAGGCCCCCGGCTTCGGCGATCGTCGCAAGGCTCTGCTCAGCGATATCGCCGTGTTGACCGGCGCCGAGCCGATCTTCGAGGACCTCGGTCTGGACCTCGAGCACGTCGAGCTTCGCCAGCTCGGCCAGGCCAAGGAAGTCACCATCGACAAGGACACCACCACGATCATCGAGGGCGCCGGCAAGACGGAGGCCATCAAGGGCCGGATCGAGCAGATCAAGGCCGAGATCGACAAATCGACCAGCGATTACGACATCGAGAAGCTCCAGGAGCGTCTCGCGAAGCTGGCGGGAGGCGTCGCCAAGATCAACGTCGGCGCGGCCACCGAGGCCGAGATGAAAGAGAAGAAGGCCCGCGTCGAGGACGCGCTGCACGCCTGCCGGGCCGCGGTCGAAGAGGGCATCCTGCCCGGCGGTGGCGTCGCCATGCTCCGCTGCCTGGCCGCTCTCGACAAGGTCAAGACCAAGGGCGACGAGCAGGTCGGCGTGGACATCGTCCAACGCGCGGTCCTGGCCCCGGTCAAGCAGATCGCGCACAACGCCGGACTCGACGGCTCAATCGTCGCGCAGAAGGTGATCGAGAGCAAAGAGAAGAACTTCGGCTATGACGTCATCAGCAAGCAGTACGGCGACATGATCAAGTTCGGCGTGATCGTGCCGACGAAGGTCGAGCGGACCGCCCTGCAGAACGGCGCTTCCATCGCGTCGCTCCTGCTGACCACGGACGCGGTCGTCAGCGAGATCCCCGAGAAGAAGGAGAAGCCCGCAATGCCTCCGGGCGGCGGGATGTACTAACTCTCACGAGTCTTTGTATGTCGCAGGCGGGTCCCGAACGGGACCCGCTTGTTTTTCGCAAAATCGCAGACGCCCTCTGTGGGAGACAACTGAATGCCTTTCCGCTTCTACACAAATATGATGTCACAGGCGTCGCGGAGCGTGGCGTCGGGGATTCTCGTCGTAGGCCTCTTGCTGATCGGCTTTGGCGCGCTGATTCTTGCGTTGCCCGAGCTATTCGCATTCCTGGCGGCCGCGGTCTTCTTTATCGCGGGGGCCGGCTGTGCGACCGTCGCCATCAAGATCCTCTGGACCCAGTGGCGTCTGGACCGGATGACCTCTCCCGACGGCTCGGACGCCTACCGGAAGAACGTCCGCATCCACCTCAGCGACCGTTACGAGCAGTGAGCCACGCGCTTTGTTCTGCAGGTCGCGATGTGGTTTGTCATGGCGATCGCAGCGAGCTATACGGCCTCCGACGGAGAGGTTGCTCGGGACGACAAACACGCGGACTGACGCAACCCGAGGCAGAGGACCAGACACACGTCACGACACTGTCATTCCTGCGTCAAGCAGGAATCCAGGAACCGCGGGACCCGGCGTGACCCAGGGAGTGGATTCCCGCTTCCGCGGGAATGACAGGCGCGACCCCTGTCATTCTGAACGCAACGCCACGACCGTTGTCTTCCTGAGTCGCGACATCACTTGCCCGGCCATTCCTCCCATCTCATGCGAGACAGGTGCCAGTAAATGACGCCCCCGAGCACGACGGCTGCCCCCAGCAGGAGGAATCCCAGCATCGTCTGGCCGAAGATCAGCTTGCCCGCGCCGAACAGGCAGAGCATCACGCACGCAACACCCGCCAGCCAAT
This sequence comes from Phycisphaerae bacterium, assembly GCA_017993835.1. Lineage (GTDB taxonomy): Bacteria > Planctomycetota > Phycisphaerae > Sedimentisphaerales > Anaerobacaceae > PLanc-01. The sequence goes on from JAGOLX010000021.1 coordinate 45,355, forward strand.
CCACGAGCAGGACCCAATAGCCGGTGTCGCTCTTGACGTCGGGCAGCTTGTCGGAAATCGGTTTCCACAGGGCGCCGCCGGGGTGTACCCGCCTGTAGAAGGCCAGCAGCACGTCTTCCGCCGTCGGTCGTGTGAGGAATGTCACCGCCAGCCAGACGACTGTCGAGCCCGTCACGATGACCAGGAGCGACTCGGGGAATTTCACCTGCAGCACGTATTTCGCGAGGGGATAGAAGGCGAACGGCGCGATCAGGGCCGCGATCTCCGACCATGCGTTGATCCGCCACCAGAACCAGCGGAGGATGAGCACCAGCCCGATGCCCGCGGAGCATTCCAGGATGAACTGCCAGGCGCCGGTGATAGTCTCCAGCTTGGCGGTCACGACGACTGACAGGGCCATCAACGCCACGGTCGTGATCCGCGAGACGCGGACATAGGACTTCTCGTCGGCGCCGGGCCGGATGAACGGCCGGTACAGATCGTTGACGATGTACGAGCAGCCCCAGTTGAGCTGCGTGGCAATGGTGGACATGTACGCCGCAAGGAAGGCCGCCACCATCAGACCGACGAGTCCCGCGGGCATTACCTGGCCGACCATCATGATGAATCCCTTGCCCTTTTGGCTCTCCTCCAGCTCGGGGAACATCACGAGCGAGCACAACGCGACAATCACCCACGGCCACGGCCGGACCGCATAATGGGCGATGTTGAACCACAGCGTCGCCAGCAGGGCGTGCTTCTCATTCTTGGCGGACATCATCCGTTGTGCGACATATCCGCCGCCGCCGGGCTCGCTGCCGGGGTACCAACTGGCCCACCACTGGACGCCGAGATACGTTATGAAGGCCAGAACGGTCATCTGCAGCAGGCCGCCGGCCTCCTGTGCGGCGGATTTGGCGCCCTCGATTTCCGGCGTGAACTGGAAGACCCAGTCGGGCAGCTTGGCCTTCAGGCCTGCGATCCCGTCGATCTCGGGACTTCGCAGAGCCAGCACTGCCAGGACAATGCAGCCCGTCATAGCCAGAACGAATTGAAACGCGTCGGTGACGGAGACGCCCCACAGGCCGGAGAGCGCCGAATACCCCGCCACCAGCAGCATGAGAATGCCCACCAGAATCAGATGCGAAGAGAAGTGAAAGCCGAGCACATCGATCGATTGTCGCTCGAAAAGCGTCAGGTTCGGGAAGATCACGGCGAGGATCTTCACCATCGCCAGGTTCACCCAACCGATGACGATGATGTTCATGAAGATGCCGATGTAGACGGCGCGGAAACCCCGGAGGAAGGAAGCGGCCGGACCGCCGTAGCGGATCGAGACGAACTCGCAGTCCGTGAGGATGCCCGCGCGTCGCCAGAGCCTGGCGAAGAAGAAAGCGGCCAGTACGCCGCCGAAGACCATGTTCCACCAGAGCCAGTTGCCTGCGATGCCGTTCTTGGCGACCAGTTCCGTGACCGCCAGCGGCGTATCGGCCGCGAACGTCGTCGCGACCATGCTCGTCCCCGCCAACCACCAGGGCAAGGCCCGCCCGCTCAGGAAGAAGTCCCCCGTGCTCTTGCTCGCGCGTTTGGAGTAGGCCACTCCAATGGCCAGGCTGACGACGAAGTACGACCCGATGACGATCCAGTCGATGGCGGTCAAAGTCATAAGCGGCTCCACGGTATTCCCATCGTATTCCTGCGGTACTGCCACGCGGACATTCTACAGTTCGCTCTTGACACTGCACACCTGAAACTCCACACTGCAAGCATGGCTTCTTTGAAAGGGGCGGATATGACGAGTGGTGATTTGACGCGACGGCAATTCGTGGCTGCGGTCTCGGCCGGCTCCCTCGCGGCGGCATCGCGGAGCATTCCCGCGTACGGAAACCTCACGAAGAAGGCAAGTCAGTTGGCCATCCTCGGAGGCGAACCGGTGCGGAAGAAGGGCAGATCCTGGCCCGATTGGCCCAGTTGCTGCTGGGACGAGAACCTGACCGAGTCGCTGCTCAAGACCGCCAAGAGCGGCATCTGGTGTCGGATTCAGGCTGCCTCGGGCACGGTCCCCACATTCGAGAAGGAGTACGCCAAGCTGATGGGCGCCAAAGCCTGCGTCGCCACCGGCGCCGGAACCCAGGCGTTGCACACGTGCGTGGAGGCGATGGGCATCGGGCCGGGCGACGAGGTCATCACGTCCCCCTACACCGATCCGGGCACGATCCAGGGCATCCTGTCCGCGCGGGCACTGCCTGTCCTGGCGGACTTGGACGTCGAGTCGTATCAGCTCGATCCCGCCGACGTGGAAAAGAAGATCAACGAGAACACCCGGGCGATCATGCCGGTCCACATGATGGGCCAGCCCTGTGACATGGACTCGATCATGGCGATCGCCAAGAAGCACAAGCTCCGAGTGATCGAGGACGCCTGCCAGGCGCACCTCGCGGAACACCGCGGTCGTAAGCTCGGGACCATCGGCGATCTCGGCTGCTTCAGCTTCCAGTCGAGCAAGACGCTTGCCTGCGGCGAAGGCGGCGGGATCATCGGCAACGACGAAGCCCTCATGGACAGGTGCTACACCGTGCACAACCACGGCACGAACCGCAAGGGCCAGACGGAACTGATCGGACCTAAGTACCGGATGAACGAGTTCGAAGCGGCAGTGCTGCTCGGCCAGTTTCCCACGGTGATCCAGCGATGGCGACGACGGAATGAGAATGCCGCCTATCTGACCGCCCGACTGAAGGACATTCCCGGCCTGACCCCGCAGAAACTGTATCCGGGCACCGAGAGCGGTTCGTTCTACCTCTACACCATGTCCTATCACAAGGACCTCTTCGACGGCGTGAGCCGTGCGACCTTCTTCAAGGCCATCAATGCCGAGGGGATCGGCCTGAGCCCGTACATCGCAAAGGGACTGCACAGAGAGCCCTGGATCGATGAGATCTGCAATTCGAAGGTCTACAAGACGATGTACTCGCCCGAGCGCCTGCGCCGGTTCAAAGACGAGTGCAACTGTCCGAGGTGCGACCAGGTGTGCGAAGAGATGGTGATGCTCTGGGCCTCCGGTCCGCTGCTGGCGCCGCAGGAGGAAGTAGCCGACATCGCGGACGCCATCGAGAAGGTCTGGGAGAACCGAGCCAAACTCAAGCAGGTCTGACACGTCGGCGAATCAGGCCGGAACGTCTGCTAGGGCAACGCATTCTGCCTGTCGGGCCCGTTCGTTATCGCCTCCAGATAGTCGTGATGGGCAACCGCTGGATCGAAGCCCTCCTCGCTGCGAGCGGCATGGATCAGGATGCCGAAACGAAGACGGAATGAGGCGCCGGATGCGACTTCCGTCCTGTTGGCCGGCCCCTTCTTGAAGGCCGACCGGGCAAATGGATTGGCAACCATCAGGCCGTAATCCCGCGTATGCCAGCGACAGAGCGAGACGTTGCGTGGATCGGGCATGACCATGATCCCGACGAACGCGTCATCGACCCAACCGGCATAGTCGCACCATGCGGCTGGTTCACCCCAGGTTCCTTTCTCGTCCCGCCGGCCTTCACTGTTCAGGATACGCCCGGGGCGACTATGGTTCCCATAGGGCTTGACCATGATGGGCGTCGCCACCCGCACGCCCAAGCCCATCTCCTCCTGGTCGCCGAAGCACAGGCCGGATTGCTCCGATTGAAAGGTCGAGTCCCACAGGATCAGACAGCCCGCCGACTGCACCAGGAACGTGTACGTGCAGACCTCCCGGCAGACCACGGTCCCGCCGGCCACGTAGTTGTTGCGCACGGTGAACGTGCCCTTGTCCCGGTCCACTCGCGGCTCCTCGACGAATCCCGCGTGCTCCACGGTCGCCTTGTTCCGCCAGAAGTCGGCGCCGTTCAGATCGCCGAACGCCAGCCAGAGACCCGGGTGCATCGTCGCGTGATCGGCCGGATCGGCGTCCTCCTTCGGCGGATGACGCCGGGTCACCTGGACGCGCCCCGGCGCACAGACGTCTTTGAAGTAGGGACGGAGGATCTCCTTGTCACGGTAGACATACGTCGCCAGCAGCTCATCATCCACGCGAATCGACAGCAAGCCTTCCTGCTGCTGGAAGACGATACGGCGCCCGGGCTCCGTCGCGCCGGCGGCTGTCGCGACGCAGAGCAGAGCCATCATCGTTTGGCCGACTATCACCTGCATAGGCTGTCGCCTCCACAATCAATCCGGCAGATCCTTGTTCGACGTCTCCGGCGCCCACCAGATGGCCACCATGCCGAGCGAGTAAATCAGACCCATCACGGCGCCCACCTTGGCGAAGTCGCCGCCAAACCAGACGGCCAGTGTGCCCGCGGCGAAGACCCCGCCGGCAGTGGCGAAACGCCCGACATTATACGCGATGCCGCTGCCCGTGGCGCGGACCTTCGTCGGAAACAGCTCCGGAAGGTACAAGGGCAGCCAGCCGAAGAAGAGCGTCGCGACGAAACCCTGTGCAAAGGCCACCGGCAGGAAGGACGGCCGCAACGGAGCGGTGAACAGGAACAAGCCGCAGGTCAACGCTGTGGAACCCAGGCTGATCAGGAAATAGGAGAGCCGTCGGCCGAGCTTGCCCGCCAGTTGTGCCCCGAAGAAGCTGCCCAGCACGGCTCCCAGCGCCCAGTATCCCTGCGCGACCGCTTTGTATCCCGGCTGTGCGGCCCCGCCGACCTTGTCCGCCCACGGAATCATCCACTTGCTCGCGGCCCACGCGCCGACGAGGGGAATCGAGCCGAGGATGATGCCCAGGATCGTTAGCCGCAACAATGGCGGGCGAAACAGATCGCGCAGCGGCGTGACCTTCCGCTGTACCGCAGCGGCACGAGTGGACAGCCATCGCGGCGATTCCGGGACGAAGACCAGCGCTACGACCCCGAGCAGGCCTGGCACCGCAGTCCACCCGAAGAACCACCGCCAGGAGTCCGGCGTGATGTGCCAGATGCGCGCGATCTGGGAGAGCAGCAGGATTCCGGCGTTCAGGCCCGCGCCGACGATCCCGGCTACGATCGGCCGCGACACGCTGGGCCAACATTCCGATACCAGCGCCACGCCGTTAGGCCACATGCCGCCGATGCCCAGTCCCACGAAGAAACGAAGGACGAACATCTGCTCCAGGCTGCCGACCAGCAGTCCGAGCCCTGAGAAGATCGAGTAGAACAGGATGCTCACCCCCATGGCCCGCGTGCGTCCGATGCGATCGCCCAGCGCCCCGAACACGATCCCGCCGACTGCGGCGCCGAGCATCAGGCTCGCCGTGAAACGCGCGAACCAATCGCCCGCCAAGGCGTCCGTGAAGCGGTCGCCCAGCAGGCTTCTCGTGACGGAAATGGATGCGATGGGCATCAGGCCCAGCTCGATGCCATCGAAGAGCAGGCCGCCAAAGGCGGAGAAGAGGACTATGAGCCTCGCCTTCCAGGACAGCGTCGAAGCAGAGCAGGCCGTTGCGGTCGGTTCCATAGGTTCGCTCCCAATCGGACCATTCATCACGTGTCGCTCTTGTCCGGCGTCCGTTGTCGGGCAAGGTGCTCGAAAGCGAGGATGATGGCGCTGTTGTCTCTCGCCCCGTAGCCGGCGCTCTCCGCCAGTTCCAGCAGGCGGGCGTGCGCTTGTGTCAAAGGCAAATCCGTGCCCGCAGCAGCAGCAGCCTGGAGCATCAGGCGAACGTCTTTGTGATGCTGCGACAGGCGGGCCTGCGGCTCGAAATCCCGTCGAATCATCTTCTCGCCCTTCGTGTCCATGATCCGCGAGTACGCCATGCTCTCGCGGAGCACCGTCAGCACGGTCTGCGGGTCGAGACCCATCGTCTTGCCCAGCCAGAGTCCCTCGGCCAGAGCGGCGCGATTCAGGCCCAGGACGAGATTGCTGACGAGCTTCATTTGCGAGCCGCTGCCGCAGGGCCCGAGGTGAAACCAGCGGCGGGCGAAGAGCGGAAACAGATCCCGACACTGATCGAACGCGACGTCCGGACCGCCCGCCAGAACGACCGCCTGTGCGTCGCGCACCTGCTGACTGCTTCCCGAGATCGTGGCATCCAGATAGTCGATGCCTCGTTCGGCCAGCCGGCGGCCCATAGCCGCGGCGCGTTCGGGATCGCCCGTCGAGGTGTCGATGATGATCTGTCCAGCGACCAGGGACGGGCCCACCTCGGCAAGCACCGTCTCGACAACATCGCTGTCCGGCAGGCTCAGGACGATTCTGGTACAAGCGTGGGCGACAGCCGCGGCGCTCGAAGCGGGTTTGCCGCCGAATCGGACGAGAAGATCGTTCCGTCTGCGATCGATGTCATATCCCCATACTTCGAGTCCGCCGGACCGCAATCGCTCGACGAGGGCTATGCCCATCAGACCCAGTCCGATCACCCCGACCGGCTGAGAAAGGGGCTTGCCCTCGCCCACAGCAACACTCTGCACAATTGGCTCCATAGAAGCACCGTGGTTTCCCATTCATCCTGTTTGTCACGGAAGCCGACCGGTGACGCGGGTCAGCTCATCCGATCCGACGATTGTCACGCCGTCGGCAAAGACGTGCAGGCCGCTGCCTTTGTGATACTTCTCGCCGGTTCGATCCCACAGGATCGTCAGCGTTCGTCCATGATATGGCACGTTGTCGAGGCAGAACCAGTCCCACATGTCCGGCGGAATCAAGGGATCGACCACGACCGTATCGTCGTCGCGGGGGACAAGCCCCGCCAGGCCGGTAATGACGAGGTCGCAGAACGTCGAGTGATTGTAGTAGCGACTGCGATTCGAGTCCGGCTTCAGCCATTCGCCGTTCTGCTCGTCAAGGTACTCCCCGATGTACGGCTTGCCGCGATATTGATGCGATCGCGCGTATGTCACGAGGGCATCGAAGTAGTCTGCCTTGCTCACATACTGTTGCGGATAGTCGCGGAGCACATTGGCCAAGGCTCCCAGCGTCTGGCTCGTCGCGAAGGGCCAGACGGCTCCGTCCCACTCGCAGGTGCCCACGCCGTGACTGCGAAACTGCGGGTGTCGGCGCTCCGCCGTCGTGATGCCCATGGGGGCCTTGAAGCCCTGCAGATCGAGGAATTGCCGCCACGCCTGCTCGTGTCCCGACTCGGGCAGCTCGAAATACCAGGGAATGAATCCAATCTCTTCCCGCACGTCGGCCAACATTCCGTCGGGTCGGCGCACCTTGAAGAACTGCGCGTCATCGTCCCACAACGACTCGTGGATGAGCGACTTGAGCCTGGCGGCCTTCTCGGTGTATTCCTGCGCGACCTCGTCGCGCCCCACCATCTCGGCCACCTTCGAGATCGCCAGGGCGTTGGCGTACATGTAGCAGTTCAAGGGCGGTCGGATGTTCTGGACCTTCCGTCCGCCGCTGATCGATTCTTCCATGCCGTCGCGCACATCGTATTGCCAGAACAGGCCGTTCTCGGCGCCCCGCTCCTGCACCCAGCCCTGGTAGTCCGCAATGAATGCATCGAGCAGATTCGTCAGAAAGGCGCCGTCGTGGTTGACCAGATACCTGCGATAGAGTGCCGACGTCGCCCAGTTGCTGTACTTGTGGAAGTGCGGCTGCAAGCCCCCCTCGTGCCCGACATACCAGAAGCGGGCGTAGTCGTCGATGTACCGTCTGTCGCGCAGCCAGGAGCCTTCGCTGATGTGATGTCCCAGGGCGCAGCTTATCGTATTGTGTTTGCCGCTGTGGCCGACCTGGTCGAGGAACTCCGTGAAAACAAAGCCGTCCGGCGTCTTCTTCAGATGCTTGCGGAACGTCCACCACCGATAGTAGTACACCTGCTCGAAGCCCTTGTCGGGACACTCGAAGAACGGGATGTTGTCCTTCATCCACGACCACGACTGGCGATTCGGAACGTGGTTGACGATGTTCTCGGGCTCCATGTCGTTGAAGAAGTCGACGTGGTGCCTGAACGCCTGCGCGTCGAGGACGAACATCGGGTCACCCGGCGCGTCGCCGGCCAGAGGCGTCCAGACGGACATCTCGGAATCGCCGCGGTTGCCCCAGGCATAGTAGGGAATCATGCGGATTCCGACGGTCTTCGACGCGCGAGGTGCGATGGGTCGATAGAGGGCGTCGTCCCAGTCGCGACTCTCCACGGTCCTCGCGTTCGCCTCCAGAACGGTGACCCCGCCCAGGAGCGAAGCGATGTGCTGCGTCTCGAAGTGCATATCGGGAGAGATCGTGACATCGGCGATCTCGACGCCGTCAGGCAGATCGACCGACTCGAGACAATACACAATCGGTCCGCGACGCACCGCGGCCTGGTTGCGCGTTTCCTCGACCAGCGGATACGCCTCCAGCAATTGCACGGCCATGGGCAGGACCAACTCAACACGGTCGCCGGCCGACCACAATCGCCGGGTTTCGAAGTACTGTCCTGTCTGAAGGTCTTTGCCGACGGGTTTGCCGTTGACCGCGACGCGAGCGCCGTGGGCCCAGGCGGGAATCCGCAGAAACAGCGAGAATTCCGTCGTCGATGCGGCGTCCACGGCAATGCGGATCGTGCCGTCCCACGGATAATCGGTCTGCTGTCTCAATTGTACAATCGCCCCGCCGGGAAGACGGGTGTCGAGCGTGTTGCTGCCGTAGAGGTTGACCCACACCCCGTCATCCGACACGCCGTATGCATAGGCAGCGGTCTCGGCAATCGTCCGCACGACGTTGGGCGGGCAGCAGAAACAACTGATGTATGGTTCGCGCCGGCGCGACCAGCGGAGTTCGAACGGCAGTTCGTCGATGCGCGCCAGGGGGTTCGTGTAGAAGAACCCCTTGCCGTCCAGGCTGATGCTCGCCAACAGGCTGTTGTAGAGAGCCAGTTCAAGCTGATCGGCGAAGCGGGCCTGGCCGGTGATGCCCAGCATCCGCCAGTTCCACAGGATCAAGCCCACCGTGGCGCAGGATTCACAGTGTGCTGTGAGGTTGGGCAACTGGTACGCCCGGCCATAGGCCTGATGCACAGGCTGGATCGTGGACTGGGCCTTCGCGCCGTCGGGCGAGGCGCCGTTGTACAGTGCACCGGTGGCCCCGGTCACGTAGATCTTCCGCGAAGCGACATCGAGCCAGATCTTCTCTAAGGCGCTGAGCAGGGACGGATCGCCCGTCTCCGCGTACACGTCGGCCGCGCCGGCACAGAGGTAGTTCGACCGGACCGCGTGCCCGACCGCCTGTGTCTGCTGGCGGAAGGGAATCCGATCCTGATTGTCATCCGTGCCCCCCTGGACGCGATCCCGAATGTCGATCAGACCCCGGGCGAGTTCCAGATACCGAGGATCGCCCGTCGTGCGGTACATCTCCACGACGCCCATGTAATGAGACGGACAGATGGCGTTGTTCGCCAGCGTGTCGGGAGACTCTCTGTACGTTCGATAGAGGAACTCCGTGGCCTTCTTCGCAATGTCCAGCAGGGTGGTCTTGCCGGTGGCGCGGTAATGCACACAGGCAGAGGTCATCAGGTGTCCCATGTTGTAGGTTTCGAAGTCCAGCCGGTCGTGGAATTCCTCGGCCTGCGCCAGATGCTGCCGCTGGGCGATGATGGCGGGGGTGTGGATGTACCCGTCCTCGCGCTGGGCCTTGCCGATGATCGCGATGATGCCATCCATTTGCCGGTCGAGCGCTGGGTCGCGCGTCGTGCCGTAGACAAACGCTACCGCTTCGAGCCACTTGTAGAAGTCGCCGTCGTGCCATTTCGGCCCATGGTGCCTGCCTTGTTTCCCGCCGGCGGCGACCAGGAAGTTGTCATAGGCATGACTGATATTGGGGTCTTCGAGCAGTCTCCACATGTTGGGGATCGCGACGGATCGACAGCACTCGAATCGCTCGGCCCAAAACCCGTCGGTCCATCGCACCGCGTCGATCCCGACGCTTCGCAGCCTGACGTGCGGACTGGAGGAGGTGCCGGTCAGCCCCTCGTCGGCTCCGCGGACGTATCCGCGGCTGACGCAGACGATCGTGCATAAGACAAGCCATCGCCTCATTTCTGCCTGCCCCCGACAGTCGCGTTCCGGGCCTGTGTCCGCAAAGGAGCGCGGAACTCGTATTCGCCCGAACCGATGTTGAAGACGGCTCGCCCGGGGGCACCCGTCGCATCACTCTTTGCGTCGGTGCGTACGAATCGGACGCCTTGTGCGGTATCCACAGGCCGCCCGCCTTCGGTCACCGCGGCGGCTTCAATTGTCGGGACATGTGCCTCCGCGGTCACATTCGGCGGTACGATGATTCGCCAGAAGAACTGCCCGTCTTTGATCCACCATCGGCTTTCGATTCGTCCTCGGACGCTGTCGTAGTATCCCGAGGCGCTCGTCAGATCGCCGACAAGTTCCGGCCTGAGCAGCAGGCGGTTGAACGCGACACTGCCCGGCGCCTGGCGAATTCCGACAATGGATTCCTGGAACCACTCCTGGATGTGCCCGAACATGCAGTGATTCATCGACGAGCCCGGCTTGTCCCAGGTCTCGGACAGGGTCTTGAAGCCGAGCCGGAGCATGTTGCCGTAGCCCGGCGGATCAGTGCGGTCGATCATTCGATGCACCACGTCGGAACGCCCCCCGTCCGCCAGCGCCTGGACCAGCATCCGGAAACAGACCTCCCCGGTGCTCTGGCGGTACTGCGACCGCTCAAGCTCCGCCACGAGGTTGGCCAGCACACTCTCGCGATCCTCTTCGGGCACCAGGCCGAAATGCAGCGCCGTAGCCAGCGATGCCTGAGACCCCGTCGCGACAGAGTGTTCGGCGGGCTTGTAGTAAGCGCGAATGAAATCCTGACGCACCTGCTGGGCGAGTCTCGTGAACTCGTCCACTTCGGCGTTCTTGCCGATCCTGTCGGCGGCACGAGCCAGCACGCGGGCGTTGTCATACAGGAACGCGGTCGCTGGTAACTCCGCCGGAGTGAGTTGAGATCCGCCGGCATGTCCCTTCTCCTGGGTCCAGTCGTACCAGTCGCCCAGGCCGGGCTTGACCAATCCCTGCTCGTTCCGCGTCGAAGCGAGATACCGCACGTAGCGAGCCATGGTCTCGTATTGTCGCTCTGCAGTGACGCCGTCACCGTACCAGTCGTGTAGGAGACCCGGCACCTGTACGCACGCGCTGCCCCACTCGGGCGACTCCAGGAATCCCCCGCTGAATCGCGTGTATTCCGGCGCGATGTCAGGGACCATCCCGTTGTCCCATTGGGCCTCTGCGGTGTCACGACTGATCTTCCGGTAGAGACGGCACACGTCGCGATGGTAGAAGATCGAGGGTCCCATCAGGTGCGGCACCTCCAGCCAGCCGAGCTTCTCCCGATGCGGGCAGTCGGTCACGACGCTCTGCAGGTTGCTGCGGACGGAGCGGCCAATCATCGCATTGATGTCATTGAACAGTGTGTTGGAGCACTCGAACTCGCCGACTTTATCGGCCGAGCTTGTGAGGAATTCGCTGCCGGCCTCCAGGAGCCGCGGTCGGGGACTACGCTCCCCCGCGTCTCCGGGCCTGTCCACGCCGGAGACGTAGAGGTACTGGAAGCTGAAGTACGTGAAGCGAGGGCGAAAGACCTCCTCGCCATCGCCTCGGAGGGTGCAGGTATAAACGTGGCCGCCGTTCTCTGTCCATGGCTCGCCCCGCTTCTCCGCACATCGGATGACGACCTGGCTTCCGGCGGGTCCTTGGATCTTCACGACGGGCCGAGCCGACAGGTTGATCCCGCAATCGACCTCGTATTCTCCGTCTCCGAGACGCTGCACGGTCACCGCAGGCAGGTACTCAGCCACCTTGACCGGCGGTGCGTACTGAGCCACAAGTGTGCCGCCGGGGCCGTCACACGCCACGGCCTGCGACCATGTTCCGTCGTCGAAGCCCGGGCAGTCCCATCCCGCCAGCTCCCGGCGGGCATCGTAGTCCTCGCCGCCGTAGATGCACGTGAACACGATCGGTCCCGGCCTACACTTCCACGTCTCGTCCGAGGCGACCACTGTCGTGGAGCCGTCGGCGAAGATGACGTGCATCTGGCAGATCAACTTGGGCGGGCCGAACGTACCTTTGAACTTCGTGTAGCGCCCGCCGGGCACGTTGTACATCCCGTTGCCGAGCATGACCCCAATGGCGTTCTCGCCCGGCGTTAGCAGGCTCGTCACGTCGTACGAGCTGTACAGGCACGTCTTGCGGTAGTTCGTCCAGCCTGGGTCCATCTCGTGATCCCCAACGCGCCGGCCGTTCACGCTCAGCTCGTACTGGCCCAGGCCGCAGATGTGGGCAGTCGCCCGCCTGACGGGCTTGTCGAGTCGGATGGCCTTGCGGAAGATGGGCAGAGGGTCCTTATCGGTGCGATTCGCGGTGATCCACTTCGCCTGCCAATCCTGCGGGTGGAGAAGGCCCATCGTCCACGACGCCGGCTTGCTCCAGGGCGACATGCGATTGTCTCGATCCCAGGCGCGCACCTTCCAGAATACCTTTTGCAGCGATTCCAGAGGGCGGCCCTCATAGGGAACCTGAATCGTCTGCCCGCCGGCCATGGTCCCGCTGTCCCACAGATCCCCCTCATTGCGAGCCAGAGTCTCCTCAGAGGATGCGACGAGAACCTGATAGGCCGTTTGTCGCTGGTCGCGCGCCGTGCTCCGCAGCTCCCACGCGAGGCGTGGTTGCGTCGCGTCCACCGCCAGTGGCTCCGCCGCATACTCGCAGCGAAGATCAGCCGGAGCCAGGACAGCGCCCGCGGAAAGACTCGCGTCACAGAGCTGCCGGTTCCCGAAGCCGGACAGGCACAAACTGAGGAACAATACCACCGGCGTCGCTGTCCGTTGTGTCATGTCGTACCTTCCCTTCTCACCTGGAATACTGACTTGAGATACCGGGTGTTGGCGCCGAAATTCCACGCCACGTCCCGACTGTTCTGGGCGCTGCGGGACCGCTCGATCACGAGCCACCCGCTCCAGCCCATATCGTCGAGCGTCTGCCTGACCTTGGGCATGTCGATGCGAGGGTTGTCCTGAAGCCACACGCCGTCTTGGTCGGTGCAATGAATCTGGCAGATGCGGTCCTTGCCGAGGATTCGCAGTTCCTCGCACAGGTCCCGGCCGTTCTGGAGGGCATTGGCGAAGTTGAAGTAGATGCGGATGGCCGGCGAGCCGATATCGTCGAGGAGCTTGACGTCGCCTGTGGCATCCAGTGCGGTCTCCACGCCGATCACGACGCCCGCTTCCTGGGCCTTGGGACCTGCCGCCTGGAGTCGTTCCACGATCGCGGGGCGCAGTTCGGGGTTCTTGACCAGATCGCCTCGCACGCCCAGGGGCAGGAACGCGATCTTCACGTTCATCCCCTTCATTGTGTCGATGCAGTCCTGCAACATGCGGGGCACCGTGGGACGCTCGGCAAAGGATTGGGCGTAGAACCCGGACATCGCGATGGAGCAGATCTCCAGGTTGAACTTGCGCGCCTCGTCCAGGAACTGCTGCCGGACCGCGGGATCGGCCAGCTTGTTGTCGAAGGTCTCCCGCTGGCCCAGGCTGCCCATATCCACTTCGACGCCATCGGCGCCGATCTGAGCGGTCCATTTGAATGCGCCGAGCTGCTGGCGTTTGAGGATCATCCAGTCACATACACCGATCCTGTATCGCTGGCTGGGGACCGGTTGGGACGCGGCGTCTCCATCCCCCCGCGCATCTCCTGCCGGCGAGAGCAGGCCGACTGCCACCGCCGCACCCATGAAGCGGCGACGACTCATGGACGGATCGTCGATCATACTGTCCTCCATCAATCTGCTTGGGCCACCTGCAAGACCGCCGGGCCCGATGTGGGACATTTCAACTCCGTGCTCTGTGCACCTTTGGCAAGCGACTGTTTCCTCAAGAGCGAGCCATCTCTGGGATTGATCCAGTGCGCCGTCAGGGGACCGTCTTTCGTATTCAGATCGAGCTTCAGATCGCCTGAGGCACGGCAATACACGATGAACTCTCCCCGGCCATTGCCCAGCGTCCACTGTCCGGCGGGCGCGCCGGGCAGATCCACCGGATGCATCGACGCGGCGCGCTCCAACAATCCGGTCTCCGACACCTTGGGGATGCCGGCCAACGAGCCGCCTGCCATGAACGCGGCCCACGCGAAGTCGTTAAGCGAGTCCGCAGAATACAGGATCGCCTTGTCTGGATACCGTTGCCGATACTCGCGAACCGCCCGGTATGCCTGTTCGAACGAGGTCCTGCCGGGGGAGACGAGTCGGGCGTGCTGACGGGGCGCGAGATTCTGCCCACCTGCGGGACTGTACAGACTCCCATCGCTGCGATAGTGCCAATAGCGGATGTCGACCACATCCACCGCAGCGCCGCGGACTGGGTCGGCCAAGATCGCGTCCTGCACGTCTTTCGTGACGCTCAAGCCGACGATGGTGTGCCTGCCGGTCTGACGCTCCCATTCCAGGATCGTATCGATCCAGAACTGCACGAAGTGCAGCGGGCCGGTGTACTCGGCCCCGATGAACTGGACGACGCTGCTGTTGTCCGCGAAGTTGTCGAGGCATTGGCGTATGTAGGCCTGATGCAACGGCCGGCGGACCGGATGGTTCACGTCATAGAACTGCTCCGCCAGGAAAATCCGCTTGTCGCCCGCATAAGGCGGGGGCTCCGGAAATCCCGTGTCGTTGACGTTGTTCGCCGGACGCCAGGGGAAATCGGTCCAGTGGGCGCCGGCCTCGATGATATTGTGCTGGAAGTAGTTCTGGTGGATGAGGACGAGGCCCTTTCGGTCCGCCAGGTCGGCGAATTGCCTGAGCCGTGTCCAGTACCAGGGATTGTACTTGGTCAAATCGTAGCGGCTCAAGCCGTCGAAGGCGGTCCCCTGTCCGCTTCTGGCAAAGGGCTGCTCGTAGAATGGCGGCCACACATCGCCATCGATGCGCCGCACCCGCTCGTGATCGTCGCGTCGCCGCTCGTACCACAGCCCATAGTTGTGGTCGACGGCGACGACTCCCTGATTCCGCATTCCGTCGGTCATTTCGTCCGGATCGTCCGTCAGTCCGGGCCCGGTCCGGCCCGGCACAAAACGGGTGATGTGCGGCGTGGCTTTTGCGACGTCGAGCGGGCGGACGCCCCCGCTCCACCATCGCACCTCTTGACGTGTGCCCGTCATGACCGCATCGCCGTAGACGAGCCAGCCATTCTGGACGCACATAGGAGAATCAGCCTGCTTGGAGACGGGTGGCTCACTGTATCCGATCTCATCAATCGTTCTGACGCCTGCGTGGGAGGTGGGGATAGCCTGTCGCTGCGGCGCCTGGTCGATCCAGTCAGAGAGCAGCACGGGCGGATTCCGCGATTGCGCCGTTAGAGCCGCTGCCAACTCCGCGCTCGGACTGCTCGTGGCTTCCGTGCTCACGGGCAGCAGATGCATGCGCGACCGGACCCGCTCGCCCAGACGATCCTGAAGCTGGGCATAGTACAGACTCCGCGGCTGGACGTGGCTGTTGGATTCCTCCCAATACCCGTCGCCGGCAAATTCGGCCCACGAGCCAAACGCCCAGTTGCAGGCGGTGGGCGGCGCGTAGCAGTCAATTCGCGAGGCGGAGCAGTTCCAGAAGACGCTGTTAGCTGCGTTCCAGCCGGCGCCCTGGGCATCCTGCGAGCGGTTGAACAGGCTCAGGGCCTGGCCGTCGATCATGACGACATCGAACAGCACCCCCGATGCCCAACTGTCGATTCCGCCGCTGAAACTGAAGGGTTGGCTCGACTCGCACTGCACGAAGGCGTTCGGCCCGGCGGCACAGAAGCCCACAGCGAAGTCATGATAGCCGCCCTGGGCGTACAGACGTTGAAAAAGGGTCTGTTGGCCGACGGTCCAGAAGGTGTTCCGCCGCTGGCCGCCGATCTCCGAGATCGGCGCCAGGGACTTGCAGTCCTCGACGGTGACGCGCCTGGCGGTCTGCCAGACGGCAACCGCAGAACCAGCGAAGTGTTCGAACCGGACCTGCCGCACCCAGGCGTCGCTCACGTCCTCCAGTGTCACCGCCATCCAGCGATGAGCTTCGTCCTTAGGATTGTCCTTGTCGTACGTGGATCGGCAGCAGAGGTTTTCGATGCCCACATTCGCGATCCGCCCGGGCCACTGGCAAGTCGCGATGCGGCCGCCGCCGTAAGTCGCGTCCAAGGCGGTGGTCAGTGGCGCATCCAGCGTGATCCGGTCACCCTCGACGGAGACAATAGTCCGGTCCCAGTAGAGATCTCGGCTTGCCGGCTTCCAGCCAAGACTCGTGATCCCGCCGCCGAAATGGTCCGTGCCCAGCGTCTTGATCCATTCCCCTGTGCAGGGCCGGTGCACCAAGACTCGATCCCCCGGACGGAACGAATGGGACGCATCCACGCGGAGGACGCTGGCGTTGACCGGCACGAAGGCATCCGCAATCGCCACCCAAGGCCCAATCTTGAGGTCGTTTCTTCCCTTCATGCAGATGAGTGTGTCCCGCTGCAGTCCTGTTGCCAGCAGGACTGTGCCGTCCGGGCCCATGCCGCTGCCGCGGAGGACGAGGCCGGAAGCGGCGATTCGCAGGCTCCCGGACACATGATGCACACCCTTCTCCAGCAGCACGACGCCTCGCAGGCCGTTGGAATCCGCCGGCAGGGAAGCAACGTAATCCAGCGCCGCCTGGATCCGCTGCGTGGCGTCGCCCTCAATCACGGGGACAACGACGCGGATCGTGGCGTCGGGAATCGGACGCTCACCCGCCATGTATCCGCAATAGGAGAAGTCCGATATGCGATTGCCCTTCTCGTCCGTCGTATACACCAGGCGACGATCCGGACCTTGTGACACGGGTCGTTTCGTGCGCGGGTCCCAGCCGGCGCGGAGATCGGCCAATTCGGACCAGCCAAAGGCAATTGCCAGCATCGCCAGAACCAGCCGTTTCTTCTCCACAGCCATTGCGAAGGCACTTTGCTTCATCGCACACCTATTTCAGTCGATACCCCTGTGCCGAAAGGTAGTTGTTGATCCTGCCCTTGTACTTGCGGAACCACTGATGCTTCTCCTCGGAGGTCCCGGCGTCCATGGCCAGTTCGCGTGCCTCCACCAGGTACGCCATGATCTGCTGCTTCTGGGCGTCGGTCAACTCGGGCACCTGGACCAGATAGCCCTGGTAGGTGGCAGCCAGGATGCCATAGGTCATGCCGTCTTTGACCTGGTCCACCTGCTCGGGCGTCAATTCTGCGGAGAGCCTCGCCAGGTAGCTCTGGTGCAGTTGCCTGACCCGCCCGTCTGCCTGTTCCCGAATGCTCTTCGCGAGGGCCTCGGCCGACGCCTTGTCCGAGGCGGTCTTCCCGACAGCTTCGATCTCTTTGTCTCGCTGGGTATGGATGGCGTTCAGATCGCGGTATTGCTGCACGATGATGTCCCGGACCCTGGTCCTTCTGTCGTCATCCGGGATGTCCAGAGTCTTCACGATCTTGTCGGCCCGCCCGGTGATGACGCGGGTATAGTCCGGGTCCGGATCGCTCGCAGGCGGTGGGGTCTGCGGGCCAGCCGTCTCCATGGGCCGGGAGGTGGCCAGCGCAATGGCCCGTCCCTGATCGCCGACCGCACAATAGAAATGGTAGACGACGCCGTCGTGCTTGAGGACCCAGGGTTTGTGGGCAAATTCCTCGTCCCAGGGCTCGGAAGGCTCGATGAGGTGAGGGCCGTCCCAGTGGGTCCAGTGAACCAGATCCGTCGAGGCGGCAAATGTGTCGAAGGCCTTCGGCTTCCAGAAGGCGCCGAAATAGAACATGACCCACAGGTCGCCCATCCGCACGATCTGCGGATCGCCACTGATGACGCCGTGCTTGAGATCGGGGGGGCGCGGGTTCACGACCACCGGGTCATGACCATAGCGCCGCCACGTCCGCAGATCCTGGGAGATCGCGATGCCGATGGTCTCGTCGCCGCGAGGCGGGCGGGCGTTGTAGTACATGACGAAGGGTGCGCCGAGCGTGGCGGCTTCGTCGCGGAAGACGAAGCTCTTGAAGAGCGTGCCGGTCTCGAAGGGGCGTGCATCCGCATCGTCCGGCCGGAGGACCGGGGCGGGCAGCTTCTCCCACTCGGCAACAGAAACGGGATCGAGTGTCGAAGCCATGCCGATGGACAATGGCGGCGTCTCATAGCCGGGGCGCGCTCCGCCCAGGTAAGACATCCAGTATCGTCCCTCGTGGGTGTCGAGAGTCACATCGCTGCCCCATTGCGTATTGACCAGTGCGATGCCGCCGGCGGCATTGGCCTTGTCCCAGGCATCCCGGTCGCCGCGGGCGAGGATCGTGCCCTGCACCTGCCAGTGCAGCAGGTCATCGCTGGCGGCCAACTGGGTGGTGTAGCCCTGGGGTTCGTTTTCGAGCTGGACGTAAACCATATACCAGCGGTTTCCGTGGCGGAAGACCGTGGGGCAATCCACCTTCTTGCCCTCGGGCGCGGGAATGACGATGCCATACTTGTACGGCGTTCTCACCTCCTCGTAGATGGCCTGCATTCGCTCGGGCGGCACGTCGGAAGCCCGGACGCTACAGACGACGGAACTGGCGACAAGGAGGATTCTGAAACACAGCGGATTCATCGATTACGCTCCTGCGGTTCCGTGGCTTTCCGACACATGCACATGATAACAAGTCCCTGGGCCTCGTCAACGGGCTCCAGGGCTGCGACTCTCTTGACGCATGCCCCCTGGAGTTGCGCATCTTCTCATGGTACAATCGCCGGTCAGCACAGAAGACCGTTCCCCTGAGAACCAGGAGATCCGGTCTGACGGGTCTGCCCATTCTGATCGAGATCAATATGGAGGGCCGCTGAGTGAAGATATGGCTAGGTGCATGGCTGACCATCCTGTTGCTCGGAATGGCTGCAAATACTGTGGCTGCTGCCTCAGGGAGAATCGGAATCGTCGCAGGCGAGAACGCATCGGCCCGAGTGAAGTTCGGGACTCAGCGACTGGGCGAGGCGCTGCGGCGCGTGGGCTACGAACCGACAATCACTGCGGAACACGGGTCGATCGCGCCGCGCATCACTGTGACGGTGGGACGTCGGAGCGACCGACCCGAGGGGTTCCGCCTGTTCCGAGAAGGAGACGGTTCCTATGACGTGACGGGTTTTGGAGATTCGGGCGCGCTCTATGGATGCCTGGAGCTGAGCCGGCGCGTGATTGCCGCCGGGCAGTTGCCGCCGGAACTGGACGTCACGGATGGTCCTGTGTTTCGTCTGCGCGGACCCTGCATCGGTATGCAGTTGACCTCTACTCTGCCAGGCCGGGAAATGTACGAGTTTCCGTACACGCCCGAGAGTTTCCCGTTCTTCTACGACAAGGCCCAGTGGATCGAGTACCTCGATTCCCTGGTCGAGAAGCGGTTCAACACGCTGTACCTGTGGAACGGGCATCCGTTCGCGTCACTGGTGGAACTGGACGAATATCCGTATGCGCTCGAGGTGTCTCAGGAGGTGTTTCGACGCAACGTCGAGATGTACCGCTTCCTGACCGAAGAGGCAGACCGGCGAGGCATCTGGGTCGTCCAGATGTTCTATAACACCTTCGTATCGAAGCCCTTTGCGGAGCGTCATGGAATCAAGACGCAGCTTGCCGCCCCGACGGAATTGGTCTCGGACTACAACCGCAAGTCGATTGCGAAGTTCGTCAGAACGTACCCCAACGTCGGGCTGCTGGTCTGTCTGGGCGAGGCCTTGAGCGGACAGGAGAACCAGCAGAGGTGGCTGAACGAGACGGTGATCGCAGGGGTGAAGGACGCGATGGAGGAGCTTGGGATGAGTGGCGAGCCGCCCATCGTGGTCCGTGCCCACGCGGTGTCGAACGCGAAAGCCTTGATGGAGTCGGCTCTGAAACACTACAAGAACCTCTACACGATGGCCAAGTACAATGGGGAGTCGCTGACGACGTACGAGCCGCGAGGCGAGGGGCAGCAGGTGCACCTGGACCTGAGCCGGGCCGGCTCCGCTCACGTGGTCAACGTGCACGCCCTGGCGAACCTGGAGCCGTTTCGGTACGGCGCGACGGAGTTCATTCGCAGGAGCGTGCGGGCCTGTCGGGACAGGCTGGGCGCTCAGGGATTGCACCTGTATCCGCTGGCGTACTGGGACTGGCCGAACACGCCGGACGACGCCAATCCGCGGAAAGTGCAGTACGAACGGGATTGGATCTGGTTCGAGGCCTGGGCGAGATACCTGTGGCAGCCGGACCGCGACCCGAGCACGGACCATCAGTACTGGGTCGGGCGACTGACGGAGACCTATGGTGACAAGCAGGCGGCGGAGCTGATTTTGTCGGCCTACAACGACTCCGGCAACTGCGCGCCGATGCTGCTGCGCCGCTTCGGCATTACAGAGGGCAATCGCCAGACTTTCTCGCTGGGGATGTTCCTGGACCAACTGGTGAATCCTGAACCGTACAAACCCTTCAGTGGTCTGTGGGAATGGCAGTCGCCGCCCGGCGAGCGGCTGCACGAGTACGTGCAGAAGGAATGGCTGGGCGCCAAGCACGAAGGGGAGACGCCATTGTCGGTGATCGAGGACGTGTCGCGGTTCGCGGCGCAGGCGGTCGATGCCATTGAGGAAGCAGCACCGTTGGTGACGAAGAACCGGGAGGAGTTCGAACGACTACGCAACGACATCCACTGCATCCAGCTCGTGAGCGGCAACTATGAGCAGAAGGCCCGCGCGGCGATGTGCGTGCTCCGCTACAGCTACAGCCAGGACAAGGAAGACATGCGAAAGGCGAAGGCCCATCTGGAGGAGAGCCTGGAGGTCTATCGAGCCCTGGTCGGCCGCACGGCTGCGACTTACCGATATGCCAACACGCTTCAGACGGGATATCGACGAATTCCCGTCCAGGGTTGGAGGGACAACGCGCCGTATTGCTTCCATTGGCGCCACATGCTGCCCCTCTATGAAGAGGAGTTGGCCCAATTCCAGCGGCAGGTGGCCGACATTGAAAGACAGACGTCGTCGCCTCAGGCGGAGTAGGTGCTCGTGAAGCAGTATCGTTGTTGTGCGGTTCGACTCTGTGCTATCCACCTGCCGCCGCGCCGGCAGGCGGTGTCTTGTGGGGCCAGCCGTGCTTCTCGAACCTGTTGAACTCCATGTTGGTGGTGTCCTGGGGGTCCTCTCCGAAGGCCGACCTCACTTCCTGGACGTGGCCGTCCACGAAGACGGCGTTGACCGTTCCGCCATTCGGGTTCCCGGAATTGGTGCTGTGGAATGTCCCCATCCAATCCCGGCCGTTCGGGATCAGGGCATTGTCGTTGAGCACGCCGTCGTCGCCGCCGCGGCCCCACATGTTCTCCTCGGAGAACAGGAAGACATCCGCGTGATGACGGGTTACCCTCGTGAGTTTCACGGCGCCGGGATCCGTGTCCACTTTGTTGGTGCCCAGGAGCCCGTTCATCGAGTAGCTGAAGTAGGGAATGATGGGAATCGCGGGGTTGTGTGCCGGATGATTGGCGCCCAGGCTCTTGGCGAGGACCTTGAAGGAAGGGCACAACCGGACCTTCTCCTCGGGAACATACGGCCAGAACGGGCCCCGTGCGGGACGGCTCGGGTCGTGCCACCGGCAGTATTCATAATCCAGCTTGGCGCCGACCAGGCACGTCGGCGCGCTGACGAACCGCCCGTCGCTGTCGTCCACGTACATCATCTGGGCCAGGGCAAACTGGTGCAGATTGTTGCGGCACGCCATCTCCTTGGCCTGCTCGCGAACCCGTTGCAGCGAGGGCATGAGAATCGCCATAAGCAACGCCAAGATCGCAACGACTACCAGCAGTTCGATCAGCGTAAACGCTCTTGGAATCCGTGTCGTTCTCATGATGAACCCCACCGAGATTACCATTGCCTATCAGCGTTTCGCGAAAACTTCAACTGTCATTTGGCTCATGAAAGGGGAAGAACGGAACCACGCGGGTGTGTTCTTCCTCCTTCCTGGTTAACGCCATCTGAATTGAAAAAGACCGACGATACATCTACTATAGCGGGGTCGCACACCACACGCAACAGCATTCCCCCAAGAACCCGCCAAGCCCCCGCTGAATTGACGCATATGGGCGATTCGGCGAGGTGGGTGCACGCCGGGAGTCCGGCTCCATGCCATAGGGGGCGCAAGAATATTCACGCTGAGAAGCGAGCGACTGTAGCATTTCCCCCCAGGATTCGTGTATAATAGCCCTGTGCCTGCACTCCGGCACGTGTGGCCTTTGGCAGTACCCAATCGAGCGTGTATCATCGAACACCTGTTATTTGGAAGGAGGCCTCTATGTGTGGAAAACCGATGTACCTGTTCCTGAGTCTGGCTGTTGCGCTGACGTCGATGGCGCAGGGCGCTACGATCATCTGGGTGGCGGACAACCTGCACTACGGCAGCGTGGAACCGAACGCCCCGGCGGATCAAGGATTCATCGATCTGCTGACGGCGCAGGGGTATGAGGTGATCTACAAGGATCAGCACGACCCGGTCAACGGCGCCCAATATTGGCGCGTGCTCGATCCCAACAAGATCGCGGAGCTCAATGCCGCCGACCTGATCGTCGTCGCTCGCGACTGTGCCAGCGGGGAGTACGATGATCCGAACGAGGCGCAGTGGTGGAACGCGATCACCACTCCCATTCTCCTGCAGGGCCCGCACATGGCCCGCGCGCTGCCCAAGTGGGGATTGTTCAGCAGCACCGGGACCGACGCCGGAACGGGCGTGAGCCTGATGCAAGTCGTGGACCCCAACCACACGATCTTCCAGGGTGTGGAACTGGATCCGAACAACCAGGCGGATATCCTGGTCCCGCCCATCAAGTCGGAGTTCGTGAAGGGCGCCGTAGACGCCGGCAACGGCACAGTGCTGGCCACGCGGGCCGATACCGGCCTGGTCTGGATCGCCGCCTGGGAAACCGGCCAGGAGTATTACGAGGGCAGCACGCAGTTTGCGGGCGGGCCTCGCATGTTCTTCGCCTCCGGGGCCGGCGGCAACAAGAACAATCCGGTCGACGGCGTGTACAACCTGACGGAAGCGGGGGAGAAGCTCTTCCTGAACGCGGTCGCCTACATGGTCAACAAGGGCCGAAGCATCGTCTTCGTCTCGGCGATGCACCCCTCGACCGCAGACGCCAATGTCCCGAGCGACCATGGCTTTGTGGATCTGCTCAGAACCGCCGGGTACGACGTGGACTACACGAAGGGAGACGTAGCAGGGACGAGCTACTGGGAGACTTTGGATCCCAACAAGCAGGCGGTCCTGGATGCGGCGGACCTGGTCATCATCGGCCGGGACTGCAACAGCGGCGGCGTCTCCACCGACGCTGCGGAAGTCGCCGCTTGGGACAGCGTGCAGAGCCCCGTCATGCTGATGAGTTCGTACATCGCCGCCAACAATCGCTGGAAGTGGATCGACATCAATAGCCAGGATGCCCGTCGGGCTTATTATGACGCCAAGGCGGCGGACCCGAACCACCCGATCTTCACAGGCGTGGCGCTCGACGCCAACGATGTGGTCCAGTGGTACGATCCGAGCGTGGCCAGCGGGTATGCGAGCTTCATGAACTCCGCCGATGCCGGCAACGGCACGGTCCTGGCGGTTCGGCCCGACAACGGCAATATCCTGATTGCCGAGTGGGCCGCAGGGGCGCCGTTCTACGCGACCTCCACGCAAACGCCGGTCGATGTCCGCATGTTCTTCAACGCCGGCACCCAGGAGGTTTCAGGCGAAAAGACCAATTGGGGCGTCATGAACCTCAATGCCGAAGGTCAGAAGGTGTGGCTCAACGCCGTCCGGTATCTGATCGACCCGCCGCAGGCCGATCTCGAACAGTAACAGACGAGACCTATGCCGGGCCTGTGTCCACAACGGATACAGGCCCTTTGACCCTTCACGACGGGCAAGACGAAGACGGCAGGAGCCGCAGACGGGGATATCTGGGGTTCAGCTTATCGTGTCGACGTTGTTCGCAAGGTTCCTGTAGTCGATCCTCTCGCGTGGATTGGTCCCGTTGAGATACTCTTCGACGTTGGTATAGCCATCCTGGTCGGAGTCGAGGTTGCCGTCCGTGGGCTCGGCCGGACTCAACTGGTGTGTCTTCTCCCACTCATCGGGCATGCCGTCGTGGTCGCTGTCGGCTGGCACGTCGCCAGGCGAGAAGGCATAATCCGGATATCCGCCCACCTCTCTCGGGTCGTTGATGATGCCGTTCCCGACGGCCACCTTGCCGGTGCGGACCGTTTCGGTGATGCGGGCGTCGATGGCGTCCCGGCGAGGACGCGTCGCGCCGGCCTTGGCCAGCACGGACTGGAAGGCCTCCATTGCGGTCTCCTGCCTGGCCGGCCAGCCTTCGAACGGGGTATTGACGCGAGCGGTCTCCTCGGGACCCTGCATGCCTTTCCAGTTGTCGGCTGTCACGTCGGGATATCCCTCGACGATATTGCCTGCGACATACCACTTGCCCGGGCGACCCGCCGTCTTGGGATACCAGCCGCCAGCCTCCCAGAGTCTGCCGGGGGAGTACATGTTGCGCTGCTCGATTCGGGCGATCGTGCTGCGCATGTTCTCGTTGGTCGCCGGGCCGGGCTTGTAGTAGTTGTCGATCACGTTCAACAGGGAGGTCTCGTCGCCGCCGTCCATGGTGCGGTGCCGCCAGTTGAAGATCACGTTGTTGCGGTAGTCGAACTCGCCCGACATGCCGATCGAGGGATTGCGTCCCGTGTTGCAGGCGAAGAGATTATGGTGGAACGTGGAATCACGGCCGCCCCAGGTGCCGCCGAAGGCGTGATTGCCCGCGTTCAGCGCCTCGCTCGAAATGCACCACTGGATGGTCAGATTGGCGACGGGCAGTTTCACGCTGCCTCCGCCAGCCAGCGGCTTCATGTAGCGATAGAGCGAGAGGTTCTCGTCCATGCCCCAACTGGCGCTGCAATGGTCGATCATGATCTGCTCCTGGGGATTGCCGCCGATGTTGTCGGAGCCCTGGCCTCCCTCGGGCCGGCCGCGTCGCACCCGCAGATGACGAATCACGACGTTCCGCGTGTTGATGTTCAGCGACCCGCCGGCCAGGCAGACGCCGTCGCCCGGCGCGGACTGGCCTGCGATCGTGATGTCGGGATTGCCGATGTCGAGGTCCGATTCGAGTTGGACAATCCCGGCGACGCGAAAGACGACGATGCGAGGGCCTTGCTCCTGGACGGCCGCCCGCAGGCTGCCCGGCCCGCTGTCGCTCAGGGTGGTCACCTCGATCACCTTGCCGCCGCGACCTCCGGTGGTGAACATGCCGCCGCCCCAGGCGCCCGGGAACGCCGGGATTCCATCGGGCAGTCGCGGCGGCAGCGGCGGCACCTGCCCCGGCGTCGAAACCACCTGTGTCTCGCCCGTCGCCGGCTGAGCCTGACCTGGTGCGTTCCCGCAGAAGATCCCCATCCCAACGAATGCGGCGATCCCAAAGAGAATCCTGATCGTGTCCATCGCCATGCTCCTCTTGTCCTGCGTGTGTCCTGTTCTTGTACCGACACGATCCTACCGCCTCCGCCGTGACCGTTCAAGATGGAACAGATCCGGCGAAGGAGCCCCTGTGGCACCCCCGCCCTCGGGGGTGTCTTTCCCCAGCTACATGTCCTTTCCCCAGCATGTCTGTGCCACATGTGGCACCCCCGCCCTCGGGGGTGATTTCCGGAACTACCCAGCCGGGGGCGGCTGGGCTACATGTCCTTTCGCCGCCGACAAGTTCTTCCCCGAGTTCGCTCAGAGGCCGAAGAACCGGCAGACGCGCCGGCGTCCGGACCATTCCGGGCCGGCTCATGTGAACGATTCTGTGAGAAGGCCGCCAACCCTAGCGAAGGAAGCGGGAAAAGGAGACACTGAAGCAGGGCGATCGCGTAATCCGCGCGCCATCCTTCCTGTTCCACGCTGTCGTCGCCAGGCTCATCCCTGCTGTGTCTGTGAACCAAGTTGTCCACGCGGTTCCCTGGTCTACGTCGCCGCTTGACGGATGTCACTGTTGCACGACGCCGATGGCGATATCGTCGATGTAGACGATGCCCGTGCCGCCGGCGGTCGGAGCGGACTTGTTGCCCACACCGATTGCCAGCGCCTTGACGGCCGTCAGTCTCACGTTGGCGGAGCTGAACTCGCTCAGCGGGATCGTCCATTCCTGCCACTCCGTCGCGGTTGTCGCCGCTGCGTTCGAGTGCGCGACTGTCTGGGACCTGGAGTTGTCCTTGACCGTCACGTAGAGAGGCTGCGACGAATTGGTCGCGACACCCTGGAAGTACAGACGCAGCGCGTCGGCCCCGTGGGCGGTCCAATTCTGCGCCGAGTCGAACGTCCGCTCGACCTCCGAGTAGTAGGGCAATTTCGCGTTGTTGTAGGAAACAGGCATGGACTGGCTGCCGCCGTGGACGACGACGGTCTCGCCGAATGTCCCGTGGTTGGCGTTTTCATAGCCGACATACGAGCCGGTGCCGTTCGTGACGCCGTCGATCCACAGGTCGTAGAGGCGATGGTCGTCGTCGTTGTAACTCTCGAAGTCGTCGACGACCACGTATGCTTCGGTGGTGAAGCTCCAGACGTTGCCCGCGTAGGTGCCCGAGTCACCGACTTCATCCACCCTCCAGAAATACTCGGTTGCGAGATTCAGAGACGAGGGGGCGTACCCATGGTCGGTCACGGTCCTGGCTGCGGCGGTCCCCTCTGCGACGGTCGTCGCGTCCTCGCTGAGATACACGATGTGCGAGGTCGCCTCCCGTCCAGGCCGCCAATTCAGCGTGGGCTCGACGCCGACCTCGGTGGCTCCGTCCTCCGGATCGGGTCCGAACGCCTGCAGCGGCTTGTAATAGAACCGCACCTCGCTGAGACTGACCATCCCGGTGTCGCCCCAGGTGCTGGTGATCGTCAGCTTGACGTGTCGGGCCGTGACCTCGCCGAGATCGACGACGGTATTGGCCAGGTAGTCGGCGTATCCGGTTCCCTGTGCGAACTCCGGCGAGTTCTCGAACGCGGTCCAGGTTTCGCCGTCGGTGGACCACTCGATCACAACGTTCCTGGCTCCGAGGCCCATGGAAGGCTCGAGGTCGAAATTGGAGTTCCAGACCCACAGCTCGTGGAGCTTGTAGGCCTTGTCGAACGTGTATTGGATCCAGGCAGGCGTGCCGCCGGAGGTGATCCACATCGTCTCCAGACCCACATCGTGCTGATCGAGATCATCGAGTCCGGAGCCGTCGATGGTCCGGATCGCAGGCGACGTGGTCTCTTCGCCCGATGCCCGAACCGTCAGATCGGTGATTGGATAGCCGTATGGCTCCGTGGTGAAGCTCCAGACCTCGCCTTTGGAGACCGTGTTGTCGGGGGCCCCTTTGACCTCGTCGATTCGCCAGTAGTAGGTCGTGCCGAAATCCAGCGGATCGGCTGGATCATAGGCGGTCGTTTCCTGGCCCTCGCTGACGAGAACGTTTCCCGGATTGGCCCGGCTGGCATCGTTGACGTCCTCCAAGGCCGTCCCGAAGTACACGTCGTGTGCGACCGCGGAGTCGCCCGCGCTCCAGCTCAGGGCAGCGTCGCGCGGCACGTCGGTGGAGCCATCCGCGGGACTCGAGTCGTACGCGAGAGCCGGATCCGTCAGACCCAGCATGATCTGCTGGATCTCCTCGTCGGCCAGCACCCGGTCGTAGAGCTGCACATCGTCGATCATTCCGTCAAACCACTCCGGCACGCGATCCGGACGATCCGGCCTGCGGAACGTGCCGACGAGCGTGTCGCCTGCTGTCCCGAGATACGGAGGGGCGCTGCCCTCGGCCTTGAGTTCGCCGTTGATGTAGATCCTGCGATTCTGATTGCCCAAGTCATACCAGAATGTGAGGTGATACCAGGTGTTCGCCGTGAGCGTCCCCGCCGGCATGTCGAGGTCATTGGAATAGAACCCCATCTTGATGCCGCCGTCTCCCAGAAGCCGGTAGTGCAGACCCTGGTTGGCGGTGCTGGCCTGGTACTGGGAGAATACGGCCTGCGCGCTCGCCGACAACGCCGGATTCACCCACATGGCGTGCGTGAAGCTGCGACTGTTGAATGGAAGATGCGGACCTCTGACCACCGCATTGGCTCCGTTGAACGCCAGTGCCCCGCGGAGCATGCCTGGAACCCACAGAGCGCCCCCTTCGAGTGTCCCGTCGTTCCCATTGCCGCTCAGGTCCTTGGCGACGGTTCCCTGGCCCTCATTGAATTGCCAGTAGAGGACCAGGTTCTCCGGGACAGCCGACGCCCAAGCGGGAACCACGATCACAGACGAGACCACCACAAGAAACGATCGCGTGAACATGACACGTCCTCCTTCAGACAGATGCACTTCGATCCTGACTGAACAGCCGAGTCGCCCCCCCGAGCGACCGCTTGCGTTGCCAGAGAGTTCAGGGTCGCCACACCCAACGTGCTGCGTGCGCACAACCCTCGCACCCGATTCAATCTACTTATACCGTGTCCGATGCCCTCCACACAAGGCAATTCCCGCACGGTACAGACACGATCCGAGCGCAAGTGTTTCCCTGCACTTGACTTGTGCCCCAGTCCGACGAGGACGATTGCCTGTCACCGGTCGGCGAGCGTCCGGGCCTTGATCATTTCGATGGGTCATCAGACGGGATTCAGCCGTCGCGAAGCGGTCCCGTCGCCGCAGGTCAGGCGCAGACCGTTCCATCTCGCAGATGGATGGTCCTGGTGGCGAGTTCCTGTGCGGCCGGGCCGTGGGTCGCGACGATGACGGTCCCGCCGGCGCGATGGAACTCTCGAAGATGCATCAGAACGCACTGAGCGTTCTGGGGGTCCAGATTGCCCGTCGGCTCATCAGCCAGGATCAACCTCGGCTGATTCAACAGCGCACGGGCCATCGCGGCTCGCTGCTTCTCGCCCGCACTGAGCGCTCCAGGTCTGTGGTACATGCGGCGTCGCAGGCCAAGCCGCTCCAGGAGATCCTCCGCACGACCGCTGTCTCTTCTTCCGCTCGCACCCTGCGCCACCAGGACGTTCTCCAGAACGTTCAGGTACGGCACGAGGTGGAACATCTGAAACACGAATCCGATGTTGCGTGCCCGAAAGCGTGCTCGTTCCCGGCCGCTGATCGCATAGACGTCGGTCCCGTCGAATTGCACTGATCCCTCGCTCGGTCTGAGCATGGCTGCGATCATCATCAGGAGCGTTGTCTTGCCGCTGCCGCTCGGCCCACAGACCGCGACGAACTGGCCCTTGTCGATTTGCAGGCTCACGGCGTGGAGTGCTCTCACGTCACCGGCCCGCGTGCGATATGTCTTGCCCAGGTCATTGAGAACCAGCATGGTTGTCCTTCTCTCGTTTATTCTTCCCTCAGTGTTGCGGCGGGATCGTAGGTGACCGCGATCATGGTCGGTATGACGCTCGCAACAACGGCGAACAGCGGCGCGAGAATGCAGGCGAAGGCCAGCAGCGACGGCTCCCAGCGAATCATCGCCTTGGCCGTGATCTCGAAAACGTTGGGACCGTATGTCAGACCCAGACTCGTCCCGAGCAGGAAACCCACGCCCGCTCCGGCCAGGCCCACCAGCACCGCCTTGCCAAGGAACAGCAGGCAGATGGCCCTCGCGTCGTATCCGAGGGCCCGCAACAGGCCGATCTCCTGCTGCCTGTCCCGGACGTTCATCGCCGCCAGCACGCCGATCCACACCCCGCAGGCGGCGACGACGAACGGCAGCATCAGGGAAAAGATGTTGTGGACCATTTGCCTTTGTTTCGCTCGGGCGCTTGCGATGGCCTTGACCTGAAGCACCTGGGCTTCGGGCAATACGGCGCCGATCTCCTTCCTGAGCGTCACGACCGGATCGCCCTGGGCGAAACACAGGCAATCG
Source organism: Phycisphaerae bacterium (assembly GCA_017993835.1). Classification (GTDB taxonomy): domain Bacteria; phylum Planctomycetota; class Phycisphaerae; order Sedimentisphaerales; family Anaerobacaceae; genus PLanc-01. Next base: position 75,138 of record JAGOLX010000021.1, read on the forward strand.
ACGGCCTTGATCCCTGTGATCCGTCCCGGCTGATTCAGGATTTCCTGGGCATCCTGGAGGCTGCACTGCATCCTCATATCGTCCAGCCCGCCGGACTCCGAGAGGCACTTCTTGACCTTCAGATCCTTGCCACCCAGGGAAATGGTCTCGCCCTCTTTCACTCGCGTGCTCTCAGTGATCAGGTATCCAACATAGACCGTGCCAGGGTCCACCTGAAACATCATGGGCGGCTTCTTCTGCCCGGGCGGACAGACCTCCGGGGCAATCCCGGTCAGGACGATGTCCATGCCTCGCCAGTTCATCTTGCCTTCCAGGGTCGCCAGAAGATGGTTGTAGGAGATGCTCTGCTGGGCTGCCAACTTGTCCAGGTAATCCGCGGGCATCGTCTTGTCGGGAATCCCATGGATGAGGAAGGCGCCGGCGTCCGCGTCCTTGGCGATGACATGCACGTTGTAGCCCATCGACAGCATCAGGCGGGCCGTTTCCCGCTCCGAGGCCTTGGCCGCCGTGAAGAACGCCACGGAGAAAGCCACGGCCGTCGTGACCGCGAGCATCGCAAGGACCCAGTTGACCTTGCGATGCCACATCTCCTTCAGTACCATTCGGATCACAACCATGTTGGTCTCAATTCCTTTTCGCTCTCAGTAGAATCGCCACGGATACCGCCGCGACCAGCACAACCATGCCGCCAAAGGAGACCGCCAGGACATTGCCTCCCATCGGCGGTTGTTCGACATCCACTGGACCCGTGACGGCCTGAGGAGCAGGGGCGGCGGCGGGTTCCGCTCCGGGCTCGACGGTCCCATGGTTCGATTCGGAAACGTCTGTGGCACCCCCGCCCTCGGGGGTGTTCTTTCCCCAGCCGGGGGCGGCTGGGCTACGTGTTCTTTTCCCAGCCGGGGGCGGCTGGGCTACAGGTTCTTTCCCCAGCCGGGGGCGGCTGGGCCACGAATCAGGAGATTCCGTTGAAGAATACAGGTCCGAGCTGCCTTCTTCCGAGCCCCCAACCTCGATCTCTTGATAGCCGAACGGCACGCCGGGATCGCCAAGTCCACTCACGCCGCGACGGATGATGGAGACCATCTCCATCTTGACCATGGGACTCTCCGGATCGAACCCCAGGCTCGCCGCGACCTTCTGCTGAAGACTCTGGTCCCACCGAGCCGGGAGCATCGTGCCCTGGAGCCATCGATGATCGAGGCCGCACTCGCAATCGGCGCCGATGACAGGAAGAAGTCGCAGGAGATTCGCGTCGGTGAGCAGTTCGCCTTTGAACAGTGGTCCGATCCACCGGCCCCGCCCATAGAAAACCGCCGCACACGGCTCGTTCACATCTTCCGGATCGAGGCCAAGAGTCCAAAGCAGCATCTCCTCGCGGGCCAGAGACGGTTGATCGAGCACGACCACCTCGGGACCCCTGGCGATGGGCTTGGGCAAGAACGCCAACTGCTCGCTGACGTACGAAATCGCGGCGGAAATCGCCTCTCGGGCAACCGCGTTCCGATCCTGCTGCGGCCCCTCGATCAGGAGCACTACCGCGTAGCTATCCGCGGCCTTCTCCAGGATCTGTCGGCGTATCGGAGAATCCAGCACGGTTTCCAGGGACGATGAAACCGCTTCTGCAAGTGATCGGCCATCGGTGTGCAGAGGCAACGGCCGCGACGGACCATCCGGCGACACCACCACGGCGGCAGGGTAGCTGTCGATCCCGTGTACCGAGAGGAAACGCAGGGCGGGATGGTTCGCATCTTGACCCACTCGAACGGGCTCGCAACGGATGTTCGTATCCACACAGGCGGCATCGAGCGTGCTTTTGAGACCGCCGATCTCTCCCGCCGGAACCGTCTGGGGGACGTATACGAAAAGGCGGTATAGCTCGACCCCGGTGTCGATGAAGCCGATCTCCCGGACATTGTATCGGCAGCCATGCGCCGCGTCCGGGAACGCGGCCAGGATGCCCAGCATAGTCAGACTCAACCACGACAATCGTGTCACCAGATGCTCCTGCGATACACAGCGCCCATCCGCATTACCGACCTTGTACAACCCTTCTCACAGAGCCGAAACCGAGGACACGTCCATCGGTCAGGGTCACGATCGTTCGACCGGCGCTGTCGAGGGCAAGGCCCCAGAGCACCGGCGGCGCGGGCAACGGCTGCTTCCACTGCACCGCGCCGTTGACTGGATCCATCGCAATCAGTTCCCTGTCGGTCGCCAGCAGGACCGCGTTCCCACAGACGGCCATCGCCTGAGTCTTCTGGAATTCGAGAGACCATGCGGGCTTCGTCGAAGGAGCCAGCCTGCCCCAGTTCACTTCGAATCGATTGCCTGGATTCGCCGCATTCCGCGCGAGGCCTTCGCGGTCGAAATCGCGGAATCCCATTAGCCTGTGCCCGGCCGCGTTCGAAGCCCACACGATGGATGTGTTGCCGGCCGAGGCCACAAAGGCCCTGCTGAACACGGTGACATCGTAGACGTCGTACGCAGGATGACCGTAGAACGGTTTGCCACAGGCGACCACCTGGTCGCCCAGCACGGATAGTTCCCATCCGCGCGGACTGCGAGAGGTACACTCCGCCAACTGCGCCGGATCGTTCAGGCACCTGCCCGTGGCCGCGTCGTAGACAGCAGGCGAGACCGACGTCCCGCCGGACAGGTAGAGCTTCCCGCTGTGCAGCAGCAGATGTCCCTGGACGCTCACGCCGGTCCGGGCCTGGGGATCGAGGTGGCCGGACGTAGTGTTCCGCCATTTCACCGCTCCGGTCTGCGCGTCCAGCGCGTATAAGTATGTGCCGTCGTAGTTGGCGATGCCGGCGGCGGCATAGGCGATGCCATCCTCGACGAGCACGCCGGCGGCCACCGGCCAGGTGGACATCAACATGCCGTAGACAGGAATCAGACGCTCCGTCGGGGCTGCACGGAATCTCCAGAGCAATCGGCCGGATATTGCCTCGAAGCAGTACACCCAGCCGTCGCCGGACCCGACGTAGGCCCGTCCTTCCCAGATGGTCGGCGGCATGCGGATCGCCCCGCCGGTGCAAGCCTTCCAGACAGCGGTTCCTGTCGAGGCATCGATGGCACGCACAACGCCGTCGGCGCCGCCGACGAAGACCAGTCCGCCTGCGGCAACAGGCGCGGTGATGCGAGGCAGGCCCGGGACCGTGGAGATACCGAGGTCGTATTCCCAGAGCTGTGCTGCCTGCTCGACCACGTTGCCCGAGGTAGAGGCGCTGCAGGCGTTGTCCGCCCGGAAGGCCGGCCAGTCGCCGGGCTGGTTCGCCAGAGGAGCCGCCTGTGTCCCCGCGTCCTTGCCTCGTTCGAGCCGTGCCGTCTCAGGGGCGTCCGGCACAAAACCGAAATCGCCCGCCGGGCCCAGACATGTGATGCCATACAGGGTCAACTGGCAATCGCACACCGACGGCCACCAGTACAGAAGGCCGTTGGAAACCGTCACGCCCTCCTGGCAGACCGGCCGCATCGGGGAGATCCAGCCTGGGCGACTCGACGCAACATCCAGGCGGACGGAGCCCCCCTCGGCACGGAAGAAGATCGCATCCGACGAGCCGGTCGGGCGAGTGCAAGCCCGGCGGGGCTTGCCGATTTCCGCGAGCACTTTGCCGGTCAGCGGGTCGAACTTCAGACTCGGGTGTTTGTCGATCTGACCGCTGATGCCATAGAGCCCATCGTCGCGAAGGACCAATTGGAAGTTGCTGTATGGATGCTCCCACAGAATGCTGCCATCCGCCGCAGAGACGGCCAGCAGCTTGCCGATTTGCGGCCCGGCAAAGTAGAGGGCCTTGTCGCTGCACTTGAGATAGCAGGTGGTCCGCCAGTTCGTCCGCCAGTCCTGACGATTCTGGTACTCCCCGAGCGATCCGAACAACTCCGGGGCATTCTGCGGGGTCCTTCGCCAAACCTCATTACCGCTGCCGGCATCGAGACACGCAAGATAGCCGCCGAATCGAAAGACGTAGATGCGACCATGACCCATGCAGACGGCCCGACCGTCGATGGGTTCGCTTTCGCGATGGCTCCAGAGGACCTTCTTGGTCTTGAGATCGAGGGCCAGAACATGGCGACCGTAGCCCCAAGGCTGCTCCGGCTGGTTCCACCCTTCCGAGATGGGATCCCAGGGCCAGCCGTGCTTGTCGCGCTTCCACCGCTTTGTCGAGTCGGCCTGCTCTTGCTCGCCCATCATGGCGTATAGGATACCGTCCTCGATGGCCATCCATTTCCAGAACGTGCCGCCGGCCTTCTCCAGGGGGGGGACGATCTCTTCCAGCACCCTGCCGGTCGCGGTGTCGATCACCTTGCACGATTTGTTGTCGCCGATGTAGAGTGCGGCGGGCGTCGCGACCATTGTATTGCGATGGATCATGACGCCCTCGGGGAGATCTCGCTGCCAGAGGATCGCGCCGTTGTAGCCATTGAAGGCGACGAGCTTGTTCAGGAAGGGCTCTTCGCGTTCCTTGAACGCCACGTGCCCGAAGGCCTTGAACACCCGGCCCGCAGAGGCAACACATACTTGGGGCAGCGGCGCATACCGGGGCTCCGCCAGGAACTGCGTCAGATAGGGTGCGACAATGACCTTGTCGTTCGACTGCGGATTGTTGTCAGGTCCGTGATAGGGGTGGGTCCAGTCATCCAGTCCCGGCGGGATCGGCTTGGCGACGGTCCTGTCCGAAAACACTGCCTTCCCGCCCGGTCGCAGGACGCGCAGGATCTCCGCCTGGGGAAGAGCCGGCGCGGCGACGATCACCGCTACATCGGCCAGATTGTCGGCCAGATGCAGCCTGCGCTCGCCTGTCGCGATGAAGACGCGGGTCCCGAAGCAGCCCGCTTCGTCGATCGTCATGCGAGCCGACTCCAGATCCTCTGCCTTCGGGACGTGCAGGTAGATGAGCAACTCGCTCTCTCGGGCAAGCGCGACGGCAAGATCGCACGCCCGGTCGCCAACGACGACGCAGATTCCATGAGTCGCTCCCGCCGCATCGATGACCTCGCGCGGCGATACACCGGCCGAGACAGCGGACGCTGCCGCCGACAGAAGGAAGACTCCCAGCAATCGAACGGTCCTTGTGCGATCCATACGCTGCCCTTTCAAAGGTCGCAGGGATGCGTGACGGGCGTATTCTATCGCGTCTTGCGCATCGTGTCAAAGGGGCTTCCTGGTCGACCAGGGCAATCACGCGTTCTTCTGTGTAGCACCTGCCCAGGATAGGAACGGCGAAATGGCCCGGTTCGTACTGACGCCGTGAGGCGTTATCTTCCGTGCCTTGGAAGATATGCCCTTACGGGCACACTGCAAGCAGGCCGGCGCTCGCCGTGACCAACCGACAGCCAGTTCCTTTTCACAGACATGAACCCGCCCCCGCACACCGCCTGCGGACGGGCGCCCCCAGAACTCTGCTGTTCTCGAACCGACCCTACTGGGCCCGACCCGTCAGTTGCGGGTCTTTGGTCGGACCGAAGCTGACGTTCGCCTCGCTGTCGTACTGCACCTCCCGGCCCTGGAACTTCAAACGGAGCGTGAAGAGGTAGGGGGTTTCGTAGAAGCAGAGCTTGGCTGTGAAGGTGTCGTCTGCGGTCCATCCGCCGCTGGCGGCCATCGGCTGCTCGGGCAACTGGCCCCAGGCGATCCGCGTCTTGCGCCATACGCCGGGGGCGCAGGCGATCCGCTGCTCGACTCCATCGAGGCGCACGACGAGAGTCACGGCGTTGTCACTGCCGTTGCTTTCGAGTGTGATCGCCTCCAGCTTGCGATCGTTGGCCGGGAACACGAATTTGGTTCCAAACACCTTGGGACCGGAGGCGGCGCCCTCCTGGGGTCGCAGCGACAGGCCCTTGAGCCTCTGCTGCAACCTCCTTGCGGCGGCTTCGTCGGGCGCCAGCGCCGACGGCTTCATCGCGGGCAGGAGCTTCTCCCAGATCAGGTTCAGCACCGCCTGCATGTCCCGCACGCCGCTGGTGATGGCGATCACCGCGTCCTGCTCGGGCAGGACGATGCAATACTGGCCGAACGCGCCGTCGCCGCGATAGGCGCCGTGGCGGCACCGCCAGAACTGGTAGCCATAGCCCTGGTCCCATTCGCTGTTCGGACTGCTGCCGTTGGAGGTCTGGCGGGCGGTCGCAGCCTCGATCCACGACTCGGGCACGAGCTGCCTGCCCTGCCATTTGCCCTTTTGCAGATAGAGCTGGCCGAAGCGGGCGATGTCCTCCGTCCGAACGCTCAGGCCGTAACCGCCGGCGGAGATCCCTTCCGGGCTCATCTCCCACGTCGGGTGCTTGATGCCGAGAGGCTCAAACAATCGCGGCGTGAGATAGTCCAGAACGGTCTGCCCCGTCGCCTTCTGGACGATGGCCGAGAGCATGTAGGTGCCCGAGGTGTTGTAGAGGAAGTGGGTGCCCGGCTTGAACGGGACCGGGTGCGCGAGGAACGCCTTGGTCCAAGGCTGATCCGCAGGTCGCGGCGGCTCACTCTGCTGTCCCGTGGACATGCGCAGCAGGTCGATGACCCGCATCGCCTGGAGGTTGCCGCTCGGATCGGACGGCGCGCTGTCGGGGAAGAACTTCAGCACCTCATCGTCCACGCTGAGCTTGCCCTCCGCGACGGCCAGTCCGACCGCGGTCGAGGTGAAACTCTTGCTCAGAGAGTACAGCATGTGCGGCGATTCGGGATTGTATGGCGACCACCAGCCCTCCGCCACGACGTGGCCGTGACGCAGGAGCATGAAGCTGTGCATCGCGTCGATGTCGGCGTCGGCCGCTTCGATGAAAGCCAGGACGGCCGCGGAGGAGACGCCTTGTGCCTCGGGATTGCTGCGCGGCAGTTCCGACCCGATGCAGACGGTGCAAGATCCAACGATCAGTGCGATGGCGGAGAGAATCTTCATGCCTGTCACCTCTTCCCTTTTCCGTTCGATTGTCTGACCAGTCGGCCCGTCGCAGGACCGATGGCATAATTGTAGCGCCAAGACCGGCGTAAGGCAATTGGCAAGCCGACTCCGGATGCACGACCGTTGTCGCGACGTTTGGAGTCCCACCTTCAGGCGGGTCAGACCGCGTAAATGCGGAACTCCGAACGGCTCCGCTCCGTAGGGTGCGTACCACGCACCCTCTTCACGTCTGGCGGGGGGGGGGCGACTCAGGAACGGGCATGCACTCGCCGATTCCCCTTGTCATGCTGAACGAAGTGAATCATCCGGGCCAAGAGCCATGTTGCCTCGTCGATTCAGTCCTCCGCGTAGGACTTGCTCGCTTCCGCAGTCCCGCCGTAGGCACCCATGTTGACCCGCCCGCCGTTCGGAAATGGCTCGTCGCCGATAGGACTATTCGGATCGCCGGCATCGATGCATGAACTTGTTACATCGTCCTGGACCCAACTCCCGCTGTTTGGGTCCCAGCGTCCGGCTTGGCTCTTGAGGTGGTAGTCGCCGTCCACCCAGAAGTCATCGTTGGGATCATCGTCGGTCCCATTGGGGTCCCAATACGCCGGGCTGGCGAAGAGCGGGTCAAGGTCGATGTTCCCCTCTCGCGGCCACCCACCGTAGACGTCACTGTAACTAACGTACACTTGCACGTGGTCGCTGACACCAATCTCATCTCCACCATCCCAGAGGATCGTGTTGATGATCATTGCCGAGGGATCAGGTATGAGCTCATTCACCGACTCCAGACATGCGATAGCCCTTCCAGCCGGAGCTGTGTTGCCCGCGAGGGTACAGGAAGTCATCGTCACTCCTTCCTTGTACCGGAAATAGACCACGCCGCCTGCCACGTCGGCCATATTGCCGATAAAACAGCAGTTCACTGCGTTCGCAGGGTCACCAGGGCCAAGGTTATATATTGCCCCTCCCCTCTGCGCGTGGTTCCCCATGAATGAGCAATCTTCGATTACGGACGGCCAATTCCATCCAAATATGGCACCACCTTCGGTTCCCGCCAGATTACCAGCGAAAACGCAGTCCCTGAGGACGAACTCACAGGGCGAGGATGGAGAGCCAGAGAGCCGAATCAACATAGCACCCCCCATCTGCTTGGTCGCATTTTGCAGGAACGTGCAAGCCGTGAATTCTGGATATGCCGACTTAACAACCACTGCGCCACCACTTGCGGCGAGATTACCAAGGAATGTACAGTTCTCTATGGAAGGGCAGCAGTCTGCTTCCGCAGTACCCGACAAGTACAGACCGCCTCCTCCAGCCACTCGCCCTCCCATTGCGTTTCCCGAGGCGACTGTAAATCCATCCAGGACAGCGGATCTGGAACAAGCCCCCGCCCTGACGACCGCGTAACTGTTCTCGGCACGAGTAGGTTCTGTCAGTAGGTGGCACGGGTCCCGCACAGGGGCATCGTCTCCCGTCAGATCACCGCTAAGAATGGTTTCATACAAGGCAATATCTCTAGCGTCCGGATCGGGCGCTCCAATTCCGGGAAAACCGCCCTTGATGGCTACATCGTCGAGCAGGACGAAGCTCGCCGACCGATCCCGTGTGCCGTCAGGATGCGCAGAACTGCGGTCAGGTTTGTAGGTTCCCTGGGCCACGCGAATCTCAACGGCCTCGCCGGCCGCTTTGGCGTCGGTCAGAGCATCCTGAAGGAATCGATAGGCCGTGATCCAGGAGATACCGTCGCCTCCCGGCGGCGCGTCGCCATCGACGTAGATCACCTTGCCCCACGCCCCGCCCGCCGTGAGCAGGCAGAGGACCGCCGCGAGACTGAATACCGCTGTTTTCACCTTCATACTCCGCTCCCTTCAATGAATGGATAATGACCGAATGCGACAGGTTCCCCGCCGCGAATGCGACGGACCCGAGGAACAAGACACGTGCGTGTCGGTCGAAGGGGGCGCGTATGAAAGGCGCTGCAAAAATGGCGATATATAATGACGGCCGAGTTATGAAAGATCCCTGGCCCGCCTTCGGCTCTCGATTTCTATTCTGTATTGTACCACTTGGCACGACAAGACCGCAAGCGTTTTTCGCCGGATTCGGGAGAATAGGGTGCACGACTGTGTCTGCGCGCAATAAGGGCTCATGGAAACCCCGGAATGTCATACGCGCGAAGCGTGTGCCGGAGCCTGGCAATCCGCGAAATCGCACGAAGAACAAGAAGAAACGGGCCGTGGGTTCTCGCCCGCGGCCCGTTGTGGAATGGTGTTGTCCGAGTCGCGTCGCGACATTCGGCGTCGGGTTGTGACGCCTACTTCAACCGGCCGCGGATCTCGCCGGCCGGGAACTGCTCGGTGTGCACGTTCACGTAGGCCCGGCCCTCGTCGATTGCGGTCCAGAGGTTCGCGATCGTCATGCCCGCCAGGGGCCCGACGAGGTCGGCCGTCATGACATTGCCATCGCCCAGTACGCCCGTGAACTCGCCGGGAACCAGCACTGCAGGCTGGTGCGCGGGATACAGCCAGACCGCCGGCGGGCCGTCGCCGCCGGGCTCGGTCGAGACGTGGATGTGGGCCTGCGTGACATTCTCGATGCCCTGTGCCTTGAGCTGATAGGAGACGGCCTCCTGATCGGGGTGCGGACGCAGGGTCGCCAGGCCCGTGGCGGCCGACTGCGTCCCTGCTCCAGCGCCGGTGAGCACGGCGGCTGTCGGAAGCCCGACGCCGACCGCGTTCGGTTCGGGCACGATCTTCAGGACAACGCCCGTATCGCCGGCCGGGCCCAGAGCGGTGCTGGCGACGAGGTAGATTTCGCCCTCATGGTCCTGGCCGAATCCTTTGACAAACAGGCCGAGCGGGGCACCCGCCGCACCGAGCAGCAGCTCCTGGATCGTGCCGGCGAACAGGTCCGCCACGAACAGGCGGCCTTCCGGCACGGAGAACTGCCGCGAGAAATCGCCGCAGATGTACTGCCCCCACAGCTCCGGCACCGCGGTCCCGTAGTACGTGTAGCCTCCGATCACGGACAGCCCGTCGTCGTGGTCGTACTGGACCACCGGGTCGGCCAGCTCCGGATCGTCGAGAGGTAGCCCGACGGCGCCGGTCGCGGGATCGAATTCGAATGTGCCTTCCTTGACGTTCCAGCCGTAGTTGCGGCCTTTGCGGACGAAGTTGATCTCCTCGACACGGTTCTGTCCCACGTCGGGGACAATCAACGCGCCGCTGCGCCGGTCGAAGCTGAAGCGATAGGGATTGCGGAATCCGTACGCGAAGATTTCGTCGATTCCGTCGACGCCGACGAACGGATTGTCCGCGGGCACGCGATAGGCTCCATTGGCACTGGCGGGATCGGGGCTGTCCGGCGTCATGGCCGGGTCCAAGGGGTCAATCCGGACGAGACTGCCGAGGATTGTGTTGATGTTCTGGCCATTGCCTGTTATGCCATGTCCGGCGGCGGTATCGTTGGCGCCGCCGCCATCGCCAAAGGCAATGTACAAGTAGCCGTCCGGACCGAACCCCAGGTGCCCGGCGTTGTGGTTGGACTGCGGCTGGTCGACCCGCAGTAATTCGCGCGAAGAGTTTGGATCGATCTGGGCGCTGGCGCCGTCCCACTGCCATTCGCGGACCACGCTTTGGTGGTTCATCGTGGCGCCCGCGGGCAACTCGACCGTGAAGTCGGCGGGTCCGGCCAGCGGCTCGCTCGTGTACGTGTAGAGTTTCCGGAAGCCCGGGCTGTTCGGATCGGCATAGCCCGGATGGAAGGCCAGCCCGAGGAAGCCGCGCTCGTCATAGTTCACGCGTACGGGCACGACAAGGCTTGTCAGGTCCAGAAATGGCTCAGGCAGGAGTTGGCCATTGTCAACCACGCGAATCAGGCCCACCTGGTCGACGATGTGGAGCCGGCCCGACTGGACCGGATCGGGCACGACCAGGATCGGCGCCGCCAACCCCGAGGCGACCGCTTGCAGCTCGACGCGTACAGGCGACGACGGGATCCGCGCAGCAATGGGCGTCCCGGAAACGGTGAACTCGCCCCGCATCAACGGCGCGTGAGGCCGGCACCGGTAGCCCGGCTTGAGACCTCCCGCGATCATGGCCTGGTAGAGGCCCTCGGTCAACGTGAAGCGAACGGTGCCCTTTCCGTCGTCCTGCCAGGCCACGCCGGGGTCGGACTCGAACGGGCCCGGGATCGCCATGGACAGAAGGACCACATCTCCCGACGCGGAGGGGGCCATTGCCAGCACCTCGAAAGGATGAGCCACGTAGCCGGGCACCTTGACCTGGTATCGTTTCCCCAATTCCAGAGGCAGGGTCGGGTTCTCGGCGCCCAACTCAGGGAACTCGAGGGTAGCGGGCTCGAAGGCGTCGAGCCGATAGGAAGACATGCCTACATTCCCGAAGGTCCAGGCGGCGTCGTATGATTGTCCGCGGGCGGTCAATGGCAGGAACGCCAATATCCCCAGGAGGGTGAATGTCAATTTCGCAGTCTGCTTCGATTTCATGATGGTTCTCCCTTGAAGGTGTTCTGAGGTTGTGTGATGAATGGAGTTGTCAAGGAACGCGTGCGTCCATTGTGAATGCTACCCTGCGACCCCTCGCGGGTTCGCGCACCGAGGTATTTCCTGAGTATTCCCGTGGGGTTGTGGGTGATTGGCCCCGCTGGCGCGGCGCGGGGATTTGCTGTAAACGCCGATGCGGCCCACGCCTTCTATGATTGCAGAGATCTCGAATTGCATGCAATCGGGCCTGGCTCCGGCGGCGTTTGATGTGCCGAATGGTACAACAGTGTCACACATGAGTTTTGAAAACCTGGTGAATGAGCACGGCCGGCAGGTGCTGGGCACCGCGATGCGGGTCCTGCGCGACGTGAATCTGGCGCACGACGTGCATCAGGAGGTCTTCCTGGCCGTCTGGCGGCGCTGGGACCGGTACAACGGCAACGTGAATTGGCCGGCGTACTTGTACCGCGCGACCATCCGGAAGGCTTTGGAGATCGCCCGAAGCCGGGTTGTCTGTCACGTGCCTGTGGGGACATCAGAAGAAACGCCTCACAGCGTCACTACGAACGGGCCGGACGGCGCCTTGCAGGCGGACGAGTTACAGCAGAAACTGGCTGCGGTCCTGGCCAAGCTCCCGCAACGGCAAGCCGATGCGTTCATCCTGTCGCGCATCGAGAAGCGGGAAACCGCCGAGATCGCCCAGTTCCTGGGTTGTTCCGAGCCGACGGTGCGAGTCCATCTGCATCGGGCCGTGACGAAGTTGGCCGTGGAGTTGCACGAGTACCTGGATCGATGAAGGCAAACGATGAATCCTCACAACGTGACCAATGAGCAACTCGTTCAGTTCGTGCTGGGTGAGCTGGCCTCCGAAAGGGCCTGCGAGATCCAGGCACATCTGCACCAGTGCGAATCGTGCAGCCAGGCGGTCAGACGATTGCGGTCGCTGCTGGACTGTGCCGAGTGCATGGGCGAGTTGCCCGACGATCCTGTCGCTGTGGAGTCGGCGAACCGCGAGGTCCTGCTGGCTGCCAAGACACAAGAACAAGAACCCTCGCGTCGCGACGTTCCATCGCCGACGGCGCTCTTTTGGAGAACGATCATGAATCATCGAATGACGAAGTGGGCTGTAGCGGCGGTAGTCGCGCTGACCGCGATTGCAGGTTTGAGCCTGCTGCCGGGCGGCGGGACCGGCAAGGTCTACGCCCGCATGGTAGACCAGTTGCATAGCGCACACACCCTGATCTACAGCCTGGTCACGCAGACCGGCGTGGAGAGCATGCCGACCGTGCGTCTGGACATCGCGTATCGCGACACCGGCCACCTGCGAACCGCGACAGCCGACGGCTACATCACCGTGGTCGAATCGACAGGCAGCGGAGCCAAAGGCATCAGTCTCGTCCCGCCGACGAAGAGTTACGTGGTGTTCGAGATGGCCAACCTGCCGGATGACCCAGGCAAGGACCCGTGGGCGACCGTCGAACAGCTCAGGACCCTTCCGGAGCAGGCGGATGCCTCGTTGGGACGCGAGGAAATCGACGGGCGAACGCTCGATGGTTTCGAGGTCTGCCGGGATGATACGACGACGAGGGTCTGGATCGATGCGAAGACCGGGCAGCTCGTCCGGGCGGAGCTGGAGTTCGCCGGCGCGCCGGGGATGAAAGCGATCCTGAGCGATATCCAGTTCGATGTCGCGCTGCCGGACTCGTTCTTCACGCTGGAGCCGCCCGAGGGATATACGCCGGTCCAAGTCGCGGCCGATGTCTCCAAAGTGACCGAGCGAGACTTCGTTGAGTTCCTGCGTCTGTGGTCGAACTGGACGGTCGACGCGACGTTCCCGCCGACTGTGAACGGGCCGGACATCGCACGGATCGCGATACAGATGGCCCAGGAGAGGAAGTTCGTCGGCCCGTACGCACCCGCCTACGGCGCCGAGCGCCAGCCGCAGGTCATGTACCAGGGCATGGTCTTCATCGGCCAACTGCCCGCAGGCACGTGGCGATACGCCGGCCAGAATGTCTCTTTCGGCGACGCCGCGGCACCGATCTTCTGGTACCAGCCGCAGGGTTCCACGACTTGGCGGGTCATCTACGCGGACCTGCACGTCGCGGATGTGGAGACGCAGAATCTGCCAAAGTAGACCGATCGCGACAGCCGTGACGACACCCAGCCGGGCCCTGAGGTCCGGCTTTTTCATGCGCCCGCGCGGTCTGGTATTCGATACGGAGGGCGGGTACAATCGCCCGTCGAGTTAAGCGGTGCGTGGTACGCACCCTACGAATAGCGCATCATCGCTGGCCGTGGGGTGTGTATCACGCACCATCTTCGTTCGAGGAATGGAGCCGATGATGCAACCGTTGATACTCATGACATGTGCTGCGGCGAGTCTGTGGGTCTCCCAGGCGCCGGTGATCGAGACGAAGGCGTTCCATGCGTGGGCGCCGAGGCCGCCGATGGGGTGGAACAGTTGGGACTGCTTCGGCGCGACCGTGACGGAAGAGCAAGTCAAAGCCAACGCGGACTACATGGCCGAGCGCCTCGCTGCCCACGGGTGGCAGTATATCGTGGTGGACATCCAGTGGTACGAGCCGCAATCGAGGGGCTGGGACTACGCTGCGAATCCCAAGCCCGTGCTGGACGAGTACGGCCGGTTGTGGCCGGTCCTCGCCAAGTTCCCGTCGTCTGCCGACGGCAAGGGCTTCAAGCCCCTGGCGGACTACGTACACGCCAAGGGTCTCAAGTTCGGCATCCACCTGATGCGCGGCATCCCGCGCGAAGCGGTGAAGCGCGACTGCCGCATACTCGGCGCCGAGACGACCGCCTCCGCCATCGCGAACACCAGCAGCACCTGTCCCTGGAATCCCGACATGTACGGCGTCGATATGTCCAAGCCCGGCGCGCAGGCGTACTACGATTCGGTCTTCGAGCTGATCGCCGATTGGGACGTCGATTACGTGAAGGTGGATGACCTGTCGCGCCCGTATACCAGCCAGAAGCCCGAGATCGAGGCCATTCGCAAGGCCATCGACCGCTGCGGCCGGCCCATCGTGCTCAGCACGTCGCCCGGCGCGACGCCCTTCGAGGTCGCGCAGCACGTCGCGACCCACGCCAACCTCTGGCGTCTCACCGACGACTTCTGGGACAGTTGGCCCCTGCTGAAACAGGAATTCGAGATCTGCGACCGGTGGTCGCCGTACATTGGGCCGGGACATTGGCCCGATCCCGATATGCTGCCCCTGGGAGCCATCCACGTCGGGCCGCGAATGAACAAGGGCTGGACGAAGTTCACGCGAGACGAGCAGGTGACGCTGATGACTCTGTTCTGCATCGTCCGCGCGCCCCTGATGTTCGGCGGGCACCTGCCCTGGAACGACGACTTCACTCTGTCGCTGATCACGAACGACGAGGTCCTGGCGGTCGATCAGCGCAGCGTCAACAATCGCCAGTTGTTCCGGCGGGACGACCTGGTCGCGTGGACCGCCGACGTCCCAGACTCGCAGCACAAGTACCTGGCGGTGTTCAACGCCCGCGAGCCGGGCGACGGATTCGACCACAGCAAGGCGCTCTTCACCAGCGAAGTTCTCCGAGGCAGGGGGCCCGGCCGGTCTGTGGAAGTCGCCGCGGACATCCGCGGCGCGCGCAAGCTGTTCCTTCAGGTCACCACCGCGGACGATGGGTTCGACTACGACCACGCCGACTGGATCGAGCCCAGGCTGATCGGTCCCGAGGGCGAGAGGAGACTGACGGACCTCCCGTGGGTCTGCGCCACCGCCGGCTGGGGCGAGACCCGCGTCGGCAAGAACGCCTCGGGACAGGACCTCACCCGCGCCGGAGCGCCCGTCGCGTACGGCATCGGCACGCACGCGCCGTCGATCATCGAGTACGATCTCCCGACCGGTTACACGACGTTCAAGGCGACCGCTGCGGTGGACGTCGGCAGTCGCGGGCGCGGATCGGTGCGATTCGTGGTCTACACCGATCAGGCCCTCGTGCCTGTGCCGCAAAGCGCGACGGTCGCTGTCTCGCTGACGGAGGCGGGCATCTCCGGCCGCGCGCGGATTCGCGACCTGTGGTCGCACCAGGACCTGGGCGTCTTCGAGAAGGAATTCGCTCGCGACCTGCCTTTCCACGGCGCAGGACTCTATCGACTAACCCCCGTTCCGCAGCCGTCACACCAATGAAGACCAATATCCATCTCGCGCGGAGACGCGGAGGCGCAGAGCATGACGGAGAATGAATTGGGAACAATCATCGTAGAGTCGGCCATTGCTGTCCACCGTGAGCTCGGGCCGGGTCTGCTGGAAACGGTCTATGAGAGATCGCCTTGGTATATGAATTGCGCGAGCGCGGCCTGAAGGCTGAACGCCAAGTGCCGATCCGCATCAAGTACAAGTGGATCAGCTTCGACGAAGGGTTCAGGGCTGATATCGTCGACGACGACAGAGTCATTGTGGAACTGAAGTCCGTTGAGAAGACCTCAGCGGCGCACAGGAAACAGATACAGACTAACGTTCGCTTGGCCGAACGGAAGCTGGGATATCTACTCAACTTTGGCGAGGCCTTGCTGAAGGATGGGATCACTCGTGCCGTAAATGGCTTGGAGGAGTGATTCCCTGCGTCTCAGCGTCTCTGCGCGAGAATATTTCGACCATGCAGGATCAGAAGAAGAGCGTCACTATCTACACAGACGGAGGGTGTCTCGGCAATCCCGGTCCAGGCGGCTATGGGGTCGTGCTCCGCTACGGCGAACATGAGAAGCGCCTTTCGGGCGGATTCCGGCTCACGACGAACAACCGGATGGAGATCATGGGCGCCATCGTGGCCCTGGAGGCTCTCAAGAGCCCCTGCGCGGTGACGCTCCATAGCGACTCGAAGTACCTGGTTGACGCGATGAGCCTGGGCTGGGTCGAGCGATGGAAGGCTCACGGCTGGCGGCGAAACAAGACGGACGAGGCCGTCAATCCGGACCTCTGGCAAAGGCTGCTGACCGCCTGCCAGCGTCACACGGTGAAATTCGTGTGGGTCAAGGGCCACGCCGGACACCGGTGGAACGAGATCTGCGACGAACTCTCGAAGCAGGCGGCGGCGAGCAAGGACCTCCCGCCAGACGAAGGATACGAAAGATAGGCCCGGCCGTCTTGTCATGCTGAACGAGGTGAAGCATCCGGCCCGAGGAGGAGAAGTACCGCACGAAGAGCACGCATCGCACTGATCTTCCCCACTCCCCTGCCAGATCCTTCGCTACCGCTCCTAAGAAACTAACTCCCCGGAGTCTGTGTTGACTATCGCATAACCCATTTGTTTGGCACGTTTTGCGAGGGATTTGAGCGTTTCTTGCTGATGGCGGCGTTCATAGGCTTGTTGGCCTTGA